>JAWKRM010000029.1:0-62558 GCA_041389625.1 Polyangiales bacterium
TCTGCGCCCTCGCCATTGGCTGCGGCCCGTCGTACCCGAAGTGCGACGACGACGAGGACTGCCACGGCGGAGAATACTGCGTAAACGGTCTCTGCCAGCAGTGCCGCAGCGATGCGGACTGCGAGCAGGGTCAGCAGTGCGCGTCCGGCCGCTGCGACGCCATCGCAGGCTACTGCCAGTCGTCCACCGACTGCCCGCCCGGCCAGGAGTGCGATGGAAACCGCTGCGTCGCGCCCATGAGTTCATCGTCGGACACGGGCTCCGGCCCCTGCGAGCTCCAGCCCGTCTACTTCGGCTTCGACGCGGACGCCCTCGACGGCGCGGCCCGGAGCGCTGCTCAGGCCAACATCCAGTGCATGAAGGAGCGCGGTATCGCGGCGCTCCAGCTCACCGGTCACTGCGACCCGCGCGGCACCGAGGAATACAACCTCGCCCTCGGCGACCGCCGCGCCCGCGCCGTCCTCGATTACATGAAGTCCCTCGGCGCCGACGCGAATAGCCTCGCGAGCACCTCCATGGGCGAGGAAATGGCCTCGGGCACGGACGAAGGTTCGTGGTCCCGCGACCGCCGCGTCGACGTCCGCTCGAAGTAGGTCGCCCCGCTGAGCATGCGCGTTTTCTCCGCATTTCACCCCGCTTTGGCCACGCTGCTCTGCCTCCTCGGCACGGGCTGCTGGACGTCTGTCCAACGGGGCGACGAATTTGAGCGGCGCATTCGCGACCTCGAGAGCGGCTCCGAGCAGCAGCGCCACGACATGGCCGAGCAGCTCGAGATCGCCAAGAAACGCGTCGCGGAACTGGAGACCGTGCTTGAGCAGGCCACGCAAGTAGTCACGCGCAACAGCGCCGACCTCGGCATTGAGATCAAAGCCCTCCGCGAGCAGATTGCGCGCCTCGAAGGCGAGATCGCTGAACTCAAGAATCAGAACACCGAGCTCTCCGCATCGCTCTCGTCGCGCATCGACCAGTTCGCGCGAAAGGCGGGCGTCGACGTACCCATCGACCCGAGCCTGATCCCGTCCGACGTGAATCAGCACTTCACCGCGGCGCAACGCGCCCTGGCAAGCGGTGACCACTCCACGGGACGCGGCCTGATGCGCGAGTTCATCAAGCGCTACCCGACGGACCCGCGCGCCGGTGACGCGCAGTTTGCCGTCGGCAAGAGCTACGCCGATCAAGGCCAGTGGAGCTACGCACTCCGCGAGTTCAACACGGTACTTCAGCAGTACGGCACGAGCGACTCGGCCGACGACGCACTGCTCGCCCTCGCCGACGCGTTCTGGAGCCTCGGCTCCTGCAAGGACGCCGACACCGCACTCACGGCCTTCCTCAAGAAGTTCCCCCAGTCCCCCCTGGCCAAGACCGCCAAGGCAAAGCAGAAGGACTGGAAGAAGCCCCCCGCCGGTCACTGCAAGGACTGAGGGGCGCCGCCAGCGGCCCGGCGAAGACGCCGAGCGCCTACCGCCAGGTGATCTGGTAGAGGATCACGTAGACGATGACGCCGGTCACGGAGACGTAGAGCCAGATCGGGTACGCCCAACGCACGATCCGCCGGTGCTCCGCGCGCCGCATGCGAAGGCCGAGATACACGCTCCTGAGGATGAGCGGCAACGCCACCATCGCGAGGATGACGTGGCTTGCGAGCAGCACGAGGTAGAGCGTGCGAACGAGCCCCGTGCCGGGGAACTTGAGCTCGCCCGCGATGGCCATGCGCGTGAAATACGAAACGAGGAACGCCGCCGACGTGCCCACCGCCGTCAGAATCAGCCTTCGGTGTGCATCGAAGCGCTTCGCCTTGGCTTCACGTACGGCGAGGACGAGGAGCACGCCCGAGGTTCCGTTCAGACACGCGTTGAGGAGGGCGAGGCTCTCCGCGGCATTCGTGGGCCAGTTCATCGGGCTCCTTGTGTCTTCTCGAGCTTGGCGGTCTTCTCAAGCTCAGCAACGGCGGCCACGAGCCGCGCGGCACCGTCCGCATCGCTCGGGTAGTAGCCGCGGATTTCCGCCTTGTCGTCCACCAGCACGAAGTGACTGGCGTGCAGAATGTCGTAGGCGCCGTCCGCGCGCGGCGTTCGTTCGCCCACGGCCACCTTAAAGCCGTGCACGACCGCTTCGCCGAGGGTGCCCGCGTCCCCGGTCACGAAGGTCCACACGGACTCGTCTGCGCCGTGCTTGGCCGCGAACTTCGCTAGGACTTCCGGGGTATCCGTCTCGGGATCCACGGAGAAGCTCACAATGCGCGCCCGGGGACTCGCCGCCTTGAGCGCCGCCTGGACGGACCGTGTGCGCTCCACGATGACGGGGCAGATGGTGGGGCACGACGTGAAGATGAAGTTCACCGCCGTCAGCTTTCCGACGAAGTCCCCTTCACCGAACGCGGCGCCACGCTGCGTGGTGAGCGCGAACGAAGGCAAGGTGCCGAGGTGCGGGAGCTCGGGCGGCGGTTCGGGTTTCGAGCACGCTCCGAGGGAGACGAGCGCCAAGCACAACGCCAGATGCGTGAAGGTGCGCGGGCGAGCGGCGGGCGACGCGTGGAGCACGGACACCGGTCAGCCCGCGTCGAGCATGAGCGCCACGAACACCACCGGCAAATACGCGAGCGACGCGAAAAAGACGCGACGCGCCCAGTTCGCAGGCGGCTCCGCACGGAGCCCTTCCAGGGTGAGCCCGGCAAACACGATGCCCATCACCAGTGCGATTCCGCCGTAGATCCAGCCCGCGGCACCGATCCACACGAGCCCAAGGGAAACGGGCTAGAGGAGCAAGGCCCAGAACGCCGCGTGCAGACGCGCGACGCGATCGCCACGCACGGCCGGAAGCACGCGCATGCCCGCCGCTTCGTACTCCGCCTTCCGGAAGGAGGCGATGGCGATGGAGTGGGGAAGCTGCCAGAGGAACAGGAGCCCAAAAAGCAGGAGGCCTTCCGCCGTAATGCGACCCGAGGCCGCCGCCGAGCCCATGAGTGGCGGCAGCGCCCCGGGCACGGCGCCCACGAGGAGCGCGGCGGGGCTCAGCGTCTTGAGGGGCGTGTAGATCGCCACGTAGGAACCGAAGGCGGCCGCGCCGAGTACACCCGTGAGCGGGTTCACGCCGAAGTAGAGCACCGGCAACGCCAGCGCAGCGAGCGCAGCGCCGAACATGACGGCGGTCCTCGGCGCAAGCCGGCCGGCCGGAAGCGGGCGATTCTTCGTCCGCGCCATCAACCGATCGAGGTCGCGCTCAAGCCAGCAGTTGAACGAGTTGGCGGCGCCGACGATCAGCGACATGCCCACCAGGGTCGCCACGAGCTTGCCCCACGAAACGGCGACGCCCTCAAGCCACATGCCACCCGCGGCCGTGAGCAACACCATGAGCGTGATGCGCGGCTTCGTGAGCGCGAGAAGGTCACGCACGACGGATGTGGGAGCGTGGGCCTCGAGGTCCCCGCTCGCTTCAAACTTCCGCGGTGCAACGGCCGTGGACATCGGCGGGCGAATCCTGCGCGGCGGTCCCGGGAGCGTCAAGCGGTCCATGGCACCGGTCCTAGGGTCACGGCGACGCCACGTCCGCCCCCGCGAAAACCCCGGCCATCGCCGGTCAATTCACTTGTAAAACGCGTTCAGTCCGAACATCACGAGGGCCGCCACGAAGAGGGCGACACCGATGCCGAGCACAATCCAATGCGTGTTCGTGGTCGGAACTGGGAGATCGCCCGCGTTGAGCCCCTGATTGTGCGCAGCATGCGGACCCGCCACCGGCGTCGCGCGCTCGTCGCCGGCCGTCGGCGACGGTGGCACCGCGCGGAGCACGCTCCCGGAAACCTGCCCCGTGAGGCAGTCCCGGAGGGCCCGCGCAAAGGCTGCGGCGGACTCGAAGCGGTCCACCGCCTTCTTGGCCATCGCCTTGTTCAGGATGGCTTGGAGCCCGGGCGGGAACTCGCGGTCCGGCGCGCGTTCGGCGAGGGAGATGGGCGTCCCTTTGATGTGCAGGTTGATGAACTCGAGGGGCTCCTTCGCATCGAAGGGAAGCTTTCCCGTGAGCAACTCGTAAAGAACGACAGCGAGGGAGTAAACGTCCGCACGGCCGTCGAGCTGATCACCTCGCGCCTGCTCTGGGCTCATGAACTCCACGGTCCCGAACACCATGCCCTCCTGCGTGAGGACCATGGAACCGGGGCGCATCTGCCGCTCACTCACCTTCGCGAGGCCGAAGTCGAGGACCTTCGGAAAGTCCTCAATGCCGCCCTGCTTCGTCAGGAAGATGTTCTCGGGCTTGATGTCGCGATGAATGATGCCGCCGCGGTGGGCTTCCTCGAGGGCGCCACACACTTTGATCATGACGTTGATCGCCCGCTCGGGCTCGAAGGGGCCAGGAGGCGCACGAGCTGCGCCAGGTTCTTCCCCTCCATGTATTCCATGACGATGTACCAGGCGCCGTCATCGAGCTGCCCAAAGGTGAACACACGCGCGGTGTTCGGGTGCGACAGGTGGCTCATGGCGCGGGCCTCGCGCTTGAACCTCGAAACGAGATCCGCGCGGTCGGTGTACTTGCGGTGCAGCACCTTCACCGCCACGAAGCGGTTCATCTCGGGCTGCTCGGCCTTGTACACGGCACCCATGCCCCCCGAGCCAATGCGCTCAAGGATGCGGAACTCGCCGCCCACCATTCGTCCGACGTAGGGATCCGACACGCGGGCGGGAGGATAACCTAGAAATCCCGTGGCGCATCGCCCGTCCGCAACCGGCGAAGGCGCTGACCGATGTGCGGATTTGCATGGAGATTAGCCCCACCCGACCCGCGGATCCGCCAAGCCCCCGCACGAACCCGGAGCCGCGGCCGGCGGGCACGCCGCCGTTCCGAGCCCTGCTCCAAAGGAGGCCGCCGCAGGGGCCCCCTGCGCAGTGTCCTGCCGCGGGCGCGGGAGCGGCGCCCGGACCATCGCCGTTCGCGCCCGAGGGAACACTCGCCTCGCGTACGCGCACGAACGACGCCCCGCCCACCCCCGAGCTGCGCGACAAGCGCCCACGGTGCGACGACGACCGCGCGTGCCTTGAGACCGCGTTCAATCCGTGCATGCCGGCGCTCCTGCCGCCGCCGCACGTGACACCGGTTGCCGCGACCACGGCGCCGCACCCCGTGGCGGACGCAAACGCCATGCTTGCCGATTTCGTCTCCTACCTGCGTGTCGGTCGAAGCGCCCGCGGGCACGCGGTGGACCTCAAGGTCGGCGCGGGCCGCGCGGCGGGGCTCCGCGTTCGCCTTGAAAGCGACGGCAACGCCATCGACGCGGTGCTCGACGCGGACGATGCACACCCCGAGGATGTTCGCCACGTGCGGGATGCGCTCGAGCGGGGGCTCTCGGCCCGCGGCCTCACGCTTCGGTCGATCGAAGTTCGGGGCGAATGAGCTCCGCGGTTTCGGGCGCGCTGAGCAGCCGCGCCGCGAAGAACACGAACGCGAGGAATGTCGCATCCGCGAACGCGAGGTGCACCATCTGAAGCCAAACGGGCGCGAGAAGCAGGAAGTTCGCGAAGCCGATGCCCACCTGGAGAAGCGCCGTTCCGAGGAGGAGCGCCGCCGCACGACGAATGGGCCGCTCCTTGCGGGAAAACCGCACCGCGCCCGCCGCCGCCACGAGCCACCCGGTGACCCCGACCGCGAGCAACGGATGGAGCGCCCGAAGTCGCACCCAAAGATGCGCGCCCACGTCGAGATCCTGCGCGAGCCCTTCGGCCAGGGACGCGGCCGGAAAGAGCGTGTCGCCGAGCGCAACGATGGCGCCGCTAATGCCCACGAGGAAGAGGCCGAGAAACCCGACTGCGAGCGCGAAGGTCGTTGCGCCGTGTCTGCGCGGAGCGAGGGCCCCGCCGCCCGCCGCGAAGTAACAAGTGAGCGCTTCGGCAGCGAGGAGGAGGAACGTGTTCGTCAGGTGCGCCGCCACCCAGACGCCACGGGCGAGGGACTCGTTGAGCGCGACCATTTTGAAGAGCACCAGCCCGGCGCCAATGAGCGCCTCGGTCGTCATGAGCACCAGGACCGCGGCGGCCGCACGACGGGCGGGATCGCGCGGAGGAAACACGCTCCGGGCCAACCACGCCAGCGCCACGGCGAAGAGCCACGAGAGGCCCGAGGTCACGCGGTGGGTGAACTCGATGATCGTGGTGACCATCGGCGCACGGGGGATCACCTCTCCGTTGCACAGGGGCCAGTGACTTCCGCAGCCCGCGCCCGAACCCGTCGCCCGGACGTACGCGCCCCAGAGAATGACGGCCACCGAGTAGGCGAGCATCGCCCAGGCGAAGTGCAGAAAGCGTCGTCGATCGATGGCCACGGCGACCGGGAAGTTGGCGTCACGCGGGCCCCCGGGCAACCCGCAAAGGACCCGGTTGGCAGCGGACCAGCCGGGGCGCCATAGTGCGCGGCCATGGGCGGTTCCCCGGATACCCTCGACGGCGCGCGCGACACGGCCGCGGGCGAAGCGGAAACCGTCACCGCGCTTCCAGGGCTCGTGGGGCTCGACGTGGGGCCGCTCCAGACGGCGCTCGCGCGTCGCCTCGGCGACTCCGTGCGCATCCAGCTCGGTCCAGCGCATCTCGATGCCCAAACCGAGGCCCCGGAGATCGACGAGACCGAGGATCCGCGCATCGCCGCGCTCCTTGAGACCTCCCGCCCTGGCGGGCAGCCGCTGCGCTGGGCCGTTGAGTTCGACTGGGCGCTCGCCGTGCGTGCAATCGACGCAGCCCTCGGGCGTGACCGTTCACCCCTTCGCGACGCCCTTGAGCGGCCCCTGCTCGACGGCGAGCGTGGTGTTCTGCATTTCGTCGCCGCGGAACTCGTCGCGGCATTCAGCACGTCGACGGCGATCACCTCCACCACGACGGTGCACCAACTCGTCACGACCCCGGATTCGATCGCGGCATGGATCGGTCCGGGAAGGCGCATCGCGGCGGAACACACGGTGACCGTGGGCACGACACCGGCGTGCTGCCGCAGCATCTTCGCCGCGGCCATCGCGCATGAAGGGGCGGTCCGCGCGCCGATCCTCGAGGCCGGGCTCGACGTGGCCGAGTCGTTCTTTCCTGCCGAAGTCCTGGCCAAGGTGGCCGCGGGCGATGCACTCACGTTCGACGCGTGGTGGGCGAGCGTGGACGCCGACGGGTGCCGCGGGCAGGGGGTCCTCCGGGCGACGGGCGGCGGCACGCACGCGTGGTTCGGCACCTTCGGCGACGCGGGTTTCACGCTCGAGCGCGCCACGGAGGACGCGGGCGCACGGGGAATGGAGGACGTCCGGGTCTCGGTGGAGGTCGCGTCGGTGCGCTTTGCGCCGGGTGGTTTCGACGCCCTCGCGCCGGGCGATGTCCTCCGGACGCCGAAACCCGTCGGGGGTCGCATCACGCTTCGCACGGCGCAGGGTCCCTGGGCCGCGGGCGAGCTTGTCCGTGTTGGTGACGAACTCGCCGTGCGCGTCGTCCGACGATTCGCCGACGGCTAGGAACGGCGCACGTGCCTTGGGCTAGCCCTTTGTCTTCGCGTCCACGATGGTGAAGTGAAGCTGCCGGACCTGGCCGTCGCGTAGGTAGTGCACGACGAGTTCGGGCGCCGACTTGAGGCTCTCCCAAACCTGCGTCGCCTGTTCGGGGCGCTCCACCGGCTGCTGGTTCACGCTCGTGATCACGTCCCCCGGCAAGAGGTCCACCTTCTCAAGGCCCGTCCCCTGCGCGTCGATGGCCACGATGCGGAAGCCCACGAACTTTCCGCCCTCGGTCACCGCCTCCACCTCCACGCGCTGGAGGAAGCGCCCGAGACCCGCCGAGAGCCACGGAACGAGCTCTGCGCGATCAATGGTTCCCGTCGAAAGGCGCTCCGCGGCGGGCGCTGACGCCGTGACTTCAGGGGGCGCTTCGCCACCTTCGGTCGCGTCCATCGCTTTGGTGCGCGCTTCCCAGTCGGAAAGCATGCGCTCGTCCTTCGCGCGCTGCTCCTCGGCGCTCGCGCCGCAACCGCTCCCCCCGAACCCGAGGAGCGCAACGCAGAAGAAGGGTGCCCAACGTCGAAGAACGTTCGTCATGCCCCGAGTTTCGGTGCGCCCGGTCGGTGGGGTCAACTTTGGCGCGCGGGTTCTTCGCCGCGCAGCGTTTCCACGGCCCGCACGATGTCCGCCGCGACCACTTCGAGGTCGCGCGCCGCATTCACATGCACAACGCGGTCCTCGGGGAAGTGCTGCTCGATGTGCCCGTAGAAATCCACGAGCCGGCTCTGGAGCTCCGGGTCTTCGTAGAGCTCGCGCCGGCCACTTCGCCCCGCGCGGCGTTTGTCCGCCACGTCGGCGGGGACATCGAGCACGATCACCAGGTCAGGGCGACGCGCGTGGCTGTTGATCTGACGCACCCAGTCGAGGCTCGCGCGACCGCCGCCGGCTGAAAGCGATTGGTACGCAACCGACGAGTAGTCGTAGCGGTCGCTGAGCACGGTCACGCCGTCCATGAGGTTCGGGACGATCTCCGCTTCCACGTGGTCGACCCGATCCGCGGCGAACAGAAGCGCCATGGTCGTCCACGACGGCGGGCGCGGGCCCGAGATCCCGGGCACAACGAGCCGACCGGTGAGCACCTGACGCAGCATGACGCCGATGGGACCGTCGCTCGGTTCACGGGTCGCATGCACGGGCAGACCACGCCGCTCGAAATACTTCGAAAGCAGCTTCGTGTGCGTCGTGGTTCCCGCACCGTCGACACCCTCAAGCACGATGAACTGACCTTCGATCATTCGGGCGATCCTACCCCTCGACGGGCGGCTGCGTCATCTCCCGTCGCACGTCGCCGCGTCGCCGAGCCGGCAAAGCGCGTCTCGGCATAGCGCCGCGTGGGTTCCGTTCGGCGATTCGCGCAGGTAGCGCGCGTAGGCGTCGCGGGCATGGGCCGCATCCGAGAGCCGCACTTCGTACATGCGCGCGAGGGCGTAAAGCGCATTTTCACCTTCCAGCGTCCCGCGGCCCAGTCGTGCGGCACGTTCGTAGGGTTCGATGGCACGCGTCGCGCCCCCGGTGGCGGCATGGGACTCGGCGATGAGCGTGAAGGCACGCACCCGTACGGAGGTCGGTCTCGTCTGCTCGGTGAGGGGCGCGAGGAGTGCGCGACTCTCCGCGTGGGAACCCATGCGCTGAAGGCGCTCCGCATGCGCGAAGACCCGTTGAACATCGCGATGCGACGGCGGCGCGCGGTCCGCATGGTCTTCCCCCGTCCCCCCGGAGCTGGCCTCGGCTTCTGCGGGCACGGCGGGTTCACCCTCCGCGTCCGACGCGGCCGCGTGTTTCTCGCTTCGAACTTCGGCGCGTGTGCGAACCGTCGTCGATTCCCCGCGGCGCAGGGTGCGAGGCGCGGCGCCGGAGCGTGGTTCCACGCGCACCACGCCCTCCCGCACGTCCACGGTCACCGCATCGTCGAGCACCTCCACCGAGAACACCGTGCCCACGACGAGGACCGTCGCAACGGGTGTCGAAACGAGAAGGCTTTCCTCCCCGCGGTGACGTGGGTGGTACGTCACGTCGACACGGCCGCGGACGAGTTCAACGACCTTGCGCCCGGCGTCGGCCGCGGAGAAGTAGGCCACCGCATTCGGCGAAAACCGAAGACGTGAATCCTCGAAGGAGACCGTGGTCGGCCCCGTCCCCGCGGTGTCGAGGAGACGCCCCACGACCACCGGCGCCGAAGTCGGCGGCATGCCACGCGATTGCGACAGGACACCGTCGGACGCCGCGCCGCCGCCCGAAGGCAAGGTCACAACGAGCCACACGAGCGCCGCCGCGGCCACCGCGCCGACGGCGACACCCGCACCAAACCCACGCCATCGTGCGGTGCCCAGGGGGCGCATGGCCCCGATCTCCGCGGCACGTGCCCGTTCCACGACGGCGTGCTCGATGCGAGCGCGCTGCACATCGTCGAGGCCGGGCGGCGCCCCCTGGAGCGCCTCCACGAGCTCCGCCCGCGTTCGCACGGAGTCGCTCATGATGCCCCCTCCTCGCCCCGCTCGTCGGAAAGCGCCTCGTCGAGCCGGCGCCGCGCCGCCTTGAGGCGCGAATGGAGCGTGGACACGGAGACGGCGGTCATCTCCGAAACTTCCTTGAGCGTGTACCCCTCAACTTCGCAGAGCACGAAGACCGCGCGTTGCTCCACTCGAAGGAGATCGAGGTAGCGTTCCGCCTCCGCGCGAACGTGGGCGCGTTGGTCGACCGCCCCTTCGCTCTCCATCCCGAACCGCCGCTTGAGCTTCGCCCATCGACGTCTCCGCTCCGAGGCCCGCACCGCATCCACCGCGCGACGCGCCGCGATGCCCACGAGCCACGTCGACAGGCGCGAGCGCCCCTCGAACGTCTCCGGCCGCAGGAACGCCGTCACGAACACCTGCTGCACCACGTCCTCCACGTCGGGATGCCAGCGCCCCATGACGCGGGCGACGGCACGGAACACGCGATCGGCATGTGCACGATAGAGCTGGCGAGCCGCGAGCGAATCGCGGGCGGCGACCCGCGCCAGTGCCAAATCCTCGTCATGCTGCCCGTTCTCACCCCAGGGAGCCGTACGACGGGATCCGGAGCGTTCACGGCCCTTGGTCGTCCGGGGCGGGCGATTTTCCGATCCCATCCCCGCTCATGGTCGAATCCGGATTCCCGCGATGGCCCAAGGGGTTGGGTCGCTTCGGAATCCCCGAAGTTCCCCCTCGGTGCGCACACTCGCCGCGTCGATGACGAGATCGCTCCCCACCTCGGCGAGCGCCTCGACCACGCCCACGAGACGCACCGCCAGCTCCAGAGAAATCCGCGCACGGAGGTCCGTCGTGGACTGGCTTCCACCGCCGTCTCCCGCCACCACCGCGCTGCCGACGCGCGTCACGAAGCCAGCGTTGATGCCCGGCGTGATGCGTCCGAAGGTCAGCGGACGATACTGAATGCGCGCGGAGAGGTTCACCGAACGAAAACGCACGCGCCCGCCCTGGGGCAGCGTTGTCGATTGGGCGAAGAGCGGGACCTCCATCTCGATCATGAAACAGTCGTTGCGAACGCAAAGACCGAACGCCAAACCGGGACCGAGAAGCACCATGTGGTCCACGGGCGAGTACCCGCCCATGAATCGCCCCATGAACGCTGGCCGCGCACTTGGGAGCCGCGACGAGTCTTCGCGTGCGTAGGCACGGTAGACCCAATCAGACTCATTCGCGCCCGGCGCGCGGCGTTCCGCGGGCCCCGTCGACGCCGGCGCGGACTCGAGCTCCGCCGCGGCGTCTTCCATCGTTTCGATGGTGAGCGCCGTCGCGCGCACGGCCCCGTCGTCCAGTCGCGCGATGGTCAGCGATGCGCGCGAGACGCCCCCCTGGGCGTTCGCCCGTGTGAGAACCACGGCGTCGCCGTCGCGCACAAGCGCAAGGTCACCCGCGGGCACCGCCTCCGGAACGCCACCGGGCGGCGCGTCACCGACACGCACCCGCCGGCCGGTGCGCCGCTCAAGCGTCTCGGCGACACGAATCGCGAACGAGCGAAGTGCTTCGTCGGGGTGGATCGTCAACGAACCGGTTTCGCCGTCCGCCCGGGCGACCGCGCCCGGACGCGAGCAAACCAACAGCCCTAGAAGCAGGGCCCATCCCGCCGATCGCACGGAGGAAATCTAACAGGGCACCCCCGCGTCAGCACGCCGCCGCGATCCGAGCGGGCGCCCTAGAACTTGTACGTCGCGCCCAGGCGGAAATACAGGTTCGCGTCCGTACCGCCGAGACCGAGGACGTCGCCGAGGATGTCCCTGGACTGGCCAATGAGTACTCCGTCGAGCTCCGCGAAAAGGTTCCAGTCGCGGTCAACGACGAGCTCAAGAATGCCGCCAATGCGGAAGCGCGTAACGTCCTGGCGATCCCCGAGGAGTCCGCGCTGCGAGAGCTTCGAGGAGTCGCCCCCGGTGAAGTCATAGCGGTCGGAGTGCATGTCGAGGGCGGCGACGAGCGTGAGCGCGCCGTGGTCGCTGAAGTGGAGCGTGCCGAGGCCCTCCACGCTCATGAAGAAGGCGTTGACCGGGTGATCCGCGGCGTTCGCCCCTTCGACGGCCACGGGATCACCGCTCGCGCCAATGCCGCCCCCGAAGCGCACCTGCGCGCCGAAGGAGAACTGCTTGGACGGACGCTGGGAGAATTTCGCACGAAGTTCAAATTCGTTCAGTCGAAAGAACGAGCGAACGGCGAAGCCCGCATCCAGGTAGTCGAGGATACCGACGCCCATGCGCGCCTCGAGCAGGTACGGATACCCACCCGAAACATCCACGGCCGCCACCTGCGATGGAAGCGTTTGCGCGGAGTGTGTGAGCGCCGTGGCAGCCGCCGCGTCGAGCTCCGCATCGCTCGGGCCGTCGGCCGGCACGGCGTCTTCGCCCGGCGTGAGCTCCACATCGAACGTACGCACCTTGGAACTCGGCGCGAGATCGACCTGCTCGGCGTGGGTTCGGTAGCCCTTCGCGCGCACTTCGAGTTTGTGCGAGCCGATTGGCAGGCGCCCTTCCCACGGCACGGGACCCATGGACGCGCCGTCGAGATAGAGCTCCGCACCGTCAACGTTGGTTTCGATGCGAACGGGCGTTCCGACCACCTTGAGGTCCACATCGAGCTCACACCCCTTGCCGGGGCCCGTTTCGCAGGTCGTCCGGAAGTCTTCGTACCCGTCCGCCGTGACAATCACCACGTGCGTGCCCGGCTCGGCACCGTCAAGGATGGCCGGCGAGTGGCCGAGGTCCTCTTCGTCCACGCGGATGGTGGCCGTGGCGGGCGTGGCGTTGATTCGAATGCGCCCCTCGGGCGAGCCCACCGCATCGAGTCGAATGGACACAACGCGCTGCTGGTTCTCCGCGAGAACGACGGTTTGCTCCGCGGGGGCGTAGCCCGGCGCCGAGGCGCTGACGATGTGCTCACCCGCCCGCAGGTGCTCCTTCGCGGCGGGAGCCGTGCCAACAACCTCGCCGTCCACCGCGATCTGCGCATCTGGAACGTTGGCGATGATCCGCAAACTCGCACCGGCGGCGATGGCGTTGAACACCGGGCTCACCGTGGCGCGCTCCTTGGCCACAACCCGCACCGCTTGCCGGAACGGCGGGAAGCCCTGCGGCCGAATCTCCACGGAGTGCTCACCGGGCGTCACGTTCTCGAGCACCGTGGGCGTGACGCCCTTGGGCTCGCCGTCGAGGTACACAGAAGAACCCGGCACATCGCCCGCCACGAGGATCGAGCCGGTGTCCGGAGCCACGGGCTCGAGGTGCACCGAAACGGTCGAAGGTGCGCCCGCCGTCGTGGACACCCACGCGGAGAACACTTGGTAGCCCTCGCGGCCGACCTGCACGAGGTGACGACCGACGCTGACGGAAACGCGAAGCGGCACCTGCCCCGCGGGTTCGCCATCGATGCGCACCGCCGCGCCCTCGGCTGATGCATCCGCCGCGGTGACGGACAACGTCGGTTTGGCGATGAGTGTTCCCTCAAACGTCGCACCCGCCGTGGTCACGTTGATGGAGACCTGTGCGTCTTCGTATCCCGTCAGCTGAAAGAGGAGCGTATGGGGACCCTTCGTCACGTTGACGCCCTTGAGCGGCGTTGTGCCGAGCGGTTCATTCGTCGCGCCGTCGATGATCACCGTCGCGCCCGGTGGCGTGGAGTCGATGCTCACGGCGAGCGGACGCTGCGCGGCGGCCGTCGAAACAAGCGACGGAACCCCCACGAGCAAGAGGGCACCAAACCAGCGAACGACGGACCTCGCCATGCAAACCTCCGGAGAGCTTCTCCGGTGATAGTCGGATCGCGCGGTGAGCTCAAAAAACAGTCGGCTTCACGTGGCGCCGCGCGAATGCGCCACACCGAAGACGAGGCGTTCCACCTCCTCCGTCGGCAGGCCCTGCTCCGCCGCCACACGCCCGAGCACGAACGTGGTCATTCGGCCCTCGGGCGGCGCGAGAAGCGCGGAAAGTGCCTCCGAATTCCATTCCTCGAGGGACGGTTCGTCGGGACCTGCCACGTAGCCCTTCGCCACAACGACCACCGGCTCAAGGGCCCCGCGCGCTGTGCTCCGCACGCGGAGCGATGCGCGCATCCACCCGTGGAACGACACGGCGCACCGCATCCACGGCGGCGAAGTGGAGGGATCACGGATGGCACGGAGCTCGTCGATGCGGCGATCGAGTTCCCCGGGCGGCAGTCTCTCGAGCACGCGGAGCATTCCGGGATGCTTCGATGCCAGCGCCTGAATCTCGGCGGTGGCCTCGAAGGCCGGGTCCGCGAGCTGCGCCGCTCGAAGGCGACGCACCGTTTCGTACGCGGCACGAAGCTCCGCGATGCATGCGTTTGTCGGCCCATGCCGCGACATCGTTGACACGGTAC
This sequence comes from Polyangiales bacterium, assembly GCA_041389625.1. Taxonomy (GTDB): domain Bacteria; phylum Myxococcota_A; class Polyangia; order Polyangiales; family JAWKRM01; genus JAWKRM01. Next base: position 14,377 of record JAWKRM010000029.1, read on the forward strand.
GCCGCCCGCGGCCACGGTCAACGCCATGTCGAACCTCCGCCGCGCCCTGCTCGTGGCCGCCGTGCTCGTGGCCGCGTTCGTGACCTACGACGTGCTCGTCGTCACCGACGAAGAGCGTATCGAGGCGTTCGTCGAGACGATCACCGGCACCGTCGACGAGGATCACATCGCCGCCGCCCTCGCCTATTTCGACCCCGCACGCGTCACCATCGACGTGGAGGTGCTCGGTCGCGGCCGCGTGTACTCGGACGCGGCGCAATTCCGGAGCGACATGCGACGCGCGGTGTCCATCCTCCAGGGCGACCACTTGCGCGCACTCGGTGAGCACATCGAAGTCACGGGCGACACCGCCACCGTGACGATGCGCCTCGTAACGCAACGCGGCATCCGCGACACGGAGTTTCGCCTCGTCAAACGCGGGGAAGACTGGCTCGTGTCACGCGTACGCGTGATGTAACGTGCGGGCATGACGGCCCCGACGATCCAGAGTGTCTCGCAGGAACAACGCGTCTTCGAACCGCCGGCCGCGTTTCGAGACAAGGCGCTCCTCAAGAGCCGCGAGGAGTACGAGGCGCTCCACAAGAAGAGCATCGACGACCCGGAGACGTTCTGGCGCGAACAAGCGGCACACCTTCACTGGTTCCGCGCGCCCGAGCGCATCCTCGAGTGGAACCCGCCCTTTGCGAAATGGTTCGGCGGCGGCACGACGAACCTCGCGTACAACTGCCTCGACCGCCACGTCGAAGCCGGGCGCGGCGATCGCACCGCCTTCATCTGGGAGGGCGAACCGGGCGAGGTGCGGAGTTTCAGCTACGCCGAGCTCCTCGCCGAGGTGAGCCGCGCCGCCAACATGCTCGAGTCGGTGGGCGTCAAGGCGGGCGATCGTGTGGGCATCTACATGGGCCTTGTTCCCGAGGCGGCCATCGCCATGCTGGCGTGCGCGCGCATCGGCGCCGTACACACGGTCATCTTCGGTGGGTTCTCCTCGGACGCCATCCGCGACCGTCTAAACGACGCCGAGGCGACGGCGGTGATCACGCAGGACGGCGCCTACCGCCGCGGCGCCGTGGTGCCCCTCAAGGAGAACGTCGACAAGGCCCTCGCCCACGTGCCGAGCGTCAAGACCTGCATCGTGCTTCGGCGCACGGAGAACGCGGTGCACATGGAATCAGGTCGCGACCATTGGTGGCACGACCGAATCGCCAAGGCCGCGCCCACACACAAGGCGCCCGCCCTCGATGCGGAGCACCCGCTCTTTATTCTCTACACGTCCGGCACGACCGGCACACCGAAGGGTGTCCTTCACACCACCGGCGGCTACATGGTCGGCACGTGGCTTTCCACGAAGTACGTCTTCGATCTGAAGGATGACGACGTCTACTGGTGCACCGCCGACATCGGCTGGATCACCGGCCACAGCTACGTCGTCTACGGCCCCCTGGCGAACGGCGCGACCGTGCTTCTCTACGAAGGTGCGCCGAATCACCCGACGCCCGCACGGATGTGGGAGCTCGTCGAAAAGCACAAGGTCAGCATCTACTACACGGCGCCGACGGCCATCCGCGCGTGCGTGAAGTGGGGCGACGAGTATCCGAACGGGCACGACCTTTCATCGCTGCGGTTGCTCGGCACCGTCGGTGAGCCCATCAACCCTGAAGCCTGGATGTGGTACCGCCGCGTCATCGGCAAAGAGCGTTGCCCCATCGTCGACACGTGGTGGCAGACGGAGACCGGCGGCATCATGATGACCCCGATTCCAGGCGCCATCGCCGCGAAGCCAGGCTCCTGCACCGTGCCGTTCTTCGGCGTGGACGCGAAGATCCTCCGCGAAGACGGTACCGAGGCAAAACCCAACGAAGGCGGCCTGCTGGTCATCGAGAAGCCGTGGCCATCCATGCTCCGCACCGTTTGGGGCAACGAAGAGCGCTTCAAGAAGGGCTACTTCGGACGCTTCGAGGGGAAGTACTTCACCGGCGACGGCGCGCGCCGCGACGAGGACGGCTATTTCTGGGTCATGGGCCGCGTGGACGACGTGGTGAATGTCTCCGGTCACCGCCTCGGCACCGCGGAAATTGAGAGCGCCCTCGTCTCGCACGCCGCCGTGGCCGAAGCCGCCGTCGTGGGTCGCCCGGACGAGCTCAAGGGCCAGGCCCTCGTGGCCTTTGTGACACTCAAGTCGGGCAAGACCCCGGGGCCGGAACTCCAGGCGGCCCTCAAGAATCACGTCGCGGACGAGATCGGCAAATTCGCGAAGCCGGACGATGTGCGCTTCGCGGAGGCACTGCCGAAGACCCGCAGCGGCAAAATCATGCGGCGGCTTCTCGGTGACATCGCCGCGGGCCGCCCGCCCGGCGACACCACGACGCTCGAAGACTTCACCGTCATGGCGAAGCTTCGTGAAGACGACTAGGTCGACGCGGCCGGTGCGGCGGGGAGCCGCACGGTGAAACGCGCGCCAACCCCCGGCGTGCTTGCCACCTCGATGGTTCCGCCGAGCGCCGTCACAATGCGGTGACTGACAAAGAGCCCGAGGCCCGTGCCTTCACCGACGGGCTTTGTCGTGAAGAACGGGTCGAAGATGCGAGCACGCACATCGGGTGCGATGCCGGGTCCCGAGTCCGCAACGATCACTTCCACGGTGTTCGCGGGCCCCGGACACACCGCTAGATTGAGTTCGTGCTCCTTGGATGGGTCTGGATCCGCGCTCATGGCCTGGAACGCGTTTGACACGAGGCTCAAAAAGATCTGCACAAGCCGCGACTCATCCGCGAACACCGGAGGGGCCGGCACAAACGTGGTTCGTACTCGGGCTGTCGTCTGAGCAGCCTTGCCCGCGATGCGAAGCACGGATTCGAGCACCTTCGCGATATCCACGGCTTCGCTTGGTGCGTCCCCCGTGCGTCCGAACACGCGCAGATCGCGCACGATGATGCCGATTCGCTCGGCCGCTTCCCGGGTGTCCGAGAGCGCACTCCGCACTTCGGATGCCGGATCCGGCTCCACCTCGGCGAGGACCTCCTCGATGTACCCAAGGTTCGCGAGCACGACGGAGAGCGGGTTATTGATTTCATGCGCGACGCCCATCGCCAGCATCCCCACCGACGCCATGCGATCCGACAACGTCAGCTTCGACTGCATGTCTCGCTTGTCCGCAACGTCGCGGACCGACGCGATCACCAACGTCCCGGCGGCGGTGGTCACCGGTGCCAACGCGATCTCGACGGGAAATTCGGAGCCGTCCTTGCGCACGGCAAAGAGCTCGATGCTCGTCCCGCCCATCGCACGCACCTGGGGCGCCGCCGCATAGTCGGCGCGGTGCGCGGCGTGCACCGCGCGCCGTGTGGTGGGCAGGAGTCGCTCAACGGATTCACCGATCAATTCGGCGCGCACATAGCCAAACATGGCTTCCGCGTGGCGATTGACGAGAACGATTCGCCCGGCGTCGTTCACCGCGATCACGCCATCCGGCGTCGCATCGAGCAAACTGCGAATTGCGTCGTCGTTGATCCCGAACGAGGCCGATGCGGAGAACACCATGCGCTGTGGATGGGAGCACAAGTTTGTGAACGCGCAAACCAATAGGCATTAACGCCACACCGTGACATCGCGTGCGGCACGCGCGCAAAACGTTCGTAGCAATGCGGACGCGTGCTGGTTACGCGTAGCCGAGGACCAGCGCCTTCGAGAGCAGGTACCAACCGTCCACGAGCACGAAGAGCAGCAGTTTGAACGGAAGTGACACCGTCGTCGGCGACAGCATGTGCATGCCAAGCGCGAGCAGCACGTTGGCGATCACCATGTCGACGAGGAGAAACGGAACAAAAACGAGGAAACCGATCTGAAACGCCTCGGCGAGTTCCGTGATCAAGAACGCGGGGAGCACCACCAGCCAGTCGTTCGAGCCGATGTCCGCCTGTTCCGCCGGCGTGCGCCCCGCCTTCGCGAGCTCATAGAAAAGCCCACGCTCGCGCTCCCCAGCGTGCTTCGTGAGGAACGCACGGAAGGGCTCCTTTCCAAGATCCACCGTGTCGAAAAGCGCGTCGAGATTGTCCCCGGCGAGCGGTTTGCCGAGATCGAGCCGTGCGAGGGCGGGCGCCGCCGTCACCGAAGCCTGCCGAATCACCGGCGACATCACGTAAAACGTAAGGATTGCCGCGAGCGCCGTGATGATCATCCCCGACGGCACCTGCCCCGTGCCAAGTGCATTCCGCAGCACGGAGAACACGACCGAAATCTTCACGAAGCTCGTCGTGACCATGAACACGAAGGGAAGGAGCCCAAGCGCGGCCAGCATCAACACGGAGAAGAACGGCTGCGAAGCGAACCCCTCCATCAGCCATTCCCGCCTTCGGTGCCTGGCCCCGATCCGTCCTTCCGCATGACGCGCGCGATCACGCCGGCAAAGTCCCCCGTGCGGCGACCTTCGGCGCGGGCACCGCCGCGGGGTCAATCTCGGCGAGCATGGTCGGCGCTGCGCCGTCGCCCGTGCCAACGAGGAACATCCGCTCGCCCACTTCCACGAGCGCGAGGCCCCGGCGCGCGTCGAGCGCCACGCGATCCACCACGCGCATGCGTCCGCCACCGCCACCGGTGCCGAAGCCCTGCCGCGCCGCCCAGTGGAGTACCACCCACGCGAGCACGCACACGCCGACGAGGGCGAGCAGGGTCTCAAAGAGCGCCCACCCGTACCCCCCCGGGAGTCCCGCCGACTGAAGCAGCACCGCCATCGCGCGCGGAGAATCCCCGCACGGACCCGTGACTGTCAACCGCGGCCCGCGGGCCCGCGCACGGCCTACGCCGCGGGTGCGTCGAGGCCCACGGCGCGGACGAGCATCTCGGCGATGTCGAGTTGGGCGATGTCGCCCTCCTTCTCTTCACCCTTGATGCCGTCCGAGAGCATCGTCATGCAGAAGGGGCAACCGCTCGCGATGGTCTTGGCGCCCGTGTCGAGGAGCTGGAGCGTGCGCTTGTGGTTCACGCGCTCCTTGCCTTCGCGCTCCTCCATCCACATCTGCGCGCCGCCGGCGCCGCAGCAGAGGCCCTTTTCCTTGTTCCAGATGTCGACTTCGACGAGCTCCACTCCCGGGATCGCTTCGAGCACCGCCCGCGGCGAGTCGTAGACCTGGTTGTAGCGGCCGAGGTAGCAGCTGTCGTGGTAGGCGACGCGGCCCTCGACGCGCTCTGTCGGCTTGAGCTTGCCGGCCACGAGCAAGCCTTGAAGGAACGAGCTGTGGTGCACCACGTCGTACTTGCCGCCAAAGTCCGGGTACTCGTTGAGTAGCGAATTGAAGCAGTGCGGGCAGGCCGTCACGATCTTCTTCTTGTCGGCGCCCACCTCGTTGAGCGTCTCGACGTTCTGCTGCGCGAGCATCTGGAAGAGGTATTCGTTCCCCGCGCGGCGCGCCGGGTCGCCCGTGCAACTCTCGCGCGTGCCGAGGATCGCGAAGTCCACGCCCGCGGCCTGGAGGAGCTTCGCCACGGCGCGCGCAACCTTCTTGGCGCGGTCGTCGTAGCTCGCGGCGCAGCCGACCCAGTAGAGGACCTCGGCGTCGGGCTTGTCTTCGATGGTCGGCACGTCGAGGCCGTCGCTCCACTTGGCGCGGTCCATGCTCGAGAGGTTCCAGGGGTTGCCGTTGGTCTCCATGCCCATGAAGGGGCGCTGGAGGTCCGGCGGGAAGTCGGCCTTCGCCATGACGAGGTCGCGGCGAATGCCGACGATCTTGTCGACGTACGAAATCGCCACCGGGCACTGTTCTTCGCAGGCGCGGCAGGTGGTGCAGGCCCAGAGCACGTCGGGGTCGAGGACGTTCGGGACGAGCTCGACCACGTGGTCCGCCACGAAGTACGCGTCGGGCGGGAGGCCGGGCTTCGTGTGGATTTGCTCGCGCTCGCCGCCTTCGGTCGCTTCGCCATGCCCGCCGGAGGCCCCACCGAATTCCGTGAACCCGTCGCCGCCGAACATCGATTTCTCGGAGGCGTAGAGGTGATCGCGGAGCGCCAGCGTCAGGTGCTTCGGCGAAAGCTTCTTTCCGGTCGTGTACGCCGGGCAGTTGTCGCTGCAGCGGCCGCACTCGGTGCAGGTGTAGAGGTCGAGGATGTGCTTCCACGAAAGGTCCGTGACCTTCGCGATGCCGATGGGCTCCTCGCGCTCCACCTTACCCTCAAGATCCACCACGTTCGGCAGGCGCCCCGGCGGCACGTGGTCCCGCGCGTAGACGTTCGGAAGCACCGTGATGATGTGGAAGTGCTTCGAGAACGGGAGGATGTTCAGGAAAATGAGCACGAGGCTCGCGTGGGTCCAAAACCCCACGTGCGCGAGCACCGTCAGCGCGGTCGTCGAGGGTGACGCGGCGTCGAGCGCGACCGCCACGAGCCACCCGCCGAACTCCTGCGGCACGAAGTGAAGCGCGCGACCCGTGCGCCCCGCCTCGAGGAGCATCCAGGCGCCGTTATAGAGAAGGTCGGCCACCATCATGGTGGCGATGATGCCGAGGATGACGTTCGCCTCGGTGCTCAGCGTCATGCGCTGCGTGTGCTTCATGCGGAGGTAAACGAATACCGCCACGCCCGCGAGCACGAGGAAGATGAAGAGGTCCTTGGTTACCGCGTAGAGCGCTCCGACGGGCGCATCCGCCGCGAGCAGGCCCCAGAAATCGAAGTAGGGGTCGTACCCGCGGATCCAAAGGAGCACGCTGTTCAGGCCGAGAACCCCGAAGCCCCAGAAGATCGCGATGTGCGCGAGACCCGCCGCGACGTAACGCGAGTTCAGGTTCCGCATCTTCCGCTGGAGAACGGCGTAGTCGATGGTGTCGACGAGCCGCTCAAACCAAGCGCCCCCCGCGAGGGTAAAGTTCGCGTGGGCCGAGCCCGCGCCGAGCTGCCGAAGCCTCCGCGCCGCCGTCCAAGCAAAGGCGCTCAACGTGAGCACGAGCAACAGGGTCATCGCTACGGGATCCATGCCAAACCTCTCCGCCTCGGGTTGGGGTTGCCGACTCTAGGGATATGGGTGCAAACGGGGTCGCCGCTCAGAGGAGCGGTTTACGGGGAAGCCGCGCATCAAAAAACGCGCGCAGCTTGATGAGATTCTTCTCTTCTTTGTGAAACACGGGTGCCTCGTACTCGCTGGCGAACCCATCGACCTCGGACACGAAGGTGTCGCGTACGCCCGCGTCCGCCAGGATCTCCGGCGTGGCGCGCCCGCGCGCCTTCGTCGTGACAAGGCCCTTCACGTAGGTCTCGAACCGGTCGTAGTCGTCGTTCAGGAACTCCCGGACAAGCTCGCACTCGCCGGCGAGGCGCTCGACGGTGCTCACCGCGGTTTCGTCCACCGCTTCGAGGTCGTTCCGTGCGGCAAGGTCGGCTGCGACGCGAAGCACGAAGGCGTCGTCGAGGAAACCAAGGTCCTCGATGCCGTCGGGGATCAAATCAAGGGACTGAAACAAGTAGTTCAGACCACCCGCCACCGCCTGCCGCGTCGCATCGGGAACGCCGTCGGTCCGGAGGAGTGAAGCGAGGTTTTGCGCGTCGGCGCCCAAGGTCGTGAGCCACTCGGGGAACGCGTCGAGGTACTTCGTGGTTTCCATCGCGCGCGACCATAGCGCAGAACGCCGGGCCGGGGGGCGCCGTTTGTGGGCGATCGTGCGCTCCATGGTTTGCTCAGGACGCGGGCAGATCTATCTTCCGCCCATGCACTCCGCGATCCTCCCCGCCGCGCGCTTCCTCGCCGCCACCGTGCTGTGCGTGGCGCTGTGCCCGCGGCCCGTCGCGGCCGAGGGCGATCACGGAGCGCCCCCCGCCGACGTGCCGCCAAGCGAAGCCGCCGCCATCGAAGCGCCCCCCGCGACGGGCACGCTGGTCGTGGCTTCGGATGCGGACGGTGTGGAAGTCCGCGTCGACGGACACGTGGCCGGCGTCACTCCGCTCCGCGCACTCCACCTCGCGCCGGGGACACACCTCATCGAGTGCACCGCTCCCGGGGCACCGCCGAAGTCCTATCGCGTGGAGGTGCGGGCCGACGCGCGCTCGCGCCTCAACATCGACTTCGGCGCCGCGGCGAGCTCGACCATCGCTGCAGGTGGGGTGAACGCCGATCCCACGGCGGAGGAACCCATGCTCGACGTGGCGGCCTTCGGCCCGGATGCCACCGCAAACGACGACGATTCGCCGTGGTACGCGAAGTGGTACGTGATCGGCGGCGCGGCGCTCGTCGTGGCAGCGGCCGCAACCGTTGCCATCGTCGCCGCGTCCTCTTCGTCGAGCACCACGACCCGAAGCACGGGCCCCGCCATCACCCTCCCCCCCATCGAATGATGCCAATGCGCACCCACCGCCTCGCATGGAAGCTTGCCTTCGCCCTCGCCGCGGTTCCGCTGGCCCTCGGCTGCGGCTCGGAGAAAATCGTCGAAGAGGCGCCCTTCGCCCTCGAGGTCCGGTCGAAGGATGTGGCCCTTGAAGCCGTCGATCGGGTGCTCGTGGTGCTCACCCCGTCGGAGCTCGACCGTGCGTTCAAGGACGTCGCGGAAGGTACGACGTTCGACGGCACCGTCACCACGCGCGTAAGCAGCACCGGTCAGTTCGTGATCGACATGTCGCAGGGCTACATCGACGAGTACGCGGTGCCCGGGAGCGCGTCACAGGTGGGCGCCGCAATCTTCACGCTCCCTGTGCCGCTCCGCACGGCGGCGAAGGCGAACCCCGACATCGCCGACCCGAAGGTGAGCGTCGAGTTCTACGGTGACAACTACGCCATCGCGGAGGGTTCGACCACCGTGCCGTGGCCCGTCGAGCCGGGCGACTCCACCGCCCTCGAGGTGCACTGCACCGTGGAGTTCACGAACGCGTGCGTGGACACGCGGTGATGGGCGTACGCCACGCCGCGGCGCTCGCCTTCGCCGTCGTCGCCATCGGCTGCGCACACCCCAAGCCCTACCCCGTCGTTCGCTACCTCGATGGCGAGCGTTACGAGGGTTCGTTCATTTCGCCGTACTCCTACGAGGCCTTCGTGCGCGGCGAACTCGCCATGGCCGACGGCCACCCGAACACGGCCATCGATCACTACGAAGATGCCCTCGCCGGATCGGGCGACGACCCGTTTCTCCTCGCGCGCCTCGCGGAGGCCCACGAAGCCGCGGGACACAAGCGGAGTGCCGACGACGTGCTCTCCTCCGGCCTGCGCGCGTTCCCGCGAGGCGAAGCGCTTCACCTCGCCCGCGGGCGCATTCTTGAGGGCCGCGATCGCCTTGCCGCCGCCGCCGCTTCCTACGCGTACGCGGTGGAGAGCGCGCCGCTTTCCGAGCGGGGTCCCCTCGCCCTCGCCGATGTCTTCCGCCGCATGGGCGAGCCGGCGCGGGCAGCCCTTGTGCTCGAACGCCTCGTGGCGCGAAGCCCGCGCGGGGCCACGGCGGGCCTGGCCGCCGCACTCGAACTCGCCGTCCTCGAGCACAACCACGACGAAGCCATCCGCGTCGCGGAGCGCCTCATGCATCGGTCGCCGCGCGAAGCCCAGCGCGTCGCCTCGGTCGCAGGTTCGCTTCTCGATCGGGGCCAGGCCGAGGCGGCCGCGCGGCTCTTCGCAGCGCTTCCCGAGAACGTGGGCGACCCGCGCGATCGCCTTCGCGCATTCATCGCCACCCATCGCACCGACGAAGCGGAGGCGTGGCTCCGTTCGCACGACGAATCTGCCCTCGGCGGCCGCCTCGCCGTCGCCGCCGCCTTTGTGGACATCGGCAAACCCGCCGCAGGGCTTGAGCTTCTCGAAACGCCGCGCGGCGTTGCGCCATCCCCCGCCGTGGCCTTCGTTCGAGCGCGGGCGCACATCGCGACGGGCGACTTCAACTCGGCGCTCACTGACCTCTCGCAGATTCCCGCCGGCAGCAGCGTGAGCGACAAATCCCACGCGCTCCTCTGCGAAGCGCTCGCGGCCCGCGGGCTTCCGGCCCTTGCCGATGAACTTGCCGGTGCCTACTCGAAGAGCGCGAGCTGCGACGTCGGACGCCGAAAGGTCGACTCGAACACCGTGCGCTCGTCGGCTTCCCCATAGCCGTACTTCACGCGGTATCGCTCGAACAGTGCATGGGTGGCCGCCCACCGTTCGCCCTGGCCACGCATGCGCGCGCCAAACCCCGTCTCGTTCCACCGACCGCGGCGCATCTCTTTGACGGCATTTCGCACCTTGTTCGCCCGATCGGGCAGCACCTCCTCGAGACGCACGTCGAACACGTCACGCACGGAACTCGGGAGGCGGAGCATGGTCATGAAGCACACGTCCGCCCCCGCCTCCCGCGCACGCCCCAGGATGGCGGGGATGTCGGCGTCGTTGACGCCCGGAATCATCGGTGAAAGCGACACCCCCACCGGAACGCCCACCGCGTGGAGACGACGCAGCGTTTCGAAGCGCTTCGAGATGGGGCTCGCGTAGGGCTCGAACCTTCGCCCCATTTCGTCGGTCGCAAACGGGATGCTCAGCATCACCCGCACGCGCGCCTTCTGGTGGAGTTCGGCGAGGAGCTCCGCGTCGCGCTGAATCACCGCGCCCTTCGTGATGATGGCCACGGGGTTTTGAAACGCGAGGCACACCTCCAAGCACGCGCGCGTGAGCCGATAGCTCGCCTCAAGTGGCTGGTAGCAATCGGTGACGCCCGAAAAGACCACCGTCTCCCCTTCCCAGCTGGGCCGCTCGAACTCGCGGCGGAGGAGCTTGGCGATGTTGCGCTTGATGACGATCTTCCGTTCGAAGTCCGTCCCCGCGCCCCAGCCAAGGTACTCGTGCGACGGGCGCGCGTAGCAATACGCGCAGCCGTGGTAACAGCCCCGATAGGGGTTGACGCTGAAGCGAAACCCCACGTCGGGGCTGTCGTTCTTCGAAAGGGCCGATCGGGCCTCCTCTTCAAAGACCTCGAGGGTCGCCGGCGGCGGCTCCCCCTCCCAATCGACCTCGGCGCTCGACCACGGATTCGGTGGATTTTGTACGGGTCGCGGCATGTAACTGAAAATTTGTACAGTACATGCCCAAGACGGGCAAGTTTCACGATGGAACCCCCGCCGCCGGCCGAGCCCTAGGCCAGTTCTTCCGCGTTCGATGCCGAGGGCCCAGCGCTTCCCCAACGGGCAAGGAGCGCTGGAACCACGATCATGTTGAGTGCGGTCGACGTGGCGAGTCCCGTGAGGATCACCAATGCCATGGGCGTTTGGATCTCGCTGCCTGGCTTCCCGAGGGCGAGCGCCAGCGGCAGAAGGCCGAGCCCGGCGGTGACCGCTGTCATCAGAATTGGTGCAAGGCGTTCCCTCGCGCCGCGTTCGACGGCGAGGAGCCGGTCGACCCCTTCCCGCTCGAGGTCGCGGACACGGGTTGCGAGCAGGATGCCGTTCCGCGTCGCGATGCCGAACAGCGTGATGAACCCGATGATGCTGGCGATGGAGAGGACACCACCGGCCAGAAACACCCCCACCACGCCCCCAGCCAAGGCAAGCGGGAGGTTCACGAGCACGATGGCCATGCGACGTACGCTTCCGAGGGTCGCGAACAGAATGAGAGCGATACCCACGAGCGCTAGCAAACCGAACACAAAGAGCTGCCCGCTCGCCGCCTCCTCTCGTTCGAACTGTCCCGCGTACGCGACGCGGACACCTGGCGAGAACGACACCCGCTCGGCGATGCGCGTTCGAACGTCGTCGTAAACACTCCGAAGGTCGCGCCCTGCCACGTTCGCGGTCACCACGATTCGGCGCTCGACGTTCTCACGGAGTACATAGTTCGGTCCGCGGTCCTCGGAGACGTCCGCGAACGCTGAAATCGGCACGAGGGCGCCAGACGGAGTCGGGACGCGCGCACGCCGAACCGCTTCGATGGAGCTTCGCGTTTCGTCCGCGTAGCGAACAACCACATCGGTCACCGTGCCAAACTCGTAGACGCGCCCGGCCTCCGTTCCCCAGAGCGCCGTGCCCGCCGCCTCCGCGGCCTCTCCTGGAGAAAGCCCGTATCCCGCCGCCGCGTGCCGATCGACGCGCACCACCACCTGGGGCACGTTAACCAGCTGCTCCACGGCCACGTCCACAAGCCCAGGTACGTCCGCGATGGCGGCGCGCACCTTCTCCGCATCGGCACGATCCGCGTCGAGATCGTCACCGAGCACCTTGATTGAAAGCGCAGCCCGCTGACCCGAAATCATGTGATCAATACGATGCGAGATCGGTTGGCCAATGGTGAACTGCACCCCGGGCACCACGGACAGCCGCTCCCGGATGTCTGCGAGAAGCGTTTCCTTGCTTCGCCCGTCGTCTCGAAGACGCACCTCGACTTCCGCCGCCTCCACTCCCTGCACATGTTCGTCGCGCTCCGCGCGGCCGGTGCGCCGCGACGTGGAGACAACGGCCGGATCGGCAAGCAACGCGCGCTCTACGAGCTGCCCAAGGGCATCGCTTTGCTCGAGGGATGTGCCCGGGCTTGTGACCACGGCAATCGTCAGGCTGCCCTCGTTGAATTCTGGCAGGAAGGAGCGTCCGGCGAGAACGAGCCCGACCACCCCCAACAAGACCACGGCAATGCCCCCCGCTAGCACGCCCACGGGGTGTCTCATCGAATACTGAAGCACCGGTTCGTAGGAGCGTTCGATCACGCGCAACACGGGCGGATCTTGCCCGGTCGCATCCACAGCCTTGGGCAGAAGGAGCAAGCACATCGCCGGCGTCACCGTCACGGCGATGAGCAGCGAGCTTCCCACGGCCACGAGGTACGCGACGCCGAGTGGCAGAAGGAGCCGTCCCTCGAGCCCCTCAAGGAATAGGAGCGGCAGGAACACGACCATCAGGATCGCCGTTGCGCTCACGATGGACGAACGGATTTCCGTGGATGCGTCGAAGACCGTTTCAAACACGGATTGTCGCTCGCCTTCGGGCGTTCGGCGGCGCTCACGCAACCGGCGCACGACGTTCTCAACGTCGACGATGGCATCATCCACGAGCTCACCGATTGCGATGGCGAGCCCCCCCAACGTCATTGTATCGAGGGAGAAGCCAAGCGCGTCGAGGACGAGCACAGCGCACAGAAGAGAAAGCGGCAGAGCCACTACGCTGATCACCGTCGGGCGCGCGCTCCACAGGAAAAGCATGAGTACGAACACCACGAGGAGCGCGCCATCCCTCAGCACTGCGATCACGTTGGCAATCGCAGTACGGATGAAGTCCGCCTGTCGAAACAGGTCGCGGTGGATCTCGATATGACGTTTGGAAAGCGATGGCGCGAGGCCGTCCAGCGCCTCGTCCACGCGCCGCGTCACCTCAAGGGTATCGGCGGTTGGCTGCTTGACGATGCTGAGCACCACCGCAGGCTTGCCGTTGTAGCTCGCCGCACCCCTCGGGACGGCAGCGCCGATACCAACATCCGCCACGTCTCGCACCCGCACCGGCTGCTCGCCACGCAGCGCGATGGCCATGTCCGCGAGGTCATCCACGCCGTGCGCACGGCCAAGCACACGCACCACGGATTCCTGACCACGGTCAACGACATAGCCGCCAGGTACGTTTGCATTCCCGCGTTGAACTGCGCGGACGAGGTCCTCAAGCGTCAGATCAAATCGCTCAAGGCGTGCCGGGTCGGCGAGGATCTGGTACTGGCGCTCGAGCCCACCGATGGGCACGACCTGTGCGACGCCCGCGATGGACAGCAACCGACGCCGGAGCTCGACCTCGCCCACCCTGCGGAGTTCGAGGGGGTCGTCCGCAGAGCTCGTGATGGCCACGAACGCGATCTCCCCCATGACGGATGACGCGGGCGCAAGCACTGGCGTGTCCGCTTCCGGAGGCAGCGCCGATAGCCCCTGCAGGCGCTCCGTCACACGCTGCCGCGCCACGGTGTCGGACGTGTCCCAATCGAACTCGACCCACACAATGGAAATGCCAGGCGCCGAGGCCGAGCGCACCCTTCGCACGCCCGCCACCCCATTGACGGTGGTCTCGATGGGAAACGTGATGAGGCGCTCCACCTCTTCGGGCGCCATGCCCGTGGACTCCGTCACGATGGTTACGCGCGGCGCGGTCAGATCCGGGAAGACATCCACCGGCATGCGCACCGCACGCACCGCGCCCACAGCACACACGATTGCCGCGGCGAGCAACACGGCCCAGCGCTGGCGGAGCGAGAAACGGATGAGCCCGTCGATCATTAGTGGACGTGCCCGTGGCCCAACGCCGTGGACGTGCGGGACGACAGACGAATCACGTTGCTTCCTGCACTCACCACGCGCTCATCCGCAACGACACCGCGGAGGATTCCCACGTGTTCGCCCGATCGCGGCCCGACGGTCACCGCCCGTTCTTCAAACGACTCCCCGTCCGTCTGCACGTACACAATGGCGCGACCATCGTCGCTGAGCACGGCGCTCCGCGGCACGACGACACCCTCCCATGCGGGCCCCACCGGCACCGCCACACGCACGAGCGCACCCACCCGCAGTCGTTCGTCGGGCGTACGGAGCGCGTAGATCACGTCCACCGTGCGTGAACGTCGGTCGACGGTCCGGCCGACGCTAACCACGCTTGCCACCGCATCATCGCCGCTCACACCGAGCGGCAACCACGTCTCCACCCCCGGGAGCGCGTACGCCGCATCCTCCGTTGCGCGAAGTTGGGCTGCATCCTGCTCCGGCACATGCGCACGGATCCAAAGCTCACCCAAGTTGACGACTCGGAAGAGCACTTCGCCACCCTGAACGGATTTCCCTTCCGTCGCGGTCACATCCACGACGACTCCGTCAATGGGGGTCGTCATGCGATAGAGGCCTCCGCCCTTTCCATTGGCCGCGCCCGTGAACACGTCCCGCGCGCTCCGTGCGGCCTGCAGTGCTTCAGTGGCGACCCGAAGTTCTCGCGTCGCCTCTTCGAGCTCACGGTTCGAGATCGCCCGGTCTTGAATCAATCGTTCGGCGCGTTCCGCTCCGGCGCGGGCCGACTGGAGCCGAGCCTCGGCTTCGACCACCGCAAGCTCAGCACGAGCGCCCGCTTCGGGCGCCGCGGGTGCCGGCGCGATGGTCGCAAGCAACGCTCCGCGCCGCACCGTTTGCCCGGGCCGCGGGAGTCCACCCGGCGGGGCCACCACGCGGCCCGCGATGGCAGCCCCCACGTCCGCCTGCCCACTCGGCGGTGTCGTCACTTCGCCCGAAACCTCCACCGTGGGCACAACGGTGCCGCGAACCGCGAACTTCGTAGCGAACGGGACCTGCCACTGCTGCTCCTTGAGGAACGGAATGGGCTTGCCGGCGGAAGCCGACTCCTTCGATGGCAAGGCCTCCGCAACCTTCGCCGCGGCGGCCGCGTTCGGTTGAACCACGATGTCGAACCCTTCGATCACATCGGTCACCTCTGACCCGGTCACACGCAGTCGACCGCGGTAGGTTCCGGCGCCGGGCGCCTTCAGTGCGGGCTTGAAGATCCCGGGACGGGACGGCTGGTCCGCACGTGCACTGACATGCATCGGTCCGTCGAGCTCGAGCACAACCGCCCCCTTCTCCAGGGCCGCGAAACCGTCGAGCACCGTAAGGTGGGCCACGAACTCCAGCGTTTCGCCGGCCACGGCCGGCGAGTGTTCGGCGTAGAGCTCAAGCTTGTCGGTCCAGACGGTGATCCCAACCGCGTCCGGCCCATGCTCGTGCGGATGACCATGGTCGTGGTCGTGGCCCTCGTCATGGTCGTGCACGTGATCCGGTTCGCCGAGCGACGATCCCCCCCCGCGACAACCCACCGCCAATAGGAACACAGCCGTCACGAGGTGCCAGTGCGCTGCAAGTCTCATCGAAGCTCTCCTGTCAGGGCACGGACCGTCGCTTCCGCACGCTTCGCAATTCCGAGCAGCTCGATGCGCCGTTCGGCAACTTCTGTTCGCGCCCGCTGGGCGTCGAGGAGCTCCACAACCGAGCGCGCCCCTTCGCGGTACCCGCTCTGCACCGCACCGAGAAGCGTGTGAACCGCATCGAGCGCTTCCACGTCGAACCGAGCGAGTTCCCGCCGTGCGGACGCAAGCTCGGCGCGCGCCGCTGCCACATCGCCAACGAGGTTTCGGCGAAGCGCATCTTCGCGGACGGCGGCCACGGCATGCGCACCCGTCGCCTTCGCGCGGAGGCTTTGCCCACGATCAAAAACGGGCAAGTCAATGGACGCACCGATCACGTAACCAACGCCGTCCGCGCCACCCGGGTTGCTAACCCGCTTCAGTCCCCCGCCTGCCTCGAGTACCGGCAGCCACGCCCAGTCCGAACGGTCCCGCGCTTCCCCGGCAAGTCGCGCGGACTCCCGCGCGTAACGGAGCACGGGCAGCGCCTCCAAACGACGCACGACGAGCGCGTCATCGTTCGAGATCGGCGCGAACTTGAGCTCGGCCCGCACATCGCACCGCTCCGCTGGAATCGCGAGCACCGCCGCAAGGCGCGCCTTGTGACTTTCGTATGCGCCAACGGCTTCGGCGTGTGCGCTCCGCCCGAGCTCGAGCGCCACGCGGAGTCGGCTGCTCTCGTACCCGGATGCGGTCCCCGCTCCTTCGCGGCGTGCAAGGACGCGAGCCGCCTCTTCCAAGTCGCCAACGGCTTCGGCACGCACTTCGACGCGTTGCGCGGCGAGGGCCGCTTCGTAGTAGATTCGCATCGCTTCGAGCACGGCGCTCACGCGTGTCGCCGACGCTTCCGATCGGAGTGAGGCGCTCTCCGACGCCACGAGCGACCGCGCCGACATGGGCCTGGCAAAATCCAAGGGAACCATGGCGCTAACAATGTCCTGCGACCCACGACCGGAGCTCGGCCCCGTGCTCACTACCTCGCGAGCCCATTCGACGCTGGGATTGGCAAAGGGAGGCATGTTCTGCGACTGGCCCTGGGCCGCGCGTTCGAGCGCACGGGCAACGAGGGCATCGGGCGCACGCATTGTGGCGAGATCAAGGACCCGTGCCTCATCCAAGATTTCCAAGGCTTGATCGTGCGGTTCCGCGATCGCCCGCTCGGGGGCCGCCACGCATGCGATCAAGGCAAGAATGGCGAAGCATGCGACTCGCTCCACTCTCCGAGCGACTCTCGGAATTTCGTTCGCACCACAAAGCACGGTGGTCATCCGCACATTCCTTCCACTAGCTCAGCATTCCGAGAAGGCGCTCAAGGGTGTGGTGCACGGCTTCGTGACACGTCACAACCACTCCGAACAACGCCACCACCGCCCCAAGCATTGAGGCCGTGATCGATGTTCGCGTCTCCACAGGTTCACGGAGAAGCGCGCGCACACGCGCATCGACATTTCCGTGCACGAATGCCACGGAATGCAACGGAGCGTGGTGTCGCTCCACGAGCGCGAGGAGCGCCTCGGCCACCCGTGTGCGTCCGTCCGTCAGAGAAGTCGCCGCCTCCGCGTCCGCCGCCAACTCCTGGGCCATGCCGATGCGCGCGGCAAGCGCCCGCGCGGTCGCGGGAAGGTGCCCAACCGCAAGGACGGGTACGCACACTCGCCACAATGGATCGCGCCACCGAATGTGCGCGCGTTCGTGCGCGAGCACGGGTTCGACGATGTCGGGACCCAGCGCGAGCAGCGCCCGCGAGACGTGCACACGTGTTCGGAACACGCCAAGTACAAAGGCCTGTGGCTCTCGCGCGTCGAACACGAGGACGTCGCCTTGGGGTTCCGCCGAGAGATGAAGCGCCCAGGAGGTCTCGCGGATCAGTCGGACCGACCGAACCAACGACGCCGTCGCGCGGAGGATACACGCCGCCACCAGCAAGGACATGGCGAGCAAAGCGACACCGGGCAAGTCAGCCCCGTGCGCGAGACAAAGGTGCGGATGCGGCTCTCCGTGCTGGAGACAGTGGTCTGTGCCAATGCCGAAGGCGGGCAGAAACGCTGTCGTGACCAGCAAGCCCGCAAACACCGCGGGGAGCGCCGCAAGCACGAGCCAGAAGCGAACGGCCGCACGCGGCGCGAGGAGCCCCGCCAGGCGGTCGAGCCATGGCAAGGCGCCGCGCACGAGCGCCGACGTGGGCACCGCGACCAGCGCGACCGTGGCGACGATGAGTACGGCGAGTCCGAACGTCATCGTCGAGTTCCCCGCCGTTTGCTCCGGACGAGGCGTTCGAGTTCGTCGAGCGCGCTCGAGTCCGCGTCCGCCACAAGGTCCACGAAGGCGGTGAGCAGCCCCTCCTTGGAGAGCGCCTCAAGCCCGCCGGCCGCATCGACGAGCTTGCGCGCCCGAAAAGCCTCCCGATCGAGCGCCGCGCGATAGCGGTAGGCGTACGAAACCTTCTCCCTCGCGACGAGTCCCTTGCGATGAAGACGCTCGAGCGCGGAACCGACCGTGTTGACCGAGATGCCACGGCGCTTGCCCACGGCGGCATGCACACCCTGCACGTCCTGATCTCCCCCGGCCCAGAGGCACTCAAGCACCGCGAGCTCCACCTCACCGAGGGGTGGTAACGGGGACGGATTCCGCACGGACGAAGCATGCCGCGCACAAACTCCGACCGTCAATCGGAATTATGTCCCCCACGTGGAATCCGCATCCGGACGAGAAAACCGACCGCGAGAGCCCGATGAACTAAAGGCGCAGGCCTCGCAAACGAAGCGCGTTGGCGATCACGGAGACGGAGCTGATGCTCATGGCCGCACTGGCGACCATCGGACTCAGGAGCCAGCCGAAGAACGGGTAGAGCAAACCGGCGGCCAGGGGAATGCCAAGCACGTTGTAGATAAAGGCGAAGAATAGGTTCTGGCGGATGTTGCGCACCGTCGCGCGCGAAAGGCGTTGCGCGCGCACGATGCCCCGAAGGTCCCCCTTCACCAAGGTGATACTCGCGCTTTCAACTGCCACGTCGGTGCCGCTCCCCATCGCAATTCCCACGTCGGCCGCAGCGAGCGCGGGCGCGTCGTTGATGCCGTCACCGGCCATGGCAACCACATGTCCCTCCTGCCGCAAGCGTCGAATGGTGTCGGCCTTCCGTTCGGGCACCAACTCCGCGAGAACCTCGTCAACGCCGACCGCTTCCGCCACAGATCTCGCCGTGGTTCCGTTGTCCCCCGTGGCCATCACGACACGGATGCCGGCGGCACGGAGCGCCTGCACCGCGTCGTACGCCGACTCCTTGATGGGGTCCGCAACCCCGATCAGTCCCACAAGCTCGTCACCCGAGGCCACATGCATGACGGTCTGTCCCTCGCGCCGAAGCGAGTCGATGGTCTCCGCGTGAGCATCGGTGGCGACACCCAGCTCCCGCATGAGCTCAGTGTTCCCGACCGCAACTGTCCGGCCACCGACCCGTCCACGTACGCCACGGCCCGTAACCGATTCGAACGAATCGACGGGGTTCACTGCCACGCCTCGCGCTTCAGCGCCTGCGATGATCGCCGATGCAAGCGGATGCTCGCTCGCTTTCTCGAGCGCCGCAGCAAACGCGAGGACATCATCCTCCGTTCCCGAACCCGTGGGTGTCACGAACACCACCTGCGGTTTGCCCTCCGTGAGCGTTCCGGTCTTGTCGACAACCAGGGTGTCCACCCGTTCCATGATCTCGAGCGCCTCCGCGTTCTTGACCAGCACGCCGGCGGTTGCGCCGCGACCCGTCCCGACCATGACCGAAATCGGCGTCGCCAATCCGAGAGCACACGGACACGCGATGATCAGCACTGCGATCGCATTGACGAGCGCATGCGCCAACGCCGGCTCGGGACCAAATAGCGCCCACACCGCGAAGGTGAGAATCGCCGCGACGACCACAGCTGGAACAAAGTAGCCTGCGACCTGGTCGGCGAGTCGTTGGATCGGCGGGCGGGTGCGTTGGGCATCACTAACGAGCTGCACGATGCGCGCAAGCATCGTTTCCTCACCCACACGCTCCGCACGCATGATGAACGAACCCGTTGCGTTCATCGTTCCACCCGTCACAGAACTCCCGGTCTGCTTGGAAACTGGCAACGGTTCACCGGTCACCATTGACTCATCCACATTGCTCGAACCATCCACCACGATGCCATCCACCGGGACGCGCTCCCCCGGTCGTACGCGGAGTAAGTCGCCGCGTTTGATTTGCCCAAGCACAACGTCCTGCTCGCGCCCATCCGGTTCCACGCGCCGCGCGGACTCTGGAGCAAGCTGGAGAAGCGCCCGAAGCGCGCTTGAGGTGCGCGAACGAGCCTTGAGCTCAAGGACCTGTCCGAGCAAGACAAGCGTCGTGATTACAGCGGCCGGCTCAAAGTAGAGCGGTGGGCGCCCGTGGTGTGAGCCGAAGGCAGCGGGAACCCAGTGCGGCGCCACCGTAGCGACCAGACTAAAGCCGAAGGCGGCGCAGGTGCCCACTGCAATCAACGTGAACATGTTTGGAGAGCGAAGCCGGACGGAATTCCAGCCACGCGCGAGGAACGGCCAACCACCCCAGACGACAACCGGCGTTGTCAGCGCAAGCTCGAGCCAGGCCCGCGCGTCTAGCCCGATCCAGCCGGGAAGCCCCCGCGGAAGCATCTCGCCCATGCCAAGCAGGAACACTGGAATCGTGAGCACGGCGCTTCCCCAGAAACGCCGGCGCATGTCGACGAGCTCCGCGTTCTCCGGCTCCTCTCGAGCGACAGTCCGAGGTTCAAGTGCCATGCCGCACTTCGGGCAACTCCCGGGATCGGGTTGAACGATTTCGGGGTGCATCGGGCAGGTGTATTCGACGTTCGTCACGTGGGTTGCCCGCAGTGTCAGGCCCTCGTTCGCATCCGCAAGGACCAACGAAGTGCCTCAGGAAGCGCACCCGCGAAGTAGCCAGCACCGAGCCCTGCAATTCCCGAAAAGCCCACACAGGCACAACCCATGGCGCCAGTGAGGAGCCCCACACCCGACGCCGCGACCCAAAACGGAAGGCGTCGCTCCCCCCTCAACCCAACGTGCGCGACCACGAAACCGGCGACCAGTCCGCCGACTGTGCACGCGGGTACGCAGAGCGAAACACAGCGATCACCGACACACGCGTGGCCCGTACGACTCGCCACCAATGCAAGCGCAAGGGGAACGCAGCCTGCAACGAACCCCGGGATCACCGCGCGTCGCGCATCCTGTCCGTACCACAGCGCGACTACACCGGAGACAAATGCGGCCCCACCCAGAGCAACGGCAAGTGGGCGATACCGATGAAGCGCAACGGCGACCCCAATCACAACAAGCGCTGGCGTGAACCCCACAACCGATTGCCATGCACGCCGCCACTCGTACTTCAGCCGAATTCGAAGACGGATCCGCCCAGCATCAATCGATTCCATACAACCTCCAAAACACTTCCCTCAACCGCACGAGCGCACGTCCACGCCGCTTGCGCAGCGTTGCTCCACCGACACTGGCCTCCGTCTCCCAATATGTTGCGACAAGCGCCTCGCGGTCGACATCAGTCAACAGGCCAAGTGCAGTAACTGCCGCGCTAACCAATTCGCGTTCAGCGATCGTGGCTTCCGAGTCAGCCGTACCCACGTCTGGCGCCGCGGCCTCGGGTGATTCCCTACGACGGGAACGCTGTTTCCGAACCGTTCGACACTCCCACGCAGCGATTGCAACGGCCCACGGCAGTGCCGGTCGGGACGCATCGTACTCGGATGCGCGAACCAGGATCTTCTCCATGGCCTGCTGTGCAGCATCGGCCGCGTCTTCTTCATGTTGAAGTGCTGCCTGACAGACTCGGACCACAGGGTCCCAAAGGGCCTCAAACACAGGAGTGAACGCGGAACGATCCCCATCCGCCAACCGTGCCATGAGCACATCCAGCTCAGAACTCGACGGTGTGTTCACTGCGTATGACCGAAATGCGCGGCGTCAGCTCGAACACGGCTCGCCCCGCCGCGATGCCTACGTGTGATTGTGTGGGCAACCTGGGCAGGGACAATCAACACAGTCGCAGCTCGGGCCGCACGGGCACATGGACAGGCCGAAACCGGCCGGAACTGCCAGGGCCGCAGCGAGCACTAGATATCGTCCAATTTTCTTCATGATTCTTTCCTTTGCGCAGTGGTTCGAGTGGCCGCCATGCGGTCGTTCGAAGGAGATAGGCACCACACCGCACTACCGTGACAGGGAATCGGACCGCCAACGCGGAAGTTCCGTCCCGACTCCACCGGTCCATTGGGCAATTCGCGCGGGAACTCACACCGTTCGGGGCTTTGATGGCGGAACAGCGCGCCTTTTCCATGCGCCGGTCCTAGGCTCCCGTCCATGTCGATGCGCACCCTTATCCTCGTTGCCCTGGTCGTCCCCACCCTCTCGCTCGTCGGTTGCGACGACGAAACGTCGAAGCCCACGAAGGACGGCGGCGCCGATGGATCCACGGACGGCTCCATGGACGCGACGGCGGACGCGAACGTCCCGGTCTACCTTCCCTCCATCGACGAGCTGCCCGAGGGCAAGTGGTCGACCCTCGTTCCCGGCGGCGACACGGTCTGCTCGCGCGGCACGCCGTACAAGTTCTACGTCTACCGCGGCACGAGCAAGAACCTCGTCGTCGACTACATGGGCGGCGGCGCGTGCTGGAACAGCTTCACCTGCAAGGCATCGAGCGGCCTCTTCGACGACTCGGTCGAGACGAACGCGGAAGCCATCTTCGAGGGTCCCGATTCGGCCCGCGCGGGTCTCTTCGACATGACCGACGAACGTAACCCCGTGAAGACCTACACCCACGTCATCATCCCCTACTGCACGGGCGACGTGCACTGGGGCGACGCCACGCAGACCTACGGCGAAGGCGCCGAGGCCCAGGTGATCCACCACAACGGCGCCAAGAACTCCCAGGCGGTCCTCGACTGGGTGTACGAGAACGTCGTCGAACCCGAGGTCGTGCTCACCACCGGCTGCAGCGCGGGCGCGTACGGCGCCGCCCTCTGGAGCGCCCACGTGATGCACCACTACACGGACGCGCGAAACGTCGTGCTCGCGGACAGCGGCGCCGGCGTGATCACCAGCATCTTCTTCGGCACCTTCTTCCCGAACTGGAACGCCACGGCATCGTTCCCGACCTGGCTCGAGAACTTTGATCTGGACCACATCGACTCGCTCCCCGACATGTACAACCTCATCGGCGCCGAGTTCCCGTCGAACCAGATTTCCCAGTTCAACACCGTCGAAGACGGCACCCAGAAAAGCTTCTACCAAGTCATGGGCGGCACCGACACGGAGTGGTCGGAGGGCATGCTCACGAACATGTATGAAATCTCGAACGCCACGCCGAACTTCAATGTCTACCTCGGCGATGGCGCGCAGCACTGCATCATTCCACGCGCGGACTTCTACACGCGCGAGACGGACAACGTGAAGTTCGTCGACTGGGTGAGCGACATGCTCGACGGCACCGCCGTGGACGACGTCCGCTGCGAGACGTGCCAGCTGGAGTAGCCGGCGGCGGGCGCGTCGCCGTTGCGACGACGTTCGCGCTCCTTTGCTTTGCCGGGAACTCCCTTCTGTGCCGCCTCGCACTCGTCGACGGCAGCATTGACCCCATCTCCTTCACGGCCGTGCGCATCGGCTCGGGGGCGCTGTGTCTCGCGGCCCTCACGCGGGGCCGGGGCTTCCGATCCGGCACAAACCTGTCCGCCGTGGCCCTTTTCGCCTACGCCGCGGCCTTTTCGTACGCGTACGTTCGCCTCCCCGCGGGCATCGGAGCACTTGTGCTCTTCGCGTGCGTTCAGTTCACGATGATCGGCGTGGGCGTTCTGCGCGGCGAGCGGTTGCCTCCACGCGGATGGTTCGGCGTCGTGATCGCACTCGTGGCATTCGGCGCACTCACGTTCCGAAGCGCGGACCTTCCTGATCGGGTGGCCACACTGCTCATGGCAGTCGCGGGCGTGGCGTGGGGCATCTACTCGCTGCGTGGGCGTGCCGCGGGCGTGGACCCACTCGCGGCCACCGCGTCCAACTTTCTTCGAGCGACACCGTTGACGCTCGTGCTCTGGTGGGCCCCCGGCGTCGGGCACGCCCAAGCGTCACCCACCGGGCTTGCCCTCGCTGCGGCGTCGGGCGTCATCACCTCGGGGATCGGCTATAGCCTTTGGTACGCGGCGCTCCCGTCCCTGTCCGCATCCCTCGCGGGCGTGCTTCAGCTCATCGTGCCCGTCCTCGCGGCCCTCGCGGGCGTCGCATTCTTGAGTGAGCCCCTCACGTTGCGCCTTGTCCTCGCGGGAACAGCGGTGTTGGGCGGCGTGGCGCTGGTGATCGCCGCACGCGCGCAAGCTCACGGACTTCGGCTTGCGAGACCCCAACGGTCCGACAATCCTTTGGCATGACCTTTCGCCAGCGATGCACGCTTGCGCTGATTTCATTGGCGCTCACGGCGTGTGACGGCGGAGCGATCGGCGGAAACCCGGCGGGCAACGACCCGGATCAGGGCATCGACGCGTCGATGCGATTCCCGGACGACCGCACGATCCCCACCGACGGCGCCATCGACCCGGGGACCAACAACATGGACGCCGGCCCCGATGCAACGACTACGCCCGACGGGTCAACGCCGCCACCGCCGCCTCCTCCGCCACCGCCCCCTCAACCTCTGAACTACTACAAGTCCACCGTGTCGCTGTCGGGCGTCGTCGACGTGAACAACCAGACCTATATGTACGCGCCCGCCCTCGTGTACGCGGACGGCCTCTATCACTACTACGCGTGCGTGGGTGTCTCGGGCGACTGGATCATGCACAAGGCGGCGTCATCCGTCACAGGACTCGCGGCCGCACAATGGAATGCGGTGCTCATCCCCGACCCGGACGAAAACCACAACTGCGATCCCTCCATCATCCGCGGGACGGACGGCAACTGGTACCTGCACTACTCGAATACGCCGGGCGGTCAGTACACCGATGCGGGCGTCGCCGTGTCGAACCACCCCGGTGGCCCGTACCTCAAGATCACGAAGAACCTGCTTGGGCACTACTCGAACCTGAGTCCCGGCCAGTACGGCCGCGGCCAAACCAGCGTCACCCGCGGCCCGGACGGCGCCTACTACATGGCGTTCACGAACCAGATCGCCCCCCTCGAGCCGAACGGCATCGTGATCCTGAAGTCGAGCGAGCCGTCCTTCTCGAAATCACGCACGGAGGTCGCTCGCTTGGACGTGAACGACGTCGGCGGTTGGTCGACGCACCTCTCGTATGACCCGCAAAGTAAGTACTTCGTCTTTGTCGAACCCGCGGGCGAGGCCGGCTTCAGCGTGACCTCCTTCAACACGAGCTGGAAGCGCGTTCGACGCGAAATCCTTCCGCGTCCGCCGGGCGCCGGCGTTCCGGGCGAAGGCCAAGCCATCCTCACGGACGCCGAGGGCCGGATCATTACCGACTCGCCGGGTGCGAACGGCAACCTGACCATCGTCGGTGCGACGTCCGGTCCGAACCGTGGCTACCCGACGCACATCACCGGCCCGAATCAATGGCACGCCTTCCGCGTGAACCCAACGGGCGTCGTCGACCAGGTCGCTGGGCTCGCGGGCAAGGTGCGAGTCACGGGGTGGTCGTTCGACCCGAACGACGTCGGCTTTGCCCTCGACACCCACGTGTACATCAAGAGCGGCGGCACCCAGGAGGGCACCAACATCGGCGCCACCGACGTATCGCGCCCCGACGTCAACTCTTCGCAAAAGACCACGGGCAACCACGGGTTCTCCCGCGACGTCGCCACCAACCTCCGCGGCGCCGTCGAAGTCTGCGTCGCCGCCATCAACATCGGCTCCGGCAACAACGAGTGGATCGGCTGCAAGAACGCCACCGTCACAAACTGACGCTGGGCTCCGCAGATTCCGTCTGCATGCGCGGCGGGAACGGGTTTCGGATTGCCCCGGGCTGTCTCGTGGTTTGCCGTGGACGGGACCCCACGAGGCACACTCCCAAAACCTGAAGCCCCCCCTGCACGCGCTTCGCTTGCCGGTGGCTACGTCAGTCCGCTGAGCGGCCCCTTCGATGCGAGCAGGTTGTTGCCGAAATGCGTGTCCGGCTGCCCGAAGGCCTGAAAGAGGGACGTGAACAGGTTGTGCATGGACGCGGTTGTCGCGTATTCGCCACCGGTCTTCGTGTTGAAGTTCACGTCGCGACCCAGCTTGAAGTGGTTTCCGCCGCCAACGAGCAGAACGGGGAGATCCGACGCCGAGTGTTGCGACGAGTCCGAGAACTCGCTCGTGTAGAGAATCACCGTTTCGTCGAGGATGTCGGCCTCCTCGAGGGACTTGGCAATCTCCGCGACGATGGACATGTGCCACTGCTTGTTCGCCTTGGACTCCTCCGTCCACTTGGCCCCACTCGACTTGAGCGCCCCCGAGGGTCCGCAGTCACGGGCGAAGTGCCCGAGGTTGTGCCCCTCCACCGCGCCACAGGAGGCGTACCCCGGGAGCCAGTCCGTCAGCAGGTTGGTGATTTCGAGGTTCGCCACCCGCGTCACGCCGCAGCGAATCGCGCCGGCGATGATCTTCGCGTGCAACGTGCCGATCAAATCCGAGCGCGGGTCCGACGTGCCGGTTCCGCTCTGCTGCACCGCGGACTTGTTGCAGGCGGCGACCATCTGGGTCTCGCCCTGCGCCGCTTCGAACGCCTCCACCTCCAACTCGAGCGCACGAAGCTGATCGAAGTGCGCGTCGAGGATCTTCCGGTCGCGCAGGCTCGCGCGGGCACGGAGCACGTTGAACCCCTCCATGGTGCCGTTGAGCACCGACTGGCGAATGCGGTTCGCCTTGACGAGCGCCGGGTCGGGCCCGGTGGATACCGTGCCGCCACTCGAATCGGAGACCGTCGCGAAGAGCTGATCGAACGCCTTCGAGGGGCTTGCGTTGCCCGCGGATGGGCGTCGCGCCGCGGAGTAGAACGGCGTTCCGTACTGAATGCCGCTCTTGTTTGTCGCCGGAACAAACAGGTGCACCGGCGCCGTCGACTGGAGCCGTGCGGCAAGCACCGAGTCGAACGACGGCCCGACGGGCCCCGCGCCCTTCGCGTCACCGTCGACGATGCCTTGAAGCGTCTCGCAGGTGAGCGCTGTCTGGTTTGACCAATAGTGGCCGCCGCCGCCGTAGGGTGCCTGGCGGTTCACCGACATGTTGTCGACGCCGCGAAGCAGAAGCGTCTTCGGAGCGAGGCCCGCCGTCGCGAGCGGCGCTTGGAGCACGCCGAGCGACTGCCCCGCAGCAGGGCTCCAGAGATCGAGGCCAATGTGATCCCCCGGCTTGATCGCCCGGCCACCGCGCTCGCGCGGAATGACCGTCCCGCCGTGGGTGAACACGGTGACAAAATTCTGGAGCACGTTCTCGCCGGCGCCCTGCGCCTTGCCGCGCATGACCTCGAGCAACGGCAACCCCACCGCCGCACCCGCCGCGTTCCGCAGGAACGCCCGTCGTCCTCCCCCCAATGCTTTCCTCATGGTTCCTCCGTCGGCGCAATCTCGTTTCGGTAGAGAAACAGGTCACTCGAGACGATGTTCGCGAGGAGCGCCCGAAGGTCACCGTCCTCCGCGAAGGCGTCTTCGATGCGCGACCGGGCGCAGTCGTCGAGTGAATCGGTGCCACGCTCAAGCGCCGTCGCGAGCCACTTCGAAGCGACGCACCGTGCAACTTGTCCGCTCTCGCTGATCCGCTCGGAGAACTCGACGCCGTCGGCCACGGTTCCCGCCACATCCGAGCCGAGAATCTCCGCATCCGACCGAATCGCCTCGCCGTTCAGCGGATCGGTGGTCTGGAACTCGCCGATGGCGCCGTAGTGCTCCAGTGCGAAGCCGAGTTGATTGATCGTCTTGTGACACCCCTGGCACTCGCCCGACGTGCGCGCCTCGGAGAGCTCCCGCACCGAGAGGTTCTCCGCGTCGGACTGCTGCTCCACGGGGATGTTGTTCACGTTGGCCGGCGGCGGCCCCGGGGGCGTGCAGAACACGTTCTCGAGCATGTACACGCCGCGGAGGATGGGCGATGCCACCGTGTCCGACGCGTACGTCGTCAAGAACGCGGCACGGGTGAAGAGACCGGCACGTTCTTCGCCGTCAAGCGCTACCCACGTCGCGCCACCAGCGGATTCCGGGTACGTGACGCCATACACGGCGGCCAGCGCAGGCGTCACGTATGCGTCGGTGCTGGTGAGCAACGAGGCGAGGTTCGCATCGCCTTCGCGGAACACGCGGTCGACGAGCGCCTCGATCTCCCCGCGCATGGCCGCACGGAGGGCCGCGTCGGCCATGGCGGGGTACTTGCTGGCGTCCTTCTTCACGCCTTCGAGGGGCGGGCGAAAGTTGAGACCGTCGAGGTCCATCCACGTGGAAACAAAGCGGTGGAGCACCTCCGCGTTGCGTGGGTCGTCGACCATGCGCTCCGCCTGGGCACGGACGCCCTCGGGCGTATCGAGCGCCCCCGACTCCGCCGCATCGAGGAGCTCCGTGTCGGGCATCGTGTTCCACAGGAAGTACGAAAGACGCGAGGCGCGCTCGTACCCCGTGAGGCGCTTGATGCCGTAGGGGAGCGCCGGGTCATCGATGCCCTCCTCGTGGAGGTAGAGAAACTGCGGCGCTTGGAGCATCACGCGCACGACGATCTCGAGGCTCTCTTTGAACGAGAACTCCGCCGCCGCGTCCGTGTACACGCCCTCGAGCCACGTGCGCTCTTCGTCGAGGAGCGGCCGACGAAAGGCCCGGCGACCGAAGGTGGCGATGAAATCCTTCGCGCAGGCCGCGTCGTGCGTCGCCCCGACGGGGCACGGCGAAGCCATGGCCCAGTCGATGACTCCGCTCGCCTCGGACGCGGCATCCTCAAAGCTGCGAACGCCGAGCTCCGTCACGAAGACCTCTTCGGTGCCCGCGATGTCCGGGTTGAAGCCGGGGCTCCCGACCAGCGCAGCGACGGTGTTTCGGTACTCGAGCGCGGAGAGCCGGCGAACGTCGCCGTACCCAACCTGCGGGAGCCCGAGCTCGCAGGCGAGCTTTGTCTGGGTGCCGTCGTCGGCCTTGCCCGGGCGGTCGTCCGAGTTCTCCGGCCCGGCGGGTCCCGACTCCACAAGCCCCTGACAGCCAACGCCCCCGAGGCCCACCAGCAAGCCCACCCCGAGAAGCACACCTTCGAACCACGTTTGTTGCGGTGCCCGTTTGTTGCTCACCACACAAACGGTGACGTACGGCGACCCGGATGACGCTTACATCAGTCGCGCGACCCCGTTCCCCGAGCAATTTCCCACGGCAACCACCGGGTTCTCCGCGGCGTTCCGCGGCCGCGCCGGGCCGACTGGCGTGCGGTAGGCCCAATGCTAGCTGACGCGCCATGCATACCCCCGCTGCTTACCGTTTCTCCATGCTTTGCCCTTTCTCCACGCTTCGCTTCGCCGTCCTCTTGGGTGCCCTCGCGCTCACGGGTTGCGGCGGTGACAACTCCACCACGTCGAACCCGGACGGAAGCGTCACGCAGAAGGACGCCGCCACCGACCACGACGCCGCCCAGGATGCGGGCACCGACGCCAGCGAACTGCCGTCGTGCGGCTTCGCCTGGGAGGACACCATCGCCGCCTCCATCACCCTCTCCGCCGACGACAACCGCGTCCTCTACGTGAACGGCACGCTCGTCGACGACACGACCTACGGCTGGAACCAGCCCTCGACCTACCAAATCGAACTCTTCCGCCACCCGACGCGCGAAAACGTCATCGCGGTCAAGGGCGTCAACCTCTACCAGCAGGGCGGCTACGACCGCGGCGTGGTCGTGGGCCTCGTGACCGACGCGGACGCTGGCGTGAGCTTCGAGCTCGTGAGCGACGCAAGCTGGCTCATCGCCACCGACGAGGCGACGGACTGGTACAAGAACGACTTCGACGACGCGAGCTGGGTCGCCGCCACCGCGCAGACGGCCAACGGCACGGGGCCCTGGGGCACCATCGCCAACATCTCGACGAACGCGTCGTGGCTCTGGTCCTACGATTCCGCGACCGCCAACTCGAAGCCCGACGCGGAGACCATCTACCTCCGTCGCGCGTTCTACATCGACGAATCCGGCGCGGTCTCGGCCGACTCGGCCAACTGCAAGTAGCGCCGCCGCGATCGGCGTACCTCGACGCGGCTACTCGGACGGTTCGTTCTTCGCCGGGGCGTCGGCGGCGCGGACTTCGCCCGTCCGCACGTCCGGTGCGTGCACCGCACGGTTTCGGCCGCCCGCTTTCGCCAGGTAAAGCGCGGCGTCGGCCTCGGCGAGCAGGTCCGCGGGCTGCATCTTCTCGTGGGACACGGCGATGCCGAGGCTCGCCGTGACCTCCACCGTCCCGGCGCCCGCCGCCCCGGTCGCCACCGGGCGCTCGGCGATGGCGGACCGCAGTCGCTCGGCGGCGATCTTTGCGCCGGCGAGATCGGTGCCGACGAGGAGCACGACAAACTCTTCGCCGCCGATCCGAAACGCGCGGTCCACCTCGCGGATGTTGGCGGCGAGCGTTTGGGCAACCACGCGAAGCACCTCGTCGCCCGCCGCATGGCCGTAGGTATCGTTCACGCGCTTGAAGTGATCGACGTCGATGGCGAGCAGGTGCACCCGCTCGTCGAGGCGACGCATACGCGCAAAGGCATCGACCATCGCGTCATCAAAGGCGCGCCGGTTGCCGAGGCCCGTCATCGGGTCCTTCCGGGCGAGCTCCGCGAGGGCCGCCTCCGACTCGTGGATGCGGTGGATCATGGTGTTGAACTCGTCGGCCGCCTGCCTGAGCTCGGGGGGTAGCTCGACCTCGATGCGGTGGGACCGATCGCCCGCGGCGAACCGCCGCGCGCCCTCCACGAGCCGCTCCACGTTGCTCACGAGAATCCGGCCGATGGCGTAGACGCCCACGCCCATGCACAGAAACGAGATCAAGAGCGCGATGGCCGTCACCCACTCCGTCCGTTCGTAGAAGCGCATGGCCTCGTCGTGGTCGCGCTCGATGGCCCGCTCCACGGCGGTGTCGATGGCCTTGAGCCTATCGGCCGCCGCCGCGACGCGCGCATCGAACCGATCGGCCAAGGCGATGGCCGCACTCTCGTCCGCGGCGTGCTTCGTCGCGAAGATGTCGTTCGCAAGCTGGTCAGCGCTTCGCCAATCTTCCATCGCCCGCCCGAGGAGCGCCGCGAGCGCGGCATCGCCCTCGAGCGCACGCTCGAGCTCG
The DNA here is from genome assembly GCA_041389625.1 of Polyangiales bacterium. GTDB lineage: Bacteria > Myxococcota_A > Polyangia > Polyangiales > JAWKRM01 > JAWKRM01. The sequence continues at coordinate 45,466 of JAWKRM010000029.1, forward strand.
AGGAACGTCGCCTCGATGCGAACCCGATGCGCGCGGAAGTTCTCCACCTCGTCCGGGGCGCGGGCGTCGAGGTACTCGTTGACGGGCACCGCCCCCTCCCAGAGCAGCACGCGGAGCTCCTGCACCGGGCCGAGCACCGTGCGCTGTCGGTGGGCCACATCCTGGAAGTCCGCGATCACACCCCGATCAATGAGGAGGTGATCGATGACGATGGAAGCCACGAGCGGCAACACCGTGAGCGCAATCCCGAGGGTCACCCACGATCGCAATGATCTCTGTGTCCAGTGCTTGAACATGAACCGTTCCTCCCTCCGGCCGCGCTACGCGGGGAGGGTAACACCGCATTTCCGGGCGGTTCGCCCCGAAAACCGCGAACAAATCGGCTCTGGTCATCGGCGCGTCGCTGCCCTATTCCCGTTCCCACCATGAAACACGTCGCACTCGGTTCCCAAGGTCTCACCGTTCCCGCCGTCGGTTTGGGCTGCATGGGCATGTCGGATTTCTACGGCGGCGCCTCCGAGGCCCAGAACCTCGCCGTGCTCGATCGCGCCGTCGACCTGGGTTGCACCTTCTGGGACACGGCCGACATGTACGGCCCGTTCACGAACGAACTTCTCCTCGCCAAGGCGCTCAAGGGCCGCCGCGAGCGCATTACCCTCGCGACCAAGTTCGGCGTCTCCCGAGGTGAAGACGGAAGTTGGCAGGGCATCAAGGGCGGCGCCGACTACGTGAAGGCCGCCTGCGACGCGTCGCTCAAGCGCCTCGGCACCGACCACATCGACCTCTACTACCAGCACCGCGTCGACCCGAAGACGCCCATCGAAGAAACAGTCGGCGCCATGGCCGAGCTCGTCGCCGCGGGGAAGGTCCGCCACATCGGCCTCTCCGAAGCGGACCCGGAGACCATCGCCCGCGCCCACAAGGTTCACCCCGTGAGCGCGCTTCAAACCGAATACTCCCTCTGGTCGCGCGAAGTGGAGGCGGAGATCCTGCCCACGGTTCAAAAGCTCAAGATTGGGTTCGTGGCCTATAGCCCCCTCGGCCGCGGCTTTCTCTCGGGCGCCATCCGCTCGCGGAGCGACCTCGCGAAGGGCGACTGGCGCCTTGAAAACCCGCGGTTCACGGAGGAGGCCATCCAGGCAAACATCCGCGTCGCCGACCGGGTGACCGACATCGCGAAGTCCATCGACGCCACCGCGGCGCAGGTGGCCCTCGCCTGGGTGCTCTCGCGCGACCTTCCCATCGCCACCATCCCCGGCACGCGCCGCATCGAACGCCTCGAGGAGAACTGGGCCGCGCAGGACATCGCGCTCAGCCCCGCGCACATCGCCGAGCTCAACACGCTCCTCGACACCGCCGTGGTGGGTGGTCGCTACTGAGTCGGCCCCGGGGCGCGCCGCTCAGATGAAGATTTCCGCGTCGTCCTCCGCGATGTCGCGGGACGCGGGCGGAATGCTGGTGAACGTGTGGTGGATGCGTTCGCTGCTCACCCGCTCCATGTGGTCGCGCACGGCGGGCACGCCGGCCATGAGCCGTTCAGCGTAGCCTCGCTCGAGGAAGAGCACCGCCGAGGGCTCCGCCGCGCGCACGGTGGCGGTGGTGAGCGAGCGGTTGACGATGGCGATCTCGCCGAGCATCTCGCCCACGCCGAGCCGCGCGAGCTCCGTCGTGGTGCCGCCGTCGACGCGCGAGACGAGCATTGTTCCACGGAGCACCACGTAGAGCCCTTCGCTCGCTTCGCCTTGCCGGATCACTACGTGCCCCGCCGGCACTTCCACCGTGGTGAAGTACTTCACGAGCGACCGCTGCTGCTCGAAGTCGAGCGCCTGGAAGATGCCCGACGTGCGAACAACGTTGTTGAGGAGCCGCTCGCGCGCGAACGCCGCCACGGCCTCGCCGAGGGAGCTGATGTTCGCCGAAGCGGCCGCGAGCCGGTCGCGGTCGAACTCGAGCAAATCGCAGTCCTCGAGCGCCGTCACCGTCGCCGTCCGCGGCGCATCGCTGAGGAGGGCCATCTCTCCGAAAATGGAGCCCTCCGAAAGCCGCGCGAGCTCCTTCTCCGCGGCGTCGCTCCCGGTGCCGCCGCCGCTGCTCACCCGCACCGAACCGTGCGCGAGCACGAAGAACGACGCCCCCGCTTCGCCCTGCGTGAGCACCGCCTCGCCGGCGCGCTTCTGCACGACGCGCACCGCGTGGAGCGCCGAGGCAAACTCCTTCGGTTCCAGCATGCTCAGGAGCGGAATCGGGATGAGCCGCTCGGGCATGGCCCAGTCCTCCGCGCGGTAGGTCGACGCCGCGGCCGTCGCCTCGCCGAGCGCGTCTTCCTTGGTGGCCCATCGCGCTTCGACCGCGGCGTCGATCGCCTGGTCGAGGCCCGGCTGCGTCGTGCGCACGCCGGCGCCGAGTCGCGCCGAACCGCGCCCGTAGGCCGCCGCCACATCATCAAGAAGCTGCTCGAGACTCGGCTCAAGCGCCGCGAGGGACTTGATGGCCACCACCGCGCGAAGCGGATAGCCCACGTGCGCCGCGTGCCGCGCGAGGTTCATGTAAACCTCCGCCGCCCGCTGAAAATCCCCCATCCGGACAAGCACATCCCCGACGCGTTGCCGCGCGTGGAGCCGCGTGGGCAGGGCCTCCGTGAGCGCGGCATAGAGGCGCAACGCCTCGAGATGCTCGCCACCTTGGTACGCCGCATCCGCGCGGTCGCCGAGGGTGCGGGCCGAAATCGTCGCGGGAGGTTCACGGGAAAAACGCATCCCGAAAGGGTGCCTGCCCAAACCTCGGGACATCAACCGCGGCGCGGAAACCCGGCGGTTGCCCCGGGATCCCTCCGCACAAGCGCTACTCCTCGAGGTACTCGAGGTCCTCGACGACGGGCAGCGAATCGGTGACGTGCGGGTAAATGTTTCCGAGCATGGAGTAGTGCGCGGCGTCTCGTCGGATGACCACGTAACCCGCGCCGCCGCCGCCGCCGCTCCCGCTCGTCGCGTTGTCGCCCCCGATCGCGCGGCGGCCCTCGCCTGCGGTTGCCACGCCCACGTCGTTCGAGCCGTTACCGCCCATCGCCGGTGTTCCGACGAGCGGCGAGGGAACATTCCCCATACCCCCGCTCGCGCCTGGCGTGAGCGAACCGACTTCTCCGAAGGCGCCCGAGCAGGCTTCGCCGAGAAGGAACCCGAAGCACATCGCACCCTGACCGCCGGCGCCGTTCGGAGACGTTGGTTCCTGGGCCGCTCCGACCACCCCACCCGGCGCCACCACCCACGGTGATTCCACCCGAAACGTTGATCCCGCCGAGCGCGACGAACGCAGCCACGCCGCCGCCAATACCGGCTCCGGTGAACTCCTTGGTGTTGAGCGCGCCGCCACCGCCACCGACCGCGCCACCGACGTAACCTTGAATCGGAACCGTCGCGCCCGCGGATCCGCCGTCGCCCGTTTGGCCAAAGAGCGCGCCGCCGGCGGCCCCCGCCGTGGCGTACCCGCCGCCACCGCCGCCGAAGCACCAGCCACCGCTAAAGGGGTTCTGCTGCGAGGTTTCCCCGCCGTTGCCTCCGGCGCCGGGATGACCGAGTTCGGCGATCCACCCGCCCTTGGGCACCGCCCCCGCGCCGCCGACGAGTGGAACCGGCCGGGAGCCCGCGTCGAACACGCCGTCGATCTTGATGTCACGCGACGCGGCGATGATCACCGGCCGGCCATCCCACGCGTACACCTTCGACGTGTCCGGCACGCGGAAATCACGAACCCAGATCACGACGACGGGCTTCTGATTGCCCGCCGGCCCGAGGTCCTCTTCGCTCCAATCGAAATCCGGCTGCGCGTCCGTCGCGAAGTCCTTTGGGAAGCCCTTGCCCGGGATCCAAATCGGAAACGGCTTCGAGTCCGGCGTTTCGTAGATCACCGGGTCGTTGCCCGTGGCCTTCGTCCAAATGAGCCACTCGGTGTGCGCGGGGACGATGAGATCCTCCGTCGCCCGGGGGAGGCGCCGCGCGTTCGCTTCGTCCCACCACTTGGGCGAGATGGTCTTGCATGCTTCGGCGGTCGCGCACCCGAGCGCGCACTCGTGCTCCACCGTCTTCGAGTCGATGCACTCGGTCCACGTGCCGCCGGAGCAACCCGGCACGCACGGCATGGTCGCATCGTGCCCGTCCGCCGCGTCATCACTCGCGTCGACCATGGTCCCGGAATCGCTCCCGTGCCGAATCAGTGCGTCAAAATCATGGCAGCCACCGCAGAGCAGCGCGCCAACCCCCAACACAACCAGCCGGCCAACCATGGCGCGCGGAGCCTAGCACGCCGCCCGCCTCGTTGGAGCATGGGCTCTGTGCTAGCTTTTCGGGGTGGAACGTTCGGTTCGTTGGAGCAAGCTCGGGTCCCAGGCCCACGACGACTGGGCCGGCACCACGCCCGAGGAGCGGCTCGAGGCCGTCGAACGAATCCGCGAAGAGTATAGGCTCCTACGCAATGAACCTGAATGGCGACTTCAAAGAGTTCTTGAAATTGTTCGTCGCCCATCGGGTGAAGTTCTTGCTCGTTGGAGCGCAGGCGCTGGCCGTACACGGTAGACCGCGGTTCACCGGCGACCTTGACGTTTGGATTGAGCGCTCCGACGACAACGCCGCCAAGGTCGTCGCCGCCCTTACCGCCTTCGGCGATCCCGCCCGCGCCGGAACTTGCTCTGTTTTCGGCGCCTCCCGTGTTCCTCGGGACGGAACGTCCTTGCTCGCTCCTTCGAAAACCCCGCGATCCGCCAGGTTCTAGGAAGGGATGCCCTGGCGCGGGGCTTGCAACTTCGAGCCCGGGTGGACGGGACAGGGGCGCGGGGAAGGGCGTTGGCATCGGCGGCGAAGGCTGCCGCGCTGAGTTTCCTTGGCCCCGTCGTTCTTGGCCCCGTCGTTCTCGGCCTCGCCATGATCAGCCTCGCCGGTTGCACCGGCAGCGTCGCCGGCGACGGGTCGGAGTCAACGACGGGCGCCCGCACACCCGGCGACCCGGGCGGCGCTCCGTCCGACGAAGTGGCCATCGAGCCCCTTCGCCGCCTCACGCACGACGAGTACCGCGCGACGCTCGATGATCTCTTCGGCTTCGAGAGCGCGGTGGCGAAACGCCTCCCCTCCGAGGGCACGCTCCACGGCCTCGTGAACGATTCGTCGGCGCAGTGGGTGACGCCGCCGCTCACGCAAATCTACGCCGCCACCTCCCGCGAAATGGCGGAGCTCGCCACCGTCGACCTGCCCGCGTTCCTCGGCTGCGACCCCACCGGCGACGCCGAACGCGCCTGCATCGAACACTTCGTCGACCACTTCGGCCTGCGCGCGTTCCGCCGCCCCCTCGGCGCCGACGAGCGCGAACGCTACCTCGGCCTCTACGAAACCTTCCGCGAAACGGGCGACGTGCGCGCAGGCGTCGGCGCCGTGACCTCGGCCATGCTCCAGTCGCCGAAGTTTCTCTTCCGCACCGAGCTCGGCGGCGGCGACGCACACCTCGGCGGCGACGGCTCGCTCTCGGCCCACGAGCTCGCGAGCCGCATGAGCTACCTCCTCTGGGGCACGATGCCCGACGCGCGCCTCTTCGAGGCCGCCGCCGACGGAAGCCTCCTCGACCCCGCCACCCTCGAAGCGGAAACCCTTCGCCTCTGGGGCGACGAACGCTCGGGCGAAATCGCGTGGCGCTTCATCTCCGACTGGTTCGACCTCGACCGCGTCGAAACCCTGCGCCCCACCTCGGACGTGTACGCGAACTACCGCGTCTACCTCCAGGGCATCGCCCTCGAAGAGAGCGCACGCGCGTTCGTGAAGTACATCTTCAACGAGGAAGGCGCGCGCCTCGACGCGCTGCTCACGACGCCGACCTCGTTCGTGGGCTCGCGAATCAAGACCATCTACAACGTCGACGCCATCGGCGGCGGCCCGAACCGCTTCGACACGGACCCGGCCCAGCGCTCGGGCATCCTCACCCACGCGCTCTGGCTCGCCACCTTCTCCCAACCGACGCAGACCGACCCCATCGCCCGCGGCCGCTTCGTGCGCGAAGAGCTCCTCTGCGAACCCCTGCCCGCGCTCCCGACCGACGTGGTGCCGCTCCCGCCCGAAGCGTCCACGGCCCCCACGGCCCGCGAGCGCTACACGATGCACGCCGAAGACGAGAACTGCGCCGGTTGCCACGCCCTCATGGACCCCATCGGCTTTGCCTTCGAGCGCCACGATGCCATCGGCCGCTGGCGCGACACGGAGAACGGCGCCCCCATCGACACCTCGGGTTCACTCACGAAGGCAAACGGCGAAGTCATCACCTTCGCCGACGCGCGGGAGCTCACCGAAAAGCTCGCCGACGACGACCAGGTGGCCGACTGCGCCGTGCGGCAGTGGTTCCGCTTCGCCTTCGGTCGACGCGAATCGACGGACGACGAAACGACCCTCACCGAACTCCGCACGGCCTTCGACGCCGAAGACCGCAGCTTCCACGCCCTCGTCCGCGCCACCGTGGCGAGCCGCGCGTTCCACACGAAAACCTTCGCCGGAGGCTCGACGCCATGAACCTCACCCCATCGCGTCGCCGGTTTCTAACGCAGCTCGGCCTCGGCGCCGCCGCCGCCACGCTCCCGTTTCACCGCGGCCTCCTGCGCGCGGCGCCCGACACGGGCATCCCGAAACGCTTCGTCGGCCTCAAGTATTGTAACGGCACGCGCCCGTCGCTCTGGTTCCCCGCGGACGAGCGACCCGACTTCGCGCTCACCCCGTCGCTCACGCCGCTCCTTACGCCGCTCGATGCCGTGCACGAAAAGCTCATCGTCTTCCGCAACGTGAGCCTCGCCGCCTCCATCGGCCCCGGCGGCTCGCACGACGCGGGCATGTGGACCTTCCTCTCCGGCGCCGAAGCGCCGAAGGGCGGCGGCCGCACCCTCGATCAACACATCGCCGCCGCGTCGCCCGTGAGCCAGTTCCCGTCGATCCAACTCGGCACGCGGCCGCAGATCTCGCCCGCCATCTCCTACCGCGCGCCCTACGAACCGCTCCGCCCCGAAACGAGCCCCGTCGCCGCCTTCGATGCCGCCTTCGCCGACATCGCCGGCGCCACCAACATCGACGCACTCCGCCGCCTCCGCGCCGAACGCCGAAGCGTGCTCGACGTCGTCGCCGCGGACCTCCGCGAACTGAACGGCGCCCTCGGCGCCGAAGACCGCCGGCGCCTCGAGTTCCACGCCGAATCCGTGCGCGAGCTCGAGCAAAGCCTCGCCGCCGCCGTCACCGAGTGCGCCCTCCCCGACGCGCCCCCGGTCGACCTCGACCTCGCCGACGACGCCAACGTCCCCCTCATCTCAAAGCTCCACATGGAGCTCCTGACGACCATGCTCATGTGCCGCGTGACCCACGTCGCCACGCACACCTGGGGCTCGGGCGCCGGCGGCTACACCCTGCCCTCCATCGGCGTGTCGCTCACCGTGCACAACGCCTCCCACGGCAACATCGACCCGAACCTCGGCCGCTCCGTGCACCAGGACGTCATCCACTGGCACATGACCCAGATCGGCGACTTCCTCGCGAAGCTCGACACCATCCTCGAACCCGACGGCAAGTCGCTCCTCCACCACAGCGCCATCCTCATCGGCACCGACAACGGCGGCGGCCACGCCATCGACGGCATCCCCTTCGTCCTCGCGGGCAACGCCGGCGGCGCCCTCCGCTCCGGCCGCTGCATCACCTACCCCGCAAGGACCCCACACAACGGCATCCTCCTCGCCCTCGCCGAAATCTTCGGCGCCCCCGTCGAAACCTTCGGCGACCCCAAGTACTGCTCGGGTCCACTCACCGGGCTTACGGCGTAGAGACGAAGCCGCGGCGCTCCCGATGATGCACGACGGCGGCGTCCCCGACCCCTAGCCAGCGACTCGTAGTTCGGGGCGCCGCATGGGAAAGCGCGGTCGCAGCGCGAGATGAAGAAGTCCGGCCGGAATCGCGGCGTTTAGGATCCGATGCCCTTCGCGTGTCGTCGGCCTCCGACGGGGTCCCACACTTTCATCCGCTCGAAACGCGCCTTTGGTAGAATCGCACCCGTGAGATTCGCTACCTTCGCCCTGCTCTTTCTTTCCTTCGCGCTCCGTTTTGCTCCGGCGGCCTCGGCGCAGACCGTGACGATGACCTCGGGGGCCCTGGCTTACCCCCTGTCGCCCGTGGTCATCGATACGGGCATCGCGCTCACCGATGCGACGAGCACGGCCGTGTCGGCCACGGTCTACATTGGCGCGGGCTTCGTCCCCGGCGAAGACATCCTCGCGTGCACGCCCGTCAACAGCGTCACGTGCACCTACGATGCTCCGCGCGGCATTCTCCGCGTCGCGGGCGCCGCAGATCTCGCCGAGCTTGAGCAGGTGCTTCGCACGGTCACGTACGAAAGCACGGGGGCGTTCCGCACGGGCGGGGCGCGCACCATTCGCGTGACCCTCGGCAACGGCGTCTACTTTCCGGACAACGGCCACTACTATCTGGCGGTCGACTACGGAATCCCCAAGCCGTGGCTCAACGGGAAGGTCCGGTGCGAGTCCGACCGCTACTTCGGCATGCAGGGTTACCTCGCCACGCTCACCACCGCGGTGGAACAGCCCGTGGCGCAGCGGCTCGCGGGCGGCATTCGGGCGTGGATCGGCGCGAGCGATAAGACAGTCGAAGGCGACTGGCGATGGATCACGGGGCCCGAGTCCGTGGATGTGGTCGACGGAACGCTGCTCAGCGCCGGATATCAGAACTGGGCCGACATGAAGCCCGACGACGTCGACAGCTCCCAGGACTACGCGGTCTTGCTCCCCGATGGCGAATGGGACGATTTCCCGCAGTTTATGTCGTTATACCCCGTCACCGCCCACGTCTGCGAGTTCGGCGACTACGGCGACACGGCGCTCCCCGTAACGCCCTTCAGCGACGCGCGCGACGTGGCGGTCGACGACCCCTGCGACCCCGACCCCGACGCCACCGACTGCGGCACCGCCGACAACGACGGCGACGGCACCATCAACAAAGACGACGACAGCCCGTCCGAGCCCTGCGCCCCCGACGCGGACGCGGTCGCCTGCGACACGGGCGACGCGGACCACGACGGCACGCCGAACGGCGAAGACCCGAAGCCAACGAACGCCTGCGTTCCGAGCGTCAGCGCCCCGAACTGTAACCTCACCGACTCGGACAACGACGGCATCCCAGACGACGACGACACGGCGCCGAACGACCCCTGCGTCCCGCACGGCGACGTGCTCGCGTGCCCCACCGGCGACACCGACAACGACGGCACACCCAACGGCGAAGACGGCAGCCCGAGCGACGCGTGCGCCCCCGACGGCGACGCGGTCGCATGCCCCACCGGCGACGCCGACCACGACGGCACCCCCAACGGCGAAGACGGCGAACCCTCCAACGCGTGCATGCCCGACGGCGACGTGCTCGCCTGCCCCACCGGCGACACCGACAACGACGGGATCACGAACGAGCAAGAAGTGGCGCTCGAACTCAACCCCGAGTCCTCCGACTCGGACGGCGACGGCATCTCGGACCTCGGCGAAGTCGGCGACCCGAACGACCCGGCCGACTCCGACATGGACGGCACCATCGACGCCCTCGACGAAGACTCCGACAACGACGGCCTCACGGACGCGGAAGAAATCGAACTCGGCTTCGACCCCACCTCCACCGACTCGGACGGCGACGGCATCGACGACGCCGAAGAGGCCGCGGCACTCATGATGATGCACGACGGCGGCACGGATGCCGGCACCGACGGCGGCGTCCACGACCAAGACGGCGCCACGCCCGGCACCGACAACGACGCCGGCGACAACACCGCCAACAACGGTGGCGGCAGCTTCAGCGGCGGCGGCCTCGCCGGCTCCGGCTGCAGCGTGCGCACCACCCGAACCGCCCCCCACCTCGCCCTCCCCACCCTACTCCTCGCCCTCACCGCATTCCGGCGCCGAAGCCGACGCCCCTAGTTCCGCCACGGAAATAGGGGGGACACGAGACTTAATTGGCCTCCGGGTACACCTGTCCCCCGACTCCATCGAATCCCGCCAGTCCTAGCGCACAAGCCGCATCGTCCGCGCCCGCGGTCTCCCACGTCTGCGCCCCGCGCTTCCGCTTCGACCACTACCCCGGGCCCTTCCAGCAGGCGGGGACGTAGAACCTGTATAGGCAAAAATCATAGTGATTTTAACAAAATCACTCTGCAATTTGATATTAGAAATCTGATTACTAATATCAAACAAGAATGAAACTCCCAGCTCGGCCTCCCAAGACAGGGGACCTTCCTCCGCGGTTCCTGGAGCTCCACCGGACGACGCAGGGGCCCCTCGTCAACGGGAAGTATCTGCATTGGGACGAAGTGCGAAGACGCCCGCTCCCCGAAGAGTTCCAAACGCACGACGAGTGGTGGGCATGGATCCACTTCCATCGGAAGCGAGTCGCGCGAACCATCCACGGCCTGACGGACACCAACGGCAATCCATTTTGGTACGCCCACCTCCCCGAGATCGACGAACAGCTCCACCTCTTCGACCGCGCGGCCGGAGGCGCCATCGCCCAACCGGATGAAATCGCAAACCCCGAGACCCGCGGGCGCTACCACATCGCCACCTTGATCGAGGAGGCCATCGCCTCGAGCCAGATCGAAGGCGCCGCCACCACGCGACGCGACGCCAAAGAGATGCTCCGCTCCGGCCGCCAGCCCCGCGACAAGAGCGAGCGCATGATCTTCAACAACTACCTAACCATGCAAGCGCTCGCGGACTTCAAAACCAAGCCGCTCACCGCCGAGCTCGTCCACACGCTCCACCGCAAAGTCACCGACGGCACCCTCGACGACGCCCACGCCGCGGGTCGCTTTCGCACCGCGCAAGAACAAATCGAAGTCACCGACAACCAAAACCAAACGCTCCACACGCCCCCCGCCGCCCGAGAACTCCCCGAGCGCTACGCCCGCATGTGCGCCTTCGCCAACGGCACGGCTCCGAAGGGCGTGTTCCTCCACCCCGTCCTCCGCGCCATCCTCCTCCACTTCTGGCTCGCCTACGACCACCCCTACGTCGACGGCAACGGCCGAACCGCGCGCTCGCTCTTCTACTGGTCCGCGCTCACCCACGGCTACTGGCAGTTCGAGTTCACCTCGATCTCCGCCATCATCCGAAAACGCGTCACGCAATACGCCAGGGCCTTCCTCCACACCGAAACCGACTCCAACGACCTCACCTACTTCATCCTGTTTCACCTCAAAGTCATCACCGACGCCCTCGAAGCCCTCCACACCTACCTCGACGCAGAACGCACCAAAGCCCAAGCCTTCGAACGCCAACTCCGACAACTCGCCGACCTCAACCACCGCCAGAAAACCCTCATCGCCCACGCCCTACGCCACCCCGACGCCCTCTACGAAATCGCCCCCCACAGCGCCTACCACACCATCTCCTACGCCACCGCCCGCTCCGACCTCCTCGACCTCACAAAGCGAGGCCTCCTCGAACAACGCAAAGTCAGCAAACGCTTCATCTTCGAACCCACGAGGGACCTGAGGAAACGCGTGAGCGAGTTGCGGGGGCGGGAGGGATAGCGGGCGGGATCGTGGTTGTGTGGTGTGGCAGGCGTGCCTTGATGCTCGCGGGAAGTCCCGCTCGAGGGGCAATCCGGGGCGTTCAGGCTGCGACGCAAAGCGTGATGCCTCGGGAGTCCCGCATATTGGCAGTCGTATGTCTTACTGTTACGTTCGCTCATGGCCATCTGGTGATGGCCGACCCAAACCACCAGCCATCGGTTTGCTCGCGCGGATTGACGACTTCGTCGGTACGCGACGGGGCTCGGAAGGAGCCCCCGCACGTTCAGCGCGACAGGGTGCGCTGGTCGGGAGAGTAACGACCCGCGACGAAAGGGTCCTGATATGACGACGGCATTAGTCGCCTTTATTGTGGGCAGCTACGCGATGGCGTTCGTACTCCGTTCTTCGGATTAACTTGGGGGCCGCTTGGTCGAACTGACCAAGCGGCCTTCTCCTTTTTCAGACGAAGCGCGCGTCACGCTGTCTCACGTGCCGATTCGGCGTGTGCACCTGTCTCAATCGAAAGCGCCGAGCGCTTCAGCGAACCTCAAACGTCAACGGAATCAAATTCACGTTCATTGATTCCCATGCACGGTCCAGAAATCCGAAAGCAACTCCGCCTGCTGCAGCACCGTGTTCGTCGCGGCTTCCTGCTTGTCGGGCGGGTAGCCGTACTTGCGAAGGATGCGCTTTACGATGACACGCAGCTTGGCCCGGACCGATTCCTTAACAGTCCAGTCGATGGTGACGTTCTGCTTCACGGTTTCGACGAGCTCGCGCGCGATGGTGCGCAGCGTCTCGTCGCCGAGGACCTTGACGGCGGTGTCACTGACTTCGAGCGCGTCGTAGAAGGCGAGCTCGTCGCTGCTGAGCCCGAGTTCGTCGCCACGCTTCTGGGCGGCGCGCATCTCCTTCGCGAGCTCGATCAGCTCCTCGATGACCTGCGCGGCCTCGATGGCGCGGTTCTGGTAGCGACGGACTGACTTCTCGAGGAGATCCGCGAAAGAACGCGCCTGCACGAGGTTGTGCTTCGAGCGCGCCTTCACTTCATCGTTGAGTAGCTTCCGTAGCAGTTCGACCGCGAGGTTCCGGTGCTTCATCCCGCGCACGTCGGCGAGGAACTGGTCGGACAGGATCGAGATGTCGGGGTTCTGGCGCTGCGGCTGCCAAAGTGAAGATGTCGATGACCTGTCGCTCACGATCGCCTTCGAGACGATCTGCCGGATGGCGGTCGATGTCGCCCGAGCCTTTTCGGTCGCCCACCTGCGTTCATGATGGCCGTGCGCACGGCCTGAAGAAGTTGACGTCATCGCGACGCGGATCGCCTCCTCGTGTGGCACGGCGAGCGCAAACGCCTTCGACAGCTCAGTGACGACCTGAAGCAACCGCTCCTTCCCGCCGTCTGCGGCGAGCACGTACTCCTGCGCTGCGGGCAGGACCGAGAGGCGCGCGGCCGGGGAGCTGCTCGTCCCAAGCGCTCCAGTCGAAGCCGTGAAGATGTCCGAGCACCGCTCGTAGCGCTCGAGCATCAGCGCCACGGTCTTCTCCTGGTCGAGCGCCGTCTCGCCCTGTCCGCCGCTCTCGGTGTACGTGTGCAGGGCCTTCTTGGTCGATCGGCGAGGCCCAGGTAGTCGACAACGAGGCCGCCCGGCTTGTCCCGGAACACGCGGTTCACGCGCGCGATGGCCTGCATCAGACCGTGCCCCTGCATCGGCTTGTCGATATACATCGTGTGCATGCACGGGGCGTCGAAGCCTGTGAGCCACATGTCGCGGACGATGACGAGCTTGAAGGGATCGCTAGGGTTCTTAAACCGCTTGGCCAGTGCCTCGCGGCGCTGCTTGCTACGGATGTGTTGCTGCCAGTCGCTCGGGTCAGACGCCGAGCCGGTCATCACGACCTTGATGGCGCCCTTGTCGTCGCTCTCATCGTGCCAGTCGGGGCGTAGCGCTATGAGCGCCCTGTAGAGGTCGACGCAGATCCGCCGGCTCATGCAGACCAGCATCGCCTTGCCGTCCATGGCCTCGAGGCGAGCTTCGAAGTGCTCGATCAGGTCCTTCGCGATGAGCTGCACTCGCCGGTCGGTACCGACGAGCGCCTCGAGCGCCGACCACTTCGTCTTGAGCTTCTCACGCCCTTCGAGTTCCTCGCCTTCAGTCAGCTCGTCGAAAGCCTCGTCAAGACGCGGGCGCTCTTCGTCTTTCAGCTCCAGCTTTGCGAGGCGGCTCTCGTAGTAAATCGGCACCGTGGCGCCGTCTTCGACTGCCCGCTGGATGTCGTAGACGCTGACGTAGTCGCCGAAGACCGAGCGCGTGTTCTTGTCGGCCGCTTCGATGGGCGTGCCGGTGAAGCCGATGAACGATGCGTTCGGCAGGGCGTCGCGCATGTGGCGCGCGAAGCCGTCGATGAAGTCGTACTGGCTCCGGTGCGCCTCGTCCGCAATCACAACGATATTCGAGCGCTCGGAAAGCAGCGGGAACGTGTCACCGCGCGACCCATCTTCTTGGGCTGGCGGCATGAATTTCTGGATGGTCGTGAAGACCACTCCGCCCGAGGCAACCTTGAGCAGCTCCCGCAGGTGGGCGCGATCCTTCGCCTGCTCCGGGCTTTGGCGCAGGAGGTCCTTGCACCGCGCGAACGTACCGAAGAGCTGCTCGTCGAGATCGTTCCGATCGGTGAGCACGATGAGCGTCGGGTTCTGCATCGCCGGGTGCAGCACGACCCGTCCCGCGTAGAAGGCCATCGTGAGGCTCTTCCCGGAACCTTGCGTGTGCCAAACCACGCCGACCCGACGGTCGCCCTGCGGCCGCGAAGCCGAGATCGTGGCCTCAAGCGCGCTAGCAACGGCGTGAAACTGATGGTAGCCAGCCATCTTCTTGATAACTTCGTCCCCATCGTCCTCGAACACGATGAAGTAACGAAGCAGGTCGAGGAGCCGTCGCTTGTCGAAAACGCCGCGGATCAGCGCCTCGAGCTGGCTCATTGTCTTCGGTGCGAGTGCCTCGCCCTCGATGGTGCGCCAGGGTAGGAAACGCTCCTTGTTCGACGAGAGCGTACCGATCCGCGCCTCGAGCCCATCGCTGACCACGAGCAGCTCGTTGACGACGAAGAGCGACGGCAGCTCCTGCTTGTAGGTCTGGAGCTGCTGGAACGCGCTCCAGATGGTCGCGTTCTCGCTCGCCGCGTTCTTCAGCTCGATGACGGCAATCGGCAGGCCATTCAGGAACACGACGACGTCGGGGCGTCGGTTGTGACCGCCCTCGCTAACCGTGAACTGATTGACGACGAGCCAGTCGTTGTTCTCCAGCACGTCGAAGTCGACGACGCGCACCGGGTCGTACCCGATAGTGCCGTCGGCGCGCAGGTACTCCACGCTGACGCCGTTCACGAGGTAGGAGTGCAGCTCGTGGTTCGCATCGACCGGCTGCGGCGACGAGATCCGAGTGAGCTTTCGGAACGCCTCGTCGAGGCCTTCGCGTGAGACCGCTGGATTCAGCCGCGCGAGCGCGTCGCGCAAGCGGCCGTCGAGCACGACGTCAGCGTAGGTCCGCCTCTCCTGCCCGGGCTCGCCGGGCGCGATCGAGGGGCCTCCCGAGATCGTGTACCCGAGCGCTTCGAACCACGCGAGGGTCGCCTGCTCGACGACGGATTCCGTGAACGCGCTCATGGCTTCTTCCCCTCGCGAGACGTGCGGGTCATCCCGCCGCCTCCGACTTCGACGAGGCGGACAACAGCCCCCGCTCGCGCTGTACGAGGTAGGACTCCACGAGGAACGTCGCGACGGTCTTCGCCGCGTTCACGATCACGCGGGCGTGGTGCGCCTCGGGCTTCCGCTCGCGGGCGTGACCGTCGCTCATCTTGTTGCGGATGGGCGCGAGCCCGTTGACCACCTGCACGAGCCCGCGCGCGACTTGCTTGAAGTTGTCGTCGAGGTCGGTCCGCTCGTCGTCGATCCGGAGTTGCTTGGCCACGGCCTTGAACTGCTTCGGCAGATCGCCCTTGTAACCCCCCGGCGCTCCAACGAGCTGCTTCTCCAGCTCGACCAGCACTGCCTCTAGCATCGTCCGTGCGGCGGTGATGGCGCCGTCCCGGTCGCCGTCCGCGAGGCGACCATCTGCCTTTTCGGTCAGCTCCCGCACATAGTCCGTGGAGAGGATAGCGGCTCGTGGCAGGTCCACGTCGGTGTGGGCTGCAACCAACGCGTACCGCTTGCCGTTGCGCACCAAGCGTAGGTCGTCGTGGGCAAGAAATGGGTTCAAGTAGGCGACCGCAGCTTCCACCGAGTAATCGCTGCCCTCGTAGTGTGCGGGTCGGACGGCAGCCTCGATGACGCGACAGAGATCGGCTGTTCCGTTGAGGAGCTTGAGCCTCGAGACCGTTTCCCTCGGTCGGGAGTCCCTCTGCAGGTTCGGAGGGGCGGGAAGCATGAGATCTTCGGTGAAGAACTCCTCCAGATTCGCTGCTGTGCGGTACGGCGCGATGCTTCGATTCACGTCGACGCGGTCGCCAGTGATGACTTTCACCACGGCGTCGATCGCACGACGACTGATTTTGACAGGCATCGTCGTCACGGAAGCCTCCCGAGGTGGGCGTTCAACGCCTCGGCCCACGCCCGAACGCCCGCCGCGGTCGCTTCGACTTCCGACGCTGAGATGCCGATACGACAGCCGTGTCGAATCGTCGGATCGCCGGTCTGGCGAAGGTAGTCGTCGTCCACCACGCCCAAGCGATGGGCAAGCAGATGCCGCTTCTGAAAAGCCCGGTGCAGGACCGCCACCGCTTCAAGGCCCAGAACCACATCGGCATCGAAGCCGAAGTGGATCTTCAGCGCCTCCTGCGCGCGCATGACGTTCTGAAACGAGATCTTGCCTGCCTTGGCGGGATCGGCGGCTTTGGCGGCGAACACCTCGCAGACCGCGCGGCCCCACCCGTCGAAGGCTGAGACACAGTCCTCGAGCGCGTTCTCGACCAGGCTCGTGGCAACCTCGGCATCGACTGTCGCGGCGAGGGAGAGCATCTTGGCTACGACGCGCATGTTGGCGTCGAGGATGCTGAGGTTGTTATGCGCGCCGCAGTCGGGGCAGAAGCCGAACACGCCATAGATGGCGTAGCGGAGCGAGCAAGCGTCGCAGAGGCTCTCGGTCTCGAGGTCCTGCTCGGAGTAGCCGCGAATTGGCGGCGGCTGACCATGAACCTTCATCGATAGGCCGATGCCACCGCCGCGATGGTTGAACTCCATCGCCTTCATGTCTTTGAGGAAAGCTCCGACGACCTTGTTCTTGACCACGGAAAGCGCGTGGTCGATCTGCGCCCGCGTGAAGAACGTCTTGCTGGGGCCTTCGTGGCCGCAGTAAGGACAACGGCAGGTGCTGATGCCCTTCAGACCCGTTCCCGGCGTTACCTTGAAGTAGCGCTTGCAGTCGTCCTGTGGGCACTCGCGCCCGATGTAACCGTCAGCGTCGGCGGGCAGCGAGATGCTGAACGTCTTGGGCAGCGCTTCGAGGTTGCGCGTGCGGCTCATG
>JAWKRM010000030.1:0-62029 GCA_041389625.1 Polyangiales bacterium
GCCGTCGTAGCGAATCTTCGCATTCGACACTCCGCCGCCGCACGTTCCCTTGCCACCATTGCAGTCACGGCTCGTCTTACAGGGAGCATCCGGCGGATCGTCGCAAAGCCCGCACCAGCACTTGCCGCCCCCGTCCGTGCACTTCGGACTCGCATCCGTGATCTCGAGGGAGTCCCCCGAGGTCGACAGGCGGCCGAGGTCCACGTCGAAGTACTCGGACGGGTCGTTCACGCCCGGCAACGGGCAATCCAGGCTTGTGGAACGCTTGATGACGCTCGGCCCCTGCCCTGGCTGGCCGTGAACGTCGCATTTCCCCGTGACCGTCCCAGTGCAGTCGCCGTTGGGAATTCCATCATTGGGCGTGGTGTCGTTGTCGCAGCCGGGCGCGGGCTGTTCGAGGAGCCCCTGCATCCACTGGTGAACGCGCAGGTTGACGCGCGTGACGTCCACGCGACCGGTGGACAGGTCGACGCTCCCCTTGATCGGCCACGGGTCCGCGCCGTCCAGCGTCTTGAACTCGAGCAAGAGCGCGCTCTCGAGGTTCGTGAGGACGGGCAGCTGCGACACGGAATGCGAAGTCAGGAAGTAGGTGCACTCGCCGGTGCCGCAATCCGCGTCGGATGAGCACTCCTTCCTCGTGTCCGACCGACACCGACGCAGATCGATGTGATTCGGGTCGGGATGAGCGACGGGCCCCACGAATCGGCAGTTCGTCGCGCAATCGCTGTCGCAATCCGTGATTTTGACGGTCGTGGACGCACCCACGTTTAGCGTCGTGCCGTAGGACAAGCCGGAGTAACCGAGGTCGATCTTCGTTCCGTCCGTAAGGAACTCGATGAACATGTGCGTCGGTGGATCGCAGCTCTCGGGAGCCTTCCCGTCCCCGCCGCCGCCATCCCCGCCACCGTCCGGCGACAAAATACTGGCGTCACGGACCGGATTGGCCGTTTTCGCGCTCGAGCACCCCAGGAGGGCCGCCATGGCGAGTGCACCGAGGCACCATCGTTTCGCGCTTGTAAGTAAGTAAGAGTCGATCGGGCCGCTTTCCATCGACAGTTCACTCCGCAAAGACAGGGACTCCCTTCTGATGGAGCGTAATCACGGCTGGCCCAGGAAAGCCAATCTGATCGTTGACGGTGCTGCTCGTGGTGCTGGGTACGCACTTAATGCCCGTAAGAACCGAATCGATCGCGCCCTCCTCCGTGACGGATTGCGATCCGGTGACCTCGATGCGTGCGCCGATGGCGCCGTTGCCCGGGTGGCACTTCGAACGGTAGCCGGCCAGTGCAAGCAACGCGTTCTCCGGCATGCACCTGTCGGCACCGAATTCGCCGCCGCAACGCCAACCCGCGAAAAGGCCCTCGCCGCGGTTGCACCCATCGTACCTAAATGCGGGATGCGACACGCCACCGCCGCACGTACCAGCGCCGTTGTTGCAGTCACGGTTCGTCTTGCACGGCTGATCGGGCGGATCATCACAAAGACCACACCAACACTTTCCGCCGTCGGCCGTGCAATTCGGGCTTTCATTGGTGAGTTCAAGCGTGTCTCCCGCGGTCGAGAGGTGACCGAGGTCCATATCGAAGTACGACGCCGGATTGCTCAAATTGGGCAGCGGGCAGTCGAGACTCGTCGACCGCTGCACGGTGTTCTCGCCCAAACCTGGCTCCCCATGCACATCGCATTTGCCCGAGACCCCGCCGGTACAGTCGCCGTCCTTTTTCCCGTCCCGTGCGGTCGTGTCGTTGATGCAGCCCGGTGCCTTGACGCCGGTGAACGGTGCCTCCGTCCACTGGTGAATGCGTAGGTTTGCCCGGGTGACGTCGATGCGTCCGGTCGTGAGATCCACGCTCCCCTTGAGCGGCCACGGGTCGGCGCCCTCGAGCGATTTGAACTCGAGCATGAGCGCGCTCTCGAGGTTCACGATGGGCAGTGTCGATAGGCCGTGGGAACTTAGGAAGAACGTGCACTCCCCCCCTCCGCACTGCGCGTCCGAGGAGCACACCTGCCGCGAATCCGTACTGCACCGATGGTAGCTAACGTGCTGCGCGTCCGGGTGGTCGACGGGCCCCACGAACCGGCAGTTCGTCGCGCAGTCCTTGTCACAGTCCGTGATTTGGACCGTGGTGAATGTGCCTTCGCTGAGGGACGTGCCGAACGCCAGGCCCGAGTACCCCAGGTCAATGCTCGTTCCTTCCGTCAGGAACTCCAGAACCATGTGCGTGGGCGGATCGCAACTCTCGTTGTTGCCGACGGGCGCGTCTTCCACGGCCGCATCCGATCCGTTCTCTGCGACGATGTCCGCGCCGCGCACCGGCTTGGTGCCCCCAGGACTCGAACACGCGACGAACAACGGCGCCGCAATGAGTAGCCAACCACGGAGTCTCATCGCTTGACAGTATGACGGATCCCTCGCTCCGATGGCACCTTCGACGCGCGCCACGTGGGCTCACCGAGTCTACGTGGACGCAATCTGCTACGTTGGTGCACATGGCGACCAAGGTGCGCTTGACCGTAATCATGCTGCTAACGGTCGCTGCATGCGGTCCGAGCCTCCGTCTCCGCCGTGAAAGCGAAATCTACTTTGAGCGGTGCCTCGCCGTGGATCGCTCCCCCAAGGCGTCGCCGTCGTTCCGGCGAGCTTGCTGGCACGCGTGGCTCGAGAACTACGCCGTGGTTAGCTCGCACGAGGATGTGCTTTACGCGGACCGACGCGTGACGAACCACCTTCCCCCGGCCCCGGACCCCGCGCGATCGCAGGCGCAGACCGCCGCGACCCCCACGGCGCTCCCGACGGGCGAAAACAATGTCGCAGAGTCCGTTGACCCGGAGGAAGCGCTCACGCCGGAGGACCCGGCAGGAGCTGCCACGGAGACACCGCCCGAATCGCCCGCGCCGCGCCAAACGCCACCCGCGCCGCCCATCGCTCGACCGAAGCCTCCGAACGCGTGCGTGGACACGTGCGACACGCGCTATGACGCGTGCGTCGACCGCTGTCCGAGCTTCACCGCCGCATGCACGGCCGCTTGCAAAAGCGAACGGCGCGTGTGCTCGGGCGCTTGCCCGTAGCGCAACGCGCCGTTCGAATCCCGCAGGGCGACATCAGTCGCTAACGGTAACGCTCTTCATCTTCTCGCCGCCCTTCATGGCGGTGACATGCTCAAGGCCTGACGTCACCTTACCGAACACGGTGTGCTGTCCGTCCAGGTGCGGCTGCGGCGCATGGCAGATGAAAAACTGTGAACCACCGGTATCGCGACCGCGGTGCGCCATCGAGAGCGAACCCGCTTCGTGCTTGTGCGGATTGCCCTTGAGTTCGCACTTGATCGTGTAGCCCGGGCCACCCGTTCCGCGTCCGTCGGGGCAGCCGCCCTGGCTCATGAACCCCGCGATCACGCGATGGAACGGAATGTTCGAGTAGAACCCCGAGTTGGCGAGCTTCTCGAAATTGGCCACGGTCCCCGGCGCTTCCTTGTCGAATAGGTCGAGTTCGATGCGCTTGCCACCGTCGAGTTCGATCACCGCTTTCTTCGTCATGCCCTGCTCCTTCGGTTCGTTCGAATGGGCCGAGAGGCTACGAAATCTGCGGTGACATGTGCAAGCGTTGTGCACACCCACCGCCGTTCGGTTGCCGACCACGCCCGGGCCATGCATGGTTCCGGCCGAGGGGAAACGCCAGTGTCGATGAGCATCGCGTGGTTTTTTCTGTGTGCGACGGGCATCTCGCTCGTCACGCAGCTGATCGCCGTTTGGGCGTCGCGCCGCCACCTCGCTCGCGCGCGCCGCGCCACCACGGCCCCGCTGCCCTCGCTGTCGCTCCTCAAGCCGATCAAGGGGCTCGAAGAGGGCCTCGAGGCGAACCTTCGCTCGTTCTACGAGCAGGCGTACCCCGGCACCTTCGAAGTCGTCTTCGCCGCCATGAGCATGGATGACCTCGGCGTCCTGGTTGCCGAGCGCGTGGCCGCGCAGTACCCGAAAGTGCAGACGCGCTTCGTGCGAGCCGATCCCTCCTTCGGCCTGAATCCAAAGGTCGCGACACTCAAGGCTGCCTACGACGCCGCGCGTTTTGACCTCGTCTTCCAGTCGGATGCCAACGTGCGTGTGCACCGGGACTACCTTGCTCAGGTGGTCCGTGAGCTCGAGGACGAACGGGCCCACCTGCTCTCGAGCGTCGTCATCGGCAGTGGCGAACGCTCCCTTGGTGCGGCCTTCGAGAATCTGCAGCTCACCGCGTTCATTGCGCCCGGCATGTGCGCGGCGCTCTACGGCGCGAAACTCCCGTGCGTGGTCGGCAAGAGCATGCTCTTTCGTCGCTCGGAGCTTGAGGCAGTGGGCGGGCTCGAGTCGGTACGCGACATTCTCTGCGAAGATTTCATTCTCGGCCGCGCGTACCGCGAACACGGCTACAAGGTCGTTCTCTCCCCGGTCACGGTCACGAACGTGAACGAGGAAATTTCCGTGGAGCGCTTCCTCGCGCGCCACTCGCGTTGGCTCAAGCTACGCGCGGTGATTCACTGGGTCGGTTTCGTCGCCGACCTGCTTTCAAACCCGGTGGCCCTGACCTTCTTTGCGTGGGTCGCTAGCGGCTTTCAGACGGGGTTCGGCACGCTTCTGCTTGCGACGGCTGCATTCAAGACCGTGCTCGACAGCTACTACGTGCACCTCTTCCGGGGCACGCCCGTTCGGGCGTCGCTCCTGGTGTTCGCCCCGATCAAGGACATCCTGATGGGGCTTGTGTGGTGCTACGCCGTGTTCTCGCGTTCGGTTCGGTGGCGAGGCCGCAAGCTTCGCTTCGGGAAGGACAGCGTGCTCTACGCGGACTCGCGGAACGTGGTGGTGCGCATGCTCGGTCACCTCGGCATCGACGCATCCTGATCGCTTCCCATGCTGCGCCGCATCGAACGCACCCTCGTGTTCCCCGGCCGTCGACTCCGTGTCGCGCCGAAGGGGCCGCCGCCCGCGGGGGTTGAATCGCTCTGGCTTGAAGCGCCCCGGGTCGAGGCGTGGTTCATCCGCGCGCCGTCCGCGAGCGCCGCTTCGCCTGCCCCCTTGGTGGTGTTCGCGCACGGAAACGCCGAGCTCATCGACGACTGGCCCGCTGCGCTCCGGCCCTACACCGACCTCGGCATGCACGTGCTGCTGCCGGAGTTTCGTGCCTACGGGCGCTCCGAGGGCACGCCAACCGAAGAGAACGTGACGGAGGACTTCCTCCAATTCGTCGACCGCGCGGCCTCCCGGGACGACGTGGACGCGACGCGCATCGTGTTCCACGGCCGCTCCCTTGGCGGAGGCATCGTGTGCCGCGCCATCGGAACACGTGCGCCGCGCGCGCTCATTCTGCAATCAACCTTCACGCGTATCGCCGACGTGGCACGTGCATGGTTCGTGACGGAATCCCTCATACACAACCGGTTCCCGAGCGAAGACCGACTGCCGAACTACGGAGGGCCCACGCTGGTTCTTCACGGCACGCGCGACCGCTTGATCCCCGATTGGCAGGGTCGCCGACTCGCCGAGGTTGCCCAGCACGGCGAACTCGCGCTCTTCGATGCCGACCACAACACGATCCCCATGCACCCGACCGCGTATTGGGAGACCGTCTCGTCGTTCCTTCTGGCGCACGGCGTGGTCTCCGAGCTGCCGCCGCCGTCGCTCATTCCCCAGCGACGCATCCCAAGGTAGGCGCTCGAACGCGCGTGCCGCCTTAGTCCCCGGCGAGGCGCCGGACGATGCGGGCGATGACGGGCCGGCTGTGAATGGATTCCTCCGCATCGAGATAGAGGCGGCCCCGTTCCCAGTCCATGACGACAAAATCCGGGAGGTACATCCGGGTCATGACACTGTCGGCGTCGCCGAGCGTAAGGCCAGGAAGGTCGAGCGTGTCGACCTGGAGCTTGACGTGCCCCGCTTCGACGAGCCTCGCCTCCTCGTCGAAGTTCCCCTCGCGTAGGAACGCGGCGAGCCCCTTGTGACCAAGGCGCTCCTCAAGCGGCCATTCGTCGAACGTCTCCGGCGTCGGGCGAAGGGTGAACTCCCCCGTGAACTCGCCGTCGACTCGAACACGGTCCCAATTGCGCACTTCCGAACCGGGCGACATCTCCGCTGGCAGTTTCGATGCGAGCGCGTCGCGGAGCCCATCCAGGGATCGGAGGCGCTTCGGCGACTCGCCCGTCGCCGACTTGTGGAACGTCCGCGCGATGGAAAGCGTGTCCTCGGCATCCGCGTCTTCGAGCGCGCGCCAGAATGCGCTCGCCGACAGATCGAGCTTCGGGTTCGTGTTGAGCACGATCACACCGTCGTCGAGGAGCACCGCCGCGCGACGCTTGACGCCCGCCACGTCCGACAGATCCGCGAAGATGACTTCGTACTCGGCGCTGCGCAGCGGATCGACAAGCTCGCTTTCACGCCCAATGCCAGCCTTGAATGCGTCGATGCGCGTGCGCACGGTCGGCGTCAGCGCACCTTCGTCGTAGCGAAGCCAGCGATGATCCTTGTCGGGCTTGGCGCCCTTGATCACGGCACGCACCTTGTCCCGCAGCTTTCTTTCGAGCTTTGTACCCTGCTCTGGCAACGACACGACGCGAAGCGCATCGGGCGGCGGCGCCGGATTGGCGAAGGACTTGATGTCGTACGGCCCCGCCTCGTAGCGAAGCCAGGTGCGCGCGGTATCCGGATCGATCTTTCCCTTGTCGAGCAGTCGCCACACGCCGTCCGAAGCCTCCAGCATGGCCGAATCGCCAAGTGCAACACGCAGGTCGCGCACCGTCGTCGGAGTCGCCATGCGCTCCGCCTCCGGGCCGAGACGTTTGAGCTCCTCGGCGATTTCCATCGCGCTTCGATAGATGCTCGCCTGCGCTGAGACGGAGGACGCCGGCGCAGCGTGCCCAGACGGCGAGGCTTCCGATTGGCCCTCGATCGAATGACGGAATCCGTCGCCCAATGGGGCCACCGCCAGGGCCCCCACAACCCCGATGCAAACGAGCACCGCGACCTGCTCGATGGGAACCGCACCGTCGAGCCTTCGGGGCCAAACCTGTTGTCGCGTACTGCGGCGAAGCATGCGTCCGGAAAAGCAACCCGCATGCCACCCCCGGCGACATGAAATGCCGCGTAATCCGCGGGCGAATACGCCACATCACCGGGTCCGGAACGCCCGTCACCGGCGCCGCCGAACGCCGTCCATCCATTGCGCAGCAGCGCTGCCACTCAAGATGCGGTGAGCTTTGCGTGGCTTTCGACCGGCTCGAATTGACCGTCGGGCTGCTTCACAAGAACCACCACCACGGGGTCGACGTGGTTGGTGTTGTCCATCTCCCAGCGGTTGTTGAGCGAGTAGTTCAGCATGACCGTGAGCTCGGTGACCCGATTGCCGCGGACGGAAGTGGGTGCCGGTAGCGAAATCTCCATCACCCCAAGGGGCTCTGCCGTTCGCGCGAGCCTGCGGTAGAACTCGGGCAGCTCGTCGTTCGCCATCCACAGCCGGGAGATGCTGCCGTAGACAGCCTTCTCGCCATCGAGCCAATCCGCGGGACCGTTGTATCCCCCGTTCAGTCGCACGAGGCCGCCCACCGCGAATCGTCCAAGTCGATTCCTGTTCGTCTCCACGCCCTTACCGGTTCACCGTTGCGCCGTTGCTGGCGAGGGTGTTGCCGTACCAGGTGGTGTTGGGGGCGACGTAATTGTGTGTGCCGCCGAGGAAGTTGCTCCCGAACTGGTTGTTCGTGACGCGCATGTTCTCCGGAATCTTGGTCGAGCCCTCCGAGTAACCGCCGTTGAGCCCAAAGGTTCCGCCGTTGATGTAGTTCCCGTCGATGGCGATGTTTACGGGTATCTCGTCGAAGATGCCCACGAAGATCGCATAGGTAGTTCCCCAGTCCGTGTTCCCACCCGTCGCGTCGATGGAATTGTTGCGGAGCGTGAAGTTGCTGTGCAGGTACGAGGTGACCCCAGCGCGACTGTATGTCGTGACTCGGTCAAGGTTGTGAATATACGACGCGTCGATCGTCACGTTCGGAGTGCTCGTCGCGTACGGGACGACGTATGCACCGCGACGGCACCCGTGGAGATTCACTCGGCGCGCGGTGAAACCAGATCCACTGATGCAGGTTTCTGCGCCGCTCGTTTCGGTGTGGCTGTAGTCGGTGCCGATGGTCGCGTCGACCTCCACGTCTTCAACGAGGAGGTTGGCGTCGGACCTTTGCACGGTGATTCCGTGAATGCACGTGCTGTTCGTCGTGATCTTCGACCTTCGGATGGTGACGTTTCTCGCGTTGACGGTGATGCAGCCGGAGACGTTCTTGGAGTCGATGACCGTGCCGTCGACGGTGACGTTGATCGAGCCGGTGTTGGTGAGGGTGACGCCGGTGGGTTGCCAGCCGGTGTTGGCCGCCGAGGGGCGGGTGTTGATGGGGGGCATGGTTGGCATGGAGCCCGCGAGGAGCACGTGGCAGCTCGCGCAGGTGGAGCCCACGGCCAGGCGGTCGACGGCGCCATTGGCGGGCACGCATGCTGCGGTCTTCGTGAGGCAGCCGCCGAGGACGGGCGTCGAGCCCGCGGGGCAGGTGCCGGTGCCGCCGCTGCCACCGGTCGGTGGGCTCACGGGGCTCGGTGCGGCCGGGTTACAGCCAAGGAGCAGGAGGGCGAGGATGCCGATTCGCGTCTTCATGGTTTCCACCCTTTCCTTGATCACTTCATGAACGCGCGGAGCCGAACGGCGCCCGCGGCCTCAAAGACCAAACCAGCGGAGATGGAGTCGCATGCGGCGCCGAGGTCGCCGGATTGCAGGAGCAGAAACTCGAGAAACCACGGCTCGAGCGACACGGCGCCCGCCAGGTTCGTGGCGAGCGTGCGGTTTGGGATGCTGCCGCCGATCATGCCGTTTTGAATGGCGCCTTCGCGGAGGTCGCCTTCGAGGATGACGTCGTCGAAGGGGAGCGAGACGGTGGCGTCGTTGATTTTGACGGCGTAGGGGATGAAGCCGAGCTCGGCGTGGAGGCGGCCGTTTTGGATGCGGCCGAGGCCCTCGCCGCGGGCGACCTCTTCGCCGACGAAGGTCTGGTTCGGCAAGATGGTGAACGGTGCGGCGTCGGCAATCTGCATGGTGACGCCGGGGGGGATGCTGGCCCTGTAGACGCGGACGAGGACCTGGTCGTCGTTCGTCCAGTCGTCGACGTCGGTGACTTCGACGAGCAGCAGCGAAGTGCCGTTCGGGGCGCTGTATTCGATGGCCGCACGGGCATCGACGAGGGCGACCGAGTTTTGGATGAGCGTCGGGAGCTGGTTATCGACCCCCGTGGCGCCGGCGGTGAGGCCCGCGTAGTCGTACTTGCCGCAGGTCGCGGCGCTCGAGCGGTCGAGGTCAAAGCCCGGGGCGCGGGCGCCGCCCTCGGGGAGCTGCTCCACGTTGCCGGGGCTCACGAAGGAAATGACGTAGGTGCGCTCACGAAGCGGAATGGCGCCGGGCGCATCGGTGACCGGAGCCGGTTTCTCCGGCGCGGCGTCCGGTGACGCGGTGTCCGGTGACGCGGTGTCGACCCGCGGCGCCTCGACTTCGGCCGAGTCCGCGCCATTCGTCGCGCACCCCACAAAGACCAATGCAGCCCAACCAACGCCCCAAAAGGACTTGTTCCCCATTGCACCCTCCAGGTCTCAAGGTGTGGGACGGTACGCAGTGCCGCCACTTACGCTTGGCGCGCGGAGGCCTTCAAACACGCCGGAATCCCGTGCACGTTTGTCGCGCCGCGGGCGTGCCGAGGCCCGCATTTCGGACCCGCTCGACGCGCCGAGTGGCGGGAAGCAAGCTTCGGCCATGCTGATTCGCCAGTTGCCCTTGGCCTTCGCGATATTCGCCTCGGCTTGCGGGGGTTCGTCCGAGGGCGGACCCGCGAAGACCCGTCTCCAGGACGCGACGCTTTGTGCGACGCACAACAGTTATTCTGGCGGGACGCGCGGCAGCATCGTCGCACAGCTCGACGGTGGCATTCGATTTGTCGAGTTGGATGCGTACTGGGACGCGGACTACTTTGCCGTTGGGCACGACGGTCCGGGCGACATGGTCGAGCTCGGCGGCGACAACCCAGCGAGCACCGAACTCAATGCATGGGTCGAGACGCTCGCAACGTGGACGAAGGCCCACCCGAGGCACGCGGTGATCACCGTCGGGCTCGACGCCAAGGGCGACTTCGAGGATGCGCAGGTGGAGGAACTCGAGTCGATTTTCCGAAACGCCTTCGGAAACGCGCTCGTGGAGCCGGAGGAACTCGGCGGCGAGATGCCGTTCGTGGAGGATCTGAACGGCCGCGTCATCGCGGTGCTCTCTGGGAACCTCTCCCTCCGGAAGCGATACAAGAACGATGAACGACTGTTCTTCGTGGAGTACCAGAACGGCGACCCCGACGATTTGAAGTCACTCTTCTGGGCGACGAGCGCATTCGATTTCGCATCGGTCGCCGATTGGCCCGCGGCCGGCGCGGTGATCCGGCTCTGGGGCGTCAACGACGACTTCGTGCTCGAGCCAACGCACGTCACCTACGCGGCAACGGACACACCGTTTGTCGACTGGTACAAGGACTACTGCGAAAGCTCAGACGCGTTTCGCTGAAGCCCTTCGAGCTGCGACGTCTCGAGTTCCGAACGCAGCCCGTCCACGCCGATGTCACGGGCCGACGTTTCCGCGCTCGTGCCACGTCGGACGACGTTTCGGATCCGCGCCGGCAGGTCGGCAATACGCGCGCGCCAAACCTTGGGCGACGAGAAGACCCATTTCCTTGCGCCCTTGAGCGCACCCACGAACCTCTGAAGGCGCGGGTCGAACCATCGTGCCAAGGCGTTCACGCGCGTGACGACGCCTGAGAGATGGGGGTTATAGACGGTGGTGACCACGCCAAGCCGGAGGGATCCAACGGCGGCGAAACGTTTGAGAACGCTGCTCGCGGGCAGACCGTCCGGAATCGCATGATTCAGGAAGTTCGCCACGTGGGGCCCGACCACCGGCAAGATCGTGAACGGCATCTGGACGCTCAGGATGACACCGGGACGACCCGCGTGTTCCGCGACGCCGAGGCCGGGAATGATCCCACCCGGCACCCACGTCGCGAGCGGGACCGGGAGCTCAAGCATCGTGTTGATGCCCTTCACGGGGTCATCGAATGAAAAGAGACCGAACTCCTTCGTCATGGCGCCGCGCGCCTGGTTGAGCTCGGGGCGGTAGCTCTTGAACTTCTTCGTCGCACCGACGGTCCAGCCGGTGGCCATCTGCGCGTAGAGGCCGTTTCGGCCGATGGCGCGATCGTTCTCGCGCACAAAGCCGATACCCGTACCGACGGACGGCATGACGCCGGCGTTGACGTTCACTTCCACGACGAAGCGAGTGTTCGGAAGGAGCCGTTTGGTGGTCTTTCCGGCTTCCGCCACCTCGGCGCCGCGGGAGAAGACGCGGCGCGCCCAGCTCGCGAGGCCCGCCTGCGCGCCGACCGACGGCCGCGGCGCCAGGCCGGGTGCGATCCGCGCCGCGGCGTGGGAGCCGCCGGCCCCTTGAACGTCCCGTTCGAACGCGACGCCGAGCTGACGGATGCCCCCAATCGCGGCCAGGGCCACGAGGACCACCATGCACAGATTCTCGAAGGAACCCGTGCCAGTACGATCGCTTCGTCGTCGGTACACCCGAGGTCCCCTAGAGCAAGGCGCATGCCGCCCTGTTTCATGCGATTTTGCCGCGCGCGGACGCTTGAACACGCGGGGCCCGGCGACCCTGCCGGCAGCTCGTCCGGCCATGCGCAGTGCGTCAATCGCCGGCCGCGCGGGATCGAAACGTCGGTCAGTTTCGCGGACGCTTGTTCGCGACCTTCTCCGCCGCCTTCGCAACGCTCTTCTTTTTCGCGGTGGCCTTCTTCGCCGCAGCCGCGATATCCGCCGTTCGACGCAGCGCCGCCTGTTCCTTCTCGGACAAGGCGATGTATTCCTTGTTGCTCATCTTCTGGAGCGCGTAGAGGTCTTCCCACGACAGGTGACGAAGCTTGCGCTCGCCCAACTTGAGGAGGAGCTTCCCTGCCGCGAGGGCATCGTCGCCCGCACGGTGCCAGCTCTCGAGCTGGATGCCCATGTGATCGACCATGGTTCCGAGGCGGTGGTTCTCGGTTTCGCCCTTGGAGAACACCTTCTTCACGAGCGGAAGCGTGTCGATCCAGTCCGCGTCGCGCTCGAAGGCGACGCCCCACCGGGGTGCTTCCGTGATCTTTCCGCTCTCAAGAAGCCGATCCGTCTCGGCGTGCAAAATAGTGCGGTCGTACCGAACATTGTGCGCCACGGGCTGCGCGTCGCCCCAGTACGCGTTCAGCAGCGGGAGGACTTCTTCGAGTGGACGGCCTGGCTGAAGCCCACGCTCGGGATCGCCGTTCTTGATCATCTCGTTCGTGATGCCCGTGAGCTCGGAGACCTCGTCGGAGATGCGCACGCCCGGGTCGACAAGCACCGAATGCTTCTCGACGAGCTTTCCGTCGTCGAAGATGGCCCAGCCGGCTTCGATGATCCGCGCGCTCCGGGGGTTCGGCCCGGTCGCTTCGAAATCGACGACCACGATCCGCCCGTTGCGCCAGGGCGCCTTGCCGTCGATCCGCTTCGAGAGGGCGGTCGGAGCGGTGTCTTCCGTCGCGACCCCGACGGCCGCCGCACCCGAACCGTTCAATCGGGCGGGGCGACGTTCAATCCGCGCAACCCGCAGTTCGTGCTGGTCATCGAGGAACCGCCCGAGGGTTCGCGGAACGCCCTTCTCTTCGAGTTTGAATGCCACCTGAGCCGCCGCGATGGCCCGCTCGGTCGAGTTCAGCGGGTTCGTGAGCGAGACTTCGAGCTTCGGCGCGATCGCCTCAAGCGTGGCCGGCCCGTCGGACTGGAGCATCTCCCGAACCCACGGAAGCGGGTCGAGGTAGGAAGGCGCGGAGAACAGCGGCGGTAGCTCGGCTTGGTCCACCAGTCCGCCCGCGGAGCGCGCACGTTCGAGCGCGTCGAGGAGTCGGAATCGGTGCGTCACGCCGTTGTACGCGAGCGGATAGTACGGAGCTCCGTCCGCGGAGGTGAAGGCCGCCACGTCGCGCATGACCACGTCAAAGGTGAGCCCGTCCTTGGCCGAGATGGGGAACGACTTCGCCGTCACCAAGCTACCGCCATCGAACAATGCAACTCCGATTTCGGTCGGCCTCGCACCATCGGCGGCCGTGCGAACGTCAATGGACGCGATGCGGCCCTTCGCCCAATGCCCGCGGGCGTTCCACGCGTCCGCCAAGTGGCGTGCGGGTCGGTCGTCCTTGGCGACATCCAGAACGCGCTGGCTTTCCTTTGGGGTTTTGGTCGCGCTGTGTGCGACGTTCGCGGCTTCCTCTTCGGCGAGCTCAATGGTGCGCCGCAATTTTCGGAACGCGACCTGCTGCCGAATGACCTCGCCGTAGGTCTCGGGCATTTCGTCCGCGAGGAGAACAAGACGCGGGCCGTCGCGCGTGCGTCGACCTCCGCCGCGTGGGCGTTGACGAGCTCTTCCCCCGTGATTCGCCGAAACGCCGCACTGGTGGATTGTTAGAGGGCTCGTGGCGCAGCATGCGAACCCAATCGAGCACGTCGATCCATTCCACGCCCTCCACCGCTGCGGCGGGGGTGTTGGCCGGCGGATGCGGGAGCTTCTCCCACTCGGTGAGCAGTTGCTTCGCGTCCCACGAATAGTTGTAGGCAAACGGCACACGTCCCTCGAGGAACGTCACGATGCGATCGATCTTTTCGGCGAAGACCGGTGAACTCGTGTCGTCGGCGCCCTCGAGCTTGCGAAGTTCCGTGGCCCGCTGCGGGAGGTCCCCTTCCGGCGCCACACGCACGGTCATCGAGTCGAGCAGCGCGCCGTGGTCGATTTCGGCAAGCCCGATTTCGTGCGCACGCCCCTGGGCGCCTTCGAAATCCACCGCGACGAGCGGAAGGTCTTTCCACTTGGCATCGGGGTCGATGCCGGGGGCGAGTCGCGGCCGCCATTCTTCGTCGGAGAGCTCGGCCGCGACGCGGCGGATCTCCTCGAGGGAGTGGAGCCGTCGGGCTTCCGTCGAGGCCAGTTCCACGACGGCCGGGTCGGGAAGGTCCGCTGCGCCCGAAAGCTTCCTGACGCCGCGCGCAAGCTCCGCCGCTTCGCGCCAGACACTCGCCTGGGCACCGACCGCGACGGGGAACCCCGCACCCCGGCCCTCCGTCTCCTGACCGATGGCGTTCCCGAAGGACCCGCCAAGGGTTTCCAGGCCAGCGAAGCCAACCAGAGCCACGACCACAAGCGAGACCACGTACTCCGTCGCGCCACTTCCCTCGGTGTCTTGTGAGAGCCGAATCATTTCCCCTCTGCTGTGCGAAACCGGCACCCCACTGCGCAAGGTCCGTGCCGTTTTCCACAGGCGCTCTGATGCCTGAATTCACACACCATTTCGAACTCAAGCGCCCCACACGGCCACCGCACAAGCCGGGGATCGCTGGTCAGAGACCCGGCCAGTCCCCACCCCCACGTCGGCCCCCCCCCACCCTCCGGCGATGCCCCTCAAGCCCCGCGCCAGTGCCTCCCCCAAGTCGCGACGGTGGCCCACCCCAAGTCGCGCCGGTCCCCCCCCAAGTCGCGCCGGTGGCCCGCCCCAAGTCGCGACGGTGGTCCCCCACACGTTGCGAAGCAACGTTGCGCAAAGCGCACGCCCCCCAGGTCGCGAAAACATCCAATTTCAGGATCGCCGCCGTCAGGCGGCACGTGCAATTAAACTCAGTGCGCTTGGTCCCAGTTCTTGCCCCAGCCCGCCTCGACGAGCAGTGGCACGCGGAGCTTCACGACGCTTTCCATCGTTCCCGTGACGAGCTGCGCAAGCGCGTCCTTCTCGCCGTCCGGCGCTTCGAACACGAGTTCGTCATGCACCGTGAACATGCGACTTTCCATGTTCTTCGCGACCATCTCCGCGTCGATGGCGACCATGGCCTTCTTCATGATGTCGGCGGCCGTGCCTTGGATCGGCGTGTTGCCCGCCATGCGTTCGGCGGCCATGCGAAGGTTTCGGTTCGTGCTGTTGATGTCGGCGATGGGGCGGCGGCGGCCGAACATGGTGTGCACGAGGCCGGTCTTTCGCGCGTTCTCCACCGTCTCTTCCATGAACGCGCGCACGCCTTGGTACCGATTGAAGAACGCGTCGATGTACTTCTGCGCCTCCTTCTGGGGAATGCCGAGGTTCTTGGCGAGGGCGAACTGCGTTTGGCCGTAGATGACCGCGAAATTCACGGTTTTCGCCGCGGCGCGCTGCTCACGGCTCACGTCGTCGGCCTTCACGCCAAAGAGGGCGGTGGCCGTCCGCACGTGCACGTCCGCATCCTCCGCGAAGGCCGAGGTGAGTTCCGGGTCACCGCTCAGATGTGCGAGCACCCGAAGCTCAATCTGTGAGTAGTCCGCGGACAACATCGACCAGCCATCCGCCGGAATGAACGCCTGGCGAATCCGCCGCCCCACGTCCGTGCGGATGGGAATGTTCTGGAGCCCGGGGTCGCTCGACGAGAGCCGACCCGTGGCGGCCACCGCCTGGTTGAAGCGCGTGTGCACCCTCCCTGTCTTCGGGTCGACTTGGGTGGGGAGCGCCTCGATGTACGTGCCGAGGAGCTTCGCGAGGGAGCGGTGCTCGAGGATGACCCGCGGGAGCTCATGGGTCATCGCCAGTTCCTCCAGCACCTCGTGGTCGGTGGAGCGCGCCGTCTTCGTCTTCTTGATGACGGGCATGCCAAGCTCGTCGAAGAGAATCGTTTCGAGCTGCCGCGGCGAGTTCACGTTGAACTCATGGCCCGCGTGTTCGAATGCCTTCTTCTCGAGGGCCGCGATTTCGCCCTTCACTTCCACGGCCATGCGTTCAAGGTGCGGAAGGTCGAGTCTCACGCCGGTCCGCTCAATCCTCGAGAGCACCCGCGCCAGCGGCATTTCCACCTCGCGAAGGAGCTGTGCGACCCCCTGGATCTCAAGCTCCGACGGCATCGTCATGGAAAGCGCCAAGACCGCGCTTGCGGCGCGGCCGGCGTACGCGGAAGCGCGTTCCACCTCCACCTCCGCGAAGTCGAGCTGCGAACCGCGCTGCTTGTTGGTGACCTCTTCGTACGTCTCGAGCCCAACTTCGAGCTCCGCACGCGTGAGCGCGACGATGCCTTGATCACGTCGCGACGGGTCCGAAAGATACGACGCAAGCAGCGCATCAAACTCAAACGCCGGCGCGTCGAACCCCAGGCGCCTGCACGCCGTGACGAGTGCCTTCGAGTCCGAGGCCACGTACTTCACGGCTTTCTTCTTTGCTGCACCGAAGAGCGCTGTCACCGCCTCGTCGGCGGGGAGCTGCGTCGGTGGGATGAGGGCACGGTGTGCAAACGGCACGTACGCCGCACGCCCTTGGATGGCCACGCCGAGACCGACCCACGCCTCCGTGAGCGCGTCGTCATCTTCAAACACGGGAAACAGCGCAAGGCGCCCGCCCATGGCCACGGGCGCCACGAACGCCCGGATTTCGTCGGCGGTGGTCAGCACGCTCACCGCATCCATCACCGTGGGCTTCACCGCGCCGCCACCGGACGGGGGCACGGCCTCCCCCCCTGCGAC
The DNA here is from genome assembly GCA_041389625.1 of Polyangiales bacterium. GTDB lineage: Bacteria > Myxococcota_A > Polyangia > Polyangiales > JAWKRM01 > JAWKRM01. Next base: position 16,628 of record JAWKRM010000030.1, read on the forward strand.
GCCACTCGCCGCTCCAGCGGAGTCCGCCACGCTCGCCGCGTCGACGCCGAACTTTGCACGGATTTGCCCGAGGATGCGGTTCATCTCGAGTTCGGTGAAGAGCTTCGCGAGCTCCCCGTCGTTCGGCGCCTTGAGTTCGAGCGCATCGTCCTCAAACACGACATCGAGGTCGTCCTTGAGTGTCACGAGCTCCTGCGACAGGTACGCGTCGTCCTTGTGCGCTTCGAGCTTCGCCTTGAGCGCCTTGCCCGTGATCTTGTCGAGGTTCGCGTAAACGCCGTCGAGGGTGCCGTACTCCTTGAGGAGCTTGCTCGCCGTCTTCGGACCAACGGAGGGAACGCCCGGCACGTTGTCCGATGTATCGCCCGTCAGCGCGAGCAGGTCGCGCACCGATTCCGGCGGCACGCCCATCTTCTCCTCGGTTTCGGCGGGGCCGAACACCTTGTCGCGCATGCTGTCGAACATCACCACGCCGTCGCCCACGAGCTGGAGCAAGTCCTTGTCCGCGCTGACGATGACCACGTCGTAGCCCTTCTTGCGGGCCAGCTTCGTGAGCGTCGCGATCAGGTCGTCCGCCTCGACGCCCGCGCGCTCGTATACGGCGAAGCCCCAGGCGAGCATCATCTCCTTGCAACGAACCATCTGCTGCGAGAGGTCCGGCGGCGGCGCGTCGCGGTTTGCCTTGTACTCCGGGTACCGCTCGTTTCGGAACGAGGGCTCCTTGCTGTCCATGGCCACGGCCAGGTGCGTGGGGTTCTGGTCGCCGAGGAGCTTGAGCATCATCGACGCCACACCGCGCACGGCGTGGGTGGGCTCGCCCTTCGACGTCGACATGGGCGGCAGCGCGTAATACGCGCGGAATACGTAGCCGCTGAGATCGAGAATGTGGAGCGCGCGCGGCGATCCGGCGGCCGGCAAATCCGTCGGCATGGTGCGGCACCTTCGTATGGCGCCCAGAACGGGTCAAGGCTGTCTTGCGCCGCGCGGAAGGGGCGTGCTAAGGCGCTAGCCGCCTGAAAACCGGCGCTTTTTCACCATGTTCGACGCGCTCACCAAAGGATTCCGCACCGCACGCCAAAAGCTCGCGGGTATCGCCGAACTGAACGAGGAGACCATCGACGCCGCGCTCCGCGACGTGCGCCTTTCTCTCCTCGAAGCGGACGTGGAGCTGGGCGTCGTCAAACGCTTCCTCCAGCGCGTCAAAGAAGAAGCCCTCGGCCAAGAGGTCAAGACGGTCGCCGTGCACGGCGGCCGGAAGGTCAAGGTTTCGCCCGCCGACCACTTCGTCAAAATCTGCGAAGAAGAGCTCGTGAAGATGATGGGCGCCGAAGGGCACCCCGTCACCTTCCAGAAGCCCCCCGCCGTGACCGGCATCATGATGGTCGGTCTCCAGGGCGCCGGTAAGACGACCAGCGCCGCAAAGCTCGCGCGGCTCCTCGAGAAGGAGTTCGACCGCAAGGTGCTCCTGGTCGCCGCCGACGTGCAGCGCCCCGGCGCCATCGAGCAGCTCCAGGTGCTCGGCGAGCGCATCGACGTGCCCGTTTTCGCGATTCCGGGCGGTCTGCCCGTGAACATCTGCGAACAGGGCTACGCCCACGCCAAGAAGCTCAAGCGCGACACGGTGATCTTCGACACCGCCGGCCGCCTCGCCATCGACGAGCCCCTCATGGAGGAGCTCGCGACCATCAAGACGAAGACACGCCCGGAGAACATCTTCCTGACCATCGACGCCATGATCGGCCAGGATTCGGTGCGCACGGCGCGTGCATTCCACGAGCGCCTGGGCCTGACGGGCGTGATCCTCACGAAACTCGACGGCGACGCGCGCGGCGGCGCAGCGCTCTCCGTCAAGGAGGTGACGGGCGCGCCCGTTCGCTTCGCCGGCATGGGCGAAGACATGGACAAGCTCGAGGTCTTCCGACCCGAGGGCATGGCGAGCCGCATCCTTGGCATGGGCGACGTCGTCGGCCTGATGAAGGACTTCGAAGGCGTCGTCGACGCGGAGAAGGCCGAAGAGGACGCCAAGCGAATGCTCCAGGGTCAGTTCACCCTGGACGACTTCCTCGAGCAGATTTCCATGCTCCAGAACATGGGCCCGCTCCAGGACGTGATGGAGAAGCTCCCGATGTTCGGCGACATGATGCCCGCTGGCATGCAGCTCGACGACAAGGAGCTCGTGCGCACGAAGGCCATCGTGAGCTCCATGACCCGCGACGAGCGCCGCGACATCGAGCTCTTCCGCCGGCACCCGTCACGCCTAACCCGCGTGGCCAAGGGCTCGGGCCGCGAGCCCAAAGAAGTCGCCGAACTGCTTCAACGCTTCGCCTTCATGCGGCAGCTCATGGGCAACATCGGCAACCAGGCCGGCATGCTCTCGCGGATGCCCGGCATGAAGCAGCTCGCCATGGCGCGGAACCTCCGGAGCGCCGTGCGCACGGGCGGTCTTGAGGCGAACCCGATGATGGCCGGCCTCGCCGAAGAGCTGCTTCAGGCGGCCGTGGCCGGCGACGGCGGCTTTGGTGCAGGCGCAGCGGGCGGCGCGCGACGCGTCCTCGACAAGAACAAGAAGAAGGCGATTCGAAAGCAGCAGCGCAAGGCCCGACGCAAGTCGAGGAGGTGACCATGGCCAGGCGACCACCGCGCAATTCGCGCGCGCACCAAACCTTGGCCACGTGCCTGCTTTGCATGGTGCTTGGGGCGTGCGTTGAGAAGCGTACCGAGGCGGAGAACATCGACTCATTTGTCTCCGCGACCCCTCCCAAGCCTCAGCACAAACTCGACGTCGCCTTCGACGACAAGCTCCGTATCGTTGGCTACGACCTGAACGACGATATCTGGGACCCGGGCGAAGAGGAAATCCTGACCCTCTACTGGAAGGTCGACGCTCCCCTCGACGACGGCTGGCAGCTGTTCACGCACGTTTCCGATGGGAAGGACACGGTTGCGCTCAACGTCGACAAGGACGGCCCCGTGCGCCGCAACCTGCCGCCTTCGAAGTGGAAGCCGGGAACATACGTGCGCGACATGCTCACGGTCACCCTCCCCGCGGCGTGGGCGTCGTCCAGGGCGGAAATTTATGTCGGCGTGTGGCGAGGCGATTCACGGCTCTCGATCACGCAAGGGGCGCACGACGACGCGAACCGCGCGCGCGTCCTCAAAATTCCCGTCAACGTGAATCGCAAACCGCAGGAACTTCCGACGCTGCGTTCCATGAAGCAAACCACGGGAATCACGCTCGACGGCAAGCTTGACGAGCCCGTATGGTCACTCGCCGACAAGAGCGACGCGTTCGTGAACACCATGAACGGCAAGCCCGCCCTGCCCAAGGCGACCGTGCGCTCGGCCTGGGATTCCGAGTTTGCGTATTTCGCCTTCGAGGTGACCGACGACCTCCTCAAAACGCCGTTCACGAAGCACGACGAGCACCTTTGGAAGGCCGATTGCGTCGAACTCATGATCGACCCGGGTGGAGTCGGTCGGAACTACTTCGAGATTCAGGTCTCACCGCGAAACGTGACCTTCGACACGCGCTACGACACGCGCCGCGTTCCCAAGCCCTTCGGGCACACGGACTGGGAGAGCCACACCGAGGCGAAGGTCGTCGCCCACGGCGCAGTGGATGACGACGAACGGGATGGCGGGTACGTGGTCGAAATGCGCATTCCGTGGAGCGCGTTCCACGAAGGCGAGCCGCCCTACGATGCGCCCACCGGTGGCACCTCCTGGCGCATCAACTTCTACGTGATGGATCAGCAAACAAACCGCCAGCTGGCCGTCGGCTGGTCTGCGCCGCTGGTGGGCGATTTTCACGTGCCGCCCCGTTTCGGCACCATCACCTTCGTCGCGTCCACGGAGCAGGTCCGCGAGCGCATGGTCATCGACAAGCAGCTTGAGCACGTGCGGCTCGGTGAGCGCAGGGTGGCCCCCCTCTCGCGTGACGCGCTCCAGGCGCTCAAGGCCCGTTCCGAAGAGCTATCGAAGCCGCGCCCGGGCGAAAAAATTCCGACGGCCGAGTCGCCGAACCCCTAGGCGGTCTCAGTTCGCGCCCGCCGCTTCACGCCGAAACACGACGTACCAGTAGTTCGCCGAGACACGCTCAACCCGCACGGGGCGATAGCGCTCCCGAAACGCGGCATCGCGAAGGAGGCGCGCTTCCACGGGGAACGGACGCATGCCGAGGGCCTGCCCCCCACGAAGCGTCGGCTTCGACGTGGAGTGGAGAACCACCCTTCGAACATCCCGTGCGTCGAGGAGCGCCGTGTCGATGCGCTTGTCGAGATGCCCCCCGGGTAGCGACGCCACCGTCGGGTCCGTGATCCCGCCAAGATCGAGCACGGGCGTGTCTGGATACGGAATGCGGCCCACGTCGACGAGGGCCGTGCTGCCGCCATGCGCGTCGAGCACGGCCCGTACGCGCTCGGCCGCCGCGGCGAGCTCCACACCCGCAACCCGCGCCCGATGCCACTCGAGGGGGCCGTCGGCCGCAAACACGATGACAGCAACCGCCAACGCGACGCGCGACCAGCCATCGAGACGCCCGTCGTCGCAGCACGTCGAAGCCACGAACCACGCGAAGGCCGGAATCACCGGCACGAAGAGCCGAAAGCCGGGCATCCAGTCTCCACCGGCGAGGGCCACGGCGCCGATGTGGACCGCCAGCGCCACGCCCACGGCAAGGACGGCGGGCCCGCGCCGACCGGCGCCACGCGCCATCAGCACAGCGCCGCCCACGCCGGAGAGCAAGAGCACCGCGCTCGCGACGTACTCGAGTCCGTGGCCAAGCTCCCCGGGTTTGGCGCGAACGGCGAGTGGCAAGGGTGAGCCGAAACAGGCGACGCGAAATGCGATCAACGCGAGCAACGAGCCGGCCAGCACCGCGACCGCGAAGCCCATGCGCCGGGGCGGGAGCCCGACGGTCGCCAGCACAACCGCGAAGGGAACGAGCTCCGGCCGGAGCCAGGGCACGCACGCGAGTGCAAGGACTCCCGCGACGGTCCCTCCGCGAATCCTTGAGCGAAGGAGCTCGCCAGCGGCCCACGCGGCAAGCCCCGTTTCAAGCCCCGCAATCGCCCACACCGCAACGCTGGCCGGGCCCACCGCGAATAGCGCATACACCGCACGGTCACGGGCCGCCGGGAGCAAGGCCCCCACGCGGATGAACGCCACGAGGTAGGCGACGACGCCCACGGCCTTCTGAACGACCACGGGGTCCAGCGATGCCCATGTGCCCACCACGCCCGGCACGAGACCGAGTGGCCCGGTGACGCCGTCCGTCCACTCGCCACCGTGCATGCCGTACCCCGCCCCCTCCGCGATCGTGCGCGCGTACCGGGCGAGGATGAACGCATCGTCGACGGTGTACGGCCACGCGTACGCGCTCGCCACGATGAATGCACAGGCACCGACGATGAGCGGGAGGAGTTTCACGCGGCAATCCCGCTCAGAATGGCTGTGTTAGGCTCGCGGGCCATGACGGAAGAACGCGAATCGAGCTTCATGAAGGCCGTTTTCCACGGCGTGGTCGCAGACGACCTCATCTTCCCATACCCGGAGATGTCGAAGGACGAGCGCGAGAACGTCGCGATGATGATCGACAGCATCCGGAAGTTCGTAAGCGCAAAGGTGGACTCGGCAAAGATCGACCGCACGCACACGATTCCCGACGACGTGATCCAGGGCATGCGCGAACTTGGCCTCTTCGGCCTGAGCATACCGGAGGAATACGGCGGTCTCGGCCTCTCCGCATCTGGATACGCGCGGGTGATGCAGGAGGTCGCCGCACTCGATTCTTCCTTGGCGGTCACCATCGGTGCCCATCAGTCCATCGGCTGCAAGGCGATCATTCTCTTCGGCACCGAAGAGCAGAAGCGGAAGTACCTGCCCAAGCTCGCCACGGGTGAGTGGATCGCGGGTTTCGCCCTTACGGAGCCCGGTGCGGGGTCGGACGCCGCGAGCATCACGACGCGCGCGGAACTGAACTCCGCGGGCGACACCTACACCCTCAACGGTTCGAAGATTTGGATCACGAACGGCGGCATCGCCGACGTGTTCACCGTCTTCGCCCGCACCTCCGATCCTGCGAACGACGCGAAGCCGCGCATCACGGCGCTCATCGTCGAACGGGCCTACGGCGTGACGAACGGCCCGAACGAAGAAAAAATGGGCATCCGCGGTTCCTCCACCACGGCGCTCTATTTCGAGGACGTGAAGGTTCCCGCGTCGAACGTGCTCGGCGAGGCGGGGCGCGGCTTCAAGGTCGCCATGCACGTGCTCAACAGCGGGCGCCTGGGCCTCGCCTCCGGCTGTGTCGGCGGCGCGAAGAAGATGATTCAGATGTCCATCGAGCGCGCGAACGAGCGCAAGGCCTTCGGCCGTCCCATCGGCTCGTTCGGCATGATCAAGGAAAAGATCGCTCGCATGATGTGCGAGACCTATGCGCTCGAGTCCCTCACCTACCTGACCACCGGCATCATCGACAGCGGCAGCAAGGACTACGCACTCGAGAGCGCCATCTGCAAAGTGTTCGGCTCCGAGACGTACTGGAGCGTGGTCAACGAAGGGCTCCAAATCGCCGCCGGCATCGGCTACATGACCGAGTATCCGTACGAGCGAATGCTCCGCGATGCGCGCATCAACCTGATCTTCGAGGGCACGAACGAGATCCTCCGCGCGTTCATTGCACTCGTGGGCGTGGAAGGGCCCGCGAAGCAACTCACGGACCTCGCGAAGCTCGATTTCGCCTCGGCCCTCCGCGAGCCCATCAAGGGGTTCGGCGTCCTTTCCGACTTCGCGCTCCAGCGCGCCCGCCGCGAACTCGGCCGCGAGAAGCTCGAACTGGCGCACCCGCTCCTTCGCCACGAGGCGAGCATCTTCGAGGCATACGCCGCGAAACTCGCACGCGAAACCGATTCGGTGCTCATTCGCCACGGTAAGGAAACCTTCGAGATGCAGTTCGTGCAGAAGCGTCTCGCGGAGGTCGCCGTCGATCTCTATGCCCTCGCGGCCGTGCTATCGCGCACCACGCGAGCCCTCGAGCAGCGCGGCGAACCCGGCGCCGCCCGGGAACTGGAACTCGCGCGCGGATTCGCTCGGATTGCGGAGCACCGCATCCGCGTCCGCTTTGACCACATGGACGACGACGCCGACGAAGCACTCAAGCGCATTGCCGCGACGGCCTACAAGGACGGCAGCTACACCTTCGACGTGGTGTAGAACCGGCTAGACGCGTCTAGGCGCCGCCCTTCCGCAGTTCCGTTGCGCTCTCGCGCTCTTCACCGGCCGTGCGGCCGCCCGCCTCCCGGTGCGACTCGATGGCCTCGACGAACTCATGCGAGACGTCGGGATCGAACTGGGTCCCCGCGCAACGCTTGAGCTCATTCGTCGCCACTTCGTGCGGCAGCGCCTTTCGGTACGCGCGATCGCTCGTCATGGCGTCGTAGGTGTCGGCCACCGAGACGATGCGCGCGATGAGCGGGATCTCCTGCCCCTTGAGGCCCATGGGATACCCGTGGCCGTCCCACCGTTCGTGGTGGGAATACACGCCGGGAATGAGCGGATGGAGGAAGGTGATCGGATCGAGAATGTCTTTCCCGTAACCGGGATGCTGCTTGAACACCTCGTACTCGTCGTACGAAAGCTTACCCGGCTTGTTGAGGTTCATGACGCAGCCGATCTTGCCGACGTCGTGCATCAACGCCGACTGGCGCACGATTTCGATGAGCTCGGGCGCAAGGCCAAGCTTGATGGCGAGGATCTGTGCATATGCGGCGACGCGCTCCGAATGGCCGGCGGTGTAGCGGTCCATCTTGTCGATGGCGCTCGCGAGACCGCGAATCGTTTGGTGGAACGTTGCCTTGAGGTCCTCGTAGAGGCGGGCGTTCTCGATGGCGGCGGCGGCGCGGTCCGCCACAATCGAAAGGAGCTTGCGTTGCCCCTCTTCGAACACGCGCGGTTCCGTAAACGACACGGCACAGAGAAACCCGAGCGTCCGCGCCTGCATCTTGAGCTGCGTCACCGCGAGGAAACCGGCGTGTAGCGTTCCGATGGCTCGAAGAACGAAAGCGCCGCCTGCCGAGGCCGCAAGCGGGCACCTTTTCGCCTTCGAACCACGAGCGGATGGCGTCGCTCTTGAGATTCAGGAAGCCCCTTGGTGCGCGCTTCGTGACGCACCGCCGAGTCGCGCACGAAGGCCGCCCGCCCCATCATCGAGGAGAATCACTACTTGGTCGGCACCGACCTCCGTGGATGGCACATCGGTCACCGTGCGAGCTTGCATCGAGCAAGCGACGACGCGATGGCCTCGCTCGCGTAGAGCGAAAGCGCTTCCTTGAGCCGGATGTTCTCGGCCGCCAGGCGCTGCTTCTCGAGGCCGCGTCGAATGGTGATCACGACCTCCTCCACCTTGAACGGCTTGAGGATGTAGTCGTAGGCGCCCTGCTTGAGCGCGCCGATGGCCGATCCCACCGTGCCGAAGCCGGTCGCCGTCACCGGTCACCACGTTCGGCATGCTCTTCTGGATGGCGGCGAGAAATTCAAGTCCGCCCAGTTCGGCGTCTTGAGATCGCTCAGCACGAGGTCGAACTGCTTTCGCGAGAGGATCGCGAGCGCCTTCTCACCGTCGGCGGCTTCTCCACGTCGAACCCCTCCATCGAGAGGAAGTCGCTCAGCACCTCACGGATGGCCTGCTCGTCGTCGACGAGGATCGAGTCCCCTGCTCGCCAGCGTGGGGTGGCATCCGGCCGATGGCGCACCGGCGCCCGGCGCGGGCTCAACACGAACCGAGCATGGGACCGCCTTGACCCACTGCGCTATGCTTCACGCACATGCTTTTCTTACGCACGTCCGCCCACAGCGCCACCGCCAGAACCTGGCGCATCTTGGCATGCTTGGCGGGTCACTCGGCCGCGGGCTGCGGCGGGGACGACGCGAAAACGACCCCCGTGCTGGTGGATGCCTTCTGAGGTCAAACAGCAGGTCGAATCGGCCACCACCCGGATCGAACTCGAGGTAACCCGCGGCGCATGTGGTTCGGAGGGCGAGACCGCGTTCTCCCTCGCCGCCGCGTATCCGCTTTCGGCCGCCGCGGCAAACCGCGCTCCTTCGAGGACGGAGCGTACTGTTTCCACGCGCGGGCCTACGTGGACGTGCGGACCCATCGAAGGTGCCGCCGAGGACTTCACGGTGCCGATCGAGGAAGAGCACTGGCCGTCCACATCGCATCCGACGTGGACGCGCTGCAAGCCTGCGGCGTGTCGCCCTGCGGCGACGTGGATTGCCCATCGTTCCTTCCGAGCAACATCACCAAGGCAAACATTGATCTGCTGAAGGCATCGAACGCCAGGGTGGTGCTCGACACGACCACCGGCGACGAGGCTTCGCGTATCTGGGTGCTGAACTCCGACGATGGCTCCATTCGGTTCGCCGCCAACGTGTTCGACAATCTGACAAGCGCCTCGAGTGTGCAGACGTGGCGCGCGGCAGGGGCCGGCGACGACGACGCGACGGGAGTAACGTTCAAGTCGCTCTCCCCCGCTGTGCCCGGTGGCGCATCCATCGGCGCGTTCGCGTTCGGCTCATTCCACGCCAGCGCAGGTGTCCGCGTAATGGCGGAAGGTTCGAACGCGCTTCTACTCATTGCGCAGCGCGGCCAGCATCGACGGCGATGTCGGCCAATGGGGGCACCCTGGCGGCACGCTCGCGCCCCCGGGCGGCGGGCCGGCTGTGCCCGTCGGCGTGGGCTCTCCGGGCGGAGAGTCCGGCGTGAGCCCTTGGCGGCGGCGGCAGGCTCCTTTGGGATGGACGGTGCGCCCGGCGGCAAGCTGAACGGTGGCGGGGGCAGCGCGGGCGCGCTCCACGGGAACGAATCCCTCGTTCCGCTCGTCGCCGGATCCGCCGGCGGCAACGGAGCCACCACGGACAACGAAGACAGCATTGCACTCCACGGAACGGGTGGCGGTGGCGGTGGCGCGGTGGAGCTGGTCGCCGGCGCGAAGCTCGCCGTATCGTCCACCGGCGGCGTCTTCTCGCCCGGCTACGGCGGCACCGGCGGCCGAGGCAAGGACGCGGAGCCGAGTCCGAGTTTTGGGTCGGGCGGCGGCGGCGGCTCCGGGGGAGCGGTGCTCCTCGAAGCACCGTTGGTGGTCGTGCTCGGTACGGTTGCGGTGGGCGGCGGCGGCGGCGGTCAGGGCGCCGACGAGACGACGAACGCGCCACTCTTGCCGTTCCTAACCGGGGCGAGTGGCGCCGCGGCGTATCGCGGCCTTGCGGGAACACCCATCGCCGCCGCGGGCGCCGGCGGCTGTCGCTCGATGACATCCGGCGTCACCACGGCAGGTTACGGAGGCTGCGGCGGTGATGGCTCCAACGCGACCGGCGTGGCACTCCCGGGCGTAGACGCACGGAACGGCGGCGGTGGCGGCGGTGGCGCCGGGCGCATTCGCATCAACAGCGCGTCCCCTTCCACGCGAACCGTGGCCGCCACGCTCCTCCCCGAGGGCGCTTCGAGCCTCGGAGCGCTGGATCAATGCACCGGCGAGTTGTGCGAGCCGTAGTTCGGACGCGTGCCGCCGCCGCGATAGCCACGTACACGTTGCTCGGCCTCGGAGGGGTCCTGTGGTCGCACGCGCGTGGCGACACGAGCATCTTTCGCCATCCATCCGCGTTCGACCTCCCGACGACCGCGGGGATTGCGCTGGCGCTCGGGCTCGGCGGCCTGTTGGCCGCTGCGACCATCGTCTCCACCCGCCTATTGGTTCAACGCGCACGCTGGGCCCGGACACTGCACTCGGAGTTCCGCGAGCTGCTCGGGCCGATGACGCGTGGGGAGATCGCCGTGTTTGCCGTCTCCTCGGGCGTGGCCGAGGAGATGTTCTTCCGCGGCGCGATGCAGCCGTCGCTCGGCATCGCGCTGACGTCGATTCTCTTCGGGCTCATCCATGTGCCGCGTCGCCGCGAGCTTTGGCCGTGGAGCGCTTGGGCCGGAGTCATGGGCGCGCTCTTCGGCCTCATCGTTCTCGCGACGGGTGAACTCATCGGCGCCATCGCGGCACACATCGCGATCAACTACGCGAACCTCCACTATATCCGGCGCGTGGATGCGGCGAGCCTCACGACGCGTCAGGGTCGCTCGAGCGAAACGCTGAGCTCGTAGCCAACGCGATTTCCCGTGCCGCCGTCACGCACGTAAATCACGTACCAACCGGCGGCGAGCAATCGGGACACCACGTGGGTCTGTTCTTCGCTCCGCGCGCTATCGATGAGTTGCGCGCGCACGTCGCGAAGCTCGACGTCGAGGTCCTGCTTCTCCGCCGCGCGGCCCGAGCCGAAGATATTGAGCTCCACCGTGAGGCGGCTCTGCTCGGGCAGGTACACACGGTAGACGCGCATCGCGTCGAATCCGTTTTGTGGGCGATTCGGGCCTCCGCTCGGTGCGGGCGACGTGACGCCGTCGATCTTCCCGTTCACGGTCCCCGGCAGTTTCACATCCACGGGCCAACGTGAAACGAGCTCCACGGGCAACAGCGCCGCCGGCTGACCCGTGCGCTGCAGCATGGTCTTGATGTCACCCGAATCGGCCCGGTGCGTCGCGACGAGGTACTGCAAGTACGATGAAATGGTTGGAAACGCTCCGGGCTCCTCACGCAGCGCGACCATGGCCTGGAGCAACTGTCCTGGACCCACCGCGATGCCGTCGTCGTCCCCGTCGGGGTACCCTTCCACGCCGTCCGTCAGGTCCCAGAGAATCTCCGCGACGCCCTGCTCCGAGCCCATGCCACGCGGCACGAGGTCGTCGGACGATTCGAGGTCGTACTTGATGCGTAGACGCCCGTACGGCTCGCGCCCGACGGAGTCGGCGTAGCGCGGATGACCGAGCACGGCGGCCGAGAACCACGTCGCCCGTCCCTCCTCCCACGCAAGCCCCGGGTCGATGAGGTGCCCCGACGGGTGCTCACCGCCCGGGGACGAATCCGTCGACAGGCGCTCCATCACGAAGTGCCCGAACTCGTGGAGGATGATGCTCTCGTCGTGCTCGTCGGTGTCCGTTCGGCGCGAATCGCCGGGTCGCCCGCCGAGCAGCTCAAGGCAATAGCGACCGCTCCGCCGTTCGCCGCGGTAGTAGCTCCAGGCCGTGGTCACGCCGCGCCCCCAGTACACGTAGAGTGGCGGGAGGCGTTCACCGGTCCACTCCCGCACCGCTTCGGCTCCGCGCAGCACCGTGTCGAGGATGTGGAACGCGCCGCCGGGTCCACCGGGCGCGCCGTCGAGCACCTTCAGGTGCACGAACGTCTTCGGGCTTCCGAGTGTTCGCCGCACCGAGTAGACCTGTCGACCCAGCGGATCGGGGCTTACGGAGAGGTCGTGCCCGTCCTTCGACACCTGCGCCAGCACGACGATGCGCGCCGTGTTCGCCGGCGCCTCAAGGACGAAGCGACCATGCTCGTCGGTGATGGCGTTGGCCACCACGGCCCCCGACGGCCCAAGCCCCTGAACCTCGACCCAACGCGCGGGGCGAAGTTCGGTCACCTCCGATAGGCCAAGGTCCGTCGGCCGCCGCGCCTCGAACTCCACCGAGCCGTACCACCGCGCACGCTCCGTGAACGTTCCGATGGACTGCTTCATGGGGTCGCCCTTTCGGAGCGCTGCCCCACAGCCGCTGACAAGCACACACCCGATCACGAGTAGCGCCCACCCCCTCGCGCGAATCGCGTCGACGGGCTGGGCACTTCTCGGGGTGTTCAACTCGCTAGCTCCCTCCGAACGAAAGCATCCGCTGCGGAACCGCATCCACGATGCGTTGGACGAGGCGGTCGAGATCCGCCTCGGAATTCAGGAAGTCATGATCCTCGGCCACGACGAGCATCTTTCGGCCGTACTGGTACTGGTCGAACCAGCGCTCGTACCGTTCGTGGAGATCTTCGAGGTAGCCCTGGGGCATCGACTGCTCGTACTCGCGACCGCGGGTACGTATTTGAGACCTGCAGCTTTCCGGGCTCCGACGCAAGTAGACGAGCACATCCGGAGGGTTGAGTTCCGCCAGGAGCTGGGCGGCGACGTCGCGGTAGGTCTCCCAATCCCGGTCGTCCATGTCGCCACGACCATGCAGATTCGCTGCGAAAATGTCGGCATCTTCGTAGCAAGTGCGGTCCTGAATCGCCGAGATTCCGTCGCGAACCAGCGCGCGCGTCTCGCGAACGCGGGTCGCCAGGAAACGCAGCTGGAGCGGAAGCGCATACCTGCGCATGTTGTCGTAGAAGTCCTCCAAGTAGGGGTTCGCCGTGGTGCTCTCGTAGAGCCCCTGGTACCCGAACCGATCCACAAGACGACGGGTGAGCGTCGTCTTGCCCGATCCGATATTGCCGGCGACGGCGAGGAATACTTGGGCCGCCATGGAACGTTCCACGGTACCACGATCGCGGTGGCCTTCGCAGGCGATCATTGACGCAGTGAATGGGGCTCCGTACGCTCCACAGAGCCCGTGATTCGGGCGCTTTTCGGGTTTTTCGTTGGATTCGGACATCAAAACCAGGGTCACCCCGCTCGAGGAGCTGAAGCTCAATGTGGGTGGCGGTCAGGACTGCCTGGTGATCATCTATTCGTCCGACGCGCGGAGCTTCGGCAAGAAGTACCTGCTCTCGGACGAGGCCGTCGAGATGGGCCGCGGCAGCGAGAACTCCATCGTGCTCAACAACGACAGCGTGTCGCGCCGCCACTGCCGCATCGAGAAGCGCGGGAAGCACTACCACCTCATCGACCTCGAATCGACGAACGGTACCTACGTCAACGACCAGCTCGTCGACGACGTGCAACTCCGCCGCGGCGATCAAATCAAAGTCGGCGACAGCATCCTCAAGTTCCTGAGCGGACAGGACGTCGAGGCGCAGTACCACGAAGCGATTTACCGGATGACCATCATCGATGGCCTCACCGGTGTGCACAACAAGCGCTACCTCATCGAGACCCTCGAGCGCGAAATCCCCCGCGCACGTCGCCACAAACGCCCCTTGGCGCTCGTCATGCTCGACGTCGACCACTTCAAGAAGGTGAACGACTCCTACGGCCACCTCGCCGGCGACTACGTGCTCAAGGAAATCTGCAACGTCGCCAAGGAACGGATTCGCCCCGACGACATCGTTGCCCGGTACGGCGGCGAAGAATTCGCCATCGTGCTCCCGGAAACGAACCTCGAGGGCGCCGTTCGCATCGCGGAGCAGCTCCGCACCCTCATCGAATCCAAGGAATTCGAGTTCGAGGGCGAGCGCATTCAAGTCACCATCTCCCTCGGCACGTCGCAGCTCGAGGACGGCGCCGACGTCACCCAGTTCGTCAAAGCCGCCGACGAGAAGCTCTACGCCGCCAAGCGCGGCGGCCGAAACCGCACCGAGTCGTAGCGCGGCCGCACGCGGGACATGCGGCGCGTGCCCGCCTAAAACTCGCGGCGCAAGCGAAGGAGTTCGACGAACTTTCGGGGGTGACCGAGGGCGCGGAGGCTCGGGTCGAGGAGCATGTGCTCGTCGCGAAGACGACCGTCGAGGTACGCCTCTCGGGCGGAAGCCCACGCCGCGGCGGCATCGGTGGCCTGCGGGATGACGGCGCCACCCGACGGGGGCGCGGGCTGGGGCATGGGGTTTTTGCCGAGGAGCGCGGAACGCACGAGGAGCACATGCGCCCGTTCCGTGTCGTCGCGGGTTTGTTCGGCGAGCTCATCGACGCAGGCAAGCCACGGTTCACGGACGGCGGCGCCGCTCGACGCGATGCCGATGACGTCGGCTACGTGCACCGGCGTCGTGTCGCGCTGCTTCCAGCGGTACGCCGGGGCGCGCTTCGATACACGCACGCCCGCCTCGAGTGCCGCCGCGTCACTGCCTAGAAGCGCGGCGAGCTTGAGGGCCTCCCAATCAACCCAGGGCAGCGCCGGCACGCAGCGACCCGCCTTGAGGTAACGGTCGAGGGCATCCTCCGGGCGACCGAGTCGCCGCATGGCATGGGCGACGGTGGCGTGCGCGGAGGCGACGTCGGGCTCGAGCTCCACATGGAGCAAGCCGTCGTTCAGGTAGCGCTCGAGCGTCAGGTCTTCGCCGAAGTCGGGCGAGCCCCACCGTGCGATCATCCCGCGGCACCACGAATCGAAGGAGTGGTAGACGAGCCGCGCGTCCGCGCCGCTCTCCTCGAAGAGGTCCACCACGGGCCAGGTGTCCGGGAGCGGACCGGCGGCACGGTCAAACGCGAGGAGCGTGCCGTCGTCCGAACGGAGGAATGGCAAACACAGCTCCGGGTCGAGTGGGTCGCGCCCGCTTCGCTTGGCGAGGGCGCGCAGCTCGGCGTGGACGGTGCCGGGTTCGGTCCCCGCCGGAAGGAGCTCACCCCCCGGAATGCGACCGCCATTGAGGCGCGTGAGCACGAGCTTCAGGTCCGTCGGGAGCGCACAGCCGAGTTCCTGCTCGAGCGCGCTGATCTCCGCGGTGCTCGCCGGGCCGTTCAAGCGGTTCCCGTGCGATTCCCGATGCTTCTCGAGCCAATCGATGAACCCGCGTACGCCTCGATGCATGGCCCGTTGCGCCCTCCGCCCGGGACTCTACCATCCGTGTTTCCGAGCGATCCGGCTTTCTGGCTGGGCGCCGGAGCGGACCGGTACGATCCCAAAGAATGCGCGCGAAATGGTCATGGGCCGTGGGCCCGCTGTTGTTCCTCTGGCCGAGCCTCGCGTGCGCGGAGCCGTCCCCCGTACCGCCCGCGGAGGCGGAGGACGGTGACATCCTCTACGAGCCGCCGCCGTTCCTGACTTCGGTGGCCGCGCCCGCCAAGCCCACGGTCGCCGTCGGCAATGGGGACCTGCGCTGGCTCGAAGGTCTCGTCCTCCCCGACTTCCCCGTGCGCTGGGATGCGCGCGTCGTGGAGTTCCTCGAGTACTACCGAAACGATGCCGCGGGGCAGCGCCACATGCGCGCGTGGCTCAAGAAGTCGAACATCTACCGCGCCATGGTCCGCACGAAGCTCAGGGAAGCGGGCCTGCCCGAAGACTTGATGTACGTCGCCATGGTCGAGAGCGGCTTCGACCCCACGGTGCGCTCGCCGGCCGGCGCCATGGGGCTCTGGCAGTTTGTGGAGCGCACCGGGTCGGACTACGGCCTCTCGGTCACGCGCTGGGTGGACACGCGACGCGACCCCGAGCGCGCCACGGAGGCGGCCGCCAAGTTCCTCTCGATGCTGCGAAAGCGCCTCGGCTCGTGGGAGCTGGCGCTCGCCGCGTACAACATGGGGCTCACGGGCCTTGAGCGGTCCATGGCGAAGTACAACACGAACGACTACTGGCTCCTCGCGCGCCTCGAAGCGGGCCTGCCCTACGAAACGACGCAGTACGTCGCGAAGATCATGGCGTGCGCCATCGTCGGGCGGAACCCGGCGCGCTTTGGCTATGCGGACGTGGCCCTCGACGCACCGCTCACGTTCGACACGGTGGACGTGCCCGCGGGGAGCCTCCTTTCCACCATCGCGCGCGCCGCGGGCACGGACACGGCGACCGTCAAGTCGCTGAACCCTTCCCTCCGCCGGGACCGGACGCCCACCGACACGGGCATGACGGTGCGCATTCCCGCGGGGTCGAAGGACTCCTTCGCCCGCGCGTGGTCACGCCTCCGAAGGAACGACATCGAACACCAGCCGCACGTCGTGCGCTTCGGCGAAACCATCGCGAGCATCGCCAAGATGTACCGGACGAAGCCCTCGACCCTCGCCGAACTCAACGAGTTGCCCGCGGACGGGCGCCTCTCGGCGGGCCTCCGGCTCATGGTCCCCGCGGTCACGCCGGTGGAGCCCAAGGGCAGCGGCGAAGTGCCGGTGGTCGCGATCCCCGAGGGCGAGTTCGTGTACCCGGGCCGACGTCGAGTGTTCTACGAGGTTACCGAGGTCGACACGCTTGAGCGCATCGCGGACTTCTTCCGCGTGACGCCGGACGACCTGCGCCTTTGGAACCAAATCGCGCCCGACGCCCCACTCCACCGCGGGCTCATGCTGCAGCTCTTCGTCAAACCCGATGTGGATTTGAGCCAGGCCATCGTACTCAACGAGAACTCCGTGAACGTCCTCACCGTCGGCAGCAAAGAGTTCTTCGAGTACCACGAGGCGCAGCGCGACCGCGTTCGCATTCGCTATACGGTCAAGGAGAAGGACACCATCGAGTCCATCGCCAAGCGCTTCGACCTTTCCGTGGGATCCGTCGGCCGTATCAACGCCTTCGGTCGGCACCACAAACTCAAGTGGGTGAAGACCTGGTGATCTACTGCCCGAAGGATCGGGTGCCGAAGGACGCGGTCACGGTCCCCGACCCCCTCGAGGACGACGCCCTCAGTACGCCCGCCGTCGACTCGGCCACGGGCGCAGATGGCGCCGAAGACGCGCCCAACGGCGACACGTCGAGCGACGGCTGAACCGGCACCGGTTTCGCGCTATGCCCCGCCGGTAGACCCCGCCTACCGCTCGGATTTGAACCGCGACGTGCCCGTGGCACGCCCGGGTGAATTCGCGCCGCTCAAACTCGGCCCGCTCGAGGTTGCGCTCCCCATCGTGCTCGCGCCCATGGCGGGTGTGACGAACTACCCGTTTCGAAAGCTTTGCCGGCAGTTCGGCGCGGGCCTCTACGTGAGCGAGATGATCACCGCGCGCCCGCTTGTCGATGGCAACGACAAGACGCTTCGCCTCGCGGACTTCGGCCCGGACGAACCGCTCCGCTCGCTCCAGCTGTACGGGGTGGACCCCTACTACGTGGGCGAAGCGGTCAAGCGCCTCGTTGGCGAAGGGCGCGTCGATCACATCGACATGAATTTTGGCTGTCCCGTGCCGAAGGTCACTCGAAAGGGCGGCGGCGCAGCCCTCCCGTGGAAGCGCGCCCTGCTCCGCAACATCGTGCGCGCGGCCGTGCGAAACGCGGGTGCGGTGCCGGTCACCATCAAGTTCCGTATCGGCATCGACGAGGGCCACGAAACGTTTCTCGACACCGGTCGCATCGGCGAGGACGAGGGTGTGGCCGCCGTGGCGCTCCACGCACGCACCGCCGCACAGCACTACGACGGCCACGCCGACTGGCGCGCCATCACGCGGCTCAAGGAGGCAGTCACGCGCATCCCCGTGCTCGGAAACGGCGACGTGTGGGAAGCCTGGGACGCCCTCCGCATGCTCCGCGAAACGGGGGCAGACGGGGTCGTCGTCGGGCGCGGGTGCCTCGGCCGCCCGTGGCTCTTCCGGGACTTGGCGGACGTCTTTGCGGGGCGCGAGCCCGCGAATCCGCCCTCCTTCGGTGAAGTCGCCCGCATCATGCGCGAGCACGCGACGCTGCTCGTCGAATGGTTCGGCCCCCACGGCATTCGCATGTTCCGGAAGCACGCCGGTTGGTACACGAAGGGCTTCCCCCGAAGCGCCGAGCTCCGCGGGCAGCTCATGCGCGTCCAGGACCTCGCGCACCTGGACACGCTCCTCGCCCCCATCGACGCCGAGACGCCCTTTCCGCCCACCGCCATGCGCGTGCCCCGGGGGAAATCCGGCGGCACCCAGCGCGTCGCGCTCCCCGAGGGCTACCTCCTCGACCGAGACGACGCGACTCCGCTGGCGGACGAAGTGAGCGAATCCGCAGTCCACGGCGGTTAGGCGTCGGAACCGCGCCCGGGCGCCGAACTTCGCCCTGTCCAGCGCGGAGCGATTCGATCAGAATCGCGCCGTGGCGATTCGCTTCAACGTCCCCTACCTCGGCGGCAACGAACTCAAGTACCTCGCGCAAGTGATCGAGGGAAAGCACTTCGCGGGCAACGGTCCATTCACGGAGAAGGTGCAGGCGTTTC
This sequence comes from Polyangiales bacterium, assembly GCA_041389625.1. Classification (GTDB taxonomy): domain Bacteria; phylum Myxococcota_A; class Polyangia; order Polyangiales; family JAWKRM01; genus JAWKRM01. Next base: position 35,455 of record JAWKRM010000030.1, read on the forward strand.
TCGAAGAGCGTTACGGCATCGCCCGCGTCCTCCTCACCCACAGCTGCACGGGCGCGCTTGAAATGGTGCCGCTCCTCCTGGACCTCGGCCCGGGCGATGAGGTGATCCTTCCCTCGTACACGTTCTCGAGCACGGCATCGGGATTCGTGCGCGCCGGCTGCCGGGTCGTGTTCGCCGACGTCGATCCGGAAACGATGATGCTCGACCCCGGCGACGTGGAACGTCGCATCACGAAGAAGACCAAACTCATCATGCCCGTGCACTACGCGGGCATCGCCGCGGACATGCAGGGCATCGCGGAGGTCGCCGCGCGGCACGGCATTCCCGTGGTGGAGGACGCCGCGCAGGGCCTCGACGCGAGCCTCGACGGACGCCCCCTCGGCACCTTCGGCCCGCTCGGCACCATGTCGTTCCACGAAACGAAGAACATTCACGCGGGACTTGCGGGCGCGCTCTACATCAACGACCCGGCCTTAGCGGATCGGGCTGTGTACATCTGGGAACGGGGAACGAACCGCCAGGAGGTGCTCCGCGGCGTCGTCGACAAGTACTCGTGGGTCGAGGTGGGCGGCAGCTTCTACCCATCCGAGCTCCAGGCGGCGTTCCTGCTCGCGCAGCTCGAAACGCTCGAGCGGAACCTCGCCGAACGGCGGCCACTCTGGCAGCACTACTGGACGCGCCTCGAGCCGCTCGCGAACGCGGGCGCCTTCGCCCTGCCCCGCATCGACGCGGGACGCACGCTCAATTGGCATGCGTTCTTCATCGTCTTCCCATCCTTTGAAGCCTGCGAGCACGCGCGCCTCGCGCTCAAGGCCGCGGACATCGCCGCGTACATCGGCTACGTGCCGCTCCACACATCGAAGGTCGGTCGCGTGCTCGGCTGGAAGGACGGCGACTTGCCCGTCACCGAGGCGCTCGCCCCCCGCGTGCTCCGCCTCCCGCTCCACAACGAGCTATCGCTCGCCGACGTCGATGTGGTGGCAGACGTCCTGACCCAAGCGGTCTCGGGCCAACGCGACGCGTAGGCGGAACGCCTCGTTCTCGAGTTCGAGTCGTCGAACTCTAGGGGCTGTCCCTAGTTCGCGCTATCGAGAAGCTGGATCATTTCAATTGGTTGGCGGTGTGGGGTTGTCGACGGCTGGCCGTCGTGATCCAAGAAGGCATGCATCGACACGCGCTCACCGACGCCGAGTGGCGTCGTCTCGAGAAGGTCCTTCCGCTGCAGCCATCGGGTCCGGCGGCATTGAAAGGAGATCGGCTTTTCATCGAAGCGGTGCTCTTCCGCGCCAAGACCGGCCTTCCGTGGCGTGACCTTCCTGAGCGATTCGGTCCATGGAAATCGGTCTACAACCGCTTCTCCAACTGGGCCCGCAAAGGTCACTGGGAGGCGATCTTCAAGGCGCTGTCGCTTGAGGTCGATGAGACCGGCTCCATCGTCGACGGTTCCGTGGTCCGCGCTCATCAAGATGCGTCGGGCGGAAAAGGGGGGTCCAGTGCAACGCGCTGGGTCGTTCTCGAGGCGGAGTTTCCACCAAGCTCCACGCGGTCGTCGACACGCAAGGCCGTCCGCTCCACGTCACGGTCACGCCGGGCCAAAGGCACGAAATGACCGCCGCGCCGGAGCTGCTTGCGCATGCTCGAGGCAAGGCGCTCATCGGCGACACGGGGTACGACTCCAATGCGTTTCGACGAGCGGTGCGTAGCAAGGGGATGACTGCCGTCATTCACGGCAAGCCCGAGCGAAAGCGAACACCGCGGCTCGTTCGCTCGCTCTATCGGCAGCGCTACGTCGTCGAAGTCTTCTTCCACAACCTCAAACGCTTCCGTGCCGTCGCGACACGATACGAGAAGACGGCCAAAAACTACCTTGCGCTCGTGCAGCTCGCCTGTGCACTGCTTTGGCTCAAGTAGCGAGTCGATGGCGCTCGGCGAGACCCGCTCGGGGCGGGGATGCCGGGTGAAGGGGCGTCGCGCGTGCCAAGCGGCAAGCACGACCCACCGATTGGCGCGCGCGTCGAGTGAGGTGTGCTCGATTCGCTCGGAAGACGCCTGCTGTCTTGCCAAGCGAATCGAAAATTGCACGCGAACGACCCGAACCCGGCGTCCCCGCACCGAGCGGAGCACCAACCCAATCTAGGGACAGCCCCAGTCGTCGATTCGTCGCCCGGCGCGACGTTCGCAGGAGCGCCGGACGCGGTTTCGAGCACGCGGGAAACGGGGTCTGCGCACCGCGCCGTGTCATCGCCCGCGCCCACCGCGTGGTCCACACGAACGATGGTTCCGCTCGCGTCCGCGAAGGCGATGTCGATGGCGAAGTCGACGGGCCCGTTGGTGATGCACCGCTTCGGCCTCCACGAGGAACTCGATCACAAGGCCCTCACCTGCCCCGAGCGGCGCATGCTTGGCAAGCGCCGTCGCGGCGCTCCACCATCGCGGGCGCGCTCGACGCAGAGTTCCGCGAGCACGGCGCCGTCCGCCCCGGACCGAACGTGCACCGTGTCGCACGCTTCAGACCCGCCGCAGCCGACCGCCAGCACCGCGACCGCCGCGGGCAAAAGGCCGAGGCACGGGCCGCAGCGGGCGGCATCCCGACGCACGGCCGACGTTCTCCTCAAAGCGACTCGAGGAACGTGAGCAGGCGCCTGCGCTCCGTGTCCGAGAGCTCGGAGACCGCGGTGGCACTCGCCAAAGCCTCGCCGGCGTGCGCGGCGATGGCGGCCTCCAGCGTCTCGGCGCGGCCATCGTGGAAGTAGGGCGCCGAGTGCGAAATGCCCCAGAGCGGCGCCGTGCGCATCTCGCGGCCGGTCGCGCTACCGGACCCCACGCCGACCTCGCCCTCCGCGCAAATGTCGTGGAGCAAGAGGTCGCTGTAGAGCGCCACTTCGGTGTCGTCCGCAAGCGCGAGCGAGTGGTGACAGCTCGCGCACCCGACCTCGTCGAACACCATTTCGCCCTTCACGACGTCCGGGTCGTCCAGGTTCGTGCGCGGTGGCGGCGCGAGTTCGGCCATGAAAAAGCGGAGTGCCGCGAGGTCATCGCTCGAAATTTCCGGGTCGTCGACGCCGTCCGCATCCGCGGTGAGGCCGAAGGTGAGCCCTTCCTCCTCGGGAACCGTCACGCCGAGTTCGTTCGTGAACGCGTCGCGGGTGAACTCCACCAGCGACGGCACGTCCGCACGCCAACCGAACCGACCGATGCGATTGTCCGCGAGCACGTGTGCGCGGCCACGGATGCCGTCGCCGTTCTCGTCGTCCGGGTCGGCATTCGCGAGGATGACTTCATCCGGGATCGCATCGATGAGCCCGAGCCCGAAGAGCGCCGGCGTCTGCCGACGTTCGAAGATGTTGGACGCGGCATCGATGGGCGGCCGCATGGGCGAAACATCGAAGTGGCGCGCCATGGTTCCGCCGGCCGGCTCCGCGACCTGGTCACCCGAGCGGATCCCCTGCCGGGTGACATCCACGTCCGCGGGCCCCGCACCGCCGAGGACCGGATCGAAGTGGCACGCGCGGCAGGAGTCGCCGTTGAACTCCGGGCCGAGCCCGCTCCCGAGGTGCGTATCCCGATCAAACACGGCACGCCCCGCCGCGTAGAGGGCCGATTCGGTCTCCGTGAGCATCGTCATGGGGCCGCCAAACTCGCCCACGGCCTCGACCGCCGCGTCGGGCGGGAGGAGGCCGTCGCTCCGCTGGTCACCGCCGCCAAGGGACGCGAGGAATGCGAGAACCTGGCGCCGCTTCCGGCCGTCGAGCGCGACGTAGGCATCGCGCGCTGCCTTGGCCTCGCCGCCGTGGAAACGAATGGCGTCGTCCAAGGTATCCGCGCGGCCATCGTGGAGATACGGCCCCACGGCGACCACGCCCCAGAGCGGCTGCGTGCGGAACTCATTCCCCTTCGCGACACCCATCACGATGTCGTCGGCAAGGTCATCGCCCATGTCGTGGAGCAAGAGGTCCGAATACGCGGGAATCAGCCCCCGGGGCCCCTTGAGGGCGCGCACGTGGCATCCGTCGCAACCCAGCTCGGAGAAGAGCTCCGATCCCGCCTCGGACTCCGCCGTCGGTTCATCGGGACGCGGCACGGCGAGGAGCATGGTGAACGAGACAACGTCGAAGAGGTCGTCTTCCGAGAGCTCCGGGTCCGGCGCGTCGTCGTCGTCCATGTTCGGCATGTCGGGCGCGGCGGCCTGACCCGCGGTGACGACCGAAATGCCATCGTCGCGGAGACCCGCCTGCACGCTGCCCGACGCCCCCGCCGCGGCGCTCGGCACGGGCAACTCCGCCTTTCGCGCATTCGAAAGCGGGTTCGACGTGATGCCGATGTGATTGAAGAGCGGCCCGCGGATGAACCCCTCGATGGAGACCGTCTGCGCCTTGCGCCCGAAGCGCCCGACGAAGCCACGGTCGTAGTTCGGGCGGCCGCTGATGCCGTCGCCGTCCTTGTCGTCGGGGTCCTGGTTCGCGAGGATCGACTTCTCCGGAATCTCCGCGAGGAGCCCCACGCCAATGGCGGGGATGGGATTGCGCAGGGCGTGGACATTCGCGCCCTCGGCGTCGGCACCGCGCGCGGTCTCGAGGCTGAACTGCGTCTGGATCCCGTTGATGCCGACCGGTGCTTGCGAGCCGTCCTCGAGCTTCTGCTGCACGAGGAGGAAGTTTCGGTACCGCGCGCCCGCGCCGCCGGTGGTGGGGCGCTCGTGGCAACCGCCGCACGACACCAGGTTGAAGCGCGGCCCAAGCCCCTCGGCTTGACTGAAGCGGTGCTGCGCCACCTTGAGGCCGCGATCGAAGGTCGCCTTCTCCTCATCGCTCGCGTACGGCACGACGGCGCCGATGGGGGCGAAGATGTCGTCGGGCACCTTGTCGACTTCAATGCGATGGGCGGGTCCGCACCCCGCGCCGAGGAGGCACAACCATGTGCCAAGGCATGCCACGACCGACCCACCCGCGACGTTTCTGTCCGTCATTCCGATTTCTCCAGTGTTCGCGCCCAGGCAAGCCCCTCGAACGGCTCGGACGTGCTCACGATGCTGCCCCCCACGGCCCAGAGGCGGCCGCCCGGGTCGCCGTGAATCGAATGGAAATCGAGGTTCGTACTGCGATCGTCGGTGCGCATGGGGGTCCCATCCCAGGCATAAGCACGTAGCGTGCCGCGAACGCCGGCCACGTGGATCACATCCGGGCTGCGCATCCAGACGCCATTCAGCCCCGGCGCAAAGTCGAGATCGATGGGTCGAAACTCGGCTCCGTCCCACGTGATGAGCACTCCGTTGCCGCGCCCACCCACGAAGGCCACGCGGTCCGGGCCCGTGCCCCACACCGAGATGAGGTCCTCGCTGCTGCCCGCGAGGCGCTCTTCCCACACGTCACCGTCGTAGTGGAGGACCACGCCGCGCTGGCCGACGACCCACACGTCGTCCTTCGAACTGCCCCACACCTTGAAGAAGGCATGCACGTTCGAACGCATGAGCGTGGGCAGCTCCACGGACTCGAAGCCGTCCTCGCCACGGTGAAGCAACGTTGGAGTGGCCTCCGGAAGCCACTGCCGCCGACGACCCAGAGGTCCGTCGCTGACGAACCCCAGACGCCCCAGAGGTCCTCGTCGGTGGGCACCGTTTCGCGGGCGAACGACGTGCCGTCGTAGTGGAGAACGGTGCCCTCCCGCCCGACGACCCACACGTCATCCGCCGCGAAGCCATGGACCCAATCCAAGAGCGGCACGTCGTCGCCGACGCTCAGCGTCGACCAGGCGTGGCCGTCCGAGTGCCGCACGCGCCCCTCGTCGGGCGAACCGCCCACGGCCCAGATGTCGTCGCCGCTACGCGCCCACAGATTCATGAGCCAACCGGAATCTTCGAGGGTTGGCTCCTCCGCCCACCGCGGGGCGCGCTCCCCGGCATCGGGCCCGCAGCCGGCGGCCGCCACGAGGAACGCGACGAAGACGGGCGCACAAAGCGAACGCATGCGGCTCAGGTGTACTACGGCCCCCGACGGCACGTCCACGCGCGCCGAACGGGCACGGGTTTGCTACCGTGCCCCCGTGCACTCCATCGATTCGGCGCTCGCCATCGTCACGGCCGCGTTCCGGCGCCTGCCGGCCGAAACGGTGCCCATCGACGCCGCGCTCGACCGCTTCATGGCCGAGGATGCGACGGCCACGGCGGACGCGCCGCCGTTCGAGCAGAGCGCCATGGATGGCTACGCCATCCGCTCGAGCGACGTGTTGGGCGCCCGGGGGGACTCCCCCGTCGTGCTCCGGGTCGCCGGCGAGTCGAAGGCGGGCGACCCGTCACCACCCGCGCTCGAGCAGGGACACGCGGTGCGCATCTTCACGGGCGCCGTGGTGCCGGCGGGCGCGGATGCGGTGGTGATGCAGGAGCACGTGACGCGCGACGGGGATCGATTCGCATCGAGCGCGCGCTTCGCGAGGGTGAAAACGTTCGACACCGGGAAGCGACATTCGGGAGGGCAGCCGCATCCTCACCGCGGGCACGGCCATCGGCCCCGCCGAAATCCGCCTGCTCGCCGCGCAGCGCATGGCCACCGTGTCCGTGCACCGACGCCCCCGCGTCGCCGTCGTCACCACGGGGTCCGAGCTCCGGCCCGTGGACGCGCCACCCGAGCCCGGCACCATCGTCAACTCCAACGCCTACGCCCTTGCCGCACAGATCACGCGGGCGGGCGGCCAACCCATCGTGCTCGACACGGCACACGACGACGTCGATGCCATCGCCGCGCGCATTCAGGCGGGCCTCGCGAACGCGGATGCGCTGGTGACGGTCGGCGGCGTGTCGGTGGGCGAGCACGACCTCGTCCACGCGGCGCTCGGAAAACTGGGCATCGAGGTGGCGCTTTGGAAGGTCGCCATGAAACCCGGCAAGCCGCTCACCTTCGCGTTGGCGGGGGCGGTTCCCATCGTGGGTCTGCCGGGGAACCCGGTGAGTGCGTCCGTCGCCTTCGAGGTCTTCGTGCGCCCGGGCCTCCGCATTCAGCTCGGAGACCGACGGCCCTTCCCGGCGCCCGTCCCCGCCGAGCTAACCGCGCCATCACGCGGAAGCCCGGCCGCCCCGAGCTCATGCGCGCAACGCTCGCTCCAATGTTGGACGGCTCGCACTCCGCCACGCCCCTCGCGCAGCAGAGCTCGGGAGCCCTTTCGTCGCTCGCGACCGCCAACGCGCTCTTGGTGATCCCAAGCGATACCGAGTCGCTGCCCGCGGGGTCGGTGGTTCGCGCGTATCCGTTCGGCCCCGCGCCCGGCATGGAGGCGCCGGCGGGGTACGCCGGGGACGGCGGCTAGCCCCCGCACCGGGACACCGGGCAACGCACGGGGCGCCCTGGTACGCTCAAGCCGATGCACGGACAGCCGGCGGCGGTGGCGATGGACGCGGGGGAACGGGTCCGAACCCTTGTCGGTCGCCTCGGACGTCGCGCGCGGTGGGTGCGGGTCGCGGGCGCACTCCTCCGGGTGGTCCCGCTCGGCCTCGTGGGCATGGGCGCAGCGGCCTGGGGGGACCGACTCCTCGGCGGAGCACTTCCGGTCGCGTTGACCCCGGTGACCGCCGCCATCGCCGCACTCGGCGTCGTCGCTGCGTTTCTCTGGAGCACCCTCCGCGGGGAGGCGCCCCTCGCCAGCGCGGCCCGCGCCGACCGTCACTACGACCTCCGCTCTCGCATTTCGAATGCGTTCGAGCTTCTTGATCGAAGTGCTGAATCCCATGGCGGATTCGCCGCGCTCGCCATCGCCGATGCCGCACGCGCGAGCGAACGCGTGGACCCCGCCGTTGTCCTGCGCTGGCCCGCGCCTGACCGCGGCAGTTGGGCGGCGGTCGGCGTCGCGTCGTTGCTCTTTGGCGCCATGGCGGTCGTCCCCCGGGACCCGCCCGTGACCAACCAGGGTGCGCCGCCGAGACCCACCGCCCTCGTCCGCGCTCGACTCGACCCGGACGACGCGGCCGCGTTCCAGGCGGGTCTCGAGGAACTTCGCACCGCGCGCCCGGACGCCGCCACGCAGGCCCTGGTCGACCGTGCGAGCGACCTCGTGCTCGCCCTGGCCCGCGGTGAGCTTGGCGACGTGGACGCGGCGCGGGCCCTTGAAGCGCTCCTCGAACGGGCCGAGGCGCTCGAGGGTGTCGACGTGCGGGGCCTCGAACGGGCCCTTGGGGCCCTCGGCGAGTCGATGAACCGCGCCCCCGCACCCGCGGTACCGCTCCGGGACGCCCTCGCCGCCCGCGACCCCGGGGCCGCCGCAAGGGCCCTCGACGAGCTGGCGACGAGGCCACCGACGGGCGCCGACGCCCGGGCCACTGCGAGCTCCCTCGCCAAGGCGGCCGCCGACGCCGCCCGACGGGATGCCGCCCGCGATGCCGCCGCGCGCGAAACCGAATCGCTCCTCCGAAAGCGCGCGGAACGCGAAGGCCTGAGCCGCGGGGAGCGCTCGCTCCTCGAAAAGCGGCAGCGGGAACTCGAGCGCCTCTCGCGCGAGTCGCCCCGTGATGCCGCGTCGCGACGCCGGCTCGAGCGCCTGTCCCGCGACCTCGACCGGGGCGGCGAAGCAAGTCGCCGCGGCAACACGTCCGAAGCGAAGGAAGCTTTCGAAGACGCGGCGAAGGCACTCCGGGAGGCTCAGCGGTCGGTCGAGGAGCAGCGCGCCCGCGAAGACCTCCGTCGGCAGCTCGAACAGCTCCGCGAGCAGCTCCGTCGCGGCCAAGGGCAGCGCGGCGGGTCCAATGGCGAGGGTTCGAAGCGCGACAACGACGGCAACGGTGGCGGTGCCCAGGGCGAGCTCAAGCGGTTCCGTCTCGGTGCCGCGGGCCAGGGAGCACGGCCTGGCGGCCAAGGCACCGCGTCCGGGCGCAAGGGTGCCGGGGATGGCGGCGACCGGCTCCTCGTGCCCGGCCAGGGCGGCGGCCGCCCGGATGGCGTCCTCGAGCTGCCAGGCACGGGCGACGGCGACGCCACGTCCAGCGGCGCGGGCGGCGCGGTCGCCGCAGGGGACGGCGTGGGCGCCGGCCACGAGGACGCCACCCTCGACACGCCGACGCCAAAGACCGGGCACGCGGTCGACACCCGCGTGCGCGGCCAGTCGGGGGGCGACGGTCCCACGCGCAGTGAAGTCATCCGCACCGCGGCGAGCGGCGGCTTCGCACAGACGCCCTACGGAAAGGTCTACGACGACTACGCGGCCCACGCCGAGGACGTGGTGGAGCGCGAAAAAGTGCCGAATGGCCTCCGCTACTACGTGCGACGCTACTTCCAACTCATCCGACCGCGCGCCCCTTCCACGACACCTCGAACGACGAGCCCCGGATCCCCATGACCGAACCCAACGTCCAAGCCCAAGTCGAAACCTTCGAACGTCTGGTGGCGCGCGTGCGCGAAGAGGTGTCAAAGCGCATCGTTGGCCAGCGCGAGGTGGTCGACGGCGTCCTCACGGTCCTCCTCGGCGGTGGTCACGGTCTGCTTGAGGGCGTGCCCGGGCTCGGGAAGACGCTTCTCGTGCGCACGCTCGCCGATGCGCTCGAGCTCTCCTTCGCACGCATCCAGTTCACGCCCGACCTGATGCCCGCCGACGTGCTCGGCACGACGGTGATTGCGGAGGGCGTGGGGGCCCCGAAGTTGGAGTTCCAACGGGGCCCCGTGTTCGCCCACGTGGTGCTCGCCGACGAAGTGAACCGCGCCACGCCCAAGACCCAGAGCGCACTCCTCGAAGCCATGCAGGAGGCGAGCGTGACGGTGTCGGGCACGACGCACGCCCTCGAAGAGCCGTTCATGGTGCTCGCCACGCAGAACCCGCTCGAAATGGAGGGCACCTACCCGCTCCCCGAAGCGCAGCTCGACCGCTTCATGCTCAAGCTCGAGGTCCCGTTCCCGTCGCACGAGGAGCTGCACGCCATCCTTGAACGCACCACGGGGCCGGAACTCGCCGCACCCTCCGCCGTCGTCACGCGGGCGGAACTCGTCGCCATGCGCGGCCTCGTGCGCTCGGTTCCGGTGACGGCGCATGTGCGCGACTACGCGGTCCGCATCCTCGAGGCGACGCATCCGGGCTCCGCCACGGCCCCGGCGTCCGTCAAGCAGTACGTTCGCTTCGGCGCCTCACCCCGCGGCGCACAGGCCATGCTGACCGCCGCCAAGGTGCGGACCCTCTTCGGCGGTCGCTTTAGCGCGGGCATCGACGACGTGCGCGACGCGGTCAAGCCCGCCCTCCGCCATCGCCTCATCCTGAACTTCGAGGGCGAGGCGGACGGCGTACGCCCCGATGCGCTCCTCGACGACGTGCTCGCCGCCACGCGCGAGGTCCGCTAGCCCATGTGGGGCTGGCTGCGTGGTCGTGCGCCGGCGCCAAGCGCGCCGCGCCCGGCGCCCGACGTCGACCTGTTCGACCCGGCGTTTCAGCGCACGCTCGAGGCCCTGGCCATCGTCGCGCGGCGCGTCTTCGCGGGGCGCATGCGCGCGGAGCGGCGTTCGCGACGGGTGGGGAGCGGCATCGAGTTCGCCGACCACCGCCCCTACGCCACGGGCGACGACATCCGCGCCATCGACTGGAACATTTACCGCCGCCACCGCCGCCTCGCCGTCCGCATGTTCCACGAGGAGGCGGACATCACCGTGCACGTCCTGCTCGACTGCTCTGCATCCATGGCGGTCCCGTCCGCGGCGCGCTTGGTATTCGCCAAGCGCCTCGCCGCCGCCGTCGCGTACATCGCCCTGGCGAACCTCGATCGAGTCTCCGTTCAAACGTTCTCGACGGGCCTCGGCGCAGCGCTCGCACCCACCCGCGGAAAGGCGCGCGTGTTCAAGGTCTTCCGCTTCTCGCGGCGCGAACCCGGAGGCCGGCACCAACTTCGCGAACGCCGCCCGTGCCTTCGTCGCGCGCACCAAACGCTCGGGCCCCGCCGTCGTGATCACCGATGGCTACGACCCGGAGGGCATCGAGCGCGGCGTGGATACGCTCCGCCACCACGGTTTTGACCCATTCGTCATCGAGCTCGTGGACCCGGATGAAGCGAAGGACGACTGGGCGGGGGACCTGGAGCTCGTGGACGCCGAAACCGGCGACGTGCGGGTGGTCACCATGACCCGCGACACGCTCGACGGGTACCGCAGTCGCCGCGCGGCGCGCTCCGCCGCCCTGGCCCGCGCACTCCGAGAGAAGCAAGTGCGCCACCTCGCCCTCAACATCCACACCCCACTGCCGGACGCCATCATGGAGCTCCTCCGCCACGGCGGTCTGTTCGCCTAGCGCGCCATGGAATGGCTCGGACTATCCGCGGGACTCGAGGCGCTCTTGGCGCTCGGCACCGCATCGATGGTGGTGGCGCTTTACCTGCTTCGACCTCGGCGCCGACGCGTCCGGGTTCCCTTCGTGGCGCTCTGGCGCGAGGTGTCCGCAAACACGCGCTCCGAACGGCTCCTCTCGAAGCGCGTGCACCTCTGGTCGGTGCTCCTCGCACTCCTCATTGCCCTCGCCCTCGTTGCGGCCATCGGCGACCCGCGGTTCGGCGACGGCAACTCCAAGCACCCCGTGCTCATCCTCGTCGACACCAGTGCCTCCATGGCGGCACGAACGGGCAAGGGCACCCGACTCGACGAAGCGAAGGCCGCCGCACGCAAGATCCTCCGTGGCCTCGACCCGGGCACACCGGCGCTCGTCGCTTCCGTGTCCGCGACGGTCGTTCCGGAGACGCCGCTTTCCGATGAACACGCACTGCTCTTCGCGGCCATCGACGACCTTCGGGTGGACGGGCCCGCCGTGTCACTCGACCGCGCGACATCCTTCGCCAAGGCGCGGCTCGACGGCGTCGACGACGGCCGGGCGTTTTTCATCACGGACGGCGTCAACGTCGACCTCCGAACGACCACGGCGCTGACGGCCATCCCCGTCGGCGGCGCGGGCTCGCGCGAGAACGTGGCGGTCACGGCCCTCGGCGCGCGTCGACACCCGCTCGATCCGAGTCGCCTCGAAGCCATGGTCACCCTCTGGAACAGCGGCACGCGTCCGCGGAAGGTCGCGCTCACGCTTGTGGGCGACGGCCGCGTGGTGGACACCGCATCCATGCAGCTTTCGCCGGGGGAGCGCACGACGCGGGTCCTCCCCAATCTGGTCGCTGAGCGGGAACTCGAGGCACGCATCGAGGCCACCGACGGCATCCAGGACACACTCCGCGCCGACGACATCGCCTACGCCAGCGTGCCGCGCCGCCGGCCCATCCGCGTCCTCGCGGTGACCCACGGGAACCTCTACCTCGAAGCGGCGCTCCTCCTCGATGGCACCATCGAGCTCGAGACGGCGTCCCCCGCGGACATCCCCAGCACCGCGGCCTTCGACGCCGTCATCTTCGATCGGGTCTCGCCGCCCGCGCCGTCGACCACGCCCGCGCTCTACATCGTCTCCCCCGAGGAGACGACGGGCGCGAACTTTCCGCTTTCGCCCCAGGGCGAAGTTCCGCGCCCGCGATTCGACCGCACACTCCGCGATCACCCGCTGCTCGCCTGGCTCCGCCTCGGCGACGTGAACGTCGCGCGTGCCGCGCTCCTCAAGCCAGACGCGGCCGACACCGTCGTGGCGGGCGACGCGCGCGGCGCCTTGCTCGTCACCGGCACGCGCAACGGGGCCCCGTTCGTCACCCTCGCCTTCGACGTTCGCGAAAGCGACCTCCCGCTTCGCGTCGCATGGCCCGTGCTCATGCTGAACGCGGTCGACTACCTGACCGAACGAACCGTCGAGGAGCTGCCCACGGTGCACACGGGCGAGCGCGTTCGCGTTCCCGCGTCCACCGGCGAGGCAACCGCCGAGTGGACGACGCCAAGCGGAACGCGGCACGCCGTGCCGGTGATCGAGGGTGCCGCCGAGTTCGTACCGACCGAGGCCGGCTTCCACCGCATCGGTGCGTCGCAGGGGGAGCGGTCCGTCGGGGTCAATGTCGATTGGGAGAGCGAGTCGGGCGCACCGGCGCCAAGGAACGCCACGGCGGCGGGCGCGGAGGTCGCGTCCACGGCGCCGTCGTGGCCCACGCGGCCGTGGCCCTGGCTTGCGGGCTTCGCCCTCCTCCTGTGCCTCGTCGAGTGGTGGACGCACCACCGGAGACTCACGGTATGAGACCGTCCTTCGCGCGGCCCCTCGGGTTGCTCGCAACGGTCACGGCCGCCGCCGGACTTGCCCTCGCGGCGACGCTCGGCACGGCGCCATGGCGCACGACGGTTCTCGGGCACGCCGTGGAGTTCGCGGACCCGGCGTGGTTTCTCGGCGCGTCGACGGTGCCGTGGCTTGCCTGGGTCGTCGCCCGCTCGCGCACCGGGTCCACCGCCGGAAAACGTGCGCTCACGTTTTGCCTCCGAACCCTTGTCCTCCTCTGCCTCCTCGCGGCGCTCGCACGACCCAACGTGGTCCTCACAAATCACGACCGCAGCGTCGTCATCCTCATCGACCGCTCCGCCTCCATCGACGCGGCGCAGCGCGCGGAACTCGATACGTTCGCCAACACCGTCCTAGAACGTGCCGGCGACGTCCATGTGCGCGTCCTGGAATTCGCTTCCGCCGTCGAGCCACCGGGCCCGACCGACACCACCGACCTCGAGGGCGCCACGGTGACGGCCCTCGGGTTCCTCCACGCTGGCGGCGAGCGGCGCATTGTCCTCGCGACGGACGGGCGAGGACCCGGGGTCGCTCCTCCGCGCCGCGGAGCGCCTGCAGACGCGTGGCGTCGAGCTCGACGCGATGTTGCCAAGCGCGCGTCCGTCCGACGATGTCGCCGTCATTGGCCTCGGTGCACCCGAGCGCATCGAACTTGGGGCGCGCTTTCCGGTGGACGTCGAAGTCCACGCCGATGGCGAAACCGCCGCCGAGGTCGCGCTCTACGAAAACGGCGCCCTCCCCGACGTGCGGCACGTTAAGTCCGTGGTGCTGAAGGCCGGCACAAACCGCGTTTCGTTTGAGACCGTTTCCTATGCACCGGGCGACCTCGCCCTCGAAGCGCGCGTTGCCCCGAAGGGACACGACCGCCTCCCCGGGAACGACCGCTTCGCGCGCGTGGTGCGCATCGTCGGCAAGCCCCGCGTTCTCTACGTCGCCACCGCGCCCGGAGAGGAACGCGGCAGCGTGCGCGCCCTGGAGGCGGGCGGTTTCGACGTCGAGGTGCGTTCGCCCGACGGCCTCCCGCGCGACGCCGCAAGCCTCCGCGCGTTCGACGCCGTGCTCCTCTCGAACGTGCCCCGCGCGCGCGTGCGCGACGACCAGCAGCGCCCGCTCGTGGCATACGTGCGTGACACGGGCGGCACCCTGCTCATGGCCGGCGGCGCCGAGTCCTTCGGGCCCGGCGGCTGGGAGGGCTCACCGGTGGCCGATATTCTCCCCGTCACCCTCGAGGGCGAGCGCCGCAAGGATCGCCCGTCCCTCGCGCTCGCCCTCGTTATCGACCGCAGCGGCTCCATGACCGGCCAGAAGATCGAGCTCGCCAAGGAAGCCGCCAGGCGCACCGCCGAGCTCCTGAACCCCGACGACTACATCGGCGTCGTCGGCTTCGATTCGGCGCCCACGGTCATCGTCCGCATGCAAAGCGCGCGTAACCGACTCCGCATGGACAGCGACATCGGTCGTGTTGCGGCACGCGGCGGCACCAACATCTTCCCCGCGCTCGACCTTGCGTACCGAGAGCTCCAACTCTCACGCGCGATCAAGAAGCACGTCATCCTCCTCACGGATGGGCAAAGCCCCGATCGCGGACTCCGCGACCTCGCCCAGGTGATGAACGCCGACGGCATCACGCTCACCACCGTCGGGCTCGGCGGCGACATTCAGCGCGCATTGCTCACCGACCTCGCGGAGATGGGCGGTGGCCGCGCGTACTTCACCGACGACGCAAACCGCATCCCGCGCATCTTTGTCGACGAGACCGAGTCACTCACACGTTCGAATCTCGTGGAGGAATACGTGGGCGTGCGCGTGGCGGGCCCCGTCCCGTTCCTCCGCGGCATCGCGCCGAACGCCATGCCGCTGCTCCGTGGCTACGTGGCCACGCGTGGGAAGCCGCCCCCCGCGCAGGTGCTCCTGGCCTCGGACCTCGGCGAGCCCATCTTCGCCCGCGAACGGGTCGGTCTCGGCTGGTCGCTCGCCTGGACGACGGACACCGGCGCGCGCTGGGCGGCGCCGTGGCTCGCGTGGCCAGCGTTTCCCAAGTTCTGGTCGCAGTTGCTCCGCGCCCACCTGAGCCGTGAAACCGACGACGCACTTATGGTCGGCGCAAACGTCGTCGGCGACGAAGCCGCGGTGCGCGTCGACGTGAGCGACGCGAGCGGCGAGTTCACAGCGGGCCTCACGGGGTTCGTCACCGCAACGTCGGGCGACGCCCCCGCGATCACCGCACAGCTCTCCGAACGTGCCCCCGGCCGGTACGAGGCCAAACTCCCACTCGCGAATGCAGGCTTCTACGACCTACGCGCAACCCTCGGAGACGGCACGCGTGCCACGCGCACGGGGCACGCCACCTTCGCCCACCCCTTCCCAACCGAGTTCACGCCGGACGACGGGAACGCCGCTGAGCGGCTCCGCCCGGCCCTCGTGCGCACGGGCGGGCGGATTCTCCAAAGTCCCGGCGAAGCCCTTGCCGCCACCGGTCAGCCCACCGAGGCACCCGAGCCCATCTCCAGGTGGTTTCTCTGGGCGGCACTCGCCCTCTTCCTCGCCGACGTCCTGGCCCGTCGCCTCGCCTGGCGCCGCCGGGAAAAGCCAGGTGATCTCCGTGGGCTGGCCAATGCCGCCGGCCCTTGACGAAAGGCCGCCAACGCCGGAGATTAGGCGACCCCTATGGCGGACAAAATGAAGAAAAGCGAGCTGGAGAAGTTCAAGAAGGTCCTCCTCGAGAGGCGCGGCGAAGTCATCGAGAAGGCGCAGGAAATGCTCTCCGACGACATGGCCCTCGACGCCAACGACCTCCCTGACGAGATGGATCTCGCGTCCAGCGAATACCTTCAGTCCTTCACGTTCAGGCTCCGCGGCCGGGAACGCTCGCTCCTCCAGAAGATCGACAAAGCCCTGCGAAAGATCGACGGCGGCGAATTCGGCATCTGCGAAGAGTGCGAAGAGCCCATCAACGTCAAGCGCCTCGAGGCGCGCCCCGAGACAGACCTCTGCATCCGCTGCAAGGAAGACCAGGAGCGGATGGAAAAGGACTACGTTTAGGTCCCGCGCCGACGCCGGCGACTATTCGCCGAGCGAGAGCAGCGCCATACACTTGGCAGACAACTTCGGCTGCAGCCGATTGGGGTCTTCGAGCATGTCCGCGCACGTCAGTTTGGCCGCGGCTTCGAAGCCTTCGTTGGCCTCGCGGAGACAGGCGCGGAGTTCGCCGGTGCTCGCGCCACCGCCGTAGTTCCCAAGACTCGCCGTGACGGTCTTGCAGTCGATCGAACGGGCGACCGCGGCCAGCTCCGCCGTGACCGGGCTGTCCGCGACACACGTGGCGAGGGCGGACTCACACATCGGCTTGGTCGTCGGTGGCTCGGGGGCATCCTCCGCGGTGGACAGGAAAAGCTGCCCCAGGCACGTCACCACGATGAGTTCCTCGTGCGTGAACCCCACGGCCGAAACGATGTCGTCGCACGTCGCCATCAGGACGCCACTCGACAGGTCCGCGAGAGGCACCGAGTCGTCCGGCAATTCCACGGGCTCCGGCGCATCGAATGCCCCGTCGCTGCTCGCATCGGACTGCGTACCGGCATCCTTGGACGACGCGTCGTCGCACGCCCAGACGAAACACAGCACGATCACCGCTCCGATCGCGCCCAACACAAGTGTCTTCTTCATTGAAGTACCCCCTCGCAGGCCTCAAGCACCTGCGTCATTACGGTCGCTGGATTGGCAACGGTCGCCCCACAGGTGAGCATCAACCGTCGCTCGAGTTCTGCGTTCTGCGCATCGAAGCAGGCCTCGAGTTCGGCCACCGTGAGCTGACCCGTTTTTCCCGAAAGGTACGTGTAGAGCGCGATGGCGTTCACCTCGAGCTGGCTCCGAACCATGGCCACGTCGGCGGCGTTGTCGCTTTCGCACGCGGTCACACCCGCTTCGCAGGCATCCACGTTCGCAGGTGGGTCGGGCGGCATCTCGCCTCCGATCGCGGCCGTGTAGAGTGACCACAAACACCACCCCGAGAGGATCTCCGAATCGTTAGCAATAATTTCCTCGCGCTCTGCGACGTAGGCCGTCACGGCGGCGGAAAGGGACTGCCCGTCGATGACGACCGACATGTCCCCGTCACCCGAATCCCCAGCGTCCGAATCGCCGCCATCGGCCCCCGAACGGTCGATGGTGTACCCGCCGTTTCCCGAGCTGCTGTCGTCACACCCTGCCAACAGAGCGAGCGCAACAAGGCCCACGCACAGCGCGGTTTCGAACGACCTGCGTCTATTCAGCGTCATCGTTTCCTCCGGTATTCTGCTTTGTAATCTTTCCGACGCGCCGATACGAGAACTTGGCGGTCTCCCGTCTTTCCACCGTGGGCAATGTCTTGCCCGTCCCCGTCGAAGTCCTGGTCCACTCGAACGTCGCGTCGACGGGCAGCCATTCACCGGGAACCACCTTCGCATGCCCGGTCCATACCCGCTTCACATCGAGGGAGAGTTCACCCTCCTCCCCCTGGGGCCCGGGCATCGACTTCTGACCGCGCTCCTCGCCCCGCACATCGAGGCGCGCATCGGTCTCCCCGAGGGCGCCCAACGTGTACTCGACTCGCTCGCTGGTGAGGGCCGCCTCCTCGGTGAGCCGCTTGCGCTCTACGGTCCACCGGGCCCCTGCGCCCACGGGGTCGGTGGGCGTCGCCAACAAATGGCGCGCGAACGGCGCGAGGATCGTCGCCGCTAGCGCGTCGTTTGCGGCGCCGGGGGAGTCCAGTTCTCCTGAGAAAACGCGAGGCGCCGTCGCATCGCCGTTCGGGAACGCGCGGAACACGTACGCGGTTGCGCCGCGTGTCGCCGCCTTCGCCCATTTCCGAGCGGCCGCCGCCTGCGCCTTGCCCATCGCGGGCGACGGCACCATTCGCACGACCTTCGCCTGCACCATCACGGTGCGATCCGCAGACCCGTGGACCCAAAGGAGTTCGATCTCAAAGTCGAAGGCCGTGAGCGTCGTCGTCGCCTTCTCCGGATCGGGCGTCGGGCCGTCTGACATGACGGTCTCCCGCGACTCGAACGAAAGTTCACCTTGGACACGGCCCTTGAAGGTCGCGCCCGCCGGACCGAGGAATCCCCGAACCGGCTCGCTTCCCTTCGACACCACCGTCAGCGTCGCGTCTCCGACCGGCGTCCCACCTACGGGCAGCGGGTCTGAATCGGCCTCCTGATCCGCAGCGGCGGCAGCGGCCTTTGCCGCTTCGGTGTCGTCCGCAGGCACCGCCGGCTTCTCCTCCGCACGGTGTCCACACGCGGCGAACAGCAGTCCAAGCACCACGACCAGCGGTCGGAGATACCGTCCTGCTGGCCGCGCGTGCCCGCTCGAAGGATCAGTCCTGCGGCTCGGCACAGGTGAAGTCTGCCCGGAAGTCTTTGACACGTGGGGAGCCTGTTCCGCGCACAAACTCCACACGAACCTCCATGTAAAGGTCCGGAAGGAGCGGCCCGGGCGACGTCGTCAAGTCCACCGGGATCTCAGAGACATCCGTGACCACCCACGGGTCCGACCACGTTGCGCTGGAGAGCTCGGCAAGGGTCTTCGCCGTGCGCGCCGTGAACTCGAGGGATGCACCCGCGGGGATGTCCGCCGTCATATCGAGAGCCTTCCACTGACTCACGAGCCCCGGCACGTCACACCCTTCCATGATGATGGAAATCCTGCCCCGCTCCACGAGCGACTCGAGTGCGAAGCCCGTGAAGTCGCTTTGAGACTCCGGCGAGTGAATGCGCGATCCGATGATCCACCCACCGTAGTTCGGCACGCGTGTATCGAGGCCAAGCAGGTACGGCATCAGCGTTGGGTCGACCCACCACGACCGGAAGCGGAAGGACTGGCGCGAATCGACCAGCCAGTACTTGCCGTAGCCGCCGTCCAGCGCGGGCACGTAGGCGATACCGCGCCCAATGACGCCGCCCGCCGCCGACGGGATGGGCGTGTACTTGATGTAACTGAGGTCGCTCGCCTTGAGCTCGAACACACCGTTGCTCGGCATGGAGTTACCCGCCTGTTCGAGGCAGAGGTACCCCTGGAAATCGCCCGCGGGGATGTCCGTGGGAACCGGTGCGGCGTTTCCAGACGGGAGCTGGTACCAGAGTGGTCTCGTTTGCCCGGCGCCACCGCACTCGCCCGATACGTTGAGGAGCACGCGCATGTCCGTGACCATGGGATCCGGGTCGGGCGCGATGGCAATGCCGGTTGCACCCGGCTGCCACGGACCACCGTCGTAGTACCAGAACTGCGGCGGGAAGATCTGCCACTGGGTCGACCAGCGGTTGTCCTTGCAGTTGACGTGATCCACGGGCCCCACGCCTGGAACGTTCACAACAGCCGTGCCGCACTGGAGCATGTTCGTGCCCGAGTCGTAGGTACACGGCGTCGTGTAGCGCGGCACGGTCGTCGCATCGTCTGCCTGCTTACACGTAAAGGATGAACAGCTCGGGACGGACGTCCGGGTGCACGACTTCTGGTAGGTCGTTGCGCAGCTTGGAGTGAAGGTCACCGAGCATGTTCGGTAGTACCAACCGCCACCGGCGGCCCAGGCGCCACCACAACTGACCGCAGACGCCGACCAGTTCGCACCGCAGGTGGTGGGAGGCCCGCAGTGGCCGTACGTCCCGCACCACGTGGTGCTTCCGCTCGGCCCGCTGCCAGCCGCAGGGATGGATGGCGGGGCCGTGAACGAACCGATGCCGAGGGCCGCGGGTGTACACGTTCCAAAGAGCACCCAGCAACCGGCCGACGTCACGTTCTGCGTGTAGTTCGGCGGTGCAGGCAACGCGGCCGCAGTGGATTGGGCGCCGCATGAGACGCTCGTCGTCCAAGTTCCAGGGCAGTACCCCGCCCCGAGGCCACCCGACGGCGCAGCGATGTTGTTCCAGAGCGACGCGGTGCCCGCGGCGGGCGTGGGCACGGGTGATGTGGTCGAGGTAAACACAAGTGGCCCAACGGACTGCACCGGTGGAAGCGCCGTCGACGACGGCACATTCACGAGGTCCGCCGATCGACGCTCAATCTTCGGGAGGCGCTTGAAACTCCACGAGTCGGCGTCGACGTTGTAACGGGCGACACCGTTGTACGGGCCCGCCAGCGACGTGACCAAGACTTGACCACCAGGATTGGCCACCGGATCGGTCGGATGCTTGATTGCGATCAGGTTGACCGGTGTCAGGTTGTGCGGAGCGGATGTCGCTGTCGTATACGTACTACCCGTACCCGACGAGTTCGGAGTGATGTACCCGAGGACCGAACGATAGGTGTCGTCAAAGCGATCGGCGCTCACAATCCAAATCCGACCGTCCGCCCCCGTCGCGGCGCCATATGGGCCCCATTGTGTCCAGCCGTCCAGGTTCGAAAGCCGTCGAAGGGCGTCGGAACTAAAGCTAGACGGGAATGAACTGTCCGCTCCCGCCGGGCGGCTCGTTGGCGTGATCCCGGTCAGCTTTTCCTTGATGGCGCCGGTGGTCGAGTTGAGGCGCCATGCCCACTTTCGCGTGAAGCTGATGGCCCACACGTCACCGTCGAGCCCCACGGAAAGACCCTGAAGGACAGGAGCCCAGCTATCGAGGACCGTCGTCCAAAGGATGCATTCGTCCTCCGTCGCGTAGAACTCCCAGTCCGCATACGCGGGAGGGGTCTCGGCCGCCGTCTCATACGCGTCCACGATGCCATCGCCGTCCAGATCGAGATCAATGACGCCGTTGCCGTTCTTGTCTTCGCTCGTGTCGATGACACCGCTGCCGTTCTTGTCGACGCAGTCCTCGATTCGGTTGGCGATTTTGGTCACGGAGCCGATCCGCTGGAGCCCCGGCTCACCCATGCCCATGTTCGCGATGTAGAGGTTGTAGTCGAGGTCGAGCGCCGTACGCGACGGACATGGACCGCCCGCGCCGCTGCCCGAGTCGACGGGGTTCCCGCAAAACCAACCGTCCGCGGTGGGGTCACGCAGACCGGCTGGCAGCACTCCGCCGACGAGGAGCTTGTTTGAGTCGTCGCCGGTCATGTAGATGCCGACGGTCTCACCGGACACGGAATCGAAGCGCTGCACGGTCGCACGCGCGTGGTTCGCTACCCAGAGCGAGCGCTGGGCCGCCGCGCCAGTGTTCAACGTGATGTAACCGTCGGGGTCGATGGTGAGGCCCTCGGTCTCCGCATCACCGAAGCCACCGTCCGGCAGCGGATCGATCGAAACGTTCGTCGGGTCGCAGGCGGCACCGTAGAGGCACGGGCCACTGCCCGGAGGACGAACCCCTGGCCCACCGCTGCCGCCAACACCACCCGGTGCGCCGTCGGTGCAGCCCGCACCCAGCGCACTCAACACCAACGCGCACACCGAAAGGGCAAGCGTTCGAGTACCACGAGTTGATGCGGGCATCCGAGCTGCCGGTCCCTTCAACGTCCATGCTTGCCCGTTATCCATGACTCCCCCCCCGGCTACCGCGGAAACTGCAATTCTGCGCACATGGCTGGAAACAGCAAGAAGCGTGCCCTGAACACCCAATCACGATCGCCACCGCTCCCCCGGTATTCCCGGGGCGCGGATTGCGACGCGCCACGCAAAGAGTGTGACCCCTATGCAATCTTTGCCAAACGCTCACGACATTCCCATCTGCGGATATCCGCGGCCCACAGCGTCCGGCCTGCACCCTCATCCACCTACTCCGCCGCTTGAGCCTACCAACTTCCATCGCTACGCGGAACGTTGGAGTCGCCGATCGCGTTCACGCAACCGACCTCAGAGTTCACTGCGGACGCCCGGCAGGTCGGAGGCTTTCGCCCGACGCCGCCGCGTCCTGGGGAATCGTGAGCGTGAAGGTCGTTTGGCCCGGACGCGATCGAAAATCGATCGCGCCGCCGTGATCCTCCGCGACGCTCTGCACGATCGCCAGCCCGAGGCCCGTGCCGTTGGCTTTGCCGTGCGTTGCGAACGATTGGAAGAGCCGCCCCTGCACCTCCTCCGGCACGCCCGGGCCGTCGTCGGTCACGCGCATCACGAGGGCGCCGTCGTCCGAACGCCGCTCGACTTCAAGGACGACGCGCCCCCCCGTGGCGGCGAGCGCCTCCGCGGCATTTCGCGCCAGGTTATGGATGGCCCGCTGAATCTTGGCCGCATCGAAATACGCGATGCCCCGATCCCCAAGGCGGAGTTCCAGCGTGACGGGCTTGCCCTCGAACTCGTGCGTGATCTGTTGCGCAAGCTCATCGAAGAACGGCTGCAAATAGACCTTCCGCACCCAAAGCTTTCGATCGCCACGGGCAAAGGCGAGCGTCTCCTGGGTCATGGCCTTGATGAAGCCAATCTGTTGGTGAACCGAATCCACGTAGCGCTTTCGTTTCGCCGGGTCCGTCTCCTCTTCAAGGAGCTGCACGTATCCGCCGATCACCGTCATCGGCGACTTCAAGTCGTGGAGCACGCCTGACATGAACTGCCCGATGACCGAAAGCCGCTCCTCCCGCGCCTTTCTCGCACGCGCCCGCGCAAGGCCAATCGACGCGGAGATGTGCCCCGCGATGGCGGATGCAAGCTTCACATCCCCGTCATCGAATGGGTCTCGCCCGCGCGCCTTGTCGAACAACGTGAGCGCGCCTGCACCGTCATCCCAGACGAGCGGCACACTGAGCACACTCCGCGGCCGGTAGCCGACACGTCCAGCAAGCCCCTCGGAGAATTTGGGATGTGCCCGCACGTCGGCGATGCGCTGCGGAATGCCGCTTTCTGCCACCCACCCGGAGATTCCGTCGCCGTGCCCCACGGAAAGTTTCCGAATGGTGTCGTCGGCGGCGGTCCGAAAACTCAGTTCAGCCTGGGGTTCCGCGTCGATGAAGTGCCGCCGCGGCGCCGGCATCCACGGCCCGCATGGCACCGCGGAGCGCACCACGCACGAGCTCGTCCACGTCGAGCGACACCGATGCGACGTGCGCAATCTCGAACAAGACAGCGAGTTCACGCACCTTCGTTTCGAGTTGCTCCTTCGCTTCGAGCAACTCCATGTTCTTTCCCACCACCGAGAGGAAAAGCTTTGAGTTCTCGATGGCGACGGCGATTTGCGCGCCCAGCGATTCGATGAGCGCCTCGTCCTCCGCATCGAACGGGCCGTCGGCCTTGTTGAGGGCCTGAAGCACACCCACGACACGACCACTTGGGTTCTTGAGCGGCACACACAAAATCGCGCGCGTCCGAAAGCCCGATTTCTTGTCCCACGCACCGCTAAAACGAGGGTCGGCGTAGGCGTCGGGAATGTTGACGAGCACCCCTTCCCGCGCGCACCAACCCGCGAGGCCATCTCCAACCCGAAGGCGAATCTCGAGGTCGTCGCCCCCCTCGTTCGGGACCCGCGCCCAGAGTTCCCCCGTCTCGTCATCGAGCACGTAGAGCGTGGCGCGCTCGCTTCCGAGCAACGCGGTCATTCGCCCGAGCACAATCTCAACGATTTCGTTGAGGTCGAGCGTCGCACTGACCGCAGTGCTCAGGTCGCGGAGCAACAGCAGGCGCTTCTGCTCACGCCGAAGCTCGCGCTGCAGTGACTCCACGTTCGGCGCCGCGCCCATGGCGCCGATTGTCGCCGAACGCATCGGCGCAAGCAATCCGCTCAGGAACGCCCCGAGGCGAGCGAGCTAGCGCGCGAGCGACGGGGTCGCGAACGGAATCCGCTCGAGGGTCTGCTCCGCCTTGTGGGACACGGAGAAGAGGTAGCCGTCAAACACGTAGTGAATGAGCAGGCAGCTCAATACACCCATGTAGTAGTACTGCTGGAAACCGAGGTCCCGGCCGTGCTTCGCGGAGAAGCCGAAGATATCCGCGTTCGCCGCCGATACGAGGGTGAAGAACATCCCCATCGTGACCGCGAAACAGAACCCGTAAAAGAGCCACGCGCCGCGGCCCTGCCCGCTGATCGAGCGGATGAACTTCGAACCGATGAGGCCGCGCTCTTTGCGGATCTTCTGGATGTACCAGAGGATCCCCATGTACTGGATGGCGTGCCACGCATTCACCGACTGGAATGCGAGTTCGAGACGCTCGCCTTCCGCGGCCGCAGGCACGAAGAACGCAACCGAGGCCGTCACCGCGATGAGGAGCGTCTTCGGAACGTTCACCGTCCCCGCCCGGTACTCATGCCACGTCTTCACGAGCCACGCGGAGAGGAAGAACGCGAAGGCCGCCCACACGGCCCAGTACGTCGCCGGGATCCGCAGGAAGTCCGGAATGAGAATCTCCACATCCCCGAGCATGAAATCGCTGTGCACCAACTTGTACGCCGCGATCGGATAGATCGAGACCATCAAGAGGCCGTAGTCGATGAAACGTGAACGGGTCGATTCCTTCGTGCCGGCGCGCTTCCGATAGATGTCCGTCAGGTACGCGTTCTGATGGAGCACGTGCACGGAGGCGGAAAAGATGAAGACGCTCAGAAGAATCTGGAAGTTGTAGAGCGTCATGAAGATGACGAACGACGGGACGGCGATGGTTGCCGCCACGAGGAGCCACCAGTGCGACTTGCGGAAGCGCGGGTCCATGTACGTGAGCGTGTACGTAGCGAAGAGGTGCGGCCCGCCAATGACGGCCGTGACACCGATGTTGATCGCGTCCGAACTCGCGCCGCCCCACACAAACATCAGCACGATGGGGACGATGAGTGCGCTACCGATGAGCCAGAACACGTCCCAGCGCGGTCCGTTGATCCAGACACGCGACACACGTGCGTCCGCCGTCGGTGCGGCGGTCATCATCAGTGAGCTTTCCATCGAGGTCTCCTCTTCCTGCGCCCTGCGGGCGGAGATATAGAGGCCTCGATCCTCGGAATCAAGCCGATCGGCGGAGTGAAAATCCCGTACGAACGAAGCTTTTTCGCACCGACACGCGGCCGGGACTAGCGCCCCTCGATCGTCCGGATGATGTCGCCGTACTCCAATCTGACCACGGCACGCGTGATGAGCACCGTCGCGCTATGGCGGCGCACGTCCACAACGCGCCCCCTCGGCCTCGATCTCCTCGGGCCAATCCGCGTCATCCGCGCCGTCCGGATCGGGAACGATGGCGCCCGACCACTCGGTGCTCGGAATGTTTTCACGCCAAACGTCGCCCTTGCGGATGACGAACATGCGGTTCCCAAGCTCAAGCCCGTCTTCGCTACCGACGTTGACGAACACGACATAGTTCGTGCCGAGGATGTACCGCGGCCGCACGCTCGCAACGATCTTCGCATCGATCTTCCGGCTCGCCGGCCGCATCGCCGTCACGGAGAAACGACGCTTCGTGTCGCTCACGCGGAAACCGCGCTCGATGGGATCAAGGGCCTCCACAATGAGTGCGCGCCCCAGCTTTCGCTTTTCGTCGTAGTCCATGAGCTTGAGGACGCCCTGGATACGAATCACGTGCCCTTCCTGCTTCGGGATCTCGTCGTTCTCGTCGAGTGCACGGAACACGGTCAGTTCCTCGCCCACCGCCACGGGAGGCTTGCTGGGGAATCGCACGTAGACCCAATCGCTCGGCGACATGAGCATGTGCTGCTCGTGCGACCCGAGGATGTACCCGGCATCGTGGAGCGCCGAAGCGTCCATGAACGCCTCGTCACCAAGAAGAATCTCCCCTTCCGCCATGGATCGGCGTCGCGCATACGCGCGCGAGTTCGACGAGCTCGGCGTCAACGACGACGTGGGCGCGGTCGACGTCGCAACGCCCCCACCCGCAGGCGCGAGCCGCACCTCGGAATCCGGGTAAATCCAATGCGGATTCGTGATCTCGGGGTTGTACGACCAGAGGCGCGGCCAATCGTAGGCGTTGCCAAGCTCCTTCGAGGAGATGTCCCACAGCGTGTCCCCCTCGTGCACGCGGTAGACGCCGGAACCCGCCTCCGATGCGACGCTCACCCCCGCCTTCGTCGGAACGCGCTTGTCGCGAGCATGCGCTTCGTCCATCGCGTCCATCCACATGGCGGTGCCCGACTCATCCGAGGACAACGCGTCGTCCTCGCCTTGAGCACGCACCGGCCCGACGACCGCCATGGCCGAAACGACACCCGTGGTGAAGAGAATGCGAGAGATCATCGAACGTCCTCCTGCGACGCCATGCGCGCCGCGACACTGTCGGGGAAAAGGGATTTGAGGCGCTGGAAGTAGCCCCGCGCGTTTTTCAGGTTGCCCATTCGGGCGTGACAAAGTCCTGCTTTGAGAAAGGCATCGGACACTCGATTGCCGCGCGGGAAGCGCACAACGACGTCCTCAAACGTGACCAGCGCCTGGCCGTACTGCCGCTGCGCGTAGAGCACTTCGCCCTTCCAGTAGAGGGCGTTGTCGGCGTAGGCGTGTTTCGGGTGCTTGACGAGAAACTCGTGAAGCCCCTTGAGCGCCGCGCCGAACTTGCGGTCGCGGATATTCGAAAGCGCGGCTTGGTATTCCGCCAGGGCGAGCTCCTCTGCGC
>JAWKRM010000031.1:0-54555 GCA_041389625.1 Polyangiales bacterium
GTCAAATAGCCCGGCTTTTGGCTGGCCTACGGCGGGGCTGCGCTCGGACCCCGGGGGCGCTACATTTGCGCCGATGTCCGCCATCGAAATCATGAGCCCAAAGCAGCTCGAGGCCATGCGTGCCTCGTGCACGCTCGCCGCCGACACGCTCGTGATGATCGGAGAGCACATTCGCCCCGGCGTGACCACGGACGACATCAATCGTCTGGTGCACGAGTTCATCGTTGGCCACGACGCGTACCCGTCGCCGCTCGACTACCACGGCTTCCCGAAGAGCGTGTGCACGAGCATCAACGAGGTGGTTTGCCACGGCATCCCCGGGGCCCGCGCCCTCGCGGACGGGGATATCATCAACGTTGACGTCACGACGTACTTGCCGAAGAAGGACGGATTCCACGGCGACACAAGCGCGACGTTCTATTGCGGCACGCCTTCCGAGGACGCGAAGAAAGTCACCGAAGTGGCGCGACGCTGCCTTGAGCTTGGCATCGCGGAAGTGAAGGACGGCGCACGCATCGAGGACATCGGGGCGGCGATTCAGGAGTATGCCGAGGCGCAGGGCTGCTCCGTGGTCCGCGACTACGTCGGCCACGGCATTGGCCGTGAATTCCACATGGCGCCGCAGGTGCCCCACTACGGCCGACGCGGCCGCGGGCGGCGGCTCAAGGCGGGGATGGTCTTCACCATCGAGCCGATGATCAACCTCGGCGACTACGAGACGGAGCTCCAGGCGGATCGCTGGACCGTGCTCACGCGCGACAGGTCGCTTTCGGCGCAGTTCGAACACACGATTTTGGTGACGCGCAGCGGAGTCGAAGTGCTCACCACGCGCGGGAAACGCCTCGTGAACAGTGAAGACAAGCCGTGGTCCGCCCTCGGCCCGCTTTCCACCCCCGCCGCGCTTCCCGCCGAGGCCGGCGACCGCCGCGTCGTCAACGGGTAGCGAACAGACCGCGTGACGCCTACGCGTGACCAGGACCCGGCTTCGCGTCTTTTCGCAACCGGTCCGGTTCGAGGACCCACACGTCGTCACCTTCCTCGACGACGGTGATCCGCTCGAGGCTCATCCCGCGGCACGGGCCCTCCACGCAGTACCCGTCATCCGGACGGTACTTGGCGCCGTGGGTACGGCAGAGGAGGTGCTTCCCCTCGCGGTCAAAGTACCTCCCGCGACCCGCGTCGATGGGCACCGGAAGGTGCATGCAGAGATTCACGTAGGCGCGAAGCGTTCCATCCTCGAGCCGGAGCACGAACGCGGAGCGCGGCATGCCGAAATTGCCATCGCTGATCTTCACGGAGTGGGTGGCGCCTGGCACGAGGTCCACCGAACGGCACACGCGGTGCTTCAAGCGTCTTCCCCATGCGGGTCGAACCACACGCGTTCGGCGGGAACACTCACGAGCTCCATTTCGGGGAGGAGCATCGCCGTCAGGGCTTTGCCGTACACGCAACCGGTGTCGAGCCCTGTCGCGAATGGATGCCGCTGGAGCCCACGCACGGCGTCGTGGCCAAAGAGGACGTGCTGCGGCCCCGGCCACACACTCGCCCAGGGAACGCCATCTTCGATGCGCTTCGAAGCCGACCCATCCGGGCGAATCGAGCGCATGTTGATGAGGTCGTTCGGGGACTGGACCGCGGGCGCCACGCCGGGAACGAGCCCCGCATGCACGACGAGGACGTCGAACGCCGGGAGTTCAAGCCAGTCGGGCAGGGCGGCCAGGTACGCCCAGTCATCGTCCTCAAGGGTGTCGACCACCTCCCGGTGCTGCGGCCGCAGTTGGGGAGTGGGCTCTCCCTTCTCCATGGCTTCGCGTGCTCGAAGAACGTGGGCTTCGTGGTTCCCGCGCACCGCCAGCGCCTCCAGCTTGCGCGCGCGGGCGACGACACCCCGCGAATCGGGCCCCTTCGCAACGAGGTCGCCCACGAACACCACGTCGCGTTCGCCCGCATGCCGATGGAGCAGCGCGTCGAGCTCATCCACGCAGCCGTGGACGTCGCCGATAACCAGAGTGGGCTGCACCGGGCGATTGTAGGGCGCTCCGGGGTATTCGCGCGCTCAAATTCGCGCCCAGAAAACGCCAAGGGCGCCGTCCCTTGCGGGGAGGCGCCCTTGCCGTTGGCACTTCGGCCGAGTCTCGAGCTTCCGACTAGGGGAAGCAGATGTCGAACGCGGCGTTGCCGTAGTCGACACAGACCTGCGCCGACGCGGTGGTCTGCAAGCAGGTGTTGATGGCGGACTCGTACTGCCCGCAAGCCGAGAGCAGGCAGCCCTGCGGGTCGGCGTTGGTGGCGCACGTCTGCTGGTTCGAGAGGATGCAGCAGTTGAGGTTACCAACCGCTTCCTGGCAGCCGTTGTTGTAGATGCAGTCGAGCTGCGCCTGGCCGGTGCAGGAGTCGCAACCGATGGCCTGGCCCATGTAGTTGAAGGGGGTGCCGTCGTCCGACGTGAAGCAGCCGTTCACGCAGCTCGAGTATTCCTGCTGCGTGGTCGCATTGGCCGCACAACCGGTGAGGCAGCCGCGGGTGTTCGCGCCGCACACGTCCGAAACGCCAATCTGGCCGAGAATGCCGATGCCGGCAGCCTGGCAGCCAGCGGGCCAGTTCGTGTTGCCGTTGCTGTCGCCGTTGCCACTGCCGTTGTTGTCACCGTTGCCGGTGCCGTTCGTGTTGCCGTTCCCAGCACCACCGTCGGGCGTAAGGATCTGGGGGCCGCCCATGTTGTTGTTGCCGCCGGTGTTGTTCCCGGTGCCACCATCGCTGTCACTGCCGCAGCCGGCGAGCGCGAGCGCGGCGGTAAGAGCCACAAACAAACCAAACTTCTTCATACGTAAACCTCCCTACTACCAACGATTTGCTGCGTCGGGCCGGCGCGACCTACATCGCCTCCGTTCCCGGCGACAGGCGCCGTACCACGGTTGCGCACCCCCCCCAAGCGACTTTTGGCGTAGCCCGGTGGCTAGCGGAGTATTCGCGTGAGCGCCCTCACAGGGGGCACGCGCATCCCCGGACCTCAGCGAGCGCGTTCCGTGCGGCCATCGATCGCGTCGAGCGCGCGGGAGACGGCCTTCGCCGCCTCCTCGATGTCCGCCTCGCCGCCGCCGAGGTAGAGCCGGCCGAAGGCGCCAAATGTAATGACCTCGAGTAGACGCACGTTCGCAGCCTTTTCCGCCTCGTTTGCCGCGATCGCAGCGTAGGCGGCCGGGTGGGTCTCGAGGACGAAGAGGGTTTCGCCTTCGCGGATCATGTCGCCGTGGCGCATGCGGTTGAGGAGCATCTCCTGGTGCGGCTCGATGCCCGTGATGATCTCGCTCGAGACGACCTGGGGCTTCATGCGGGCGGACTCGGTCACGCCAAGCGTGGCGAGGATGGTTTCGCCGGCCTGGCGCACCTCGCCCTGGTCCTCGTGGTGGAGTTCGAGCAGCCCGAATGCGCGCTCGACGATTTGCATGCCGGGGAGCACCCGCGTCGCCTTGAGGGCGACGTCGGTGAGCTGGTTGATGGTGATTCCCGGCGCAATCTCCACAAAAAGAGAGGCCTGGCCCTCAAGGGGTTGAAACCCCGAGGCCACGGTCTGGAGGAAGCCCGTGAGCTGCGGTTGAAGCGAGTCGATGAACGAGAATGCGCGGAGGTCCATGGACGTTCGCGGACTTACCTGCTTGCACGCAGCCGGTCAATGGACCTATGGAACGCGGATGCTGAAAGAAGGTCAGAAAGCCCCCGCGTTCTCCCTCGAATCGTCCGAAGGCGGCAAGGTCGCCCTCAAGGACTTCGCCGGAAAGAAGCAGGTCGTCATTTACTTCTATCCGAAGGACGACACGCCGGGCTGCACCATTGAGGCCAAGGATTTCACCGCCGCGCTACCGCGCATCAAGGCGAAGAACGCCGTCGTCTTTGGCGTGAGCAAGGACAACATCGCGTCGCACTGCAAGTTCCGCGACAAGTACGGCCTGACGTTCCCGCTCCTCAGCGACCCGAGCGCCAAGGTCATCAAGGCCTACGGCGCGTGGGGCAAGAAGAACATGTACGGCAAGATCAGCGAGGGCATCATCCGCTCCACGGTCGTTGTCGGCACCGACGGGAAGGTCGCGAAGCACTTCCCCCGCGTCAAAGTCGAGGGCCACGTCGACGCCGTCCTCGAAGCCCTCGACGGCACGACGCCCACCAAGTCCCCAAAGCCCGCCGCCAAGAAGAAGGCCGCCACCAAGAAACCCACCCGCAAAGCCCCCTCCCGCAAGAAGTAGCCCCAGGCGGCGACTTGGTTCGAGTGGTCCCAAGTCGCGGCTTGATCCCCCGCAACACGGTCTGCGGCGATGCCCCGCAGCGCACCGCAAGTGGCCCCCCGAGCGTTCGCTCTGCGAACGCCTGCGCGCAGCGCACGCCAACCACGTCGCGATACCGCCCAATTCCGCGATCGCCGCCATCCGGCGGCGATGCCCCGCAGCGCACCGCAAGTGGCCCCCCGGCGTTCGCTCTGCGAACGCCTGCGCGCAGCGCACGCCAACCACGTCGCGATACCGCCCAATTCCGCGATCGCCGCCATCCGGCGGCGATGCAATTAACTCAGAAGTATTTCCGCACAAACACAAACGCGGCGTCGGACTCGTGAACGCGGGCGCAGAGCACCACGTAGCGGCCGAGCCCGGTGTTGACGACGGACGATGCGGCCGCGGGCACAATGGCCGGAGCGCCCGACGTCCGCACCGCAAGGAAACGCTGGTCGCGCTCCACCGAGACACGCACGTTGTGCCCATGCGAATGGAGCGGGTGCGGCAGCACGCCGTCGCGCGCCCAGAGCAGGAGGTCGCCGTAACGATTGCGAATCGAGAGGTCGATGGTCATCGAGCGCATCGGGTCGATTTCGAGACGATGCGAAACTTCGATGTGGTGACCACGTAGCGGCTCAAGGTCGAGCCCCGGGGGCATGAGCAGCCGAAGGGTGCGGAAGGAACCGTCCGCGCGTAGCGTGACTCCGTCCGGCTCCACACCAATGACGGGGCCGCCGAACTTGCATGCGAGGATGAATCGGTCGCTGTCGGGCGAATAGGGGGGCTCGAGTCCGCTGCCGGGGAGCCCGCCGTCCACGGTCACGCACAGCGAGCGTTCCTCGGCGGCGTGCAAAGCATGGACAGTGAGATCGACGTCGATCCTGGGACCTAGGCGGTCGACCTGCGTGACGCTGGAATCGGAGAATGACATGCGTGCCCTCTGCGGGTTCCCCAGATTGCAACGGTCATTCCAACGGGGCGGACGCGAGAAACATCACACTTTTGGAGGCCCCCTGGGGCTGCTGCTCCCCGATCGTCGCCGGCGGCCCCGCCAGGGCCGTAGCCAGTCGACCTGGGGGAACTTCGAAGTCCGCAATTGACCGCACAGTGCACTCGGGGTACTCCGCCGAGCCGCCCGGCGAAGCGTCATGTCGACTGCCCAAGCTCCCGAGCCCCTCGACCCGAATTTCCGCATCGAGCTCCCCGTGTTCGAGGGGCCGCTCGACCTGTTGCTTCACCTCATCGCGAAGCACGAGCTGAACATCCTCGACCTGCCCGTGGCCTTCGTCACGGAGAAGTACCTCGGGTACCTCGAGTTGATGAAGGAGCTGAACCTCGACGTCGCGAGCGAATACCTCGTGATGGCGGCGAAGCTCATCCACATCAAGAGCAAGATGCTCCTTCCCGCGCCGCCCTCCGATCAGGAGGAAGAGGCCGAGGAGGAGCAAATCGACCCGCGCGAAGACCTCATTCGCCGGCTCCTCGAGTACCAGAAGTACAAGCGTGCCGCCGATCAGCTCGGGTCGCGCGAAATCGCTGGACGCGACGTCTTCACGCGCACGGCCGAGGTAGAAGAGGCCGAAGGGCCCGCGCCGCTCGCGCCCATCGACCTCTTCAAGCTCCTCGACGCGTTCCAGGGCGTCATGAAGCGCCTGAGTGGTGCGCACGCGTTCAACATCGACGCCGAACGCATCTCGATTCAGGAGCGCATCACGCAAATCGTCGACACGCTCTCCGAGAAGAAGAACTGCACGTTCGACGACCTGTTCGCGGCCGCGCGCCACAAGTACGACGTGGTCGTCACGTTCCTCGCGATTCTCGAGATGACGAAGATGCGCTTGCTCCGCATCTATCAGCCCGATTCGCTTGGCACGTTGCACCTCGAGCATCGATTGCTCGACCCGACCGTCGCGACCTATCCGCCGCCGACGGGCGCCGAAGCCGCGCCCACGTCCGACGTGTCCGTTCCCCAGGCCGCGGATGTGCCCGTGGAGGCGATGCGGGAAAATGCGCTGGAACCCGCCGAGTTCGCCCCTCCGGCGGACGCGGATAACGACGGCGCGGTGGCCGACGAGCTCGAGTCGCCGGACGCGGCCGTGTCCGAAGGGCAAGACGACGAAGGCTTTGACGGCCTCAGAACGGAAGAAACGGGAGAGTCGTACTCATGAACACCGAGACCATCGAGGAAAGCGTCGAGGAGATGGCTCCGCCGCCCGAGGGTGAGGCCACGAACTCCGCGTACCCGGGCCCGCACAGCACGCGCCCCGAGTCCATCTCCGAAGCGCACCTGAAGTCGATCGTGGAGAGCATCGTCTTCGTTTCGGACCGTCCCGTTCCCGTCAAGCGCATCGCAAAGCTCACGCGCGCGAAGACCGACGATGTCGAGCGCCTGCTCGCGGAACTGGTCGAAGAGTACCGTGGCCGCGGCGTGGAACTTGTGGAAGTGGGCACTGGCTACGTGTTCCGCACGGCGGCCGTCAATGCGCCGTTCGTTCGTGACTTCGTCGCCGCGAAGCCCGTGCGACTCACACGCGCGCAGCTCGAGACCCTCGCCATCGCCGCATACCGGCAACCGCTCACGCGCCCGGAGCTGGAAGAGATTCGCGGCGTCGATTCGGGCTCGGCACTCAAGGTGCTGCTCGACCGCGGCCTTGTGCGGTTGCTTGGCCGCAAGGATGAACCCGGCCGACCGCTCCTCTACGGCACGACCCCCGACTTCCTCGAGTTCTTCGGTCTCAAGACCCTGAAGGACCTGCCCACGCTCCGGGAGTTCACCGAACTCAGCGACGACAGCCGTGCGCTGTTCGAGCGCAAGATGGGCGAACCCGTGGACCTCTCCCAGGTGGAGGCCGCCGTGCAGGCCGCCGAAGCGTCGGAAATCCCCTGGGACGACTCGGACGCGGAAGACGAACCCCTGTTCTCGAATCGAGACGAGGCCTCCGACGACGAGGACGGCGAGACCACCGTCACCCTCGCCGACAGCGCCGACACCGCTGCCCGCGACGACGAAGAATAGGGCGGCGCGCCATGCCACAGCCGGCCAAGACGTTTCAGGACTTGATCATCGCCCTCGAGCGCTTCTGGGCCGAGCGCGGCTGCGTCATCGAGCAGCCCTACGGCTCCGAGGTGGGGGCGGGAACATTCAATCCGAACACGTTCCTTCGTGCCATCGGCCCGGAGCCGTGGAACGTCGCGTACGTTGAGCCGTCACGCCGCCCGGCCGACGGCCGCTACGGCGACAACCCCAATCGCCTGCAACACTTCCACCAGTACCAGGTGATCCTGAAGCCGAGCCCGCTCGAGATCCAGGAGCTCTACCTCGAGTCGCTCCGCGCCATCGGCACGGATCCCATGCAGCACGACATCCGCTTCGTCGAGGACGACTGGGAGTCGCCGACGCTCGGTGCCTGGGGCCTCGGCTGGCAGGTGTGGCTCGACGGCCTCGAGATTTCCCAGTTCACATACTTCCAGCAGTGCGGCGGCATCGACTGCAAGCCGGTGAGCGGCGAGCTCACGTACGGCCTCGAGCGCATCGCGATGTACTTGCAGGACGTGGACAACGTCTACGACCTCGACTGGGCACCGGGCGTGAAATACGGCGAAGTCGCCAAGCGCCGCGAATGGGAGTTCTCGACCTTCAACTTCGAGCGCGCCGACGTGCCGCTTCACTTCGAACTCTTCGACAAGTACGAGGCGGAGTGCCGAAAGATGCTCGGTCTCGAAGAGAAGATGGGGAAGGGCAACGCCCTTGTGTTCGCGTCGGAGAACGCGCTCGAGCGACTCGTGCTCCCCGCGTACGACTACGTGATCAAGTGCTCCCACGCGTTCAACATCCTCGACGCACGCGGAGCGATCAGCGTGACCGAGCGCCAGCGGTTCATTGGCCGCGTGCGGCACATCGCCCGTGCGTGCGCGGAGTCTTGGTACGCCCAGCGCGAGGCCCTCGGTTTCCCACTGCTCCCGAAACCGTAGCGGGCTCGCCGACGCGCCGTTCAGCGGTCGTCGAGCAGACGTAGCTGCGAGAACGCCGGGTTTTGGTTCTTCGAGTACGCCGTCGAATAGGCGCTCACCTCTGCGCGCGAAGTGCGGAACGGCACCCGCGGGTCGCCGCGCCGGAGATACGCCGAGTCGCTCAGAATACGGATGCGTGACCGCAGCTCTTCGCGACGCGAGGAGCCCGGCACGAGGCTCAGATACTCACGGAACGCGTCCGCCGCCTCCTGATCGCGCCCCAGCCGGTCGGCGACCTCACCGATGAACAGGAGCACGCCCGGGTTTCGCACAAGCCCCATGGAATTGCGGAACAAGCCGATCGCTTCCTCGAATCGGCCTTCGCGGTACGCTTTCTGGCCATCGAGGAAGAGCTTCCGCGCCTTCCATACGGTCTTCGACTCTTGCCGGTAGTATGTGCGTGCGGACGGCGCGCTCGTTCCTTTGCTCCCGCTCGAATCCGCATCACCCCCGGACTCGGCCGGTGTGTCCGCAAGCGCCCCGGAGGTGACGAGCCCCGTGGCGAGAAAAAGAGATAGCCCCATGCCGCGGTGACGCGGCACCCGTGTCCCATTCCCCATCGAGGGCAAGGTAGCAGCGATGCCGAGGGCGGCTATGCGACACACAGGAAGTCCGCGCCCTCGACGAACCGCTTCGCGTTGAGCGCGTCGCGATTTTCGCTGCGAGCACCGCGAGCACCGACCGCCACCAGTACAAAATCGCACTGCGGCGAAAGATTTTCGGGCCCCGTCACGGGGAGCCCGCGGGCCTCGCCGCCGACCTTCCGAGGGTCGATGTCGATGAAGCGAATCGCCTTGAATCCATGCGGTTCGAGCGCGCGAAGCATGCGTTTGACGGTGGGACCGGCGCCCCAGATCGTCACCGGTCGCGTTTCGCCTTGGAGCCGCCGCGGGAGGAACGCCGCACGTGCCTCGCGAAACGCGTTCTCCGCGTACCGTGGGTCCGTGAACGTCAGGCGACCGGGGCGATGACGCCAGCGCAGAAGCACTTCGGGGACCTTCGCCATGGCGTATCCCGCGGCGTCGAAGCGTAGCCAGAGGTCATAGTCCTCCGCCCACGCGGGGTCTCGGTAGCCGCCAACGGCGTGAAAGGCATCACGGCGCATCATCACGCTCGGGTGGCAGAGGGGCGACTCCACGAAGAGTTCGCGTCGGTGGTCCTCCGGCGTGAGCACCGCGTTTTGCCAATCGACGTACCGCGCGAGGCCCTCTTCCACCGCATCCGACGGGAACGCTTCGACGCACGTTCCCACGAGGCCAAGGCGCGGGTCCGCTTCGAGCGCCGCCAGCTGCTTTGCGAAGCGGCCGGCAAGGCAGACGTCGTCGGCATCCATGCGCGCGAAGTACCGCCCCTTGGCGAGCTGCGCGCCGAAATCGAGGGCGTGCACCAGGCCACGCGGTCCGGTCTTGAGCGAGCGCACGCGGCGGTCGCGTTCGACGAGCCGCTCCACCATGCGTCCGCCCCCGTCCGAGGAGCCGTCGTCGATGGCGAGGAGCTCGAAGTCGACCCCCGTCTGCGCAAGCACGGAATCGACGGCCTCCGCGAGCGTGGCCGCCGCGTCACGGAAGGGAAGCAGGACGGACACACTTGGCATCGTGATCCCAACCCTTGCCGTCGTTCGATGCGCAGCCGCGGAGCGTTGTCGCTACGGTGCCGCGACCGCGGGCTGCTTCGTTGCGGGTTTGGCCGCCGCCTTCGCCGCCTTGAGCGCAGCCTTCTCGTTCACGATGGCGCCGTTGAACGGTGCCGCGATGGGGTCCGCCGTCGACGTCAGCACTTCGATGACCTCGACCGGCGTGAGGGTCGGATTCACCGTGAGGACCTTCGCCGCCGCGTTTGCCACGTTCGGAGACGCCATGGACGTGCCCGAAAGGGGAACCTTTTCGCCCGATGGGATCAGGCTTTCCACCGACACGCCGTGATCGAACACGCGCACGTGGTCCGGCGCCGAGTTCGTGAACATTGCCCACTTCCCGTACTCGTCGACCGCGCCGACCACGAGCAGATTCGGCGCGCTCAGGTCGGCCGGCGTGTCCGCGTACTCGAGCACATCGCGGTTCGAGTTCCCCGCGGCCACGACGAACAGCGTCTCGGGGCAGCGGTCGAAGGTGGCCTTCCAGTTCGCGCGGCGCTTCGCCTGGACAGCCTCCGCACGGGCGCGCGCCGCGTCTTCCGTCTTGTACGTGCCCTGCTCGTAGGCGAGTTCGTTCTGAACGTAGTCGGATGCGAAGCCGAGGCTCGCGTTGACGACTCGCACGTTGTGCGCCTTCGCGAAGTCGCAAATGGCGAACATGTTCGTGCGCTCCGCATCGAGCTCGGCGTCCGTCGGACCGCGGTGGTGGTAGACCCGCGCTTCCCCGGCCCACGCGGAGCGGAAAATCGCGAGCTTCGCCTTCGGGAGGCCCTGCAGCATGATGCCCGCCACGTGCGTGCCGTGAGCCCATTCACCGACGGCGCTCAGGTTGGTTTCGAGGTTCTCCACCGCCTCGGCCGACGACGCACTGCCGAAGAGCGCGAGAACTTTCTTTGCGTCCGGCGTCGTCGTGAGGCCGGCGCGGAGGTCCATGATGCCCTTGAGGAAGGGCTTGTACTCTTCAAGCAACTTCGCATCGGGCGCGTAGAGGAGGGCGCTCTGTGCGGAGTCTGGATCGGACGCGATTCCGGACACGTCGTCCACGAGGCCGTTTCCATCGTCGTCCTTGCCGTTCGCTTGTTCCGCCGGGTTCACGAAGAGCTGCTTTTGGAACAGCGCCGGGTTCGTGCCCACGTCCCAAACGCCAATGACCACCTCACTCGGCTTGCCGAACGAAGCGGGGTTCGCCTGCACAAACGGGTACTTCTTGAGCTTCGGCGCCTTCGCGTGGAGCTTGGTGACGGTCTCGATGGCGGCAAGGAACGCAGGCCGATGTTCGATGACCTCGGGCAGCACCTGCTCAAGGTAGAGGACCGACGAAGCGGTCTCGAGGGACAGGAGTTGCTGCTTGGCCTGGGCCGCCCGCGCCGTCAGCTGCTCGGCATTCTGAAACACCTGGAAGGTGACCGTGGAAGCGCCGAAGCGTTCCTGCGGGAGCTCCTTGAACACCGCTTCGACGGCCGCCTTGCGCGCGGCTTCGTCCGCGGCGCGCTTCGACGCAATGATGGCCAGGAGCGTGGTCCCGGCAAACGCGGAGTTCCGGTTCTTCGCGCGTGCACGCACGAGACGGACCGTCTGTTCCGCGTCATCGAAGTTGCAGCCACATCGACTGCCGCGAGTTCGAGCAAGCGCTCGACCGCCTTGCCCGGAACTCCGGCGCCGTCGCCGTCCTTCTTCCAGTGGCAAGGTCGCCGAGGTTCACGCCCGGCACGTCCGCGGCAAAGCGGGCGGTCGCCGCACTTTGCACGCACACCGTGGGGCGTCAGCGTGCGACCGCGCTCCAGTCAGCCGTCGACGTGGCGCTCGTATCGGTCTTCGCCGACTCGCCGCCCGCCGAAGGTTTGGCTGCGGGCGCTCCGGCACCGGCGCCCGAGCCGCCGACGGCGGCCAGAGGAGAAGGGAAAGGCTTTTTGTGGAAGTCGTTCGGTCCATGGGTGGCCGAAGACTGGTTTCTCACGCGCTCAATTGCAACCGACGTCCATGGCGTCGATGGCACGGTGAATTCCCGCGAGAACGTCCTTCGGGTCAGCGCCGAGCTCGAGCGGGCGGTTCGCGTACTTGGCGTCGAACGGCATGCGCGCGCCGTGGTACGCGGCCTTGAACTCCGTGAACTTCAGGCCGTGGGCGGTGGAGATCACGATGACCCGCTCGTCCTTTTTGATCTCGCCACGCGCGACAAGCTTCTCAAGGCACGCGAGTGCGACGCCCGTGTGCGGGCAATTGAACATGCCGGTGCGGTCGGCACGCGCCGCAGCGTCGGCGAGCTCCGCGTCGGTAGCCTGCTCGACAACGCCATTCGAGGCACCAAGCGCGCGCACGGCTTTCGAGATGGACACCGGCGCACCGATGCGGATCGCAGACGCAAGGGTGTCGCCCGCCGTGATGGGTTCAAAGTCGCCTTCCGCGAGCGGCCGCCCAGCCGCCTTCGCGCGCTGGTACGCGAGGTAGAGCGGGTTCGCCTTTGCCGCTTGGCAGCACACGAGCCGCGGCACGCGGTCGATGAGCCCGAGCTCACGCATCTGGAAGAAGCCCTTGGCGATGGCGGAGACGTTGCCGAGGTTGCCGCCCGGGACGAGCACCCAATCGGGGACCTCCCAGTCGAACTGCTGCACGATTTCGAGGGAGATGGTCTTCTGCCCTTCGACGCGAAGACTGTTCATGGAATTCGCGAGGTAAATCCCGCGGTCCTCCGTGAGTGCCTGGACCACGCGCATGCAACCGTCGAAATCCGTATCGAGCGCGCAAACGATGGCACCGTTCGCGAGGGGCTGGATGAGCTGGGCATCGGTGATCTTGCCCTTCGGAAGGAGAACGACGACGGGGATGCCCGCGGCGGCGCCGTACGCCGCGAGCGCCGCGGAG
The DNA here is from genome assembly GCA_041389625.1 of Polyangiales bacterium. Taxonomy (GTDB): domain Bacteria; phylum Myxococcota_A; class Polyangia; order Polyangiales; family JAWKRM01; genus JAWKRM01. Next base: position 12,772 of record JAWKRM010000031.1, read on the forward strand.
GTGTCACCCGTCGACGCGCACGCCACGGCGCGGATGGGCTTGCCTTCCGCACGCATCTGTTTGACGGACGAAACGAGCACCGTCATGCCGAGGTCCTTGAACGAACCCGTGTGGCTCGTGCCGCACTGCTTCACCCACAGGTCTTCGAGACCGATGGACGCGCCGTAGCGGTCCGCCCAGAAGAGGTTCGTGTTCCCTTCGTAGAGCGAGACGATGTTCTCCGGCGCCACGTGTGGCTGCACCCATTCGTGCTTGCTCCAAACTCCGCTTCCGTAGGGCCAGGTCGTGCGCCCGTACCGCGAGTCAAAGAGCGCGCGCCACTCGGCCGCGGACTTCGTACGAAGCTTCTCCGTGTCGTGCACGACCTCAAGCAGCGCGCCCGACTTCGGGCTGCGGTAGAGGATTTCGTTGAGCGGGTACCGCTCCCCGTCGCCGTCCATGCTCTCAAACCACGCCGCGAAGGAAGTCATGGCCCGAGCATAGTCACGGACCGGCGCGCATGCGACGCCTTTCGAACTGAAAAGCCCTTGAAAAGGCACGCAATTGCGCCGTTGCTGCGTTGCGTCGACCGATCCGCTTTGGTAGCTTCGCGCCTCCCATGCCATCGGACTTGTTGATCGAAATTGGCGTCGAAGAACTCCCCGCATCCTTCCTTGAAGGTGCGCTCGTGGCCATGCCCGACCTTGCGCGTTCGATGCTCTCGGCGGCACGACTCACGCACGGGCACATCACGGCACTCGGTTCCCCGCGCCGACTCGCGCTCACGGTGGAGTCGGTGGCCGACGCGCAGACCGACCGTGCGGACACGATCACGGGCCCGCCGGCGAGCACCGCATTTGATGCCGCGGGCAAGCCCACCGGGGCGGCCCTCGGCTTCGCGAAGAAGAACGGCGTCAGCGCGGACGCCATTCAGACCGTCGACACGCCGAAGGGCAAGTACATCCAGGTGCAGGTATTCGAGAAGGGGAAGCCCGCAAGGGACGTGCTCGCACCGCTGGTTGGCGAGCTTTGCGCAAAGGTCCCATTCAAGAAATCCATGCGGTGGGGGCCGGGCGAAATCGCCTTCGGCCGGCCGGTACACTGGCTCGTGGCGCTCCTTGGCGGCGAGGTGTTGCCCGCGGAGTTCGCGGGAATTCGCGCCGGGCGGAGCACGCACGGGCACCGGTTCCTCTCGCCGGGATCGATCGATGTGCCCGATGCGTCGGCGTACGTCGCACGCCTCGGTGACGCGAAGGTGCTCGTGGACCCCGCGGCGCGCCGCGCCCGGATGATCGAAGCCCTCGAAGCGGAGGCCAAGCGGATCGGCGGCAAGGTCGTTCCCGACGAGTTCCTCGTGGACGAGTGCATGGCCCTCGTGGAGCTGCCCCACGCCATTGCGGGCGCCTTCAACCCGGAGTTTCTGAACCTCCCCGAGAGCGTGGTCATTGCCGTGATGCGCAATCACCAGCGCTACTTCGCCGTTCGCAACGCCGCCGGCGCACTGATGCCGGCGTACTTGAACGTGGTGAACACGGCGAACGCGCCGCAGGTGATTGCGCAGGGCAACGATCGAGTCCTCCGCGCTCGTCTCAAGGACGCACAGTTCTTCGTGGGTGAAGACCGCAAGGTTCGCCTCGAGGACCGCGTCCCGAACCTCGACCGCGTCGTCTACCAGGCCAAGCTCGGCACCGTGGGCGCACGCGTTCGACGCCTGGCAGCGCTCGTCCAAGCACTGGGCGCGGGCGAGGAAGCCAAGCTCGCCGCCGAGGCCGCAACGCTCGCGAAGGCGGACCTCGTTAGCTACATCGTCGGCGAGTTCCCTGAGCTCCAAGGCGAAATGGGCCGCTTCTATGCGCTCGAGCAGGGGGTCGCGCCTCGCGTCGCCGACGCCATTCGCGATCACTACCTGCCCAAGGGCGCCGGCGATGCCGTACCGACGGACGCCGTGGGCGCGCTAGTCGCCGTCGCTGACCGCGCCGATGCGCTTGTGGGTTGCTTCGGCATCGGCCTCGTCCCGACGGGTTCCGCCGATCCATTCGCGCTTCGACGTGCGGCCATCGGCCTCGCGCGCATCGCCCTTGAGGGCCCCCTCGACGTGGACGTAAAGCAGACGTTCGGTGCCGCCTACGACCAGTTCGATGGCGTCGCGCTCCGGCCGAAGGACGACGTTCTCGCGCAGCTCGACGAGTTCGTTCGCGCTCGACTTCGCGCGTTCTATGGCGAGGCGTTTCCCGGCGACCTCGTCGAGGCGTGCCTCGGCGCATGGGACGGCGCGTCCCTCCGGGACCTGGATGCGCGGATTCGCGCGGTGGCGAAATTCCGTGAAATGCCCGCGTACGCGTCCCTTTCGGTCGCGTTCAAGCGTGCCTTCAACATCGCCAAGGACGCACCCGTTGGTGAAGCGGACCCGAAGCTCTTCGCAGACGACGCCGAGAAGATGCTGGGCGAGCGCTTTGCGGGCGTACGCTCGGTAATCGAAACGGCGGTTGCCGCCGGCGACTACGAATCGGCCCTCGTCGCCGTGGCGAACGAACTTCGCGAACCCATCGACAAGTTCTTCGAGACCGTGTTCGTGATGGTGGACGACGAGAAAGTGCGTGAAAATCGCCTTCGCTTGCTCGGCACCATCGCTCGCACGCTCACGTCCATCGCACGCTTCGATCAACTCTCCGCCTAGTCGCAGGAAATCGAAACAAGGAGTCGCCCATGGGTGTGTACGTTTTCGGATTCTCCGACGACATCGGCAAACGGAGTGCCCGCGAGTTTCTGGGCGGGAAGGGCGCGGGCCTGCGCGAAATGGTGGGCCTCGGCATTCCCGTGCCGCCGGGCTTCACGATCAGCACGGAGACGTGCAAAGCGTGGAACGACGCCAAGGGGCAATTCCCGAAGGGCCTCACGGATGAGGTGAAGGCGGCGATGGCTGCCATGGGCCAGAACGTCGGGCGAACGTTCGGTGACGCGAAGGACCCGCTCCTCGTTTCGGTGCGTTCCGGTGCGGCGGCGTCGATGCCGGGCATGATGGACACCATTTTGAACCTCGGTCTCAACGACCTGACGGTGGAAGGGCTCGCGAAGTCGAGCGGCAACCGGCGCTTCGCATTCGATGCCTATCGGCGGCTCTTGCAGATGTTCGGCGACGTCGTCATGGGCGTCGAGCGCGAGCTCTTCGAAAAGGCGCTCGCGGACGAAAAGCGCGGCCTCGGCAACACGGGGATGCCCGATTCGGAGGTCCCGGCGGAGGCACTCGAGCGCGTCTGCGTGAAGTCGAAGCAGATCATCCAAGAGCACGCGGGGCGCGCGTTTCCAGACGACGTCTACGAGCAGCTCTGGCAGGCCATCGCGGCGGTGTTTCGGTCCTGGGACAATCCGCGCGCCGTCCGCTACCGGAAGATGCAGGACATTCGTGGGCTCATCGGCACGGCGGTGAACGTCCAAGCGATGGTCTTCGGCAACCTCGGCGACGACAGCGGCTCCGGCGTCGCGTTCACGCGTAACCCCGCAAACGGCGAACGCGTGCTCTACGGCGAGTACCTCGCGAACGCCCAGGGCGAAGACGTGGTGGCGGGAATCCGAACACCGCGGGCGCTCACGAAGCGGGGGTCACCCGTCGGGCGCGAGGGCGATTCCTTCGAGGGCTCCATGCCCGACGCCTTCGCAAGCCTTGTGGACGCCGCCAATCGCCTCGAGTCGCACTTCGCCGACATGCAGGACATCGAGTTCACGGTCGAGCGCGGGCGCACGTACCTGCTTCAGACGCGCACCGGCAAGCGCACGGCCCACGCCGCCGTGCGGATCGCCGTGGACATGGTCGCCGAGGGGGCAATCACGAAGGAGCAGGCGGTTCTTCGCGTGGACGCGTTGGCGCTCGACCAGCTCCTCCATGCGCGGCTGCCGGAGCCTGCGACCCTCAAGAAACGCGGCGTCGAGCCCATCGCGGCGGGCATCCCCGCAAGCCCCGGGGCGGCCATCGGTGCCATCGTGCTCCACGCGGACGACGCGGAACGCCTCGCGGCCGAGGGCAAGGAAGTCATCCTGGTTCGACGCGAGACCTCGCCAGAGGACATCCACGGCATGAAGGCGGCCGAGGGCATCGTCACGGCGACCGGCGGCATGACGTCGCACGCCGCAGTCGTCGCGCGCGGCCTTGGTAAGTGCTGTGTTGCGGGCTGTTCCGCGTTGACGGTCGACTACGAGACCAACACGGTCATCGCACGCACCGCCGCGGGAAAGAGCGTCACACTGCACCCCGGCGACACCATCTCCCTCGACGGCACGCACGGCCTCATCTACGCGGGCGAGCTCGAGGTGGAGGCGGCGGCGAAGGTTCCCGAGTTCGACACACTCATGGAGTGGGCCGATGCCCATCGCACGCTTGGGGTTCGCACAAACGCCGACACGGCGAGGCAAGCGCGCACGGCACGTTCGTTTGGTGCAGAGGGCATCGGGCTCTGCCGCACCGAGCACATGTTCTTCGCAGAGGAGCGCGTCGAGGCCGTTCGATGCATGGCGCTCGCCGAGGACGACGCGGATCGCGCAACATGGCTGGCCAAGATTGCGCCGATGCAGCGCAGTGATTTCGAGGAGCTGTTCGAGGCGATGGACGGCCTGCCGGTCACGATTCGCCTTCTCGACTGGCCGCTCCACGAGTTCTTGCCCACGGGCGAACGCGAGTTCGAGGCCGTCGCGCGGGCGCTCGGCACCGATGTCGCCACGGTGAAGCGGCGCGCCGAAGCGCTGCACGAGGTCAATCCGATGCTCGGGCACCGGGGCGTCCGACTCGGGATCACGCAGCCCGCGGTCTATCGCATGCAAATCCGCGCCATCCTCGAAGCGGCCGCGGCATGCGCGGGGAAGGGCGTGCGCGTGTTTCCCGAGATCATGATCCCCGTGGTGTCCCTCGCGGAGGAGCTCTCCGTCCTTCGCGATGAAGCGACGGCGGTGGCAGACGAGGTTTTCGGAGCGGCTGGCAAGCGCATCGACTATCGCTTCGGCACGATGATCGAACTTCCACGTGCATGCCTCGTCGCAGATGACATCGCGAAGCATGCAGAGTTCTTTTCGTTTGGCACGAACGACCTAACGCAGACGACGTTCGGCATCAGCCGGGACGATGCCGCCAAGTTCCTGTCAGCCTACGCCGACCACCCCCGCGCGCTCCTTGAGCACGACCCCTTTGCGCGCCTCGACACGCGCGGCGTCGGTGAGCTCGTGCGCATCGCGAGCACGCGGGGCCGTGCGACGCGCGCCGACCTCAAGCTCGGGATCTGCGGCGAGCACGGCGGTGACCCGAGCTCCATCGCGTTCGCGGCGGAAGTGGGGCTCGACTACGTGTCGTGTTCTCCGCCTCGACTTCCCATCGCCCGGCTGGCCGCCGCCCAGGCGTCCCTTCGGGCCAAGGCGCAGGCGCCCCGAGGGTCGTAGCTCGTGGTGATCCGATGGATCCCAACCGAATCCCGCGCCTGAATTCAGGTATTTGACCGGGATTGCGCACGAACCGTACACTTCTAGCCGTTTCCCGAGCCGAAACTCGGGCTCCCTTCTTCGCATGACCACCGAAACCGACCCACAGGGGGCCCCCGCCATGGGGCTCGCGCCGTCGCTCCCGCCGGCCGACAAGCTGATCGGGCGGACCATCGACAATCGGTATGCGGTCGAGAAGGTCCTCGGCGAAGGTGGCATGGGGCTCGTTTACCGCGCCCGCCACACGACGCTGAACAAACCCCTCGCGCTCAAGGTGCTCAGGCCCGACGTCTCGAAGGACGACGAGGTCATTCGCCGTTTTCGCCAGGAAGCGCAGGCGGCGACGGCGATCGGCAACCAGCACATCATCGACATTATCGACTTCGGCACGTTGCCCGACGCGAGCACGTACTTCGTCATGGAGTTCCTCGACGGGAAGGACCTGACGCACGTGATCGAAGAGGAGACCCCGCTCGAGCAAGGGCGCGTCATCCGCATCGCGAAGCAACTCTGCCGAGCGCTCGGCGCTGCCCACGAAGCGGGCATCGTTCACCGCGACCTCAAGCCCGACAACATCTTCTTGGTTCGTCGAGGCGAGGAAGCGGACTTCGTCAAAGTCCTCGATTTCGGCATCGCGAAGGTGGGCAGCACCACAAAGAAGCTCACGAAGGCGGGCCAAGTCTTCGGAACGCCGCACTACATGGCTCCGGAGCAGTGCGCCGGCACCGGTGCGGACAACCGAACCGATATCTACGCACTCGGCGTGATCATCTATGAGATGGCGACTGGGCAGGTGCCGTTCAACGCGGAATCGCTCATGGGCATCCTCACAAAGCACATGTACGAGGCGCCCATGCCGCCGAGCGCCCTCGACCTGAAGGCGCCCGTCGATCCGGAGCTCGAGGCGATCATCCTCAAGTGCCTCGCGAAGGATCCCGATACGCGTTACCAGCACATGGGCGAGTTGCTGGCCGACCTCAATCGACTCGCGGCCGGCGAGGCCCCGGAGGCGGTCCTCCGAGGCGGCGCCGATTTCGAGCCGTTCCCGATGTCCGGGACGTACCGAACGAAGGGTCGCAAGCAGTGGGTGAAGTGGCTCGCCCTCGGGCTCGTGGCCCTCGCGCTCGTGGTGGCGCTCGTCGCGTTCAAGGGGTCCAGGGAGCAGCCCGTGGTGGCGGCGGATCAACCCGCACCCACCGCGCCCGTGCCCGCCGCAGCCCCTGCGCCGGCGGAGCCTACCCCTTCGCCGGAGCCTCCCGTGCGAACCACGCGCATCGATAGTGTTCCGTCGAACGCCGAGGTCTACCTCCTCTCGGGCGGCAACTCGGCGGGGTCCATCGTGGGCAACACGCCCTTCGACGCGCCCATCCCATCCGACCGATCGCGCCAACGTTACGAGATTCGGTCCGTCGGTTTCCAGACCGCCGAAGTCACCGTGGATCGGAACTCGCAGCCGACGTTCACGCTGAAACTGCGGGCCGAACGGACCCGCTCGCGACACGCAGAGCCTTCATCCTCCGGCGCCGCCGCGACGGCGAAACCGGCCCCCGCGTCGAAGCCCGCAACGAAGCGTCGTACGGACGATCTCGCCGATCCGTGGGCGACCCCGTAGACGCACGCCAACCGGGGCAAACCCGCTGAAATTTCGCGGTTGCCGGCGGCAGACCCGGGCGGTAGCTTCCCGCGGCAATGCGCGGCCTTTGGATGATCGGATTCGCCGTGTGTCTGATCACCGGCTGTAACCTCGACAACGCGGGCACCGTCCCGCCGACGGACAAGCTCTATTTCCCGGTGTCCGTGGCCGTCTCACCGACCGCGGGCGGGGACGCGCCGTCGTATCTGTACGTGGCCAACGCCAACTTCGACCTGCGGTACAACGCCGGCTGGATTCAAACGCTTGACCTCGACGCCATCGAAGCGGCGATGCCCGACGATTGCACTGACTGCGACATCTCCGACCTGTCGTCGGTCGTCGTTTCGAACGTGCGAATCGGATCGCAGGCGACGGACATGGCCGTGTCGACGAACGGCGAGCGTCTCTACGTCACCGTTCGAGAAGACGCGAACCTCACCACCGTCAACGTCGATTCGGCGACAGGTGAACTCGCCTGCGGCGGCGACGGTTCGTTCCAGGAGTGTTCCTCGCGTTTTCGCGAAATGAACGAACGCTCGCCGGATGGCGAGACGCACTCGGTTTCCGGCGAACCGGTGGTGATCAACCACGGGAGCATCGACTCGCTCCAGGCGGGGGCGGAGGGCGAGTACATCCTCCTCGCCCACCGTTCGGGCCGCATCACGCTCCTCGCGGACGGCATTGACACCGGGGACGGGTCCGACCCCAAAAACCGCGTGCCGTTCGTCGTCGACACGCTCGGGGGCTTCCCGAGGCAGCTCTACGGGCTGCGATTCGACCCCGCGACGTCGATGGCATGGGTGACCAACGCCTACGCGAGTACGGTGACGCGCGTCGGCATCGCCTTCGACCGCGACGGCGGCCAGTTCGAAAATTCGCACCTTTACAGCGCCTCGGCGCCCGCCATTTCCGGCGTGGACGACGGCTCGGATACGCGCGACGTCATCTTCGACGAGTTCGAGGACGGCCGCCGCCGCGCGTACCTCCTTTCGCGTCGTCCGGAAGCAATTCTCGTGGCGTCGATGGATGACGGCGCCACGCCGCAGCTCAAGGTCGAACGGGCAATCGACATCGGGCTCGGTCCATCGCGATTCGAGATGCTCAAGGCCGACGTGGGCGGAACACAGAGAACGCTCCTGTTCGCCTCCTGCTACTCGTCCCGTGACATCTACGTGGTCGATCCCGTTCGAGGCGAACTGGAGGCCGTCATCCACGGCGCCAATGGCCCGTTTGACATGGCCCTCGATCCCGTCCGCATGCGCATGTACGTCGCCGATTTCCGCGCATCCGCGTTGCGCGTGGTGACGCTCGCTCCACTGTTCGATTGCCTTGAGAATGGCGCGAGCGCGGATGAGTCCTGTGCGCCCCGCGTGCTTGGCACCATCGGCGAAGCGACAATCGTCGGAGGGCTGTTCTGATGCTGTCGGTATCCCGCGTGCGTGGTGGCATCGCCGCGCTAGTCGTCGCAACCACGCTTGCCGCATGCAGCGTCAACCCGACGCAGTTCATTCCGAAGGGCTTTGACCATCCGGTTTCGACCGCGTTCGTGTGTTTGGATGTCGCCACGGGCGAGCCGCATCCGCTGTCGGAATGCCAGGCGGTGATCGAGAGCGAGGAGAGCTCCACCCTGAACCTGCACGCGCTCGTCACCCAGCGGAGCCGCGGCGAGCTCGCGGTCGTCGACCTCCGAACGCGGCGACTCGTGGACACGAATACGTTGGTTCCCGGCTACACGTTCGTGCCCGTGGGTGAACTTCCGAACGCGGTGGTCGTCATCCCCGAGCGGCCACGTTTCGCCTACGTCGCGAACTATGGGACGCGCATCATTCAGTCGCTGCCCCTAAACCAGCTTCGAAACAACCTCGCGGCGACAAACCTCGAGATTGAGGACCTCGTCCTCGACAGCCCGCCGGTGGACATGGTGTCGTCACCCGACGGGAAGTTCCTCTACGTCGCGCTCCCGGACGAGGGTGCCGTCGCGGAGATTGCCGTGGACGAGGATGGCGTTCTCGGAACGCCGCGACTCATCACGTTGGCAGCGGATGTCCCGCCCTCCGTCGCGCAGGCGGCCGATGACGACGCCTACTGCGCTTCGTGCCCGGTGGCCGAGTGCAAGGGCCTCCTCTCGCCGCCCGGTGCGGAACCGCGGACGCCCGTGAGCCTCGGCTCGTCCGCGCGCCCCGTTCAGCTCTTCGTCGACTCGGCGAGCAATCGCATCCTCGTGGCGGACGAATCGCTTCCGAAGATCCACGTGCTCGAGCCGGTGTGGCCGCCGCCGAGGGCGCGCCGTTCGTCTCCGGGTGCTTCACGGCCGACGCCGTCGCGACGCCGTTCGTCCCGGCCACGGCAAAGGACAACGCCGACCTCGACGGCGCCACGACGCAGTACATCTACGCCATCGATGCGACCGACGGCTCGGTGCTCGCCATGGACGCCTCCTCGGGAGCCGTGCTCTCCGTCGAGACATCGCCGGGCTTGCCCGCGGACCGCGTGCGAATGAGCGCCGCTGCGCGAACGCTCGCCATCATCACGCCGGATTTGGCCGGGGGCGAAGTCTGCAAATCGAGCAACTCGGATCTCGCGGACGCCGCGGGTCCGCTCAATCTCCGCGGCGTGTTTCTCCTCGTGGGAACCACGGACGGCTTCATCCGGGCCGTGGACGTGTACGACATGGATCTCGACTGCCGCGAATGCAGTGAGTCGTCGCTGACGGAGGTCGCGTACTACGTCGAAAGGCACCGCCCTCGACTTGGCGCGCGCATTCGCCAGGAAGTCACGGTCCTCGGCAACCCGAGCATCGTGGTCAACGCCCTGGCATTTCGCCCCGACTCATCCGGCGTAACCCAGGGCGCCATCGCGCCCGACCTCCACACCATCGACTGTCCCGATGGCATGCGCCAAATCTTCCCGACGATCACCGAAGGGACGGAACCGCTCCTCTGCGCGACGACGGACCCGTGGTTCGCCATCGGGCAGCGCTGGCGGGCCACGTTCGAGGGCGCGATTCCGTACACACGTGGTGGCCTTGGGCGTTTTACCGAAGCGACGGCGAGCAGGGGATTCGATGCCGAGCTGCCGTTCTGTGAACATGGAGTCCTTGGCGAGAAGAACGTCGCGTCCCTTGCCGCGGAGGAGCCCGAGGCGGGCTACGCGGGCGACCTTCTCTACATTCGCTCCGAGCTCCCGAAGGCCACGGAGGACGATTCGAAGTGCGAATCCGCCTTCGGCGAGGACGCCGACGACAAGCGCCGCCTTCTGCCCATCGCGAAGGCCTCGAACGACCATCTGGAACTCGACATCAGGGCGAGTACCTACGCGGAACTCATGCGCTGCTTCCCGGACTTCGTAAGCTACGAAATCCGAACGAACGACGCGTTTGTCGTCGCGGGAGCGTCGACGGGCGTCCTCCATCGCGTCATCGCTTCGTCGAGCCTCGCGTGCGAGGTCGACACGACCCGCCCGCGGGAGCTCCAGCCGCGCGCGTACTACATGGCGTGTTGTAGCTTCCTGAACGTGGCACGTCGCGTTTCCAACTCGATCGCCCAGTGCCCGAAAATGACGGTGATCAGGTCCTCTCCCGTGGCGACACCTGGATACCTGAATTCGCGACGACAAACGCGCGTATCGACTGCCGCAGACACCGGCACACTGCTCCGCCGAAATCGCTGAGCGAGTCGGACCAGCGGATCTACGCTCGACAATGCGGGCCGTGGTTTCATCTGGCTCACGCGTCGGACTTCGCGTTCGGGCCAACCCGCATTCCGGTGAGCAACGACTCGGCAAGACCACGAAGGCCACCTCGAGGGAAGCGGGCGGCACACGCCCGTCATGCGGCAGTTCTTCCGAGCGAAGGAGCGCTACCCGGATTCCATCCTGTTCTTCCGGATGGGGGACTTTACGAGATGTTCTTACGAGGACGCGGTCGTCGCGGCTGCCGACCTGGAGCTCACGCTGACGTCGCGAAGCAGGGCCTGACGAACGTATCCTCATGGCCGGGTTCCGGCACCATGCGGCGCAGGGGCACATCGCAGAACTGTTGAGCTGCGGACGAGAGCAAGGTGGCCATTTGCGAGCAAATGGCGGACCCGGCAACGGTGAAGGGCGTCGTTCCACGGACGTGGTGCGTGTGATCACCCCCGGGCTGTGCCTCGAGCCCGGCGCCCTCGATGCGCGCACGCACAATTACTTGCTCGCCGTGTGCGTCGACGATGATGCGTTTGCCTATGCGGCCCTTGAGCTCACCACGTCCGAGCTTCGGGTCGGGAGTGCGCCGCACCGCGACGCGCTCTTAAGCGCACTCTGGCGCTTTGAGCCCCGCGAGGTGCTCGTGCTCGGGCAGTCGGAGTTTCGCGATGTCGTCGCCAAGGCGCTTCCCCGCGCCGCCGTGCGGATCGACGCGGGTGCGGACGGCGACAAACTCGACGAGGCACTCGCCCGGGCGCTGGCGACCGACGATGCGCAGAATACGGCATTGCAGGCGGGGCAGGCCGAGCGACGGGCGCTCGGCGCCGTGGTCCGCTACGCGGCGGAGGCGGAACCGCAGCGAACGATTCGCTTCGAACGGCTCCTGCGTGACGACGCCTCGGCCTCGTTCGTCCTCGACGCACCCGCGGTGCAGAACCTGGAGATTCTCCGGACCCTCGGCGGTGACCGGAAGGGGTCGCTGCTCCACCTCGTCGATCACACGGTGACGGCCATGGGCGCTCGACTCCTTCGGGAGCGGCTCCTGGCCCCGTCCGCGGAACTCGACGTGATCGAACGCCGCCACGGTGCGGTGGAGGCGCTGGTGAAGCACGCGGCGCTCCGGGGCAAGCTCACCGAAGCGCTCGCTGGCATCGGCGACCTTGAGCGACTGACGACGCGGGCGGTGCATGGCCTGCTGACGCCGCGCGAACTCGCCGCCATCCGCGAGGCGCTAGCCGCGTGCGCGCGCGTGAAGGCTGTCCTTGATGCCGCCGGTCACGACCTCTCGGAGGGCCTCCGCCAGGCACTCCCGGCGGACCTGGTCAGCGACCTCCATGCCGAGCTTGAGCGCACCCTCGCGGACGAGCCCCCCGTGGTTCATACGACCGGCGGCGTCCTTTGTGCGGGGGTGTCCGCCGAACTGGACGACCTCCGCGACGTCGCGTCGAACGGGAAGGAGCGCATCCTTGCCCTCGAAGCACGCGAGCGCGAAGCGACGGGCATTCCGTCACTGAAGGTGAAGTTCACGCGCGTCTTTGGCTACTACTTCGAGGTGACGCGTGCGAACCTTCGGAACGTTCCGGAGCGCTTCCGACGCAAGCAAACCATCGCCAACGGCGAACGCTTCTCCACCGAGGAACTCGACGCCCTCCAGGCGAAAATTCTCGGTGCCGAGGACCGGGCGAACGCCATCGAAGCGGAGCTTTTCGTGGGCCTGCGTGACCGCGTGGCGGAGGCGAGCCCACGCATTCACCGCCTATGCCACGGCCTCGCCGTGCTCGATGTGCACGCGAGCTTTGCCGAGGTGGCGACGCGCCATGAATACGTCCGCCCTTCGATGGACGATTCGCGCTCGCTCCACCTTGTCGAATCACGACATCCCGTGGTGGAGCAGCTCGCGGCGGCCGGCAGTTTCGTTCCCAACGATGTTCGCCTCGATACGGAGGCACATCGCCTCCTCTTGATCACTGGCCCGAACATGGCGGGCAAATCCACCGTCATGCGCCAAGTGGCCCTTTCGGTGATCCTGGCCCAGGCGGGCGGCTTCGTGCCGGCACGCACGGCTCACATCGGTCTCGTGGACCGTATCCACACCCGCGTCGGTGCGAGCGACAACCTCTCCCGCGGCTTGAGTACGTTCATGGTGGAGATGACGGAGGCCGCAACCATCCTCCGCGAAGCCACCTCGCGCTCGCTTGTGTTGCTCGACGAGGTGGGCCGCGGCACCAGCACCTACGATGGGCTCGCCATCGCGCAGGCCATCGCCGAGCACATCCACGACCGCATCGGCTGCCGCACCATGTTCGCGACCCACTACCATGAGCTTTGCGCACTCGAGGCGACCCACGCCGGCGTCCAGAACGTGAACGTGGCGGTGAAGGAGCACGGCGACCGAATCGTGTTCCTCCACCGGCTCTTGCCCGGGAGTGCGAACCGCAGCTACGGCATCGAAGTGGGCCGCCACGCGGGGCTCCCCGAGGCGGTCCTCGCGCGGGCGGGTACGCTGCTTGGTGACCTCGAGGCGGGCTCGCCGCGGAGCCCGCGTGGGGAGGCGCCGGCGGTCCCGTCGGAGGACCCCGGGAAGCGACGCACGCATCCCGTTCTCACGGCCCTGCGGCGCCTCGACCCGAACCGCCTGACCCCCCTCGAGGCCCTCAACGAGCTCGATCGCCTGCGCGGCGAAGCGACGACGGAAACCCTCGAATAATCGACCTTTCCGGCGGGCCCCCCGGCCGATACCATGCGCCGCATGGCGACCCCTCCGGAAGCGCTCGCGGCACTGCTCGCCAACATCGAGGAAGCGGACACCGCGCTCGTCGATGCACTCAATCGCCGGGCCGAGGCCTACCGAAACATCGCGACCGTCGCCGCCGAAATGGCGGACGCCTACCTGGCACTCCCGCGCGACGTCGACGTGATTGCACGTGCTCGCGATGTGGGTGAGTCGTTCCCGGCGGATGCGCTCGAGGTCGTGATGCGCGAGGTGATCACCGCGACGCAGGCGTTCCTTGCTCCGGTGACCGTGGCGTACCCGGGACCGGCCGGCGGCTTCACCACGCGGCCGCACGTCGGCAGTTCGGATTGCTCGCGAAGGCGCTCCCGCTCGAGCCCGTCGACGCGGTGGTCGAGGACGTGCGTCGAGGACGCGTGCGGTTCGGCATCCTCCCGTTCGAGACCACGAGCGATGGCGCCGTCACGGCCACACTTCAAGCGCTTCTGCACGCCGACGTGCGCATCACCGGCGAACTGACCCTTGCGGCGACGTACCACTTGATGTCCGCAACCGGAAACGCGAACGACGTCGAGAAGGTCTTCGGTGCCACGGCTGCGGTGGCCGCCTGTGAAAAGCAGCTCCGTCGCCTTCATCCGAGCGCGGCAATCGTGGACTCACCCTCCGGCGTCGTCGCTGCGGAGCTCGCGAAGGAGGACCACGGCGCCGCGGTCGTTGGCCCGGATTTCTTGGCGAAAGAGTTCGGGCTGCACGTCGTTCACGAGCGCATCGAGGACGTGGCGGGCGTCGACATTCGATTCGCCGTCATCGGGAACGACCACCCGCCGCGAACGGGCATCGATCGCACGGTGCTCGCGGTCGCGGTCACCGACGAACCGGGCGCGCTCTATCGTTCGCTCAAGTCGTTCGCCGACCGCAGCATCAACCTGACTCGCGTGGAATCGCGGCCGGGGCGCAACACGCCTTGGCGCTACGTTTTCTTCCTTGAGCTCGACGGCCACATCACCGATCGAGTCGTCTTGACAGCGGTCGAGGAACTGCGAAGCACCTCGCCGTTGGTGAAGGTCCTTGGCTCGTACCCGCGGCCTTCCTAGTCCGGCCATGTCGCTCGTTCCCCCGTACATCGATCGATTGACCCCGTACGTCCCCGGCAAGCCCATCGAGGAGCTTGAACGCGAGCTCGGCATCTCGGGCGCCATCAAGCTCGCCTCGAACGAGAACCCGGTGGGTCCATCGCCGAAGGTGCTCGCACGCATCGCCGAGGTCGCTCCCACGATTCACCGGTATCCCGACGCAAGCGCATTTCGACTTCGCCGCCGTTTGAGCGAGCTCCACGGGGTGCCCATGGAGCACATCGCCGTGGGCAACGGATCGAACGAACTCATCGATCTCATCTGCCGCACGTTCGCCGGCCCGGAGGATCACGCGGTCATCGGCGTGCCTTCCTTCGTCTGTTACCCGCTGAGCCTGACCGCCGCGAACGTGCCGTTCACGGCCGTTCCCCTGCGTGACCACACCCACTGGAATGCGGATGACCTCCTCGCCGCGGTCACGCCGAAGACGAAGCTCCTCTTCCTAGCCAACCCGAACAACCCCACGGGCACGTACCTGCCGGCGGCCGACCTCGAACGACTACTTCGCGCGCTCCCGCCGCACGTCATCCCCGTGCTCGACGAGGCGTACGTCGAGTTCGTGGACGGAACGGACTACGCCTCCGCGCTTGGGATGCGCAGCCTCCATGCGAACCTCATCATCCTGCGCACCTTCTCGAAGGCCTACGCGCTTGCCGCCCTCCGTGTCGGCTACGCCATCGCGCCGCCGTTGGTCGTCGACTACTTGAACCGAGTGCGGGCGCCTTTCAACGTCGGCACGCTTGGGCAGGAGGCCGCACTCGCCGCACTCGACGACCGCGCGCACGTCGATGCATACCTCGCGCTCAACCGAATCGAACGCGCGAGCATCGAGAAGGGGTTTGCCGCCCTTGAACTGCCCTTCGCGCCGAGCTCGACGAACTTCGTGTTCGTGAACGTCGGCCGCCCTGGCAACGACGTGTACACGGCGCTCCTTCACCGGGGTGTCATCGTCCGCCCGATGCCCGCACCCGTGGGCCAGTGGCTCCGCGTTAGCGTCGGCCAACGCGAGGAAAATGCGCGCATGCTCACTTGCTTGAACGAGGTCCTCAAGGGATGACAGACCGACGGCCCACCCCCCGAAAGCATTCCCCAGCCTGGATCCGCCACGTCGCGGCGACGGTCGCAGTTGTTGCGCTTGTCGGATGCGGGGGTGCACAGACGCCGCAGCGACCCGCCGGCCCGCCAACGCTCGGCGACATGGTTCCCGATGACGCCATCGCCGTCGTGCACGTCGACCTCGCGCGACTGCGCGCCTCAAAACACTACGGACACATCGCGCCGCTGCTCGAACGCGCGAGCGCAGAGAATCCGGCCATGTCGCGCGTCCTTGCCGCCAGCTCCGAGGCGCTATTTGCGATTCATTCGCACAGCACCGCCAAGCACGACACGACGGGCGCACTCCTCCTTCGAGGTAAGTTCACGGACAAGGACCTGGCCGACTTCCATGCCGAGCGCGCAAAACGGGAAGGGGACCCTTCGAGCGCTACGCCCTTTGAAGACGGTGGCGTGCGCGGCTGGGCGTGGAAGGACGGCACGCGGAGCTACCTCCTGGGCGACCACACCTGGGTGACCGTCGACGAAACGTGGTTCGCGCGCCTGAACCTCGCCGCCATGCACCCCGACGGCAAGGAACCGCTTGAGGCTGTCCGGCAGGGCTTCCCCTATGGCGGGCACGTGGCCGACTTCGCCGCCGACGTGGAAGCGCTCGATCGCTCGACGCTCGACGCGGCCCGCGAACAAGCCGTGGGCCCGCTCCGCGATGTCGCGGAAACGAAGCGCTTGGTCGGCTACGTCGAACTCGGCTCGGATCTCGACGCCAATATTCGATTCGAGATGCGAGACGCCGCGACGGCGACGCACCTTGCGAAGGAGGTCGTCAACGCCCGCGACCTCTACGGCCGAAACCTCGTGATCCGTGCGATGGGGTTTGCCGATGCCATCGCAGGCATCAGCGCGACATCCGACGGTTCATCGGCGACGCTGCGATTGCAGCTCAAGCAAGCCACGGTTTCCATGCTCTTTGACCGCCTTTCGCAGATACTCGCGCGGTTCGCGGAGCACGTCGGTGCCCAGATGGGCACATCGGGTGACGGCACATGAAACGCTACCGCATCCGCCCAAACGCGAAGCCGCTCCGCGGAAGCGTTCGCATCCCAGGCGACAAATCCATCGGCCATCGCGCGCTCCTGTTCGGTGCGCTCGCCGACGGCCCGTGCCGGGTCACCGGCCTTTCCGGCGGCCTCGACAACCTCGCGACGGCCAACGCGTTCCGCGCCATGGGCGTGCGCATGGAGCTCGATGCGGAAGCCGCCACCATCCATGGCGTCGGTCTCGATGGCCTTCGGATGCCCGCCGCGAGCATCGACTGCGGCAACTCCGGCACCACGATGCGAATGCTTTCCGGTCTGCTCGTGGCGCAGCATTTCGGCACGCGGCTCGTGGGCGACGCATCGCTCAGTCGCCGCCCCATGCGCCGAGTCATCGACCCGCTCCGCGCGCGGGGAGGGCACATCGCCGGCGTCGCGGGGAAGAAGCCCGGCGAGATGTATCCGCCGCTTTCCATCGCGCCCCTTGTCGAAGGGGAGCGCCTCCGCCCGTTCCAGTACGAGATGCCCGTGGCGAGCGCCCAGGTAAAGAGCGCGCTCCTCCTAAGCGGCCTCTACGCCGCGGGCCCCACGGCCATCAGCGAGCCGACGCTCTCCCGCGACCATACGGAGCGCATGCTCATGGCCCTCGGCGTCCCGCTCGACACGGCCGGCCCGGCGGTCATCCTCCACGTCGACGAATGGAACCGTCGCTGGGATGGCTTCGAATGGCACGTCCCCGGTGACCCGTCCTCGGCGGCGTTCGTTGCGGCTGCCGCAGCCATCGTCGAAGGCAGCGACGTCACCCTCGAAGGCGTGTGCACCAACCCGACACGCACCGGGTTCTTCGAGGCCCTCGACGAGATGGGCGCACGTGGAGGGGTTGTGCCGAAGGGCGACGCGGCGGGCGGTGAGCCCGTGGGGGACATCCACGTCCTTGCGTCGTCCCTTGTGGCGCGAAGCGTAGGCGGAGAGCGCATCACGCGGATGATCGACGAGGTGCCCATCCTGGTCGCCATGGCCGCTCGGGCCAAGGGGGTCACCGAAGTTCGCGATGCGGCGGAACTGCGCGTCAAAGAAAGCGACCGCATCGCGACCATGGCGAAGGTGCTGGCGGCATTCGGCATCGAGTGTGAAGAACTCGACGACGGCATGCGTGTTCACGGGGGCGTTCCCCGCGGCGCCCACGTCCAGAGCGACGACGACCACCGCATCGCCATGTCCGCCGCAGTGCTCGCCTCGTCGCCGAAGGCGAAACGATCATCGACGACGTTGAGTGTGTGGAGACAAGTTTCCCCGGCTTTGCGGCCCTGTTCCGTTCGCTCGGCGCGGACATCACCGAGGAGACCGTGGAGGAACACGCGTGACCACCCGCACCAAGCCAGTCATCGCCATCGACGGGCCCGCGGGCGCCGGAAAGAGCACGATTTCGCGCCTGCTCGCACACCGCCTCGGTTACGTGCTCGTCGACACGGGGGCGCTCTACCGCGGCCTCGCCCTCCTTGCGAAGAAGGAAGACGTCAGTTGGGACGACGAAGCCACCCTGGCGCAGCTTTGTCGCGACACGAAGTTTCACTTTGAGCCGGGCGAAGATGGCCGCTCGCGGCTCTTCATCGACGACCGTGACCGGAGCGACGCCATCCGCACGCAGAGCATTTCCGATGGCGCGAGCCGCGTCTCGCGTCACCCAAGCGTCCGCGGTGCGCTCCTCACGCTCCAGCGGCACCTGGGTGCCAACGGCGCCGTGGTCATGGAAGGCCGCGACATCGGCACGGTCGTCTTCCCCGACGCCGAGGTGAAGGTGTTCCTCACGGCCGCTCCGGAGGTCCGAGCCAAGCGCCGCGTGGAAGAGCTCGAACACATGGGCCAACAGGTCGACTTCGAGGACGTCCTCGACACCATCCGTGACCGGGACCGCCGCGACTCCATGCGGGCCGTGGCGCCGCTCGTTCCCGCCCGCGATGCAATCCTCGTGGACACGTCCGATCTCAGCATCGATCAGGCCGTCGAGCGCCTCGAGCAGATCGTACGCGAACGCTTTCCCGCTTGATTTCAGGTGGTTCCGGGCCGCTGGGGACCGTGCGACTCCTCCGTGCGCGGGTTGACATGCGGGATCCCCCCTGCTACCCAACACGCCCCAAACGAGGGAATTCTCCCTCGTAATTATCCCTCAACCCCTAACCCTCTAACTCGAAGATGCAGGTCCTCCGCATCCGACCGGATGCAGGAACCCCGAACTGTCTTCGAAAGGTACCAACGAACAGTATGCCCAGTACGCAACCCGCCAGCCCATCAGGCCAAGGAGAGTCCTTCGCCGCCCTCGTGGAGGAATCCTTTCAGCAGGCGGACAAGCTCCGTGAAGGCGACATCGTGTCAGGAACGGTCGTCGCCGTCGGACGCGACAATGTAACGGTCGACATCGGCTACAAATCCGAAGGCGCGATTCCCATCTCCGAGTTCTCGGATGCGACGGGCGGCGTCAGTGTCAAAGTCGGCGACCGCGTCGACGTGCTCGTCGAGTCGAAGGAGACCGACGACGGCCTCGTGCAGCTCTCGAAGGAGCGCGCGGACAAGGCCAAGGTGTGGGACGAAATCTCCGCGGCGTGTGATCGCGAAGAGCTCATCCGCGGCACCATCACCACCCGCGTGAAGGGCGGCCTCTCGGTCACCATCAGCGGCGGCGTGAAGGCGTTCCTTCCTGGCTCCCAGGTCGACCTTCGCCCCATCCGGAACCTCGACAAGCTTCTTGGCCAGACCTACGAGTTCAAGGTCATCAAGTTCAGCAAGAAGCGCGGCAACATCGTGCTTTCGCGCCGTGCCCTGCTTGAGCAGGAGCGCGATTGCTCAAGGCGCAGACGCTCCAGACCCTCGAAGAGGGCCAGGTCGTCACCGGCGTCATCAAGAACCTCACCGAGTACGGCGCCTTCGTCGACCTCGGCGGCATCGACGGCCTCCTCCACATCACCGACATGAGCTGGAGCCGCATCAACCACCCCTCCGAGCTCTTCAGCGTGGGCGACGAAGTGACCGTGAAGGTCCTCAAGTACAACGCCGACACGGAGCGCGTCTCGCTTGGCCTCAAGCAGATCACCGAGGACCCGTGGAACAACGTGATCGACGGTTTCCCCGTCGGCGCGAAGGTCTCGGGCAAGGTCGTCTCGATCACCGACTACGGCGCGTTCGTCGAGATGCAGAAGGGCATCGAAGGCCTCATCCACGTCTCGGAGATGTCGTGGCAGAAGCCGAAGCACCCCTCGAAGGTCGTGGAAGTGGGCCAGGAAGTGGAGTGCGTCGTCCTCGATGTCGACGCGCAGAACAAGCGCATCAGCCTTGGTCTCAAGCAGCTTGAGCCGGACCCGTGGGTCAAGTTCACGCAGAAGTACCACCCCGGCGACATCATCCGCGGCCTCGTGCGCAGCATCACCGACTACGGTGTCTTCATCGGCATCGAAGACGGCGTCGACGGCATGGTCCACAAGTCGGACCTCAGCTGGACGCAGCGCATCAACAACCCCGCGGACATGTACCAGAAGGGCGACGAAGTCGAAGCGATCATCCTCTCGATCAACCACGACGAGAAGAAGGTCAGCCTCGGCATCAAGCAGCTCTACGAGGATCCGTGGACGTACATCCCGAGCCGTTACCCCGAGCGCACCGTGCTCGAGGTGAAGATCATCTCGCCTTCGCGGAATACGGCGCGTTCGCCGAGATCGAACCCGGCGTCGAAGCGCTCATCCCGCGTTCGGAAATGTCCTATGAGTTCGTGGATGACCCGGCGAAGTACGTGTCGGTGGGTCAGACCGTGAAGGCGGAGATCATCGCCGTCGACGGCGGCGACCGGAAGATCACGCTCTCCATCAAGGACGTGGCCGACCGCGAGCTCGACAAGGAAGCCATGGCGTACCAAGCGCAGCAGGCGACGCAGCACGCGCAGGGCCACGGGCGCCCCGTGGGTCCGAGCGGCCGCGCCGGCGCCACGCTTGGCGACGTGCTTGCGAGCAAGCTCGAAGCCGTGAAGTCGGAGGCCCCCAAGAAGGCCGCGACGACCGAGGCCGAAGAGACCAAGTAGTCTCCGAACGCCCAACACACGCCGCGGGCCGGGATCGCAACGCGATCGCCGGCCCGTTGGCTTTTGGGGGGCACGGAACCCGGGTTGGGGCGGGGCGGTGTTCCGTGCTATCCGGGGCAGCCCATGGCCGAGGAAGATACGGACGAGTTCCCCGCGGCGGGCCCCGGCTCGCGCAAGCGCCGCGCCGTGTTCCTCGGCGTCAGTGGCGTGCTCGTGCTCGCCATCGTCATTGCGTTCGTGGACGTCATCTTCCCGTTCATGCTCGCGGTGGTGCTCGCCTACGTGCTGATGCCCCTCGTACGGATCCTCGAACGTCGATTGCCACGCTGGGGCGCGGTTCTCGTCATCTACCTGGCGCTCATCGGTGCGCTTGGTTCATTCGTTGCGTTCGGCGTACCGCGTCTTGCTGCGGAAGTGCGAAAGCTCGCCCACGAGACGCCGCGCATGATCGCCACCGTGCGTGACAAGTGGGTTCCCGCGGTGGCATCCCAGCTCGAACGGGCCGTTCGCGCGTACGGCGCATCGGAAGACGAGGAGGAGCAGGCGAGCGAGCTCGCCGAGAACGCACTGGACCCAACGCCGCCGGCGCTCCTCGTCGAATCGCGTCCGGACGGCAGCTATGCCGTCATTTTGCCCCCGAACGGCATCCATATCGCGCAGAGGGCGAACGCGTTACCGGGTCACGACGGCCCGAAGCGGCCGAGCGAACCGACGTGACATGGTGGCGGCGATCAACGAGGCCCTACGACGCCTGACCGAGAACACCCAGGAACGTGCATTCGAGGCACTCCAGACGATTCAGGGCTTGGTCCGCGCCGTGATTCGTAGCGTCTTCGCCCTTGGCATCATCCTGATGATTTCGGCGTACCTGCTCGTGACGTCGGAGCGCATCTTCGACTTCTTCCGGTCGCTTGTTCGACCGAGTCGACGACAGAATTTTGATTTGCTCGTCCGCCGAATCGATCGCGGACTTTCGGGCGTTGTGCGAGGTCAGCTTGTCATCGCGCTCGTCAACGGCCTCCTTTCAGGCATCGCGTTCTACGCGCTCGATCTTCGGTACTGGCCGGTACTCACCCTGGTCGCGACGGCCCTCAGCATCATCCCCATTTTCGGCGCGATTTTGAGCTCCGTTCCGGCGGTCGTCATCGCGCTCCAGGACGACGTGTCAAAGGCCGTTGCGGTGGCGCTCGCCATCGTGGTCATCCATCAGCTGGAGGCCAATGTGTTCAACCCGAAGATCATGGGTGATGCGGCGAAGCTGCACCCCGTGCTTGTCGTGTTCGCGCTCCTCGCCGGCGAACACGCCTTCGGAATCGCGGGCGCGCTCCTCGCCGTGCCGGTGCTCAGCATTTTACAGTCCGCGTTCCTCCATTTCCGCGAGGTCGCCCTCGGGATTTCCACACCGCGAACGCTGCGCGAATCGCAGCTGCCTCCACCGCCATGAGCCCTCTCCGGGTCGCCGAGCTCTGTGTCTACCCGGTGAAGTCCGCGACCGGGCTCTCCGTGCGCGAATGGCCCGTGGACGCATTCGGCTTGGCCCTGGACCGGCGATTCATGGTCGTTGACGCGAATGGCCGCTTCGTGACGCAGCGCGAGGAGCCTCGCATGTGTCTCGTGCAAGCGGGGTGGGGCGGGGATGGAAAGCTCACGCTCACGGCGGAAGGCCGCGGCGTGCTCGAGGTGGACTCCCCGGAGGGCGGCCACGCGAGCCACGACGTCACCGTCTGGAACGACACCGTCCGCGCCGTCGACTGCGGGGCCGCCGCCGGCGAGTGGTGGAGCGACTACCTGGGGCGCCCCGCGAGGTTGATGTTCATCGCGGAGCCCACCGCGCGCACCGCGGACCCGGAGTACGCCCCGGCACGAACCCCGGTGAGCTTCGCGGATGGCTTTCCGTTCCTGATCACCACCACCGCGTCGCTTGCCGATCTCAACGGACGCCTTGAAACGCCGCTTCCCATGCGACGCTTCCGCCCAAACATCGTCATCGAGGGCGCCGAACCCTTCGAAGAAGACACCTGGCACCGCATCCGCATCGGCGACGTCGAGTTCGACCTGGTCAAACCCTGCGCCCGCTGCAGCATCACCACGGTCGACCCCGAGACCGCCCAGGTCGGCAAGGAGCCGCTCAAGACCCTCGCGACCTTCCGCCGCACCGGGAACAAGGTCCTCTTCGGCCAGAACGCGGTCCATTCGGGGCCAGGGCGCCTTCGGGTGGGCGAGGGCGTCGAGGTGCTTGCGAGCGGTTCGGGGGGCGGCGACCCGAGGACTGGGCTGCGACCGACCTAGTACGCCTCCGCCACAATGGCGGTGATGTTGTCCCGGCCGCCGCGCTCGTTCGCGAGTTCGATGAACCGGCGGACGGATCGGTCGGGCCCCATCTCCACAATGGCCGGGATTTCGTGTTCCTCGAGGTAGCCGTGCAGGCCATCCGAGCAGAGCAGGAACCGGTCGCCGACGTGGGTCTCGAAACAATGCGTATCGACCTGCACGTAGTCCCGGCTGCCCACGGCGCGGGTGATCACGTTCTTGTGGGGCGAGTAGGCGGCCTCTTCGGCGGTGATGATGCCCTGCTTGATCTGCCAGTTCACGAGCGTGTGGTCCTCCGTGAGCCGTGCGGCCTGGCCATCCCGCACGAGGTACACGCGGCTGTCTCCGACCTGCGCCGTGATCCCAAATCCGCCGCTTAGGAGCAGCGCCGAGACGGTCGTTCCCATGCCCTGTTGATCGGGGTCGTGTTCGGCGATGGCGAAGACCATGTACGTCGCCGCTTGAACCGCGCGTTCGAGGAGGCGAACGGCCGCGTGCACCTGCTCGGCGCTGGGGTTGTCCGCAAGTGGTGCGAGGAGTTTGGCGTCGCGGGCGACGTTGTCGTGGATGGTCTCGACGGTCTGCTGGCTGGCGATTTCGCCGGCGGCGTGGCCGCCCATGCCGTCCGCGACGACGTAGAGCCCAAGAGTGTCATCGAGGAGGAATGCATCCTCGTTTGACACTCGCCGGCGGCCCACGTCCGTGAGCCCTTCGCCCTTTGATCGCACGACCGTTTTCGCTCCGGTGGAACCGCGACCGTGGAGTTTAGAGCATTTTGGGGGCCACTGGGGAATCTCCAAGCGTGCCCCCCGGCCGAGGGCAATCCCCGGGCTACGAAGCCATCGAAATCGGGACACCGCGGGGGAAAGTCACGTCGAAGGTCGCTCCCTCGCCGCGTGCGCTCTTGAGCCGGATCTCCCCACCGTGCAGGTCGACAACACACTTCGTGATCGCAAGGCCGAGCCCACTCCCCGTCGTGCCCCGCTTGTTGCCCGATTCGACCTGCCGAAAGCTCTCAAAGATGAGCGCGTGGTGGGCGGCATCGATCCCCACGCCTTCGTCGCGCACCGAAAAATGCACGGCACGTTCGTCGCTCCGGAGGCTCAGTTCGACGACGCCACCCTGGTGCGAAAACTGGATGGCGTTCGAGAGGAGATTCTCGAGCACCTGAACGATTCGCGCCGGGTCGCCCTCCATGGTGATGGCGCCCGGCTCGGGCATCGTGACTCGAATGTCGATGTCGCGTGTGGCCGCGAACGCGCGAGTCGCGCCCAAGGCTCGACGGGCAAGAACCACGGGGTCAACTTGCTCCACGTGCAGCTTCTCTGCGCCCGCCTCCAGGCGGCTGATGTCGAGGATGTCATTGATGACTCGATAAAGGCCGCGGCTCGACTTCGCGATGTGGACCAAGTCCGCGCGCACGGCCTCCGCGTCGCCCACGAAACGGCCGCTCCCGTCCGTCCCCACCTCGAAGTTCCGCGCAAGGGCCACGGGCAGGTGGACGATGGCGTTTAGCGGCGTTCGCATCTCGTGGGAAATGTTCGCGAGGAACTCCGCCTTCGAACGATTCGCCTCGTCCGCCATGACGAGCGCACGCTCGAGCTCTACGTTTGCCGCAGACAGGCTCGTAGAAAGTTCGATGTTGCGCACCGCCACTTGGAGGAACCCGCCGAGCACGACAAGTGCCTCGAAAACGCCGAAAATAATGACACCCGCGGGAAAAATCGGCGGTCCGAGTTCCATCCGTTCGCGCACGATGTCGTGAATGCCCGCGAACAGAATTGCGCAAAGGGTCGAGGCCATGACCACTCCGAAGGGCCTTCGGTCGCCACGAAACAACCGCACGATGCCAAGGCTCGAGGCGTAGAGGAGCGCGGGCACGAAGAGGGCGCCGAACGCAACATACGTACTGTTGATGTTCTCCGGCTGGTCCCGAACGGCAAAGTACATGAGCAACGCTGCGTGAGCGACCGAGATAAAGCGCATCACCCGAGACGCCCAGCGTCCGACGCGCGTTCGCGGCGACTCCCAGAACCAAATCGAAAACTCGACTGCGGTCATGACGCAGAATCCGACAACGGCCATATGCAGCGCGAACAACCACGTGCGATTGGGGACCCAGCTCGCCACGTGCGCGGACTTCGCAAACAGGACCCAAAACATCGTCGCGGAGAGTGTCACCAATGGCGTGACGTAGCGGCCGGCCGCATCCGGACTCACCCGTGCATCGAGTGACCAGAGCGCCAGCAACACTGCGATAAACACGAACCCGAGATAGATCGATGCCGACGGCAGCCACACCTCGATCGAAGCGCGACGCACGAGATAGACACCGAGGGAACGCTCAGTACCGATCACGGCTGCGGCGTCCCCGAACGCCGTGTCGGGCAACATGATGTAGTCGAGCTCCACATCGAGGACGTTTTGACCCGGCCTCACGAATTCGGCTGGAATCACGAATTCCATCGGCGCGCGAGGTGGGGTCTTGACGCGGTTGTCCGCGGTCGTGTCCCGCCCCACGCGATGCCCGTTGAGGTACGCCGTGGCAACGCTCGTCCAGCCTTCACCGAGATAGAGGGCCAGCCGTTGTCCCTCCATGGATGGCGCAAGTTCGAAAGTCTTCCTCGCCCAAAATACGCCGCGGCTCGGCTCCTCGACGGCCACCGACGGCATCTCAATGGTGCGCACCGGCTTTAGATCGTCGCCAGCCGTCAGCGGGTTCTGGTCAAAAATCTCCCAGGTTCCGGCGACGGACAGGACATCCACGGACGGCGGCGGCGGCTTGAGGAGCCACATGTACCAACCGAGGAGCGCGAAGGGCAGCGCCGCGCCCAGCACGTTCAGCACGCGAAACAGCGCGGACGAACCTTGAGTCTCGACCGTCATGCGGCACCCGCGACTTCGCTGGCGAGCGGGATGCGAACGGTGAAGGTGGACCCCTTACCGCGTGCGCTCTCCACACGAATGTCGCCGCCATGCAGGTCGACAAGGTGTTTGGTGATCGCGAGGCCAAGACCACTGCCGGTTGCGCCGCGCGTATTGCCGGACTCGACCTGACGAAAGCTCTCGAAAATCAGCGAGTGGTGCGCCGGATCAATGCCGATTCCATCGTCGTGTACCGAAAAAATGCCCGCGTCCGCGCCCCTCGAAAGCGTCAACGTCACGCGGCCCTGGGAAGATGAAAACACGATGGCATTCGAGAGCAGGTTCTCGAGCACTTGAACGAGGCGCCCAACGTCGCCCCAAAGGGTCACTTCGCCTTGCTTCGGCAGTGTGGCGACCACTTCAATCTGGCGCGCGACGGCGAGTGACCGGGTTGCCTCCATGGCTTGGCGAGCGACGTCGCTCCCGTCGACGAGGCCATTGTGCAGCGTCTCCGCCCGGGCCTCGAGGCGACTGATGTCGAGGATGTTGTTGATGACGCGCAGTAGATGTCGGCTGGAGCGCGCGATGTGGTCGAGGTCCGCACGCACGGCCTCGGTGTCGCCCACGAACCGGCCGCGACCCGTCGCGTCGGATTCGAATTGCTTCGCGATGGAGCGCGGCAAATGCACGATGGCATTGAGCGGCGTTCGCATCTCGTGCGACACGTTCGCCAGGAATTCCGCCTTCGCGTATGTCGCTTCCTGTGCCACCGCGAGGGCTCGCTTGAGTTCAACGTTGGCATTCGAAAGCGTCGCGGATAGGCGCAGGTTCTGTGCCGCCATGTGCACGAATCCGCCGATCACGACGACGGCTTCGAACATTCCGAACAGCGTGATCCCCGCCGGGAAG
The DNA here is from genome assembly GCA_041389625.1 of Polyangiales bacterium. Taxonomy (GTDB): domain Bacteria; phylum Myxococcota_A; class Polyangia; order Polyangiales; family JAWKRM01; genus JAWKRM01. Next base: position 39,629 of record JAWKRM010000031.1, read on the forward strand.
ATCCGAGCGCGCAGGTGAAGGCTCTGAATCGCGAGGTCGTGAATCCCCGAAAACAACATGGCGCAGAAGGTGGAGGCCATCACCACGCCGAAGGGTTTCGAACTCCCGCGGATGGCCTCCTTCGCGCTGATGGCACCGGCGTAGAAAAGTGGCGCGATGAAAACCGGGTTGAGCGCGAAATATACAGCGGCGGTCCGCTCCGGGTCGCCCTTCACCGCAAAGTAAAAAAGCAAAATCGTTTGAACGACGGCAAGCACGCGCATGCCGCGCAGTACCCACCGACTGACACGCGTGCGGGGCGACAGCCAGAACCACACGGCGAACTCCACGGCAACGAGCGCTAAGAACCCATCGGTGGTCATGTTGAGCGCGTCGAGCCACGCACGACTAGGAAGCCATTGAACGAGGTGCGTCGACTTGGCGAGGAGAACCCAAACGGAAAGGGTTCCGAGAACGAGGATCGGCGCACGATAGCGATCGGCGGCGTCCCGGTGGATCCGTCCATCAAGGAACCAAAGCGCCAACAGGATGGCGACAAATACGGCCGCCAAGTACACCGACGCGGACGGCAGCCAAACCTCCAGCGAGTCACGACGGACCAGGTACAAGCCCAGCACACGCTCTGAACCGATCATGGCGTTCGAGTCGCCGAATGCCGTATCCGCGGAAATGAGGTACTCGAGCTTGACGTCCAGCACGTTCTGCCCGTCCAGTACGAACTCCTCTGGCACTGAAAACTGAACGGTTCGCTGCGGCGGCACCTTGATGCCATTCGAACCGGTGGCACTGCGTCCGACGCGATGCCCGTTTAGATAGACGGTGACTACGCTGGCCCATGTTTCGCCGAGAAACAACGACAGTCGCTGCCCGTCGAGCGTTTCCGGCAGCACGAAGACCTTGCGTGCCCAGATGACGTTTGGGCCTTCCTTTTCCGTCGCGCGTTCCGGCATGCGAATGGTCCGGATCGGGATGTCGGACGCGTTTGGTTCGAGGGGGCTCGTCTCGAAGACGCTCCATTCCCCCGCCAAGCGAACGGTCTCGGGCGACGAGAGGGGCGGTTCGAGTAGCCAGACGTAGAGGCCGAGCAACGCAAAGGGGAGCAGTGCACCGACGATATTGAGCGGCCGTTGCCACCGCGTCGGGGGTGGATTGCTCAGCGTCACGGTGTGTCCGTCGCGCGGTCGGAGAGCGGGATTCGTACGGTGAACGTCGAACCTTTGCCGATGTCGCTCGCGACCGAGATGGAGCCACCGTGCATCACGACGAGGTGTTTGGTGATCGCCAGCCCGAGTCCGCTGCCCTTGATGGCGCGCTTCTGCCCCGTCTCGATTTGCCGGAAGCTCTCAAAGATCAGGTCGTGGTGCGACGGTGCGATTCCGATCCCCTCGTCGCGAACGGAAAACACGGCATCCCCGCCCTCGGCGACAAGTTTCAGCTCAACGCGTCGCCCCTCCGGCGAGAACTTGATGGCGTTCGAAAGAAGATTGACGAGGATCTGCGCGAGACGCGTTTCGTCCGCGTCGAGCATCACCGTCCCCTTGGCGGGAATGTCGGCCGAGAGCCGTACCTCCTGTGCGGCCGCAAGCGCACGCACGACGTCCACGGCGCGATGCCCCACCACCGTCGCATCCACGATGGACCGATTGAGCGTGGTCGCCCTCGCTTCAAGGCGATTGATGTCGAGGATGTCGTCGATGACCGACAGCAAGTGCGCGCTTGAGCGCTCCACAAGAGCTAGGTCAGCCCGCACCGCGGCCGCGTCGCCCGTGAATCGCTGACGCCCGCCCGCCACGAGCGACCCCTTGCCTCCGCAGGACGGACACGCGCTGTTCGGCGGCAGGGTCTCGCCGGCGTCGAGTTCGAACTCGGCCTTGCAGGCGTTGCACCAGACGGCATCCTCCGCGGCGAACTGTTTCATGATCGCGGAAGGGAGGTGCACGATGGCATTGAGCGGCGTACGAAGCTCGTGGGAGACGTTCGCAAGGAATCCAGCCTTCATTCGCCGTGCCTGCTCCGCATTGTCGAGTGCGTTGCGCAGGTCGAAGTTCGTTTGTGAAAGGCTCGCCGCAAGTTCGGTGTTGCGAACCGCGACTTGCAGGAAGTGAACCAGTGAGACGACGCCCTGCACGATGCCCAGAAGGATGATCGTGATCGGGAAAAGCGCCGGCCCGCTCCACCGCGAACCACGGGCCAAGTCGTGCGCGCCCGCGATCCAGAGCGCGATCAAACTCGAAACGACGACGACGCCGAACTCGCGTCGATCGCCCCGAACCAGGCGCATCACACCCACCAACGTGGCACCGGCCAGGCCAAGCATGAACGCCGGCGCGCAAGTATCGTAGACGCTGTAAATCCCCTCCGGATTGTCCGAGGCGGCGTAGTAGCCGACCACGAGCGCACAGGCGCCAAGCAGCCCCTGAAGGCCGAGGAGAAAGCGCTTGGTCCACGGGCCCGGCGTATCGACCCAGAACACCGTGGAGAACCGCACCGAAAACACGACGCACGCGCCAATCGCGATGCGGTTTACGGCGAAAACCCAGGTTCGGGTCGGAAGCAGCTGCGCGAGATTCGTCGATTTGGTCATCCAGACGAAGACCGTGATCGACGCCAGCGTCAGGATGGCGGCGGGATACCTGCGCACGTCCGTCGCCTTGAGCCGAGCGTCGAGGACCCAGAGCGCGATCAGAATCGCGATGAAGATCATCGACAGATAGGTCGATTCGAGCGGAAGCCAAATCTCCACGGAATCGAGCGCAACGAAGAAAGGTGCGAGAATTCGCTCGGCTCCGAGCACGACGTTGGAGCCACCGAAGAATGTGTCCGCCGCGACCAGATAGTCGACGCGCACATCGATCACGTTAGTGCCCGGATGCGCAAACTCTGCGGGGATCAAAACGTGCACCGACTGAATCGGCGGCACCTTGATGCCGTGCGCCGCGGTCAGTTCACGTCCGACAAGATGCCCATTGAAGTAGACAGTCGTGATGGGAGTGCGGCTTTCGCCCAGGTGCAGTGCGAGGGGCTCGTTTTCGAGCGCCTTCGGTAACGTCACCGAGGTGCGCAGCCACACGACGCCTGGCCCGGGCGCCTTGGCCACCTGGGCGGGTAGCGAGAAGGTCTCGCTCGAACAGCTCCACGTGCCCCCGGGCCCGCCCACCGGCTCCGTGGCGCAGGCGGTCCATCCATCCGCGATCGTGACGAGCGCCTCCCGATTTTTCGGTGGAATTCTCGCGGCCGTGTAGAGCACCGGCAGGACGAACGGCAGTGCGGCAATCGCCGCGGTAACCCAACCACCTATGCGCACAGCGATATTCTCTCCAACTGGCTAGCAAACAGCAACGGGCACATGCATTATCGAGGACGTGCGCTTGACCAAGGAGGGGCAGGGGCTCGCCAGTCAGCGGCGAAGGACCTCATTCTCTACGTTGAGGACGAGCCGCTGAACTTCCGCGTTGCGGAGGTGTTGCTCCAGGACAATTTCGATTTGGTCCACGCGAGCGACGACCGCGCTGCGTGCGAAGCCCTGCGCCGCTACAACAAGCGAATCTACGCCATCCTGATGGACATCCAGCTTGTGAAGTCGAAGCTTGATGGCATCGAGCTAACACGACTCATCCGCGGGACCCTGCGCGAAGCCGACATGCCTGACTACGCGGTCGGCGTTCCGGTGCTGAGCGACGTCCCCATCTTCTTCCTGACTGCGTACGGAAGCATGTATTCCGAGTCGATTTTGCAGAACGCCGGCGGGGACCGCCTCTTGGCGAAACCCGTTAACGCGGCCGTGCTTGAACTCGCGCTGACGTCCATTCGCTTGCGCAAGCTCGGCGTGCCTTCACTCATACCGCCGAAGAAGTAGCCAGCCTGGGGGGAGACTGTCATGGGAACAAGAATCGAACTTAGCTTCGGAGCGACGCTTCTCGTCCTCGCGACCGCCTGTGGCGGCGGAGGGGACACGGGCGCCGTCGCCGGCCTGCCGGAATACGTGATCGACGAACTACCGCCGCTGGTCGTGGCGTCGGACCGCAAGGGCGAGTGCTCAGGCGGGAGTACGGATTGCTACTACGCCGCGAGTGACGCCAAACCCGCGGATCTGTCCTGCCTTCGTGACTACACATTCGCGAAGGAGGGGGACCTGCGCACGCACACGATTGAAATCGGAGATTTCTTCATCGGGGACCCGATTCCGGATCTCTGCGTGAACGTCTACCCCGACAACGTCGTGCCGGAAGAAGACGAGTGCGGCGACACGTTCACCAACGCATCCGGCGTCGTGTCGTTCGAGGCGCCCGAGAATGCGACCATCGCCTACCGCGTGTTTGCGCGGGACGGCGCGTCGACAAGCGGTTCGTTCGCGGACACCGTGGAGGTCAATTTCCGGACGGAAGGGCTCACGGAGCCATACCTCGGCACCGCGCTCTCCATCGCGACGCTGAATCTCATTCCCACGTTGCTTCAGGTGCGCCGCGCGCCCGGCACGTCGGTCATCGCCGCGACCGCACGCGACTGCGATGACGACACGTTCCTCGGCGCTCGCATGCTTCTCTACACCAAGGACGGCGAACTCGTGCCCGAGGGCTCGGGCGCCGACGACACCATCTATCGCTACTTCGACTCGACCGACCTTCCGAGCGCCGAACAGCCGTGGACGCACATCAATGGGCTGATGGGCGCAGTGAACGTTCCAGCGGATGAGCACGAGTACTTCGTTGAGATTTGGGGTCGACGCGCGGAGGGCGAACCCCTCGAGCGCATCGCGTGTGAGCTGGTTCCCGTGCTTCCGAACTCGGCGACGCTCTTGAGCCTCACCCCCGAACGCAAAGACGGCCCCGATTGTCCTGGAAAGGCACCCGAGGGGTGGTGATCCTTCGCCACATCGTCGCCGTGCTGGTGGTCACGCTCGCGATGGCCGGCGGCGCCCGAGCGCAGTCGTCCGCGGCGGAACCGGCTCCGAAGGACGGGGAGGCGGGCACCCCGCAGGAGCCCGACCTTTCGTTCAAGCTCAACGGCTACTATCGCGTGCGTGGCGTGACCATGGGCAATGTGCCCGTGCTCAACGGCATGGGGCAGGCCGATGCGAAGGGCGCGACGTTTTTCTTTCAGCGACTTCGCCTTGAGCCGTCGCTGACGTACGGCTTCGGCGGCAAGGATTACGAGGCAAAGCTCACCGCGCAGATCGATGCGCTCGACAACGTGGTTTGGGGCGACAACGCGCGCCTTGCGGGGGTGCCGATCTTTGCGGGTTCACCCAGCAACACGAACGTGCTCGGTGCCGACGTGGCCTCCATTGAGCTCAAGCGCATTTGGCTCGAGCTGATGACGCCCGTCGGTTTGCTCGGCGTGGGCCGCATGCCGCTCGCGTTCGGCCTCAAGATTCTCAACCACGATGGCAACGGCCTGTCCGATTGGGGCGACCCGATTTACACGGATTCGGCCGACTGGGTGTTTTTCGCGACCGAACCGCTGACCATCGCAAACGCCATCGCGACGGGTGACACGCGGTCGACCCCGCTCTACTTCCTCATCGGCTACGCGCAGCTCGCCGAAGACACGTTGGTGGACCCCAAGGCAGACGTGGGGAGCGACGCCATCGATCCCACGACGCGCGACGATGTCCCGTTCCGCTTCCTGGCGGATGGGGGCGACGACGTGAGCAGTGTCGTCGTCGCAGTTGGCTGGACCGACAAGAAGATCAATCCGCGCAAGCCGGCCGACATGCTCGACATCGGCATGTACGGCTCGCATCGCTGGCAAAGCAGCACGGAATCCTACGTCTACGTGGCGGAGCTCGCGGGGAAGCTGCGGCACACGCCGTGGGCCGGGTTGCCGGCGATCTACGCCGAAGGCGACATCTATACGATTCAGGGCGAAAGCCGCGGCGTGCCGTTCGCCGGCGGATGCAACACCGAGCGTTGCGACAACATGGATGCGAACATCTGGGGCGGTGCGTTTCGCCTCGGTGCCATCGAGGGCAACCTCGAGTGGACAAAGTGGATGAGCTACCTCGAACTCGGATTCTCTTCGGGCGACGGCAAGCTCCTTAGCGACCCACACCTCACGGCGCGACCGAACCACCCGGACTACCGCGTGGGCTTGCTCATGTACCAAGTGGCGGTGAACGCCGCGTCAGCGCAGCTCGGCACGGACCTGCGTGGGCTTTGGTCACTCGGTGGCGTCTATAACTCACGCTACATCTACCCGCAGGTGCGCTACTCGCTCTGGCGAGGCTTCGAACTTCACCTTGCCTGGCTCGCTGCGTGGGCCGACGAACTCAACCCATCGATTTACATCAACGAGCGCGGCAACCGGAACAACACTTCGTGCGGCATCGCGGAGGGGGATTGCTTCCTCGGCTGGGAAGTCGACGGCGCGGTGCGCGTGAAATGGGGCAAGGACGACCTGTTCCGTTGGGATACGGAGGTCGGTCTGATGCGAGCGGGCTCCGCCCTCTACACGCAGGGCGTCGCCTTCGGCCTCGGCAAGCCTTGGCTTTGGACGCTGCAGACGCGTCTCGCGATGATCTGGTGAGCCGTACGGGGCACCGTGCGTCAGGCCGTGCGCCTCAGCCGAGGCGCATTCTTTGATCGATTCGGTACCGACGCCCGGGTTCCGTGGCCGCGCCGCCGACGTAGAGCGCAAGTTCGGCCACTTCGACGCGGCATGCGGGCCACACGTGTGATCTCGACCACGCTTCGGCCTGTGCCCGTTCCGTATCCGATGCCCGACGCGGCAGACGCGCGATGGTGACGTGGGCGAGCGGCGCCCGGTCCTCCAAGGGCGCGCCAGCCGCGGCCTGAATCGGGTGGCGGATCCTTCGCATCACGTCTTCGACGATGGACACCCCCTCGAGCGGGCGCAGTGCGAGGGCCGACGGGTGATTCGGATGCCCGAGCCACGCCGGTTCACCGAACGTCAGTTCAAAGGGGGGAATGCGACGGCCACTCGCCTCACTCCATGCTCGGAGTGCGGCATCCGTATCGACGGCGCCCAGGAACGCGACCGTGAGGTGCAGGTCATCCACCGCGAGGGCGGCGAGGGGCGCGGGCGCTCCGGAGAGCCCGGCGAGCAACGACGGCGACGGTGCGGGGAAACCGACAAACCAGTTCGGCACAGGGCGAGCCTGGCCCAGGGGAACCACGTGCGCCATCCGAGCGGGGCGCGTATGGTCCGCCCATGACAAGCCCGGCCCACGAACGCACCGAGGTCATCGAGCATGCCCAGCGGGCACTCGCGACCGGCGACTGGGAAGGGGCCGTGGACGGTGCGCGACACCTCATTGCGACGGCCGAGCGGCGCCCACAGGACGAGCCCAGCATGCCGGATGGCCCCGCCCATGACGCGCTCCTGCTCGCCACGGAACTCGCGGAACGAAACCCGGAAAACGGTGCGGTGCGCTCCGCGGCAGACTCGCTCCGAGCCAACGCGCTTCGGCTCCTCGGTCGCGCGCACGACGCGGAGGCACGGGAGGCATTCGAGGCGGCGCTAGCACGGTCACCGAGTTCCGGCGCGCTCTGGTTTGACGCGGGGCTCCTTCACAAATGGCGCGGGCGTTGGCGTGAGGCCCTCGAATGCACCGAGCGCGCGGAGGCGGCCCTCGGCGCAACCCGTGCGGTCCTCTGGAACATCGCCATCGCCGCCACCGCGCTTGGCGATGCACGCCGCGCCGCCGACGCATGGCGAAGGCTTGGGTTTGACGTGCGGGAAGGGCAACACCTCGTGGAGGTTCCTGGCATCCCACCGGCGAGGCTGCGGGTCCCCTCGGTGGGCGACGGCCATGCCGGCAGCCCCGTCGACGACCGTGCTGCGCGCTTCGAACTGCCGTGGGTCGAGCCCCTGAGTCCGTGCCACGGCGTGATCGTGACGCCCACCTTCGGGCGTGCGCCCGTGGACGTGGGCGACGTTGTACTGTGGGACGGCGCCCCCGCGGCGGTCGTGGAGGAGGGCGGGACGACGGTGCCCCGCTTCGTCCTGCTTGAGGTGCTCTCGCGTGGAGCGGCGCGCAGCTTCCGTTTCTTGCTTCGGGGCGACGTGGGGACGCTCGCGAAGGCGCTTCCACCGACGGCGGAGATCTTCGTGCAGGCGCCAACCCTCGAAGTGGTTTCCTTGCGAGGTGCCGACGGCTCCACGATCGAGCGCGAGGACACGGCCCAGGCGTCGCCCATCCATCGCGGGAAGATCGTCGCGCGCCCCGATGCGGATCTGCTCGAGATCGACCGGGCCCTTGCGCAGTTCGCGGAGACCGCGGGCGCCACCGTGGCGGCGCCCGACCTCGTCGAGGCCATCGGTGATACGCGCCGCGCGGGGAAGGCACACCAAACCTGGAAGGGGCTCGAGTCCGTGGCGAAGCGCACGGCGAATCGAGCGGCGACGCCGGAATGACACTGCTCCGCGGCCGGGCTATGGTCCCGCGATGTTTCGCAGGAAGTTCCCCGGGCGCTCGACCCCCGGGTTCGCCCACGGCCTGATCGCAGCCACGCTGATCGCGCTGGCGCTACTTCTTCCCACCGGCGCGACGGCCACCGTCCTGGGCGCCCGCACCCGCTCGATGCGCTCATCGCGGACGCGGACGCCATCGTGCTCGCGCGGGTCGAGCGCTCGGGCGCGCGCCTCGTCCGAGAGGGCACCGGTGCCACGCCGTACACGTTCACGACGCTACACGTCTCCAAGTGGCTCAAGGGCGATGGCCCCGCGCGCATCGTGCTCAAGGAACGCGGCGGACAGTTCGGAAACCACGGTCTTACGATCGACGGAGCCCCCGAGTACCGCGCGCGGGAGGAAGTCCTGGTTTTCCTCTCGCGGCGCCCGAACGACACGAAGTACTTCCGAACATCGGGCATGACGCAAGGCAAATTCACGGTCCTCCACGGCGCGCCGGGCGTTCCCGATTCGGTCTCACGTGACACCTCGAGCGTTGCCCTCGTTCGCACCGACACGACGTCCGCCGGACACGACCTCGTTGCGTCCCACAACGAGCCCGCCCTCGAACTCGACAACGTGCTCGACCGCATCCGCGAAGTGCTCGCGAAGCGCGGTGCCCAGTGAAGCGCGCCACGGCGGCCTTTGCGCTTCTGTGTGCCACAGCCATGGCTCCGGCCTCGGGCGCACGGGCGTGGACGCCCATCGCGGGGCAACGCCCGGTGTGGTGCAAGTCCGTGCCGTACGCGATGAATTCCGTGGGGTCGGCGGACTTGGGCGCGAACACCTCGCAATCCGAGACCCAGCGCGCATTCACGGACTGGACCAAGGCCGAGTGCGCCGACTTGCCCGTCCAGTGGAACGGCACGACCGCGTCGAAGCCCGTGACCAACGACGGCAACTCCATCGTCGGCTGGATCGAATCCGGTTGGCCCGAAGAGCCCGCGGCCATCGGCGTCACGGGCCCCATCTGGACCTTCACCCCAAGCACCGGTGCCTACTGCATCGTCGAGGCGGACATGATGCTCAACGGCGTCAACTACCTTTGGACGACGCAGCCGGGCAACGGCACGACGGTCAACGCCTACTCGATCCTGCTTCACGAGTCCGGGCACTACTACGGGCTCGGCCATTCGCAGACGCCCTCCGCGACGATGTACTTCGCCTACGACGGCGGCGTTGACTCACTCCAGGCGGACGACAAGAACGGCATTTGCGCCCTCTACCCAGGCGGGTCGGGGGTCGATTGCACGACCACGGGGTGCCCGGGCGGCCAGCAATGTGTCGCGGGTAGCTGCCAGAAGGTCATCGGCGATGGGTCCGTTTGCTCCGTCTGCTCCATGGATTCGGACTGCGGAGGGGCCAACGACTACTGCCTGATGTATCCCGACGGTGGCACCTATTGCGGCAAGGCATGCTCGAACGATGCGGACTGCGAGGGCGAGAACGACCGCTGCGTGCGCACGAGCGGAACCTCAAGCCAGTGTGCTCGCTTCGACGAGAGCGCTCACCCCGATTGCGCGAGCTCGCAGACCAACGAGGGCTGCATGTTCGATAGCGACTGCGAAGCAACGCAGCTGTGCGACGCGACGACGAAGGCGTGCAAAGCGCGGCCCACGACGGGCGCAGCGCTTGGGGCGGGTTGCGCAACCGCGGAGGCGTGCACCACCCAGCTATGCCTCACGTCCACCGACGGCGGCATCTGCTCCATGACCTGCGATTGGCTCGACGCATCGTCGTGCCCGACCGGCTTCTACTGCAACGCGACCGTCACGGGGACCTGCGGCACGGGCCTGTGCCTCGCCGGTTCTGCGGGTGCCACGGCCGCGGGCGGGCAATGCCAGAAGGACACGGACTGCTCGACGCTCTACTGCGTCCAGGGCGCCTGCCGCGAGCCGTGCATCCCGAATGGCCCCGAGGCCTGCGCTGGCGGCGCCGTGTGTGAGAACTCGGCCCTCGCGGGCTGCGGCATCTGCTCGCCGCCCCGCGACATCGGCGACGCGTGCGAGACCATCGACGATTGCCCAACGCGTCTCTGCGCCGAGGACGACGGCCGCACCTTCTGCACCAAGGAATGCGCGACGGAGGCGGACTGCCCCGACGGATTCACCTGCGAGTCGGCGGGAACCGTGTCCATCTGCGTGCCGCCGGCGGGCCCCGCGGGCGGCGACGGGTCCGGCTCCCGCGGTGGCTGCGGCGTGGTCGGCACGCGGCCGGGGTCCAGCGCGCCCCTTTGGCTCGTCATCGCGGGCCTTGCCTATGCCGCCGGTCGGCGCCGGCGAAGCGACAAAATTTTGCCTCCAGATCGCGGGTGACAACCGGGGGGGCGCGCCCCATGCTCGCGCCCGTGTCCGGCACCGACCACGGCGACATCCCCGGGGGCAAGTCCCTTTGGGCGTACCTCGTACCTTATAAGCGCGACCTCATCTGGGGGGCAGTCCTGCTCCTCCTGACCAACGCCCTCGACAAATCGCTCCCGTGGCTGCTCGCCCACGCCGTCGACGCGCTCAAGGAGGGCGAGTTCGTGACGGTCCGAAACCTGTCGCTGGTGACCATCGCGGTCGCCGCCGTCATGTGGGCCGTCCGGACGGGCTCGCGCATCCGCGTCTTCAACGTGGGCCGCGATGTGGAGTACGACATCCGCAACGAGTTCCTCCAGAAGGTGCACCAGCTCGGGCCGAGTTTCTTTCGGCGCATGCCCACGGGCGAGCTAATGACCCGCGCCACCAACGATCTTGGGCAGATTCGCCTGCTCGTCGGGTTCGGCATGCTCAACGTGGTCAACGCGACCATCGCCTACGCCGGCGCCCTCGTTCTAATGCTCGCCATCTCGCCGAAGCTCACCCTGTGGGCGCTCGCGCCGTACCCGGTGTTTCTCATCCTTACGCGGTACTTCAGCCGCGCCATGTTCCTTCGGAGCCGCGAGGCGCAGGAAGCGCTCGCGAAGGTGGCCGACATGGCGCAGGAGAGCGTTGCCGGCGTGCGCGTGGTTCGCGCCTTCGCCATGGAGTCGTCGGAAACGGTGCGCTTCGACAAGGTCAATCGCCTCGCCCTCGACCGCAACATGCGGCTCGTGACGCTGCGCGGGATCATGTTTCCGTTGCTCATGGGCGTTTCGTCGCTCGGAACGCTCATTTCCATCGCCATTGGCGGTCAGATGGTGCTCCGCGGCGAGCTGAGCGTCGGCGAGTTCGCCGCCTTCAACGCGTACCTCGGCCAGCTTGTCTGGCCGACCATGGCGGCTGGCTTCATCGTTTCCGTGGTTCAGCGCGGCCGCGCTTCGTACCGTCGCATTCGCGAGGTGCTCGACGCGGCGCTCGACGTGGTCGACGCGCCAAACCCCGTCGAGCCTTCACCGGAGCCGGCGCCGTCGCGGTGCGCGACCTTTCGTTCAAGCAGGGCGACCGAACGGTGGTCGACGGCGTGACCTTTGAAGTTCCCGCCAAGGCGTCGCTCGCCATCATGGGTCGAACGGGCTCCGGAAAGAGCACGCTTGCGGCGCTGCTCCCGCGCCTCCTCCCAACGCCCGACGACGCCGTCTTCCTCGACGACACGGATGTGCAGGACATCCGCCTCCGTTCCCTGCGCCGAAAAATCGGCTACGCGCAGCAGGAGCCGTTCCTTTTCTCATCCACCGTTGCGCGCAACATCGCCTTCGCCCTCGACGACCCGAGCGCACCGGACGCCATGGACCGCATCCGTCGCGCGGCCGAAGAAGCCGCGGTGGCTGAAGAAATCGATCTGCTCCCGGACGGCTACGACACGGTCGTGGGGGAGCGCGGCGTCCAACTCGGGCGGCAGAAGCAACGCATCGCCCTCGCGCGTTCCTCAACAGAGCCTGCCGTGCTCGTCCTCGACGACCCGCTGAGTGCCGTCGACGCGCGCACCGAGTCGGTCATTCTCCGGGCCCTCGACCGGGCCGGGGAGGGGCGCACCCTCGTCCTCGTGACAAACCGCGTGGCCGCGGCGCGGCGCATGTCGAGCATCCTCGTGCTGGAGGACGGCCGCGTCACCGAACGCGGGACACACGACGAACTCGTCAAGGCGGGAAACCTCTACTCCAAGCTTGCCGAACGGCAGCAAATCGAAGCGGAGCTGTCGACCCTATGACTGCGCCCACGCCCCCCGAACCGCGCTCGAGGCGCATGCTGTCCATGCCGCAGCTCCACGACGAGCGACCCACGGACGGCCAGGACCTTGCGCTCCTCGCGCGCCTCATCCCCTACGTCCGGCCGCATGCCAAGCTGCTCATCGCAGCATTCATGCTGATGCCGCTCTCCGCAGGGGCATCGGTCCTGCAGCCTTACCTCATCAAGAAAGCCATCGACGCGGCCATCGTCACGAAGAGCTCCCAGGCCCTCGGGCTGGTCGCGCTTTGGTACGGCCTGTCACTTCTTGGGGAGTTCATCGCCCGCTTCGCGCAGGTTTACACGATGCAGCTCGCCGGCCAGCGCGCCATGGCCGACCTACGTGCCCGCGTCTTTGAGCACATTCAGTCGCTCCGCCTTTCGTATTTTGATCGCACGCCGACGGGCCGCATCGTGACGCGCGTCACCAACGACATCGACAGCCTGAGCGAGTTCTTCGCCTCGGGCGCCGTCACCGCCATTGCCGACGTGTTGCTGCTGACCGGCATCGTTGGGTTCATGCTTTACCTCGACTGGAAGCTGAGCCTTGTCGCGTTCATCGCGCTGCCCCCGCTCGCCATCGCGATTCGCGCCTTTCGCCAGTACGCGCGCACCGCATTTCGCGAAATCCGCGCCCGCATCGCCGAACTGAACGCATATCTCGCAGAACAGGTGAACGGCATCTCCACGGTCCAGGCGTTTGGGCGTGAAGCGCGCTGCGCCGCCGAGTACGACGAGATCAACGCGGCGCACCGCGACGCCAACCGACAGTCCATCCGCTACGACGCGCTGCTTTATTCGGTTGTCGAGTCCGTGTCCGTGACGTCGGTCGCCATCATCCTGTGGTTCGCGGGCGTCCAGGCCGGCGCCATCGAAGACTCCGCCGCCTCCGCCGCGTACGTCGGTACCGTCGTCGCGTTCTACGAGTACATTCAGCGTTTCTTCATCCCCATCCGGGATCTATCGACGAAGTACACCATCATTCAGCAGTCGCTTTCGGCGGCGGAGCGCAATTTCGGCATCCTCGACCACCGGGAGCCCGATGCGCCGAAACGCGAAGTGCCGGCGGGCGCCGCGCCGCGCGCGAACGACATCGCGATTTCGTTCCAGGGGGTGAATTTCGCGTACCGGCCGGGGCACCCCGTGCTCAAGAACCTGAACCTCGACGTTCGGCGCGGGGAGACCGTTGCCGTGGTCGGCGCCACCGGCTCGGGGAAAACCACGATCACGGCGCTCCTCCTCCGTCTCTACGACTTCGACGATGGTCACATCCTCGTCCAGGGCCGGGACGTGCGCTCCATGCCCAGGGATGAACTCCGGCAGCAGTTCGCCTGCGTTCCGCAGGACGTGTTCCTCTTCGCGGGCACGGTTCTCGACAACGTCGCGGCGGGCGACCCCACACCTGATCGCGAGCGTGCGCAACGGGTGCTCCGCGAGCTCGGTGTCCTCGCCATCCTCGAGGGCCGAGGGCACGGAATCGACGCGCCGGTGAACGAGCGCGGCTCGAACTTCAGCGCGGGCGAGCGGCAGCTCATTGCGCTCGCGCGGGCGCTCTACAGGAACCCCGAGATCATCATCATGGATGAAGCCACCGCAAACGTGGACAGTGAGACCGAGGCCGTCCTCGCGAAGGCCAGCGCGAAACTCGTCGAGGGCCGGACATCCATCGTGATCGCGCACCGCCTTTCCACCGTGCGGTACGCGGACCGGATCGTGGTCGTGCACCACGGCGAGCTCGCCGAGCAGGGAACCCACGAGGAGCTCCTCGCCCAGGGCGGCATCTATGCGCGCCTCTACTCCCTCCATTTCACGGACGCGGCCTGATTTCGCAGGGTTGGGCGGCCCCAGGCCCGCCCCATCCCCGTGCGAAAAGCCCACGAAACGGCCCCGTCGCGCGGTAATCTAGCCGCCCACGCCGGCCCCGCGCCGCCGTGCACGACGATGAGCCCCGGCCCCACCGCATACGGCAAGTATGAGCTGATCGAGTTGCTCGCTCGAGGCGGGATGGCGGAGGTCTACAAGGCTCGCTCCCGGGGCGTGGAGGGGTTCGAGAAGATCCTCGTGGTCAAGCGCATCCTTCCCGAGCTCAGCGGCAACGCGCGCTTCGTGGAGATGTTCATCAACGAAGCGAAGATCGCCGTCACGCTCTCCCACGCCAACATCGCGCAGGTCTTCGACCTTGGCCGCGTCGACGACACGTACTTCATCGCGATGGAGTACGTGGCGGGCCTCGACCTCGGGGCGCTCCTCGCCCAGTCACGGAAGCTCGGCCTGCCCATCGCGCCGGAACTCGCGGTCTACATCGCAAGCGAGGTGGCCAAGGCCCTCGACTACGCGCACCGGCGTCGCGACAGCAAGATGCAGCCGCTCCACATCGTGCACCGCGAC
>JAWKRM010000032.1:0-47659 GCA_041389625.1 Polyangiales bacterium
ACTCGGGCGAAGGGGGCTCCTGCCATAGCGCCCGTTCGGCGCTGCGCCTGAGCACCGGCGCGGAGACCGACGACCCGCCGGAGTGCGACGCGGACGATCGCGTCACGGGCACCGTGCCCGTCTCCTACGAGGACAACCTGAACGCGCTGCGGTTCACCGTGCAGGCGGACCCGCTCGCGAGCCCCCTCTATCGCCGGCCCACGGCGCTCGATTCGCACCCGCGCAAGGTTATCGATGAGGACGGCCCCGAGGCGGACCTGCTCCTCCAGTGGATCGCCGGGGGAGGATCCCGGTGAATCGGACGCGTCACGGTTCGGCGTTCGGCGCTGTGTGGCTGGTCGCGGCCATGCTCTCCGCGATCGCGATCCCCACCGCGCGGGCGGACGACGACGAGCGGGCGGCCTACGCACGCGTCATTGTCGAACAGGCCGTGATTCGAAGCGGTCCGTCCGTTTCATATCAGCGCGTGTACCTCGCGGAGCGCGGCGAGACGTTCCCCATCCTCGGGCGATCAAGCCGCGCCTATTGGTTCCGGGTGGAACTGCCAGACGGAACGTCGGGCTGGATTCCAGGCGCCGAGGTCTATAACCACGAGCTCGGGGAGGACGAGGCCGATGACGGGCGCTTCCTGCCCGCGATCTTCGCCCCTCCGGCCCTACCGACGGCCACGGGCGAGCTCTCCGTGACGGCGGGCCTGCTCGGACGAACGTTCGGGTTCCGCGGCGGCGGCGGATTCCTCGCCGTGCGCCCGGCGTTCTACCTCACGCCCGAGTTCGGGTTCGAAGGGACCCTCGGCGCGTCGGTGGCCGAGGGCGGGCAGATCTACATGGGCACGGTGGGCGGCATCGTGAACGTCTTCCCGCGTTCGCCGGTGGTGCCCTATGTCGTCGCCGGCGGTGGCATGGCGCTCAGCGACCCGAACGCCGACAGTTTCATCCTGGCGTCCGGTTCCACGGGCGTGCTCTACGGTGGCGGCGGCCTGCGGTTTGGCTTCCGGTATCGGCTCGTCGTGCGCATCGAGGCGCGGGCGTACGCGTTCTACCAAACGGAGCGATACGTCGCTCAGGAGGAGCTCAGCGGTGGCATCACGGTCTTCTTCTAGTCGTCGTCGGGCCGAACGCCCATGGTCGCGGCTGTTCCCGGCCTGTGCACTCGTCGCCATCGTCTTGGGCCTCGGTGGATGCGTCACGGTTCGGCCACAGGACAAGGAGTTCCTCTCGGAGCGTTCCATGACCTTCGGCGGCGAAGGCGAGGCGGGCGCGCAGGAAGACCACGTGTTTGCGAACCGCGAGGGTTCCTACGGCGCGAGCGACGTGGGCGGCGGCGGATGCGGATGTAACTGATGGGGCGGACGGTCACGGGCACGGCATTCGGCGTTGGGGCGGTTGGCCTCGCGCTCGTGGTCTGTGCGCCGTCGGCCCACGCGGATGGCCGTTTCGACACGACCGAAACCGTGTTTCACGAGGCGGGCGGGCCGCTTCACATGACGGTCATCAACCCCTCGGCGAGCGTGGGCGTCGACCTCGGCGACGCCGTGGCCGTGAAGGCGTCGTATGAGGCGGACATCGTGAGCGGCGCCAGCGTGGCCGTGGTCGATGCGCCGTCCACGGCCGTCGACGCCATCACCAGCGCGACCAAGCTCTCCGATATCCGCCACTCCATCGGCGGCACCGTCGACGTGGGCAGTGAAAATACGCGCGTTGGGGTCGGCTACACCTACGGAACCGAGAGCGATTACCGGTCCCATGGATTGAGCCTCTTTGGCCGCACGGACATGTTCGAGCGCAACACCACGCTCGAAATCTCCTACGGCCGCGGCTTCGATTCGGTGTGCAGCCTCTCCCAGCCGCGGGCGCAGGAGGCCGTGGACAAACAGCGCCTTCCATCGTCGGACGGTTGCTTCAGCGCGAAGGACCGCGAGAGCCTCGATCTCTCCATTCAGACCTTCCAAGGGACGTGGACCCAGGCGTGGACCCCCATCCTCACGACGCAGGTGATCGCCTCCGCGCAGCTCCTCGATGGGTTTCAGTCGAACCCCTACCGCGCCGTCTGGCTTGGGCAGACCGCCGCGCAGGAGCACCACCCGCGGCAGCGCAACCGCTATGCGGTCGGCCTGAACACGCGCCTCTGGCTCAAGCCCCTGGAGGGCGCGCTCCAGTTCGCCGCGCGCGGCTACCGCGACACCTGGAACATCCGCTCGATCACGGGCGAACTTGGATACGAGCAGAACCTGTTTGCCGGGCTCAGCCTGCGAGGACGCGCCAGGTTCTACGCGCAGACCGGCGCAGCGTTCTTCTCGGACGACTACGCCTTTCGGCCCGTGGGGCAGTACTTCACCGGCGACCGGGAACTGTCACCCATGCGCAGTTGGACCTTCGGCGGCAGGCTACGTTGGGACATCCCGTCGGGCGACGACGGCTCGGTGCTCGGCTTCATGAGTGCAGCGGAACTCGTGTTCAAGGCGGACGTCATCCTCCACGAGTTCCTCGAGTTCACGTACAGCGGCGCACCCGTGCCGAACCCCACCGCCCTGATGGGAACGTTCGGCTTCAACGCGACATTCTGACGGGCCTTTTTCCGGCGCGACGCGATTTTGCGCGTACGCGTGGGCGCGACGGGCGGTAGGCTCACCGGCCGTGACCATCGGGCAGGCGATCGCCTTCGGGCTGGTACAGGGCATCTCGGAGTTTCTCCCGATCTCGAGCGACGGGCACCTGGCCGTGGCGGCGTTCCTCTTCGGCATCGAAGACATGCCGCTTTCAACCGTGGTCTTTGTGCACGCGGGCACGCTCCTCGCGACGCTCCTCGTACTCCGCCGCGACATCGTGACGCTGCTCGAGGGCGCCATCCGCCTCCGACGACAGGGCGACGAAGCGTACCGCCGGGAGGTCCTCGGGATCCTCGTCGCCTCGGTGCCGACGGCGGTCATCGGCCTTTACCTCGAGCGCACGGTCGAAGCATGGGCGCATCTTCCTCTCGTCGTGGGTCTCTGTTTCCTGTGGACCGCAGGGTTTGTGCTTTGGACTCGCCGCGGTGGCGGCGGCCGCGAGCAACTCACCTGGTCGCGCTACTTCGCCATCGGAGTGGCCCAAGGCCTCGCTGTGCTCCCGGGGCTTAGCCGAAGCGCATCCACCATCGCCACCGGCATGGGACTCGGACTCTCGGGACCGGCGGCGTTCCGCTTCTCCTTTCTGATTTCCCTTCCGGCGGTCGGCGGCGCGGTGCTCGTCAAGATCATCGACCCGCAGGCCTGGGCCACCCTCGATGCCATGACCGCCCTCGCCGCGGTGGTCTCGTTTGCGAGCGGATACGCCGCCCTACTCCTGCTCCGACGCCTGGTCATGCGTGGTCGGTTCTGGGTGTTCGCCATCTACCTGGTGCCACTTGGCGCCTCGCTGGCCCTCTGGGGCCTCTCACGCGGCCACTAGAAATCACGGGAAGGGATTCGCTCATGGACAACGTGTACGCCGTCATCATGGCCGGTGGAGTCGGTGCGCGGTTCTGGCCGCTTTCCCGGCGCGCCACGCCGAAGCAACTCCTGCCCATCGGGCCAACCGACGCTCCGTTGCTCGCGGAGACCGTCCGGCGCATTGAACCGATCGTGCCCGCCGAACGTGTGCTCGTCGTGACGAACGCATCGCTCAAGGAAGCGACGGCACACGCGGTTCCGCGCCTCGTCCCCGGGAACATCCTCGCCGAACCCGCGGGTCGCAACACGGCGCCGTGCATCGCCTGGGCCGCCGCCCGCGTGGCGCGCACGGATCCGAGCGCGGTGCTCGTCGTGCTCCCCGCCGATCACCACATCGGCGACGAGCCCGCATACCGCGCGGTGCTGGATCGCGCCGTGGAGGCGGCCCGCGACGGGGCGCTCGTCACGGTGGGCCTTGAGCCGACGCGCCCCGAGACCGGGTACGGGTACATCGAGACGGCGCGGAAACGTCCCCGGAGTCCGGCGCGTGGCGCGCTTCGTTGAAAAGCCGGATGCGGCCCGTGCCGACGCGTTTCTCAAGGCGGGAAACTTCCTCTGGAACAGCGGCATGTTCTTCTTCCGCGCCGACACCATCCTCGCGGCGGTGCGCACGTTTCTTCCCGAGCTGGCCCGCGGCATCGACGCCATGGAGGCGGTGGCCGGCCAAACGGACGAAGCGGCCGTGGTGGCGCGGACCTACCCCGAACTCCCATCCATCTCCATCGACTATGGCGTCATGGAAAAGGCGACCGACGTGCGGGTCGTGCCGGGCAGCTTCGGGTGGTCGGACCTTGGAAGCTGGGTCACGGCGTGGGAATTGGCCGAGAAGGACAGCGCCGGGAACGCGGCCCCGGCGGACGCTGTGCTCGTCGAAAGCGCGCGGAACTTTGTCCGCGCCCCGGACGGGAAGCTCGTCGCGCTCATCGGCGTGGACGACCTCGTGGTGGTCGACACCGCCGACGCCCTGCTCGTCGTCCCGCGCGAGCGCGCCCAGGACGTCAAGCGCGTGGTGGATGCGCTCAACAAACGAAACGACCCGCGCACGTAGCGACCGCACGCACGTGGTGCTGCACACGTGGCGCGTGCGCAGCGCTGCGCGCAACGTTCGTACACGCTGAACGCCTGGCGCCTCGTTCGCGGGGTATTTCGATCCGGGCAGCGCGAGTCGATACGATGGTGCCGTGGTTTCCCGGTCCACCGTGGCTGCGTTCGCCGCGCTGGCGATCATCGCGCCCAGGTCGCGAGCAAGATCGCCCGTGACACCCTGTTCCTCGCGAATGCGGGCGTTGAGACGCTTTCCTACGCCATGTGCACGGCGGCAGTTGTGTCTGTGGTGCTCGCGTTCATGACCGCCAACTGGGCGCGCGCGCGGTCGCCGCTCGAGTTGCTCGTGGTTGGACTCGCGACAAACGCGGTTCTCTTCCTGACCGAAGGTGCGGTGCTCGCGCGCGCACCGGTCGCCACCTCGTGGCTCCTGTTCATCCACGTTTCGGCCTTCGGACCGGTGATCGCGAGTGCCTTTTGGCTCCATCTCGCCGATGCGATTCGCGGCCCGGACGCGCCGCGGACGTTTGCTTCCGTGTCGAGCGGCGCAACGCTCGGCGGCGTGTGCGGCGGCATCCTTGCGGAGCGGGTGACATCGGTCTTCTCCTTCGAACGCCTACTGCTGATGCTCGCCGCGGGCGCGGTGACCCTCGCTGTTGGCGCCTTCGTGGCGCATCGACGCTCGGCGCCCGACGACGTGGAGCCGAGCGATCCCGAGGTAAGCACATCCTCCGCGGTCGCCCTCGTGGCCGAACGCCCGTACCTCCGAAAGCTCGCACTCCTGCTCGCGCTCACGGCGATCGCGACCAGCATCGGCGATTTCGTGATGAAGACGAGCGTCGCCGGTGTCATCCAGGACGCGACGTCGCTGGTGGCGTTCTTCAGTTTGTTCCACACGCTCACGGGCGTGCTCTCCTTTGCCCTCCAAACGACGGCAACGCGCTCGCTCATCGAGCGAATCGGCGTTCGCGGGACCTTGGCCCTCTTGCCCCTGAGCTTCGGGCTGCTCGCCGGGGCCGGGGCGCTCCTCGGCCGAGTGCTCGTCGCCGTGCTGCTCCGCGGGACGGATGCGGTTCTCACCAACTCCGTCTTTCGTTCCAGCTATGAGCTCCTCTACACGGGGATTCCCCGCGATGTCGTGCGTTCGACCAAGCCGGTGATCGACGTGGTGTTCTTCCGGCTCGGCGACGTGGTGGGCAGCGCGTTCGTTGCGCTCACAATGCTTGCTGCGCCCACGCTCGGGATCACGTGGCTCCTTGCGGCGGCGGTGCTGGTGAGCGCCGTTGCGGCGTTTCTCGCGCGGAGCGTCGGCGCTTCGTACGAACACGCAGCCGCGACGGAAAAGGCGTTCTTGACCGCCCGTGCGCAACCCGCATAGTTCGGCCATGCCGAATCCGGGCCCACTGCCGAACCCCCACATCTTCCGTGAGTACGACATCCGCGGCGTCGCCGAACGCGACATGCCCGACGAGTTCGTGCGGAATCTCGGACGCGCCATCGGCACGCTCGAACTCCGGATGGGCCACCGGAAGCTCGCCCTCGGACGCGACTGCAGGCTGAGTTCGCCTCGCCTCCACGCAGCCCTCAAGGAGGGTCTTCTCGATGCGGGCGTTGACCTCGTGGACATCGGCGTCGTGCCGACGCCGCTCATGTACTTTTCGGTCTTCCACTACGACCTCGACGGCGGCATCCAGATCACGGGGAGCCACAACCCGCCGCACGAAAACGGCTTCAAGATGATGAAGGGGAAGGATTCGCTCTTCGGCGAAGACATCCAGACGCTCCGCGGCATGGTCGAGCGCGGCGACTACGAAACGGGCAAGGCCGGCACCTCGGAAGACGCGGACCCGATTCCAGCGTACGCGGGCTACATGCGCGGCAACATCAAGCTGACGCGCACGAACGTTCGGTTTGCGGTCGATGCCGGCAACGGCGCGGGCGGCCCCGCGGCCCTCGCGGCCATGCGCGCGGTGGGCCTCGACCCGGTTCCGCTTCTCTGTGAGATGGACGGGAACTTTCCGATTCACCACCCGGACCCGTCCCAACCCGAGAACGTCGAGCTCCTGACGAAGACCGTGAAGGAGCAGGGCCTCGAGCTCGGCATCGCCTACGACGGCGACGCGGATCGTATCGGTGTCATCGACGCGAACGGGAACGTGCTGTGGGGTGATCGGCTGACGGTGGTCCTCGCGCGCGCCATCCTCGAAACGCATCCAGGCGCCGCCATCATCGGCGAAGTGAAGTGCTCGCAGACGATGTACGACGACATCGCCAAGCGCGGTGGGCGCGGCATCATGTGGAAAACTGGGCACTCGCTCATCAAGACGAAGATGAAGAGCGAGAAGGCGCTCCTCGCGGGTGAGATGAGCGGACACATGTTCCTTGCCGATCGCTACTTCGGTTTCGACGACGCGATCTATGCGTCCCTCCGCCTCCTCGAAATCGTCGCCGAGTCACCGAGGCCGCTCCACGAACTCACCGCCGACCTCCCCGAGACATTCGCCACGCCCGAACTCCGGGTGGATTGCCCAGACGACCTCAAGTTCGATGTCGTCGACCGCGTTCTCGCCCACTACAAACCGACGCACGACGTCGTGGAGGTGGACGGCGCACGCATCCGCTTTGACGAAGGCTGGGGTCTCGTACGCGCGTCGAACACGCAGCCCGTTCTGGTCCTTCGGTTTGAGGCGAACTCGCCCGATTCCCTCGCGCGGATTCGCGGCGAGGTCGAGGGCGTCGTCGCGAAGGAACGGGAGCACGCCCGCACGCCGTGAGCAGTACCCCGAAGCGCACGGACCGCACCATCGACTCGGTCACCGACACGAGTATTCGCCACGGTTGGGCTGCGCTCGTGCTCTCGGCGACGCTGTTCGGCGCGTTCGAAGTGGTCCTCGAGCGATTCGCCCATACCGCCGGCGCCCTCCCCCTCCACTACACGACGTTCAATCCATACGCCTCGGGTGCCCTCGTGGCGCTCGTGTTCGCGGTACTCCTGCACGCGCTGCCCGCATGGGTCGTGGTACGGGTGCTCCCGAACGGGTGGCCACGTGTCCTCGCAACGGCCGCCTTCGCCGCCGCCCTGGGCTACGCGTGGCAGGCGACGATTCGCGACGGTGAAGGTCTCGAGGCGCGGCCCGACTACGTCTGGATCCGCGGCGGCCTCGCCTTCGGGGGGCTGCTCGTGCCGGCGGCATTCAGTGTGCTTGTTGTCACCCCCGGCTTCGTGCCACGCGCGGTCCGAACCGCAGCGATGACCGCCGCGGTGTGGGTGGGGTTCGCGTTCAACCAGAGCACCCTCCGGTCGTATCGCGAATTCCACGGCTATCTCACCTTCGTGGTGATTCTCGGTCTCGCGTGGCTCCTGGCCCCGGTGGCACGGCTCGCCGTCGCGCGTTGGGTCGCCGCCGCATGCATCGTCAGCGTGGGCCTCGCGGCGAACGTCGCATGGCCCGAGGTCGTTCCCGTGGAGGCGAACGTGCGACGGCTCTCCCCCTACGCCGGCCACGTGCTTGCGGCGCTGCCGCTCACGGCCGAGCCCACGTTTCTGGTGGAGCCCATCGTCGACCCGGATCGCGTGCTCCGTGCCGACGAACTCGAACGGGCCGAAGCATGGCGACGGGCGAAGGCACTTCCGGCCCACGGGCGCCGCGGCAAGAACGTGCTGATTGTGGTGCTCGAATCCACGCGCGCGGACACGTGGGCCGACCCCGCCGTCACGAAGACGTTTCAGTCGTGGAAACGCAACGGACTCTATGTCCCGAAGGCGGTCGCCCAGTACCCCGCCACGCCCCTGGCGTACGGCTCGATGTTCACCTCGCTTCCTCCGAGCGTCATCATTCGGCACCCGTTTTGGGCGCGGCACTCGGCCATGGCCGCGCTCCGGAATGAGTTCGACACGTGGATTCTGAGCCAGCCCAACAACTACTGGTTCCGCTCATCGGCGATTTCGCGCTTCATTGCGCCGAAGGAGTTCGACGCCGTCCATGCCCACCGCTCGACACCGGACGCGCTTTCCTACCTGTGGAAGCGGGTTCGTGGGGTTGAGAAGGGAAAATCGTTCTTCGCGTGGGTACATCTCTACGACCCGCACGCGCCCTACACACGCCACAAAGGGCTCGACTTCGGCGACGCGCCCAGCGACGCGTACCGATCGGAGGTGGCCTTCGTCGATGGACAGCTCGGGCGCTTCTTTCGCTGGTTCTACGGAACGCCCATGGCCAAGGACACGCTCGTGATCGTCCTCGGCGACCACGGCGAGGGGCTCGGCGACATGATCGATGGTTCGCCGTTCTGGGGCCACCACGTCCACGTACACGGCGTGCTGTCCCACGTACCCTTCTTCGCCTCGGGACCGGGGATTCCCACCGACGTGACGCGAGGTGAACTGCACGTGGAGCAGCGTGACGTCCTGCCGACGCTCTTCGACTTCGTCGGGCGTTCGCCACCGACGACGAGTTTCGTTGGTGGACGATCGCTTTACAGGGAGATCGATCGCCCCCTCGCACGCCCCCTCGTCACCGAGGCGATCAGCATCCGCGGCGCTCGCTTTTTTCAACTCGTCGAGCTCGCACAGCGACCCGATGCGGATTTCACGGCCATCCGCAATCTCCTGTCCACGCTCAACGATTCGCCGCGCTACGCCCCGAAGCTCGCGCTCGAGTATCACGGCTGGAAGATCGTCCGTGACTTGATGCTTCGGCGGAGTTCCCTCTACGACCTCGAACGGGATCCGGACGAGCTCCACGATCTGGCCCGTGAGCGACCGGACAAAGTCCGCGAACTCGAATGGGAGCTCGACGAGTGGCGAATCCGCCAAACGTGGACCCTCCAAGCGGGCGAGCGTGCGCACTAGGCCAGTGCCGCTTGCCAGCGACCGTCGCTTTTCTCTAAAAGGGGTCGCGTGAGGTCGTATCTCGAGCTCCTGGACCACGTCCTTCATCATGGCCGACCGCGGACGGACCGCACCGGCACGGGCACCCTCGCCATCTTCGGGCACCAATTGCGGTTCGATTTGGCGGACGGGTTTCCGCTACTGACCACCAAGAAGGTTCATTGGAAGTCGGTGCTGCACGAGCTCCTTTGGTTCGTGCGCGGCGACACCCACGTGGGCCGTCTCCAGGAGGTGGGGGTCACCATCTGGGATGAATGGGCCACGGCCGAGCAGACCGCCCGTTTCGGACGCGCGGAGGGCGACCTCGGCCCCGTGTACGGACACCAATGGCGAAACTTCGGCGCCACCAAGCGCCCCGACGGAACCTATGAGCGCGACGGCTTTGACCAGCTTGCGTGGCTCGTGGACGAGATTCGGCGAAACCCCTCGAGCCGTCGGCTTCTCGTCACGGGGTGGAACCCGAAGGAAGCCAACCAGGTGGCGCTTCCACCATGCCATACGCTGTTTCAGTTCTTCGTGAACGACGGCGAGATCTCCTGCCAGCTCTACCAGCGGAGCGCGGACATCTTCCTTGGGGTGCCGTTCAACATCGCGAGCTACGCCGTGCTGCTGATGATGGTGGCGCACGTGACCGGGCTCCGGCCGCGGGAGTTTGTCCACACCTTCGGTGACGCGCACCTCTATCAAAACCACCTCGAACAGGCGCGCCTTCAGCTCTCCCGTGAACCGCGCCCCTTGCCCACCGTCCGCATCACGACGAAGCGCGACAGGCTCGACGACTTTCAGTTCGAAGACTTCGTCATTGAGGGCTACGATCCGCACCCGGCCATCAAGGCAAAGGTCGCTGTGTGACGGACACGCCGAAGCCCGTCGCACTCATCGTCGCCATGGCGAAGGACCGCGTCATTGGACGCGACGGCGGACTCCCGTGGCATCACGCGGAGGACCTCAAGTTCTTCCGCCGCACCACCATGGGCCACGCCATCGTCATGGGCAGAAAGACGTGGGAGTCCCTCGGGCGTGCCCTGCCGGGCCGCCGCAACCTCGTCGTGAGCCGAGATACGGCCCTCACGGCGGAGGGCGCCGAGGTCTTCCCGTCGCTCGAAGCGGCCCTCGACGCCGCCAGGACGACCGACAGCCTCCCCTTCGTCATCGGCGGCGCCCAACTTTACGAAGCGGCACTACCCGTGTGCACACACATGTTCGTCACGGAAGTGCCAGGTGCCCCCGAGGGCGACACCCGCTTTCCCGCGTGGAACGTCGACGCGTGGCGCGAGGTGGAGCGCACGGCGGGGGAAACGGACGGCCTGTTCTTCGTTCGCTACGAGCGCCGCAACGCCCGCCGCTAGCGAGCCATTTCGGCCTCGAAGGCCTTGCCGATGTTTGGCTGCCCGTTCTCCGCGAGGTCGGCGATGGTGCAGTCGTTGCCCACGAACGTAACGTCCGCGACGCGCCAGAAGTCGTTCTGGGACTGGCGATTTGGGCCATGGAGTAGCACCGGGCCGAAGGTCGCATCGGGTACCGTCGATCGCGCCCCGCAATAGACCCGCACCGTCACGTTGCTGTCCGCACGGCGACCGTTGAACGCGTGAACGCCGATTCGATAGGTGCCGTTCTCGGGCACGTCGATGTTGATGTTCTCGGGCCCGAAGCCGTCCGTGTCATCGAGGTCGAGCCGGGGGTCGTCGACCGTGCCACCGGGCCCCCACATCAAATTGAAGCCGACGGGACAGTTCGAATAGTAGCAATCCTTCTCGTAGAACCAGCGCGTGGCCGACGGGTGGAGCAGGTGCAAATCCATGTCCGTGCGGTCCGTGCTCCAGAACATTTCCACACGGAGGCCCTCCTTCGGCACCGCGTTGACCAAGGTGGTGCAAGCGCCTTCGTTCCCATCGTCGTCGATGGCGGTGAACGTCAATGTGTACGTGCCGACGATGTCCGGACGGAACGAGGTGGTGGGTGCATGCGCCGGCGCAGGGTCCACACTGGCGGAGCCGAGGGGGCGTGTCGCGAGGTCCCACGTGGTGCTGACAATGGTGCCGTCGTCGGTCGCGGTGGCGGAGAGCTGAATCGTCGTGAGGGGAGACGTTTCCACCGTCGGTGGGCACATGACCACGGGTCCCGTGGGCACCGCGTCGAGCAGCACGTCGCAGCTCGACGTCAGACCATCGTCGTCGGTGACCTCGAGGTGGAGTGTGTATTCACCGACCCTGTCCGGGCGGAAGGTGGTCTTTGCCTTGTTGACGGGGGAAGGCTTCGCGGAGCTCGCCTTTGGACGCTCCGTGACCGACCACGCGAGCGACTCGATGCTCCCGTCGTCGGTCACCCCCGCCTGAATGCTCACCTTTGTCCCGGTGGGTGCCATGATCGCGCCGGGGCATTCGAGCACCGGCGGTGCGACTCCGCGCACGCGGGCGTCGCAGGTGTCGGTGGAGCCGTCGGCGTCCTCCACGGTGAGGCGAAGCACGTATGCGCCCGTGGCGGAGACGGTCACCGATGCATCGGCGGCATCCGGCGGGCTCACCATGGCGGTCGCGCCGGCCGGAACGGCGATCACGTCCCACCGGGCGGCCGTCACTCCCTTGTCGTCGACGGCCTCCGCTTCGAGGGATGTCTGCTTTCCGACCTCCGCCACGACCTCGCCGTCGGGGCAGACGGCGACGGGTGGGCCCACGATGACGTGAATCGTGACGACGCACTCCCACGCGGAAGGACCGCCGCCATCGGCGCTCCAGCCCACCTGATATGCGCCGGGCTCGACGGACATCTCCACGGACCAGCCACCGTCCTCGCCCTCGATGGGGTCGTGCAGGTCCTCCGGAGCGGCCGAATCGATGGCGATTTCCCAAACCCCGTCGTCGGCGTTCGCCCCCGTGGCCTCGAGGCGGACGGTGCCGCCGGGTGGCGCGAAGCGCTCCGCGCGGCCGCAATCGACGGCCTCGGCGCCATCCCGATCGGCGGATGGACCCGCACGCAGCGAGGTTTTTCCGCCGCACGCAGCGAGGAGCAAGAGCGCCACGCACGCCGATTTCCAGACCCGCCGCTCCCGCATCCGCACGGGCGAACTGTCACCCGAATCCGGTGGATTGTGAACAGCCCCGGATTGCGCCTGCCGCCGAGAGAAGCTACCAACTCGCGAAACGACCACGGAAATGACGATGCCGGACAGCACCAACGGTTGGACTATCGAGCAGAGCAACGAGACGTACCACATCCGTGGATGGGGCGAGCCCTACTTCCGCGTGAACGAAAAGGGACACGTGGAGGTCCGGCCGAACGCGCAGCAGGACCGCGGCATCGACCTACACGACTTGGTACAGGACCTCGAAGAGCGCGGGCTCTCCCTCCCGCTTCTCATTCGTTTCGCCGACATCGTCGACGACCGCATCAAGCAGATCAACGAGTGCTTTAACAAAGCCATCGAAGAGTACGGCTACGGCGGGAAGTACCAAGGCGTGTTCCCGGTGAAGGTCAATCCACAGCGCCACCTGGTCGAAGAGATTGTGCGCACGGGCAAGCAGCACGGGTTTGGCCTTGAGGCCGGCTCGAAGCCCGAGCTCCTCATCGCCCTCGCGGCCATGGAGGACTCGGACGGCCTCATCATCTGTAACGGCTACAAGGACGCGAAGTTCATGGAGACGGCGCTCATCGCGCGCCAGTTCGACAAGACCATCGTCATCGTCCTCGAGCGCATCGAAGAACTCGACCTCGCGCTCAAGGCGTCCGAGAAGCTCGGCATCAAGCCCATGCTCGGCGTGCGCGCTCGCCTCTCGGCCAAGGGCATCGGCAAGTGGGCCGACTCGGGCGGCGAACAGGCGAAGTTCGGCCTCAACATGGCCGAGATCGTGACGGTCGTGGACCGACTCGCCGAGCGCGACATGCTCGATTGCCTGCGCTTGCTCCACTTCCACATCGGTTCGCAGGTCTCGAGCATCATCCCGCTCAAGAACGCGCTCCGTGAAGCGACGCAGATCTACACCGAGCTCCGGCGCATGGGCGCGGAGATGGGGTACCTCGACGTGGGTGGCGGTCTCGCCGTCGACTACGACGGGTCGAAGACCGACTTCCACGCCTCCAAGAACTACGACACGCAGGAATACGCCTACGACATCGTGAGCGCGCTTCAGGAAGCGTGCCGGAAGGCGAACGTCCCCGAGCCGAATATCGTGAGCGAGAGCGGTCGCTCCGTGGCCGCGTACCAGTCGGTGCTGTGTTTCAGCGTGCTGGGCACGAACGAGACGCGTTACCCCGAGCCCACGCCGCCGCCGGCGGACGCGCACAGCGTGCTCCGAAACCTCTACGACACGTGGAAGGGCATCAAGCCGAAGAACGTGCAGGAGTCTTGGCACGACGCGGTCCAAGCGAAGGAAGAAGCGAACAGCCTCTTCAAGTTCGGCTACCTCTCGCTCCGGGACCGCGGTACGGCGGAGAGCCTGTTCTGGCACTGCGGCGCCAAGATCATGCAGGAGGTCTCGCGCCTCAATTTCGTTCCGGAGGAACTCCAGGAGCTCGAGAAGCTCATGAGTAGCCTCTACTACTGCAATTTCTCCGTGTTCCAGTCGGCGCCGGACACGTGGGCCATCGATCAGCTCTTCCCGATCATGCCCATCCATCGCCTCGACGAGCGTCCCACCGTGCGCGCCCGCCTCGCGGACCTCACGTGCGACAGCGACGGAGTCATCGATCACTTCATCGATGTGGACAGCGTGAAGCACGTCCTCGACGTGCACCCCGTGAAGGAAGGCGAGCAGTACGTCATGGCGATGTTCCTGCTCGGCGCGTACCAGGAAATCCTTGGCGACCTGCACAACCTTTTCGGTGACACGAACGCCGTGCACGTGCGCCAGACGGAACACGGCTACGACGTCTCCCACGTCATCCGTGGCGATACGATGACCGAGGTGCTCCGCTACGTGCAGTACGACCCGGAGCAGATGGCGGAACGCCTCCGCCGCCAGGGCGAGACCGCGCTTCGAAACGGCCGTGTCACGCTCAAGCACCTGAAGCTCCTTCAGGACAACTTCGACGAGTCGCTCCGCTCGAGCACCTACCTCGCCGACGGCGAATAGCGAACCTCCGCGCGTTCGGACCCCAGCGTTCGCGGGCCGTGCTACGCCTCGGGCGTGATCACGTCGCCCACCCTGGTGTTCGCACTGCTTGCTGGCGTCGTGGCGCTCTTCGCGTGGCTCGAGGCCCGTACCAAGTGGCGCGGCTTTGAGGTCTTCCCGCCACTTCTCTGGATCTACGCGGTGCCCGTCGTGCTCAACAACACGGGCGTCTTGCCCCGGGAGAGCGTCGCCTACGACCTGCTGGGCGACATCGCATTGCCCACATTGCTTGTCGCCATGCTCATCTCCATCGACGTGCGCCGCACGTTGCGCCTGCTCGGACGCGGCCTCGGCGTCATGGTGACGGCGAGCTTGGGCATCGTGCTTGGGTCCGTGTTCGCCTATGCGCTGACCCGCAACGCGCTCCCGCCGGACGCATGGAAACTCTACGGCGCGCTTTCCGGCGCCTGGATTGGGGGCACCGGCAACATGCTCGCGGTCGCACGGGGCATCGGCCTCCCCGACGCGAACCTCGGCGTGGCGGTCCTCGCCGACAACCTCGTGCTCATCTTCTGGCTGCCTGTGCTCATCGCGTCGCGACGGTTCGCCGGAAGGTTCGCCCGGTGGTCGGGCGCGGACCCGACCGTGACCAGCGTCCTCGACCAGGCCAGCGCGCCCGCGGGCCCCACACGGCCGGTGACCGTGCCGGACCTCATGTACCTCATTGCGGTCATCGCCATCGTCGTGGCGTTCGCCGACGCCCTCGCGCCGCGGATGCCCGTGTGGGGCGCCGTGCTCACCGCGGGTTCGTGGCGCACGCTATTGCTCACCACATTTGCCATCGTCGCATCGTTCACGCCCGCCCGGCACCTGGCGGGTTCACGGGAGCTCGGCGTCACCCTCGTCTACCTTTTTCTCGCCGGCGTCGGCGCGCGCGCTTCCATGGCGGGGCTCGCCAACGCGCCCGTGTTCCTCGCGGGCGCCGCGCTCCTAGTCGCGATCCACGGCGCCTTCTGCCTGCTCGGTGCCCGCATCTTTCGTGCCGACATCCACACGGCGGCCATCGCCTCCGCGGCGAACATCGGCGGCGCGGCCACCGCACCCGTGGTTGCGGCACACCACCGGGAGGCGCTCGTCCCCGCGTCCATCCTCATGGCCATGGTCGGCTACGCGAGCGGCAACTACCTCGCACTCCTCACCACCCACCTTTGCAGCCTCCTCGCACCGACGAACTAGGTGCCTTCGCCGCTCGTCCCGTCGTCGTGCTACGGCGCGGCGAGGTGCTTTGCGAAGAGCTCGCGGTACTTTGTGGGGATGGACTGTGCCTTGAAGGTGCGCATGTCGATGCAGGCGGAGACGACCTTTGCTTCCACCACGAGGGCGCCGCCGACGCGCTGCGTCCCGCGATAGGCGAAGGTGGCTGATTTCTCGCCGAGCCGATCCACCCAAAGCTCCACCTCGAGCACGTCGCCAAACCGGAGCGGCGACTTGTAGTCCGCCTCGACGCGCACCGCGGGCCAGCCCACGTGGTCTTCGTCGAGCACCTTCCGATAGGGCCAACCGCAGTCGTCGAAGAAATCTTCGAAGGCCTGGTGAAAGAAATCGAAAAAGCGCGGGTAGTAGACGATCTGCGCGTGATCTTCGTCACCGAATCGCACGCGGATGGACGAACGAAATGCCATGCGGCGCATCATGCTCCGTGGAACTCCGCATCGCCATGCGGGAGGCGCCCCGAAGGCTTGCGATGGGCGGAGACCGCGTGTAGACGATCGCCCCGAAATGGGTGTTTCCACGCGTTTCGTGCTCGAGCAGGGCCCCGTGCTGCGCGCCTTGGCGGTCTCCGCCCTCCGCGCCGCACGTTCGGGCGCGAAGCCCGCCGGCGGCCCTCCGTCGACGCCGGGCCCGGAGTTCCGCGCCGAGCTTCCCCCGCGCTCCTCGGCACTCATCGACGCCTACGTTCGGCATGTGGGCGGTGACGCGGCCACCTACCGCACGACCGTGCCGCCGCACCTGTTTCCGCAATGGACCTTCGGGATCGCCAGCGAGACGCTTCGCGGGGTCCCCTACCCGCTCACGCGCATTTTGAACGGCGGCTCGCGCCTCGAGATGATTGCACCCATCCCCCGGGGCGAGCCACTCCACGTTCGCGCGCGGCTCGAAAGCATCGACGACAACGGATCGCGTGCTGTCCTCCGCCAGCGAGTGATCACGGGCACACGTTCCGTCGAGACGGCGCTCATCGCGGACCTCTACGCCATCGTCCCGCTCAAGAAGCGCGAGAAGCGGGCGGGAACGACGCGCGAGCACGTGCCGGAGCTCGCGAGAGAGATCGCCTTCGTACGCATTGCGGCCAACGCGGGCCTCGATTTCGCCAAACTGACCGGTGACTTCAATCCGATCCACTGGGTTCCTGCCGCCGCGCGTGCCGCCGGGTTCCAGAATGTCATCTTGCACGGATTCAGCACGCTTGCGCGGAGCTACGAGGCCGTCGTTCGCGGCGTGTACGCGGGCGCGCCGCACCGCCTCCGCGTGTTCGACGTGCGATTTACCAAGCCCCTCGTGTTGCCGTCGAGTGTCGGGTTCTACGTCGAGGGCGACCGCGTCCTCGCGGGGAGCGGTCCCCTTGGCGCCGTCTACCTGGATGGCACGTTCGAAGCGAAAGGAAACGTCGATGAGTGACCTGTTCCTCGATCTGTCCACGAATCCGACAACACGTCAGCTCATCAAGAAGTCGGGCTTACCCATCCCGACGCCGGAACCCCTCGAGCGCGCGGATGGCCCCATGGAGGAGCGCCCCCTCGACGGCCGCGCGGTGGTGGCGTGCTGCCCGCACAACTCGACGGCCACCGGAGCGCTGGCCGAGATGCTCGCCCGCGCCGGTGCGTCGACCACCGTCGTCGGGGACCCGAAGGCGCTTGTGCCATTCAAGAAACCCGGGGAAGCCTTCGGGCGCCCGGCAGTCCACGCGGGCTGGGATACGACGCCCGAAGGGCGAGGCACCTACGCGCTGGTCTTTGACGCAACGGCGGCCACCGACCTCACGGCCCTCGACGACCTCTACCGCTTCTTTCACGCGTGGCTCCCGGGTCTCCGCCGAAGCGGCCGCGTCGTCGTGCTTGGCCCCGTGGAGTCGAGCGCCAAGGGAGCCGAATCCCACGCGGCCGCCATGGCGCTCGACGGCTTTACGCGCAGCATCGCCAAGGAGATCGGCCGCACGGGCGCCACGGCGAACCTCGTGCGCGTGGAGCGTGGCGCGGAGTCACGGCTTGCCCCGGTCCTGCGCTTCCTCCTTTCGCCGCATTCCGCCTTCGTGACGGCGCAACCCATCACGGTCACCAAGGACGTGCGGGAGGCGACACGTGTGCCGACCACGCGCCTCCTCGACAAGAAGGTCGCCCTCGTCACCGGCGCCGCACGCGGCATCGGTGAAGCGACGGCGGAACTCCTCTCGGCCGAGGGCGCCCACGTCGTGTGCCTCGACCGGCCCGACGACGACCTACCACTCAGCCAAGTCGCCCGTAACGTCGGCGGTACGGTGCTCCTCGCCGACATGGCGGCCGAAGGCACCCCGGCGCAGGTCGCGGAGTTCCTCCGCGAGAAATTCGGCGGCGTGGACATCGTCGTGCACAACGCCGGCATCACGCGTGACAAGACCCTCGCGCGCATGGGCGAAGCGCAGTGGCAGCAGGCGCTCGACGTGAACCTTCGCGGGGTCCTTCGGGTGACCGAAGCGCTCCTCCCGAAGGGCATCCGCGACGAAGGGCGCATCGTGTGCCTCTCGTCGGTGGCCGGCATCGCCGGAAACCTCGGCCAGACCAATTACGCCGCCAGCAAGGCCGGCGTCGTTGGGCTCGTGCGCGGCTGGGCGGGCCCCGCGGCCAAGCGCGGCATCGCCGTGAACGCCGTTGCTCCCGGGTTCATCGAGACTCGACTCACACGCGCCATCCCGTTGATGATCCGCGAAGGCGGTCGGCGCCTTTCGGCCCTCGGCCAGGGCGGTCTGCCCGAAGACGTGGCGCAGGCCATTGGCTTCCTGTCGTCGCCCGGCGCACACGGAATCACGGGCCAGGTGCTCCGAGTCTGTGGCGGCGCGCTCATCGGCGCATGAACGGAAGAAGGGACACCATGGCGAAACCGCGAGCTCCTCGAACCACCGCCCCACGCGAGACCACGGCACGCAAAGCGACAAAGCGCACGCCAAAGAAGCGCACCGCTTCGCCCAAGGGCGCATCGCCGACGGCCGCGTCACCCAAGACCTCCCCTCGAAAGCGCGCGCCCAAGTCCGCCGCGCCCGCCGTTCGAGTCACGCAAGGCGGGCGCCGGGCGGTCATCGTCATGGGCAACCGCACGCCGTTTGTGAAGGCATTCACCGAGTACACCGAGCTCGACACCATCGACCTCGGCGTCGCCGCCGCCGGTGCACTCCTTGAACGTGCCGCCCTTTCACCGCGCGAGATCGACGCGGTGGTGTGGGGCGGCGTCATCCTTCCGAGTGGCGCGCCCAACGTGGGTCGCGAGATCTCCCTCGATCTCGACCTGCCACGAAGCGTTGAGGCCATGACGGTGACTCGGGCCTGCGCATCCGGCCTCCAAGCGATCACCTCGGCCGCGGCCGCCATCGAGCGCGGCGACGCCGACGTGATCTTGGCTGGTGGCTCCGATTCGACGAGCAACGCGGAGCTGAAACTCCCCCAAAAGGTGGTCCGCACCCTCGGGCCGCTTGCGCTCAAGAAGGCCGGACCGATGGAGTACCTTGGCGCGCTCCGCGAGCTCGCGCCGTTCACCGACGTACTCCCGCGCATGCCACGCATTGCCGAACGAACCACCGGCGAGGTGATGGGCGAAAGCGCCGAGTCCATGGCTGAGCGAAACGAGATTTCCCGCGAAGCGCAGGATGCCTTCGCCGTCCGCTCGCACCATCGTGCCGCGGCCGCGATCGCAACGGGGCGCTTCGCCATTGAGGTGAGCCCCGTCGAAGCATCGCGCGGCCGCTGGGTGCACACCGACGGCCTTGTCCGGGCGGACACCAACGTCGAGCGACTCTCGAAGCTCCGGCCCGCCTTCAAGCGAGGCGGCACCGTCACGGCGGGCAATGCGAGCCCGCTCACCGACGGCGCAGCCGCCGTGCTCGTCATGGAGGAGTCGAAGGCCCGCGCCCTTGGCTACCGTCCCCTCGCCGCGTTCCGGTCGTGGTCCTACGTCGGCGTGGATCCCGCGGATCAGCTCCTCCTCGGTCCCGCCCTCGCGATCCCGAAGGCCCTCGAGCGTGCGGGCCTCACCCTCGGGGACATGGGCCTGGTCGACCTGCACGAGGCGTTCGCGTCCCAGGTCCTCTCGGTCCTCAAGATGCTCGGGAGCCGAGCCTTCGCCGAGGAGCGGCTCGGACGCGCGGAGGCGGTGGGCGAGGTGCCCGACGCGAATCTGAACGTGCATGGCGGCTCCCTCTCCGTTGGCCACCCGTTCGGGGCGACCGGCGCCCGCATGGTGACAACCATGGCAAACGAGCTCCGCATCTCCGACAAATCCTTCGCGTTGCTGGGTATTTGCGCCGCCGGGGGCCTGGGCGCCGCGGCCGTGCTCGAACGCACACCCGACTGACGGCGGACGACGCATACCGGCGCCGCAAATCCCTAGGCGATTCGGACCGACCAGAGGAGAATCCACCCGTGGCCGAGGAAGAGGAACAGACGGAGCAGTCGCAGGCGATCGACGCGGGCGACCAACCCGGCACGGACGCCGAGCTGGAAGCGGCTCCGCGGCATACCGCCGTCCTGCCGCCCGCCCCGTCGGGGGGGCCGCCACCCCTGCCGCGCCCACCGGTGGCCTCGCCCGCGCCAAGTGGCACATGGCCAGGTCTCCGCACGAACCCGGGTAGCGGACCGCCACCCCTGCCCCGCCGTTCGGTTCCGCCGCCGCTGCCCCCGTCGAACAAGCCGCCGTCCTCGTTCCCGCCGAGCGTGTTCGACCACAGCTACTCTTCCTTGCCGTCCTCGTACCCGCCACCTCGGACGAGCACGCTTACCCCCCCCCCAACGCCTCGGGCGTTGCTCGAAGGACGGGTGACCACGCCGACCACGTCCGACTCGGGCGTCTACGACGGCGTCGCTCCGCCGCTCACCAATCCCCGTGATAACTTCCGGCGCATTGAGCGCCTTCGGAACGAAGTCCGCGGCATCAAGGCGATTCAAGCGAAGCACGAACGCGACATCCTCGCGTTCCGCACGGCACTTGAGTCACTCGAACGCCGCGTGGCTGCGCTCGACGTGCGGACCAAGCGCGAAGACGTGGAGGAACGCCTCGCACTCCTCGGCGCCCGCGTCTTCCATCTCGAATCCCGCGCAGGCGTTGTCACGAGCGATGTCTTGCTCGCGCGCCTTTCGACGCTGGAGGAGAAGCTCGGGCGAATCGAGGCGGTCGCGCAGGCTGTTGGCACGCCCAAGGACGACTTCACCCGGATCCGCGGCATCGGTCCGAAGTACGCCCGCACGCTCACGGAGCTCGGCGTCGGCTCCTTCGCCGACATCGCCGCATGGACCGACACGGACATCGACGCATTCGGCAAGGCCCTCGGCGTTCCAGCGTCACGCATCCGCAAGTCGGGCTGGGTCGCGAGCGCAAAGCGCCTCGCGGACAAGAAGGACGGGTAAGCGAACCGTCGTTTGGTTTCGAGTTCTGCGCGTGGGGCGTACACTTCCCGCATGCGCTTGCTGAACTCTTCGTGGATTCAACGCCCGCTCCTTGCCGCAGTGCTCGGAGCGGTCTCGGCCTGCGGTGGTGGCCAGACATCCGTGGCCAAGGTCGAGATGAAGGACTTCGACGCCGCCCGCTACCTGCTCGACTACGCCGAGTCGTCCACGGCCATTCTCAAACCCGAAACCGACAGCCTTGATGCGCTCGGCGATGAACTTCGGGTCACCCGCACGGGCACCGCACGACGGGATCTCGAACGCCGCGTTGCCGCTGGCAAACTTAAGGAGGCCATGGCGGCGCCCACGCCGAAGGAGGCGCGGCTCCTCCGGAACGAGGCCAACAAACTCCTCCGCCAATCGAAGAAGGGTGAGCGGGACTCCTTTCACCTCGCCGAATCCGAATTTCTCGAACTGTGGTCGGCATGGCTCGGCGGCGCCGACGACACGGAGCGCATGGCCACGGCCTACACCGAAAACCGCCAGGACGCGCTCGAGCTCTACACGCTGGCGTGGGCCATTCGCGGGGAGGCCGCGTACGCCCACAAGCGATGGTCCCCCGCCGAGGAGGCGTTCCGGTTCCTGGTTGGCCAAGTGGAGCACCCCCTCTACGCCTACGGCCTCTACCGCACGGCGGCGGTGCACAACGCGCACGGTGAACCCAAGGAGGCGAAGGCCGCGTACACGGAGGCGAGCGAAATGGGGTGCCGACGTGGGGTGTCCGCCGCGACTCAGGAAGCGGCCCTCTTCGCCGCGCAGGCCCTCGACATCGCGGGGCGACAGGACCCCGATGGCGTCGTTCGGCCGGCAAGCTGCCCCGTGGGTGGACGCGAGCCTCCGAAGAGCCTAGACGACATCTGATGCCATCCCTCGCTCCGCGCTATCCGCTTTACCTCGGCGGCGCGCCGATCCTCGACGGCCCCACGCTCGACGTGGAAGACAAGTGGACCGGTGACGTCGGAACCCGCGTCACCATCGCCGACCGTGCCGTCGTCGATCGTGCCATCGAGATGGCGGTCAGGGCCCGGGGCGCCATGCGCAGGCTCAAACCCTTTGAGCGACAGCAGATCCTTCAGCACTGCGTCTCCCGATTCGAGGCCCGCAAGGATGAGCTCGCGCACGCGCTCTGCGTGGAGGCGGGCAAGCCGATACGCGACGCGCGCGGGGAGGTTACGCGACTCGTGGACACCTTCCGCGTGGCGGCCGAGGAAGCGACGCGCATCGGCGGCGAGGTCATCCCCATGGAAATTTCGGCGCGGGCGAAGGGTTACCGCGGCATGACGCAGCACGTACCCATCGGCGCGTGCGCGTTCATTTCCCCGTTCAACTTCCCGCTCAATCTGGTCGCACACAAGGTGGCGCCCGCCATCGCGGCCGGTTGCCCGTTTGTGCTCAAGCCGGCAAGCCACACCCCCATCGGCGCCCTCATCATCGCCGAGGTGCTCGCGGAGACGAACGTGCCCGAAGGCGCCTTCTCCGTCCTGCCCGCCACCCGGGACGCGGCGGACCTGCTGGTCACCGACGAGCGCCTCGCGCTCCTGAGTTTCACGGGGTCTCCGGCCGTCGGCTGGGACATGAAAACGCGGGCGGGGCGCAAAAAGGTGGTCCTCGAGCTCGGCGGGAATGCCGCCGTCATCGTGGACGAGGACGCGGCTGGCGAGATCGACGATGCCCTCGACCGCATCGTCACGGGCGCCTTCTACCAATCGGGCCAAAGCTGCATCAGCGTGCAGCGAATCTGCGTGCATCGCGCAATCTACGCGCAGTTCCGCGACGCGCTCGTCGAGCGCGTGCGGGGCCTCGTCGCGGGCGACCCACACGAAGAGGAAACGTTCGTCGGTCCGATCATCTCCGAAAAGGAAGCGGACCGCATCGTGACGTGGGTTCAGTCCGCGAAGGCGCGTGGCGCCACCGTCCTCACGGGCGGCACACGCAAGGGCCGCCTCGTCGCGCCGACGCTACTTGAAGGCGTCCCCCACGACGAGCCCGCGTACGCGAAGGAAGTCTTTGGCCCCGTCGCGCTGCTCGAACCCTTTGACGACTTCGACGATGCACTCGCCCGCGTAAACGACGGCGATTTCGGTCTCCAGGCGGGCATCTTCACGCGCGACATCCGCAAGATTCAGCGCGCGTGGGACGAGCTCGAGGTGGGCGGCGTCATCGTGGGCGACGCGCCGTCGTTCCGCGTCGACCACATGCCCTACGGCGGCGTGAAGCAGAGCGGCCTGGGTCGCGAAGGCATCCGTTACGCCATCGCGGACATGACCGAGCCGCGGCTCCTCGCGATTCGTACCCCGACCGTCTGAGCGCGCGGGCCTCCGGTGCCCGGGCCCGTACTCATTCGACCACGTGCGGCGTATATCCGGCTCGCCGGATGGCCTCGAACACCGCGTCGCGGTCGGCGGTGCCGGACACGAGCGCACTCTTGGACGCCAAATCCACCGCGGCCGCTTCCACGCCATCCGTGCCCTCGAGCTCGCGCGTAACACGACCAACGCACTTGGCGCAGGACATCCCTTCCACGCCGACACGCAGCGCCACGGGGGCCCGCTTGACGCGTCGGCTCGAGATCCACGCTCGCACGTCTTCCGCCGCGAACCACAGGAAGAGCACCACGAGCAACCACGCGCTCGCGGCGGACCACCAGGCCGAATGGGCGTGGGCGTGCGCCATGGCATGGTTGGCGCGGGAGAGCACCGACTCAAAGAGCAACGCCGCCGCCGTGCTCCCGACGGCCACCGTGGCCAAATAGATGCCGAGGATGCGAGCGCCCAGCGTTCGGTACACAGCGCCCACGGTCGCGACATTGGTCGCGGGGCCCGCGATCAAGAACACGAGCGCCGCACCCGCCGGCATGCCCGCGTGCACCAATGCGGCGGCGATGGGCACGGAGGCCGTGGCACACACGTAGAGCGGCATGGAAATGACGAGTGCCGCCACGGCTGCGCCCACCGTGCCGAGTTTGCCAACACCCGCAAGCGCGTCCGGCGGCAGGATCGTCGTCAACGCGGCCGACACCACGACGCCAAAAACGAGCCATCGCCAGATGGTGCGGAGCACCTCGAACGCGTGCCGCACACCATCGCGGGCGGTTCGCTTGGGATGTGGCTCGGAGCCAGCCCCGTCGACCGAGGGTGTTCCGGCGTCCGCGCCCGCACCACCGGCCCAGGTGGTCACGAGCCCGCCGATCACGCCGAGCACGGCCGCCGTGGCCAGCTTAAAGATGGCGAACGGCAAGCCGAAGAACGACCCACTCACGAGAATCGAGTCGACCCCCGTTTGCGGCGTCGAGATGAGAAAGCCGACGGTGGCGCCGTCGCTCGCGCCGTCCCGCTTGAGGCCGACCGCCGCAGGAATGACGCCGCACGAACACAGCGGGAGCGGCACGCCAAGCAACACCGCCTTCCACACCCCGAGAACGCCCGTG
Source organism: Polyangiales bacterium (assembly GCA_041389625.1). GTDB lineage: Bacteria > Myxococcota_A > Polyangia > Polyangiales > JAWKRM01 > JAWKRM01. Next base: position 24,566 of record JAWKRM010000032.1, read on the forward strand.
AATTGTCGGCGAATGAAATCGCGGGGAAGCAGCGCGTGCATCACACCCGCGATCACCGCGCCCAAGAGGAGCCACGGGGCGAGCTCCTCGAGCACGTTGAACATCGCGACGAGCATCCGCGAGGACATCGCGCGGACTATAGGGCGCGCCCCGACCCCGGGCGACCCCCGGGCGGGCCGGGCGGGTAGGTTCCGTCCGAGCCGCGCACGAAACGAGCGATCTCGTCCATTCGCGCGCTCGCGTCCGATTCGCCGAGCTCCATCAGGCGCTTTGCATACTCGGCCTCGAAGAGGAGCATGGAGAGCGTATCGGGACTCGCGAGGTCACGCGTGCCCCAGCCTCGCGTCAGGAACCGGAACGAGGCGGGCAATAGGTGTTCGTATTCCCGTGAGAGCCGCGCCAAATCCATGGACGGGCGGATCACCAAGAGCTCCACCGGCCGCAGGCCCTGACGGTGTTCTTCGGGAAGCGCGCGCACGAGTTCATTTACGCGATCGAGGTTCATCGCGTCGTAGTCGAGCATGTCGAGGAACACGGCGTTCATGAGGATGCCCGCGATTTGAGCCGGCGGCGGATACGGCTCGGGTAGCTGGGACTCCGGAATGTCACGCGGGCGCGCGCGTCTCGTCGCGACAACGAGGATGCGTTCGGCGCCGAGGTGGAGCGCGGGTGAGAGGGGCGCTGTCATGCGCACGCCGCCGTCACCGTGCCAGTGCGTCCCAAGGCGGATGGCGGGGAACACAAGGGGCAGCGCCGAGGACGCGAGGATGTGATCCACGGTCACGTTCGCACCAACGCCGACCCGAAACGGTCGGTACCACGGTTCAAACTCGCGTGCCTCGACCCACGTCATGGATTGCCCCGTCGAGTAATTCGTCGTGGTCACCGCAAGCGCGTCGAGCCGAGCCGCATCCAGGTTTCTTCGTACGCCGGGAATGCCCGGCGCATCGTCCCGGCGCCGCGAACGTTCGAGGAGCGTCTGCTCGAGGAGTTCCCGAAGCGGGCGCGTGTCGACGAGCCCGCGGGTCGTCGGCGTCACGTGGGCGCCGCCGGTCACCAATCGCGCGCCCCACCGGGCCACGTTACGCCCAAGCGACGCCGCATCGCTCACGAGCACGTCGCGGGTGCGCAGGTGCGACCAAAGCCCGCCAAGGGCCTCCGCCGCAGCCGGCAGGCCCCCCCCGTGGGCCCCAAGGAACGCGGCGTTGATGGCCCCCGCCGACACCCCGGTGAGGATGGGGAATCGGAGCTCCGGGAGCCGCCGTGCGAGCGCCTGAAGCACCCCAACCTGGTAGGCCGCGCGGGCGCCGCCACCGCTCAGGACGAGGGCCAGCCGTGGCGCGTCGACCGAGGAATTGGGCACGATTTCGAACACCCTAGCAGCGCAGCGCCCCCCCCGTCACGGAACCGGCGAAGCCCCAACAACTGGGCGCATTGGCAACGAACGGGGGATAATCGCCCCTCGCATGCGGGGTTCCGTCTCCTTTGCCAGTGGCGCCTACGTCGTCGCAGGACCCCTCGTGGTCGTGCTCGCGGACGCGCTCCGCGTGCCCGACGGTCGCATTCCCGCCGCCTGGTTGCCTTGGCTTGTCGCCGCATCCGCGCTCGCGATGAGCGGTGGCGGCGTCACGCTGCCCTCCCGCCCCGGTATCGGACGCACGTTGGCGACCCTCGGCACCGCGGGCACCATGGCCGTGGCGTTCGATCATCTGGCGGCCGCGCCCACCGTGGCCCTCTCCGCCATCATCGTCGCCATCGGCGTGCTCGGCACACTCTGGCTCTTCCGTGAGAAGGCATACCAGGGTGCGTTTCCTCCGGTCGGTTATCGCGCCGAGCCGTACCCGATCACCCCGCGCGTGCGTGCGGCAAGCCTCGTTTCCGGCGTCGCGTGTTGGGTGAGCGTGGCGACCCGCGTGGACTCGTCCCCAGCGAACCTCGCGGCCATCACCATCAGCGTTGGGCTCGCGGCAATCCTGATCTTCCATCGATTCGTCACCATGGAAGAGCGTTCCTTCCGGCGACTGTTTCTGTGGCTGCTCGTCGTCGCGGCCTCAGGCGCCCTCATTCATCGTCGATGGGAGCACTGGTCCGAGTGCCTCCTCCTGCTCTCGGCGGTCCCGCTCTCGGCCCTCTGGCTCGTGCCCCGTGCGCAGCGCGTGCAGCTCGAGGGCACCGACCTCTGGTCGCCCGTCCTCGAACACCCTGCCCGGCTGCTGGTGGTCACATTCCTCGGTCTTTGTGCCTCGGCGACCCTCTGGTTCGTCCTTCCCATGTCCGCGACGGGACGCTCCATTTCCCTCCTGGACGCGGCCTTCACGGGCGTGAGCGCCGTCTGCGTCACCGGGCTCATCGTCCTCGACACCCCCGTGGATCTCACGTGGTTCGGCCAGCTCGGCGTGCTCGTCCACATTCAGCTCGGCGGCCTTGGAATCATGGCCTTCTCCACCGCCGCCATTCGGCTCCTCGGTCGGCGCCTGAGCCTGCGCCACGAGACGGCCGTCGCGGGTCTGATGAGCGCCCAGGATCGGAGTCGGCTCTTTGATTCGATTCGTCGACTGCTCGCCCTCACCTTCGGCCTTGAGCTCGTCGGCGCGGGGCTTCTCGCCACGCTGTTCCTGAACCGCGGCGATTCGCTTCCCATGGCGATGTGGCGCGGCTTGTTCACCTCCATCTCGGCTTTCTGCAATGCGGGCTTTGCGCTCCAGTCCGACAGCCTCATCCCGTACCAGACGTCACCGGCCATCCTCTACACCGTGGGCACGCTCATCGTGCTCGGAGGGCTCTCGCCGGCGGTGATCGCCGCCGGCCCAGACGTCATTCGCCGCAACAAGGGCTCCGCGCAAATCAAGATCGCGCTCGCCATGACGGCTGCACTCATCGTCGTCGGGACGTTCTGGATCGCGTCGATCGAGTGGAACGCATCCCTTCGACATCTGTCCTGGGCCGACAAGCTCCACAACGCCCTGTTCCAGTCGGTCACGCTCCGAACGGCGGGCTTCAATTCCGTCGACATCACGCGCTCCCAGCCGGCGACCCTCACCGTGATGATGCTGTGGATGTTCATCGGCGGTAATCCGGGAGGCACCGCCGGCGGCATCAAGACCACCACCGCGGCCATCTTGCTGCTCGCGGTGCTCACCGCCATGCGCGGTCGCTCCGAGGTGAGCGCCTTCAAGCGCCAGATTGCGGCACATACGGTCTACCGCGCGGCGGCCATCGCCACGCTCGGGGCCCTCTCCGTGGCGACCGCCGTCATGACGCTTCAGCTCACGCAGAAACTGCCCACGTTTCTGCTTCTCTACGAGGCTTTCTCGGCGCTCGGGACCGTCGGCCTTACGATCGGGGCCACCCCGAGGCTCGACGAGGTCGGCAAGGCCATCATCATGCTCTGCATGTTCGCTGGCCGCGTCGGCCCTCTCACGATGTTCATGTTCTTGAGTAACCGGAAAGAACGCGAGTACTGGAAGCAGCCGACCGAGGACATCGACGTCGGCTAGGCTGTCGAGGAGCAACGCATGGCAAATCAGGCACTGGTCATTGGACTCGGACAGTTCGGCATGTCGCTAGCGCGATCGCTCGCGGAACGCGGCACCGAGGTATTCGCGGTGGACGCTCGTGAAGATCGTGTGCGAGCCGCCTCAAGCTTTGTCGCGGAAGCCGCCTGCTTCGATGCGATGGACACCGAGGCCCTCGCACGCACATCTCCCGACCGGCGCGACGCGTGTGCGTCTGCGCCATCGGTGATGAGTCAAAGGAAGCGTCGATCATCTGCACCGCACTCCTTCGCCAGATGGGCGCCAAGCGCGTCATCGCCCGCGCGAACGACGATCTGCACGCCCGAATCCTCCATCTCATTGGCGCGCACGAAGTCGTTAACCCCGAACGAGAGTTCGGAGAGCGCTACGCGAACCACATCGTGCACGACCGCGTCATGGGCGAGCTTCCGCTCGGCGACGACCTACTCATCACAGAAATGAAGCCCCCGGCGGCCTTCGTCGGGCACAGCTTGCGTGAGCTCCAGCTTCCGCGGCGTTTCGGCACGACCGTCGTCGCCATGCGCCGCGAAGGGGAAGGCTCGGTTGTGCTCCCCGACCCGCAGTCGGTACTCCGTGCCGACGATGTGCTCGTCATCGTCTCGAAACGTGAAGCCGTCGACAAACTGATGCAGCGCACCTAGAAGTCTCCGAGGTCATCGCCATGGAACTCCGTCGAACTCTCATGATCGCCATCGGCGCCCTGGTGCTCGTACACCTGGCGACATCCTTCGGCGCGATCACCGTTCTCACGCGCATGAGCCCTGCCATCGAGCAGATCATCGACAAGAACGTCGCCTCCATCGAGTCGGGCAAAGACATGCTCATCGCCCTCGCCCTGTCCCGCGGAGAGCCCGCCTCGGAGACGCAACGCGCCGCCTTCGAACGAGCACTCGCGACGGCAAGGGACAACGTATCGGAGTCGGACGAAGCCGCGGTGCTCGATGAGATCGCCGCATCGAAGGACGCCGCCCTTGACGGCGACGGCAGGGCCCTTGCCCGGGTCGTCGCCCGCATCAATCACCTTTCCGCCGTGAACCAGCGGGCCATCCGTCGGATCGATCGAGAAGCCAAGCAGCTCGCCATCGCCGGCGCCTGGTGGGCGGTGCTCCTCGCCGCCGTTGGGCTCGTCGTGGGCCTTGTGATCGTGCGCCAGACCTCCGTGGGCATCCTCGCGCCCATCGGAGAGCTCTATTCAACGCTTGAGTGCGCTCGTACGGGCGAGCACCTCCGTCGCTGCAAGCCCGTGGCCCCCACCGGCGAACTCAAGCGAATCTTCGAAGACATCAATGCGCTCCTCGACGAGCGCGCGCGGAATCACCAATCGCTCGATAGCACCACAGCCGTCGACCGAGCCGCCCTCGTGGCACTCCTCGAACGGCTCGACGGCCCCACCTTTGTCGTGGACCCGAAGGGGCGAATCCTTGCGACCAACGAGGCCGGCCTCAACGCCATGCACGAGGGCGACGTCGATGGCATCGGTAAAGCCATCGAAGGCATCGTTCGCCCGCCGCACGACAAACCCAAGAACGCCGACGTCATCGACGTGGGTCGTTCCGGCTGGATCCTGACGTTTGCGGCAAACGGCGCCGGCACCGACTCGGACGCCCCGGACATGAATTTGTGAAGTCCATCGTCCTGCTGATCCTCAGCAACTGCTTCATGACCGCAGCCTGGTACGGTCACCTCCGGTTCCGCGACGTGGCCCTTTGGAAGGTCATTCTGGTGAGTTGGGGGATCGCGTTCTTCGAGTACTGTCTGCAGGTTCCCGCGAACCGGTGGGGCTACGGCGCGTTCACCGCAACACAGCTCAAGATCATCCAGGAGGTGATTACGTTGGGCGTGTTCTGCGTATTTGCCCTGCTCGTCCTCGGCGAACGATGGCGCTGGAACTACCTCGTCGCCTTCGTGTTCCTCGTCGGCGCAGTGGTGGCGGCGTTCTGGAACGGCGGCCTCCCACGCCCGAGCTAGGACTTGGGCTTGGTTCGATGAACAAAGCTCGCTAGTCTGGCCGCCGGCCAATGCATTCGTTCGCGCTACTTGGCGATCTCGTCATCATCTTCTCGGTCGCGGTGGTCGTCGTGGCGCTACTTCAGCGCATCGGTCTTCCTTCCATTGCCGGGTTCCTCATCTCGGGCGCCATCGCAGGCCCCAACGCCCTCGGGCTTGTGGAGGACTCGAAGCAAGTCGAGATCCTCTCCGAAGTGGGAGTTGCGCTTCTGCTCTTCGGCATCGGCCTTGAGCTCAATCTTCAGAAGCTCAAGCGCCTTTGGCGTCCCGTGCTCATCGGAGGCGCGCTCCAGGTCGGCCTGACCATCGCGAGCACCATCGCCATCGGACTCCAACTCAGCTACTCGACACCACGGGCCGTCTTCTTTGGCTTTGTCGTGGCCGTGTCCAGCACGGCCATCGTTCTGCGCGGTCCTCGAAGACCGCGGCGAGGCTCAGGCGGCCGCAGGCGCGTCACGCTTGGCATCCTTGTCTTCCAGGACCTTGCCGTGGTCCCCATGATGCTAGCCATCCCCATGCTTGCGGGGAAGGAACGGCGGTAGGGCACCTGCTTCTCGCGGGCGCAAAGACCATCGGCATCCTTGTGGGCATCGTCTTCGCGGCACGTCTCGTTGTTCCACGCCTTCTCGAATGGGTCGCCAACACGCGCAAGCGAGAACTGTTCGTGCTCGCCGTGTTCCTCGTCTCCATCGGAACCGCGTCCATCGTGACAAAGGCTGGCGTTTCCCTCGGGCTCGGCGCGTTCCTCGCCGGCCTGGTGGTTGCAGGCAGCGAGTATCGGCACCAGGCGCTGTCCGACTTGATGCCGTTCCGAGAGGTTTTGACGAGCCTCTTCTTCGTTTCCATCGGCATGCTCCTCGACATCTCGCTGCTCATCTCGGATGCCTCGGGCGTGCTCACGCTTCTCGCCGCGATCCTGATCGGCAAGTTCATCGTGGTGTTCATCGCGTGCACGGCGATGCGGCTACCAACGAGCGTAAGCGCCCTCGCCGCCGCGTCCCTGTGCCAGGTCGGCGGTTCGCCTTCGTGCTTACGCACGCCGCCGCAGGCACGGATTTGCTTGACCCCGCCCTCGCCGCACGCCTGCTCCCCGCCAGCATCCTTTCCATGATCATCACCCCGCTCGCCATTGCCGTCGGACCCAAACTCGCGGCGGGCGCAGGGCGCCTTCGGGTGCTCGACCGACTCCTCGCGGTGCCGACGGCGGAAGAGGCGGAACGCCTGTCGACGATGTACATGGCGAACCACGTGATCATCGCGGGCTACGGCATCGCAGGACAGGAGCTCGCCATCTGTCTACGCGAATGCGGCGTGGATTACGTCATCGTCGACTTGAACCCGGAGAACGTCCGGAAGGCCATCGACGAGGGCGAGCCCGCGTATTTCGGCGACGTGACGAGCCCCGAGGTGCTTCATCATCTCGGTGCGGAACGCGCCAAGGAAATCGTCGTCGTGATCAACGATCCCGGCGCCGCGGAACGGGCCGTCGCCGCCATTCGACGTGCGGCCCCCCAGGCGCACCTGGTGGTGCGCGCGCGCTACGTGGTGGACGTCGAGCCACTCCTTCGCGTAGGTGCCGGCAAAGTCGTCCCCGCGGAACTCGAGGCCGCGGTGCACATCACGTCGCATGTGCTCTCACGACGCTCCGTCGAGCCTTCCCGCGTCGACCACCTCATCGCCCGTATCCGCACACGCCGGAAGGAAGTGGCGTCGAGGGAAGAACGCCTCTCGGCGGTGCCCAGCATCAACCCCTAACTTGGCGGGACGTTGGCGCACGAAGCTGCTAGGAGCTTCCCCATGTGCCTCGTCGGTTGCCTCGCCTTTTTCTTCCCGCGCCTCGCGTTGTTTCTCGTCTGGTTCTTTAACGGCGGGTACCTCTCACGCGCGATTCAGCCGTGGTACTGGCTCCTCCTCGGCTTCTTCTTCATGCCGACCACGGTGCTCGCGTTCGCATACGCATCAAACTCGCTCGGCACGCCCGGCGACGTGCCGCCCCTCGGCTGGCTCCTCATCGCCATCGCCGTATTCATCGACCTCGGTCTCACCGGCTCGAACCAACGGCACTGGCGCAATCGCCGCGATCGGGACCACTAGACCACTCAATGGCATTCCGCGCTCGGAGGCCTCTGGATCTCTCGAGGCTACGGATCCGAGTAGTAGAACCCGTAGCACGGCGCGCACAGGCCGTGGCTCGTGTACGGCGGCGACTTGGCGATGAATGCCGAAACCCAATCCCAGCCCCGGAGGTTATGCGGGTGGCGGGTTCGACGGCAGTTGGAGCACTGGACGATGAATCCGTTCGGGTTTCGGTAGCGAGCCTCGAGGGCGTCCGTTGCACCCTCCACGCGGTCATCCACCGCTTCGACGACCTCCAATGAGTTCACGACGAGGAATCCTCGTTCGCCGAGCGGCAACACGCGCATGCGGTACTGGTTGCGTTGTGTGGGCGTCGGGCACTCGTACGAATGCTCCCAGGGTGTGCGCGACGCGAGGGCGGCGGCATATCGATCGACATAGAAATCGCGAAGCACGTCACCGAGCGCGGGCACGATGGACGTGCCAAGCGGCCAGCGTGTGAGCACGTCTTCTCCGCCGCGAGTCTGCGCGAAGCGCTCCCAGGCAGGGTTCCAATAGGCAAGGCGGAGGTCCGCCCAAAGCCCGAACATCGTCTGCTCAGACTTCGCGAGGATGTCGAGCGGGTACGGTTCGAGCAGCGGCTCGAAGCTCGGGTCGAGGACGTGCGACAACATGAAAACAAGTATGCCCGAGGCCGCTCACCTTCGGGGAGCCGCCCCGGGCATACCGGGTTCACATGAACGTGCGCTATTCGGCCGGCGCCGGCGCCGGTTCCTTCGCGGGCGCCGCTTCCTCGGCACCGATGCGCATTCCGTAGAACGAGCGGTAGACGAAGAAGGCCGAGAACGCGAAGAGCACCATGGCCGTGCCGATGCGGAGCGTCGGGTTCGAGCGGCCAAGCTGCTCCGCGAGCTCCACGGCGAGGAGGCCGAAGAGCGTCGTGAACTTGATGACCGGGTTCATGGCCACGGACGAGGTGTCCTTGAAGGGGTCGCCCACGGTGTCACCGACAACGGTGGCGTCGTGGAGCGGCGTGCCCTTCGCGCGGAGCTCGGTCTCAACGACCTTCTTCGCGTTGTCCCATGCGCCACCCGCGTTCGCGAGGAAGAGCGCTTGGAACAGACCAAAGAGCGCGATCGAGATGAGGTAGCCGATGAAGAAGTAGCTCTCGACGAAGGCGAACGCGAGGGTCGAGAAGAACACCGTGAGGAAGATGTTGAACATGCCCTTCTGCGCGTACTGCGTGCAGATTTCCACGACCTTCTTCGAGTCGGTGATGGACGCCTTCTCGACGCCCTCGAGCTTGATGTTCGCCTTGATGAACTCCACGGCGCGGTAGGCGCCGGTCGTCACGGCCTGGGTCGAGGCACCGGTGAACCAGAAGATCACCGCGCCGCCGGCGATGAGGCCGAGTAGGAATGGCGGGTGAAGCAGCGACAGGTTCACGAGGAGCTCGGGCGCGAGGCCCGTGAGCACCACAATGATCGAGAAGATCATCGTCGTGCTGCCCACGACCGCGGTGCCGATGAGCACCGGCTTCGCCGTCGCCTTGAACGTGTTGCCCGCGCCGTCGTTCTCTTCGAGGAGCGCCTTGGCCTGCTCGAAGTTCGGCTCGTAGCCCGCGAGCTTCTTCACCTCTTCGCCGACGTTCGGCACGTTCTCGATGAGCGAGAGCTCGTAGACCGACTGCGCGTTGTCCGTCACCGGACCGTAGGAGTCGACCGCGATGGTGACGGGGCCCATCCCGAGGAACCCGAAGGCCACGAGGCCGAAGGCGAACACCGCCGACACGTCAAAGTTGTTGAGCGTCATGATGTGGCCGATGGCGGCCGCGGCCTGCTCCGTCGTTCCGTACTGGTCGAGCTGCGTCACGCCGTAGGCGTGCCCATGAAACTTGGGATCGCCTTATCCAAGCCAGGCCCGTGGTTGCCCGCGGTGAGCCCCGAGGCACGTTGAGCGAGGCCGCCTCCTTCGACGCGGTCACGACCTCGCGGACGTGGCCGACTCGACCAGGTGTGAACACCTTCCAGTGAGCTCCAAGATGGTCAGCATGGCGAAGGTGCGCAGCTGATCCGCGAGAGAACTTCCACCAGTACGTGCCCTTACGCGAAACTCGGGGATGAGCAGGTAGGACACGAGGAACGTGGAGAACCACGGACACGATCGACGTGAAGCCGAAAACGCAGGCTGGTGGTGGAACCTCGAAGTTCTGGTCGCCGCGTTGCCGAAACGTGCCTTCTGAACCGCTTCAGGCCGATGAGGTACGAGAGCGCCGGAGGCCACGACCATGACGGTGCGGATCATGAAAATCAAACGAGCAGCTGGAACCACCACGCTCGGATCGACGGCAAGGAGGATGAACGAGAGATGAAGCGCGACGCCGGTGACGCCGTAGGTCTCAAACCGTCACCGGCAGGCCATTTCGAAGTCGCCCGCATTGTCGCCCGTGCAATCAGCGCGCGATGACGCCGGGGATTCGGGCGTCATCTTCCTTGATCTTGAGCGATCTTCATGAAGGGTCGGAGCCGATGTCCGCGATCTTCGAAGATGCCGCCCGCGATGCGGAGGGCCGACGCGCCGAGCGACTCGCCGATGGCGAAGCCGATAACACAGGCCACGCCAGTCCGCGGCATGAAGAAGATGAAAACGTCGCCGAAGGCTCGACCGAGATGAGCACCATGCCGATGCTCATGCCGGCCTTGAGCGGGATCGCGCCGCAAAGCCCGGGAAGGGCTTGCCGAAGGCTCGCGCGAAGGCGCACCTTGTCCTCAGGTGGCAACGTTCACACGGATGCCGAACTTTCCAGGCGACGCCATCGCTCCCGGCGATGCGATGAGCGAGAACGGATCGTGATGACCTTCGCCGCGCCAGGTGCTCGCCGTGCTGCATCGCGAGCCGGACGCATGCCAATGCCTGCCGACATCGGTGGTGAAGACCTCGAGGAAGCGGGATCGAACACCTGCGCGTGAGGAGGTACGTCTTGCACGTCTCGTAGATGAGCTCCGGATGTCGCATCCGACAGGTACACAGGCATCTGGCGACTGGTTCGCCAGATCCTGGCGAAGCCGAGGCGAGGCCGAGCGCGCTCACCGCGATGCCTGCGAAGAGCAGCGATAGCCATCGTTGCCGCAGGAACTTCTACCGTTGCAAGGTCAGGAAAGCACGAACCTCGCCACCGCCGTGGTGCGCGCTGTCCGCGAAGACAGCGCCCGCGCTGACGCACGACCACGCCACAAGAGAGAGGAACAACCCAACCGTTTTCCGAGCGGCGATTCACCACCTAAGGCTCCTTTTCGGGGAGACCCGGTTCGGCCTTAAGCCCGGACGCTTCCAGCACCTCGTGCCAGGGCGCTTTGCCTCTCGGCGCGCGCGTCATGGCGGCGCTCGAGAATCACCTGTCGTACGGCGTGCGAGTTGCCGCTGGAAAATCGTGCGTCGACGCACCACCGACGCCGTTGGCGCGGCGTCGGGCAGCGATTAGGTGGTTTGATAACTTTCGACAATCAAAGTTACCGAGATTTTCCTGTGCGTACAGAGAAGTGTTCAAGGCCCTGTCGGACCCCACCCAACGATGCAAACTCCTCCAGGCCGGGTCGAAACTGGCGGGGGAGCTGGCGGAAGCGTTCCCATCACGAAGGGATCGTCTCCACCCACTTCAACGTGCTCAAGGCGGCGGACCTCGTTCGCACCGAGCGTCTGGTCAGCAGATCGTCGCCGCCAACACGACCGTGTTTGACGACGTCGCCACCCTCCTCGTCGATCCTGTTCAGCAGCAAGTCCAACGGAAGGAAGAAGTCGCCAAGAGTTCACGTTCAACAATGTCTCGACCTCGCGGCGGTCGCATTTCCATACCAACGTACTGCGATTGCTCTACCGCTGATGCGGAAGCCATCGCAACCACTCAAGGGTGCTGACGGGACGCGAACGGGTTCATGCCCAAGGAGCTCAGCGTTTGTGCTCCCAGCAACGGCACTCGGCGTGTACGTGTTGCTCGCGTTGCTCACGCGGATCTCACCGACCGGCTTTGACCTCGGAGTCGTTTTGCCGGACGCGGGACGCGGTCCGAACGTTCGTCGTCGTCTTCCTTTCAGGGTCCCTCGGCATCGCCGCAGCCAGACCTCGTGGCCATCCGGTTGGGCGTTTTCCATGCTCGCATCGTAGGCGTCGCGGGCTTGCTGTTTGTTTCCTTGGCAACGTTTTCGAGGAGCTCCGAAAGAACTTCTTCATTGGCATCCGGACGCCCTGGACCCTCGCGAGCGACAGGGAATGTGACGCACGCACGATTCGGTGGCCGCGTATTCGTCGCGGCGGGCCTCGTGGCCATCCTCAGCTCGTTGGCGGAACACGCCACGCTCGTGCTCGCTGCGATTACTCGACAGCCGCGGTGCTCTCGCTCGCCATGCTCTACATCGCCAGCAACGACACGGCTCGGCGTGATCCTCCAGGCGAGTTTCGAGCGAATCTCGATGTTGCCAACGAGTGTCTTGCTGGACCAGGACGCTTGTTCGCGATGACTGAGGAGGATTGACGCTGTTCTTCGGTGAGTTCGGGGCCGTCGAGTTCGATCTTGCGGTCGATGGCGAGAAGCCCTCCGCGGTGTGGTCGCCGTTGAGTGTCACGTCGACGCCCACGAGGGGCCAGCCCTTCCGCTCCGCGTACATCTTGAGCGTCATGGATGTGCAGGCGCCGAGGCCGGCCAGCAGCCATTCGAGGGGCGCGGGGCCCGCGTCTTCGCCACCGAGCGACTCGCCTTCGTCGGCGACCATGCGGTGCGGGCCGATTTCCACGGTCTGACGGAACTTGCCCCCGGCGGTGGAGACACGGACGGTGGCGATCTCGAAGTGCATGCGGGTCCTCCTCGGATGCCCGCATCCTGCGGAGCGCACGCCGCCCTGGCAAGGGCGTTTCCCCCCTTCTCAACCGCGCCAAAAGGCCCAAGAATCCCGGTCTCGAGGTGAACGATGGCACCGGTTGCGTACGTAGTTGGAATCGGCCCTGGGATGGGCACGGCGATCGCCAAGCGGTTTGGTCGCGAAGGCTACGAAGTCGCAGGCTTCGCGCGGAAGCAAGCGACGCTCGATGAAGCACGGCACGAGCTTGGCCGGCACGGCGTCCGAAACCATATGTTCACCGCGGACGCCGGCAATCCCGAATCGCTTCGCGGCGCGCTCGACCTGGCGAAGAAGAAGGCAGGCCCGCCGGAGATCCTCGTCTACAACGTTTCGGTGCTTCGACAGGGGCATGCCTCGCGCGTCGGTGCGACGGCCCTCGTCGAAGACTTCCAATCCAATGTGGTGGGCGCGGCGGTCTCGGCCCAGTGGGCCCTCGAAGACATGCGTGGGGCGAAGCGCGGCACGCTTCTCTTCACGGGCGGCGGCACCGCACTCGAGCCGTTCCCGCAGTACGCATCGCTTTCGATCGGCAAAGCGGCCATGCGCTCCCTCGCGCTCAGCCTGTCGAAAGAGCTCGCGCCCGAGGGCATCCACGCGGCCACCGTCACCATTTGCGGCATGGTCAAGCCGGGCACGCACTTTGATCCCGAGGCCATCGCCGAACACTTCTGGCAGCTCCACGACCAGGCGCCGGCCGCCTGGGAGGCGGAGCGGCTTTACAAGTAGGGGCGTGTCGCCGTCGCCCAGACTTTCGGGGCAGCGGCGTGTATGCGAGCGCGATATGCCATCGCAGCCACCACTCCGGCGAATCAGCACAGGCCGACCCCTTCCCCTCGTCCTCGCGCTCCTGGGCGTGACGGCGCTCCATGCGCCCACGCGCGCGCGTGCGGATGCTGGCGACGCGGCCGAGCCGCCACCCACCGTGTCCGCGTCTCCCGGGTCGGGGCTTCTCGTTCGAAGCGCGGACGGTCGCCACTCCCTCAACATCAAGACGCGCATGCAGGTCCGCGACACGGTCACGGTCGATCGAGACGCACGCGAGACAACCAACGAAGCACTCCTCAAGACGCTGCGCCTCTACTTCCAGGGGAACGTCCTCGATGCCGACATCAAGTACACGATTCAGCTTGCGCTGGGTGCGAAGGATTTCGAATCGGGGAACGCGTCACCAATCTTCGATGCGTGGGTGGAATTCACCCACCTGCGCGATGCGCGCCTGCGCGTTGGGCAGTACTTCGTTCCGTTTGATCGTGCGCGCACGACACGGGAGTTCGCGCTCCAATTCGTCGACCGACAGCTACCCGTTCGGGAACTCACTCTGGATCGCGACCTAGGCGTAATGGTCTATTCGCAGGATCTCTTCGGCCTCGACGGCGCCCTGGCCTACAACGTGTTTGTGGGCGGCGGCGAAGGCCGGAACCATGCGGTCGCGGAAGCCTCCGGCCCCATGATCGTCGCACGCCTGTCCTATCGCCCCTTTGGCGCGTTCGACGACGACCAAGAGGCGGACCTCGAACGACGCCCTTCGCCGCGTCTCGCGGTGGGCGCCGGCTTCGCGTACAACCCGCAGTCGAGCCGCGCGCAAAGCACGTTTGGCGCGACCTTTCGACGGGCACGCTTCAACTACGCGCAGGCTGCCGCGGACGTGGTGTTCAAATACGCCGGTCTGTCACTACTCGCCGAAGCCGTCGTGCGAAGTGCAGACCGCGACTTCGCGGAGTTTGTGGACACCGACGGGACAACGGTTCGCGAGTGGTCGCGCGAAGCATGGGGCTACTTCGCTCAACTCGGCTACATGTTCACACGGCACACCGAAGTCGTCGGCCGCTGGGAACAGCTCCGTACCTTCGGCGCCGCGACGGATCCCACCCTCGAATCCCTCATCGCCAGCACCGGTGACCAAGCCGGCGGAGGCTTGAACGTCTACTTGAACGGACACGCGTTCAAGTTCCAGACCGACTACTTCTACGCCTTTGGCGAGTCGGGCCGCGGGCGGCACACCGCACGCATCCAGCTCGACGCCACCTTCTGAATCGAGGTTCCCCGATGGATACGCACGAGCGAATCGGCCCCCCGAGTCGCCCCCCTTCCGGATCACACCGGCTGGCCCCATAGCTGCCACCATGTTCATCCGGCGTGCAGACGAACGGGGTTCGGCGGACTACGGCTGGCTCCAGACTTCCCACACCTTCTCCTTCGCGGACTACTACGACCCGAAGTTCGTGGGCTTTCGCAGTCTGCGCGTCATCAATGACGACCGGGTCGCGCCGGGAAGGGGGTTCCCGGCGCATCCGCACCGCAACATGGAGATCATCACCTACGTCCTCGAAGGCGCCACGGAGCACAAGGACAGCATGGGAAACGTTTCCATCATCCGTCCCGGCGATGTGCAGCGCATGAGTGCGGGCACGGGTGTCACGCACAGCGAGTTCAATCCGCAGGATGACGCGTACCTTCATCTGCTCCAGATTTGGATCCGCCCCGACCGTGCCGGACACACTCCAGGCTACGAGCAGAAAGCATTCAACGACGAGGAGAAGCGCGGAAAACTGCGTCTTGTGGCGTCACCCGATGGTGCCGACGGCTCCGTGACAATTCACCAGGACACGAAAATCTATGCCGGCCTCTTCGACAAAGGCGAGTCCGCGACGCTGACCATCGCCGAGGGCCGTGGCGCGTGGGTGCACGTCGCGCGCGGAAGCGTGCGCGTGAACGGTGAGGTCCTCGAAGCGGGCGACGGCGCGGCGTTTAGTGAGTCCGGGATGATCCGCGTCGAAGGCACGTCGGGCGGCGAAGTGCTGGCGTTCGACCTGATCTAGCGCTCGCTACGCGCCACGGCGGCGCACGGCGGCGGCCGCCATTGCGACCACGATCAGGGCGCACCCCCCGGTGCCCCGCGTTTTCGCACCGATGCGGACGGCCGCGCAACCGAGCCCCGTCACTGCGCCACGGCTCACCTTGCGCTCGTCCTCCGGCGGGACCACGGGAATCTGGCAACGGTCCGCACCGGTCTGCGTGGGTTCCACCACGTGCACCGTGAGCTTCACGGCATCATCCGCCTGCCCCAGATCATCACCGAACCACGCAACGAACACCTCGACGAGGCCGAACGACTGCGTGTACGTGCCGAGCGAATCCGGGGCGCGAATCGAGAACGGAAATGCGCCCACTTCGCCCGGTGGCGTGACGCTCGCCACGTTCGTGGGGCGGCCCGGCGTTTGCCAGTCGGAAGCGGCGAGCAGGCTGTCTTCACCACGCGGCTCCGTGGTCAGGAGGAATGTTCCGCGCGGGTCCCAGGTGACTTCGCCCGTGTTTCGGAAACGGAGTTCACCCGAAATTTCGCAACCGGGTGCCGTCGTGATTTCGACCTCGCCCGGGAACGTGCTCTCCTCGAGTTCCGCACCATAGCGCCACGGACAGCTGAACCCCGGCACACCGGTGTCGTCGCCAACCACCACGCCGATGTGGTTGAGCACGGTGCGCTCCGACCCATCCGAGGGCTGGTTCACAACGCCGCGATTGCGAACCCACATGGCCGTGGAACCGCCACCATCCATGTTCATCGCTTGGTTTGCTCCGAAGCTCAACAGCAAGGTTCCGAGCTCTCCGCCCGTCATTCCGCCGCTCGTCTCGCTACGACCATCCACCGCGACGAGGAACGCGTAGCGACCGTCGGCACTCAACCCGGCGCCAGTGCGCGGCATACGAACACTGTCTCCCCAGACGCGCCCGTCCACGATGAGGGGGATGCCGCCGTTGACGGCTTCCACGAACCAGGGCTCCGCCGGCGGCGCGAGGGACAAGGGATGGAGCGCCGACCTGCGCGCTCCGAATGCAATCCACCCTTGACGCGAGCTATTGGCCGCGTCGGGCCACATCTGGCCTTCGTGCACGGTGATGCCGCGCAGATTCGGGTCGTACTGTGTCGGTACGCCCGCCTTGTAGTATCCGCCGTTTGTGGCGGCGACGGCGCCCACCTTCGGCGCCCAGCTCGACGGTCGCTGCCCGCGCTCGTCACTCCCCGTGACACGCATCGATACGCCCGACGCACAGAGATCGATCCGGAGCGCGCTGATGCGCACCGGGCCTGGATCGGTGCGCTGCATGAACTCAACGCCGCGCTCGACGGGCACCCACTCTTGACCACGGGCGACGGTCCGCGTTCCGAAGACGGCCACGAACACGCAGGCCACGGTCCACGGAGTGCTTCTTCGACCTGGGGAAATCCTGCGCGTTCGCACGCGGGAACGTTGTCGCGGGCGGGCCATGGCCGCAACCAGGAGCGACGGTTTCGCCCCGTTGAATCGTGGAATTTTCCAAGAACCTTGCGGAATGCGCTGGATCGGCCGAAAACCCGGGAGATGACTGCGCAGAATCGCTCCCGGGCGGGCTTCGCGTGCTCCGTGGCCCTGCTGTTCCTCGGCTCGGTGGGGTGCGCGTCCACTTCCACGCGGTCCGACCGCGCAACCGTCCGCGATGTGGTCGCCAAGCACGGCGGTCTCCAATTCGACGCGCGGGACCCCGGCTCCGAGCCTCGGCACACGGCCACGCAGGAGACACGCAGGCTGCTTGCGCGTCCACTCAGCGCAGACGACGCCGTCCGAATCGCCTTCCTCGAAAACCGAGATCTCCGCGCGCAGCTTGCGGACCTCGGTGTGGCGCGCGCCGACCTCGTGCGCCTGACAACTCTTCCGAATCCGGAGGGGCATGCCGCCGTACGCATGTCCCGCGATCCGAATCAGGATCCGCAGTGGGACTTCGGCGTCGCGATGAACCTGACGCGCCTCATTCTCGTGGGTAAAGCCGACTCGGTGGGCACGAATCGCCTTGAGGCCGCCCGCATGCGAACCGCAGGGGCTGCGCTCACCCTCGCCTATCGCGTTCGCCTCGCGTACTACGCGCTCCAGGCGGCGCAGGGCAAGCTCGCACTCCTACGCGCCAACGTAGACGCGGCGCGCGCCAGCGTGGAAACCGCAACGGAACTACACCGAGTGGGAAACCTCCCCGCACTCGACCTCTCACAGCAGGAGGCGGCATTCGCCGAGCGCGCGTGGAACTTTCGGAGGCGGAAGCCGGCGTGGTCGGCGCACGAGATGCTCGGCATCTTGCTCGGCGTGCCGAACGGCGACGACCTGGACCGTCGAAGCGAGCCTGTCGGACCCGGCCGACAACGTGCCTTCACTTGAAGAAACCCTCCGTACCGCCATGCGTTCAAGTCTCGAGATGCGCGAAGCGGAAGCGGAAGCGCGGGCGGCGGCCGATGCCGCGGGGCTCTCCGAACTCTGGCTGGCTCCCGGACCTGAGCGTCGGGTTCCACATGGAGTTCGACGGCGACTACTGGGAGACGGGGCCCGAAATCATGGGCTCCCTTCCCGTTTTTGATCGCAACCAAGGGGACGTACTTGAGCATGAATCGGAACTTGAGGCAGCACGCGCCCGCTACGTGGCCGCGGCCACGCGCGTGCGGGCCGTGGTTCGCGCAGTGCGGAATCGCGCCGTCTCGGTCGGCGCGCGCGCGCGTGAGTATCGCGATGCCATCTTGCCCATCCGGAAGCGCGTGCTGACGGAGACCATCCGCCAGTACAACGCCATGCAGCTCAGCGTGTTCAAGCCCTCGACGCACGCCGTCAGCAGGGTCGCGTCGAAATGGCGTATCTCGACACGCTTCGCGAGTACTGGGATACACGTGCAGCGCTCGACCTCGCCATCGCGGGGCGCCCGACCGATGTCGAACTTCGCGGTGCGACGATGACTACGCCCCTTGGAGGAAGCCCCGATGGACAGACGACGATTCATTAGCGCGGGCGCGACGTTGGCCGGGTTGCGGCGACGCACAGGGCAAACGAACCCGCGCACGCAGCACCAGGCGACGGCGGTCCGCGAGGCTGCCGGCCGGCCAGCCGAATGTCGTCGCACCCAACGGTGCCACGCTGCCGTGGAAGACCGTGCGGGGCGTGAAGGTCGGACACCTTGTGGCCGAAGCGTTTGAGCACGAGTTCGCGCCGGGTCTCAAGGCGGAATGCTGGGGCTACAACGGCCTCACCCCGGGCCCGACGATTGAAGCCGTGGAAGGTGACCGCGTACGCATCTACGTCACCAATCGCCTGCCGGAGCCGACCACGGTGCATTGGCACGGCATCATTCTCCCGAGCGGCATGGACGATGTCGCGGGGCTTTGCAGAAACCCATCCCCCGGGACAGACGTTCAAGTACGAGTTCACGTTCCGACATGCGGGCACGTTCATGTACCACCCGCACTACGACGAGATGACCCAAATGGCCCTCGGCATGGAGGGCATGATCGTCGTTCACCCGAAGGCGGCGCGGGGACCCCGCGTCGACCGCGACTTCGTGCTGATGACGCACGAGTGGAAGATCCGCCCGGGCATGCGACGCCCCGATCCGAACGCCATGCTCGACTTCAACGTGCTCACCTTGAACGCGAAGTGCTTTCCGGGCACCGCGCCGCTCGTGGTGGGCAAGGGCGAGCGGGTGCGCATTCGCTTCGGCAATTTGAGCGCGATGGATCATCACCCCATCCACCTGCACGGTTTCGCGTTCAAAGTTACGGCGACGGATGGCGGCTACGTGCCCGAGTCGGCGCAACGGCCCGAAACGACCGTGCTCGTGCCCACGGGCGCAACGCGGGTCGTCGAGTTCGTGGCGGATGCCCTCGGCGATTGGGCCATGCACTGCCACATGACGCATCACATCATGAACCAGATGGGTCACGACACGGCGGTCATGGTGGGCGCCGACGGAAAGCGCCTCAACAAGTCGCTTCGTCGTTCGGGCACGAAACTCATGCCCATGGGAACGGGTGGCATGGGCGGCATGGCGGAAATGAAGATGCCTGTCCCCACCAACAGCATCCCCATGCACGGCGGACAGGGACCGTTCTCCTACATCGACATGGGTGGCATGTTCACCATCCTGAAAGTGCGCGAACACCCGGAGCAGGAAGACGGCTCCGGCTGGTACAAGCACCCCGACGGCTCCGTCGCAGACGTTGCGAGCGAGGACGACCTTCGCGCCGACGGAATCGACACGAAGGGTTGAGGCTCAAGCCTCCGTAAACACACGCACGCCGCTCTTTTGGCGTTCAAGCTTGTTGTAGCGACGAAGCTGCTCGACAAGCGCCGCTGGCTTCGGAACACCGGTGAGAACGATGTCGTGCTGGTCTCGGTCCGTCGATGTGATGCGAACCACGCCCGTACCGACAAGGCGCATGCCGAAGGGCTCCTCAAGCGCAATGTCATCGACGCGCAGGAGCTCAAGGTTCTGCGTCACACGCGAGAGGATTCCGCGGTGCACGCGAATGCGCTGGCTCGTGATCTCCAAGTGGAGTGCATAGGAAGTCGCCCAGAAATAGAGCGCTCCGAGACCGAGGGTCAGCACGCTCACCACGTACCTGCCCACGCTGAAGAACGGTGGAATGCGCCCGGCGTAGAGCGTTTTTTCCTCGTTTGCGTCGAGGCGATCGGCGAAGGCCTGGAGATCCTCGCCGCAGAAACGGCACTTGAGCGCTACGGCCTTGATGGTTTCGCCGCACGCGGGGCACGCCTTGGTTGCTTCGGGCGAAGCGCCCACGTTCGGAGCTTCGTCGGACATCACTTCTTCTCCCCGCCCGTCGACTCGTCCGCCGGCCAGCCGGGGCTGTCGTCCGCGCCCGCCCGATCCATGCCGAAGGTCGCCGGCACATCCGCCGCCGTCCAGAGCCCCTCCGACTTGGCGATGAACGCAGCGGCCGTATGGTCGCCGAGGACGTTCACCGTCGTGCGCGCCATGTCGAGGACGCGGTCGACTCCGAGGATGACGGCGATGCCGGCCGCCGGCACGCCAAACATGGCGAGCACGCCGACGAGGAGCGGAATCGACCCGCCCGGCACGCCCGCGGCCCCCACCGCGGTAATGACGCACATGACCATCACAACGGCCATCTGCCCAAGGCTCAGCGGCTTGCCGAACACCTCACAGAGAAAGATCACCGTCGTGCCCTCAAAGAGCGCCGTGCCGTGCATGCACATGGTCGCGCCAAGGGGATACACAAAGCCCGCCACCTTCGGCGGAAGACCGAGGTTCTGCTCGCCCACGGCGATGTTTGTGGGCAGTGTGGCGCCGCTCGACGAGGTGGAAAACGCGGTGATGAGCGCCTCGCGGATGCGCGAAAAGAAAAGCACCGGCGACATGCCGATGACGAACCGCACAATGAGGGACATCGTCACCGTTGCGTGCAGCAAGAGCGCGCCAAGCACCACGGCGACATAGATGGCCAGCGGCGCAAACAGTGCGAACCCGAACCGGGAGGTCACCCCGAAGATGAGCCCCGCCACGCCGAAGGGCGCGAGCTTCATGGCCATCTCGACGATCTTGATGACGACTTCACTGATGCCTTCGAGCCACTCCACGAGAAACTTTCCGCGTTTCTCGTGGATCAACGTGATCCCCGCGCCGAACATCAGCCCGAAAAAGATGACCCCGAGCATGTCGCCGTCCACGGCCGACTTGATGGGGTTTCGCGTCACGATGTTCACGAACGTCTCAATCCCGAACTCGTTCTGCTGGGATGTCTCGATCTTGGACGAAGCCTCGTCCGCGTAGCTCGCGAGGAGTCCGTCTCGCGTCGACGCATCGACGCGCGAACCGGGCCGAATCGTCGCGCAGACCGCGAGCCCCAGCGTGACCGAGAGCACCGTGGTGATCAGGAAGTAGCCAATGGTCTTCCCTCCGATTCGCCCCACCTTTCGGATGTCGCCAATGCCCGCGACGCCAAGGGCGATGGACGCGAACACCAACGGCATCACCACCATGAACAGAAGTCGCAGGAAGATTTGCCCCACCGGGGAGGCGACATAGCGATTGAAGGCGACGACCCCGGGGTGGTCCCCGCCAAGGGTGAGGTTCACGGCGATCCCCGCGGCCGCGCCGGCGAGGAGCCCAAGGAGAATCTTCGTCTGAAGCTTCATGGCCCGGGGAGATTACATCGTTCGGGCGCGCGATGGGGCCTTCGGTACGCCTCGCGCCGGGGTCGCAGACCGCCCCGCCGGCGGATAGACTGCCCGCCCGATGTCGCTCCCGTTACTCGCCATCGTCGTGATCGCGGTCCTGGTCCTTGGCTACCGCTTCTACGGCCGCTTCGTCGCAAGCCAGTACAACCTCGACCCGAACGCGACCACCCCCGCCGTGGCCCACGAAGACGGCATCGACTTCGTGCCCACCAAGCCCTTCTATCTTTTCGGGCAGCACTTCTCCGCCATTGCCGCCGCGGGCCCCATCGCCGGCCCGATCCTCGCGTGCCAGCAATTCGGTTGGCTTCCGTCGATTCTGTGGATCGCCGTCGGCGTAATCTTCATCGGCGCCGTCCATGACTTTTCGACGCTCGTCGCATCCGTGCGTCACGACGCGCGCTCCATCGCAGAAGTCGTCCGCGAAAACCTCGGCCAGCGCGCCTTCGTCGCCATGATGGCGTTCATCTGGCTCGCGCTCATCTACGTGGTCGTTGCGTTCACGGACGTGACGGCGTCAACGTTCGTCTCCGGCGACGCCGACATGGAAGGCCTCACCTTCCGCTTCAATCCGGGCGGCGCCGTCGCCGCGTCTTCCATCTTCTATCTGACGATTTCCATCGTCATGGGCTTCGTCGAGCGGTTCCTGAAGCCCCCGCAGTGGGTCCTCACCGTGGTCTTCGTCCCGGCGGCACTCGGTGCCGTATGGCTCGGAACGGAGGTCTCGACCTGGTTTCTGCTCTCCCAGGGCACGTGGTCGGTCCTCATCCTCATCTACTGCTTCGTCGCCTCGCAGACCCCCGTGTGGGCACTGCTCCAGCCCCGCGGTTTCCTCGGCGGATTCATCCTCTACATCGCCCTCGGCGTGGGAACGATCGGCATTCTCTTTGGCGGCTACGAGATCAAACAGCCCGCGTTCACGGGCTTCGACGTCGGCGGAGCCACGGGGCTCCTGTTTCCGTTCCTATTCGTGACCATCGCCTGCGGTGCGTGCTCGGGCTTTCACGGCCTCGTGTGCTCGGGCACCACGTCGAAGCAGATCTCGAACGAATCGCACTGTCACCCTGTGGGCTACGGCGCCATGCTGCTCGAGGCCTTCGTGGCGCTCATCGCGCTCGGCACGATCATGATCGTGGCCCCCGCCGACACCACCGGCCGCGGGCCCGGTGCCATCTACGGCCAGGGCCTCGGCCAGTTCCTCGCGCTCCTCATCGGCAAGGATCACATCATGATCGCGACGACCTTCGGCGCGATGGCCTTCTCGACGTTCGTGTTCGACACGCTCGACGTCGCCACACGCCTCGGGCGATACATCCTCGAGGAGCTCTTTGGCCTCAAGGGCCGCGTGAAATCCGTCGTCGCCACGTTCATCACCTGCGCACTGCCGCTAGGGTTTCTGATGTTGGCCAAACCGGGATCGTACAAGCTCTTCTGGACCCTCTTCGGCACGAGCAACCAGCTCCTCGCGGGTCTTTCGCTCCTCGGCATCACCGTGTGGCTCAAGCGCTCGGGGAAGCGCTACGCATACACGCTCTGGCCCATGGTGTTTGTCCTCGGCATCACCCTCTGGTCCCTCGT
>JAWKRM010000033.1:0-44183 GCA_041389625.1 Polyangiales bacterium
TCACAGTTGAAGTAGGCAACCCACAACGCTTCCAAAAGAAGATGGTGTCCGCCGGCGTGGTGGGCGTTACCAACGTGTTGAGCCATCTCAAGATGATCGAACCCCCCGAGGAGCATCTCGGGGATGCGCCGATCATCTGCAAGGGCTCCTATTGGATGTACACGGAGGCGGGGGGCGTCCTCGATGTGCTCCCCGGGCTCACGCAACACGTCACGAAGGACGAAATCGTCGCGCGCGTGACCGACATCTACGGAAACCTTGTCGAGGAGTATCGCGCGCCGGACGCGGGCGTCGTCATCGGCAAGTCCACGGACCCGCTGAATCAGACGGGGTCACGGATCGCACACATCGGGATCGTCGCGGGGCCCGAAGACGCGAGCAAATTCAAGCTTTCCCCGAGCGCCTTTTCGCGTTGAAGCGGGCGTCCCACCCGCTTAGCCTCCCTGCTCCCCATGCCCACCGCTTCGCTGCCACCGGACTCGCGACGCCTGCGTATCGGCATCCTTTCTGCGAACCCGCGTTCGTACAGCATTCGGCGTTTGGTGGAGGCGGGACGTGCGCGCGGCCACCGAATGCACGTGCTCGAGCCGACGGAGTTTTCGATTCTCGTCGAGGCCGAGCGGCCGATGCTCTACTACCGCGACCACGAGGTGAAGCAGCTCGATGCGGTCATCCCGCGTATCGGCGCCTCGATCACGTTCTTCGGAACGGCGGTCGTACGCCAGTTCGAACAGATGGGCGTGTTCTGTCTCAATAGCGCGGAGGCCATCGCCCGCTCCCGCGACAAGCTGCGTTCGATTCAATCGCTTTCGCGACACCATGTGGGGCTCCCCAAGACGGCCTTCGTCAAGAGTCGCGAAGTCCTCCCCGCCGCCATCGACCACGTCGGCGGCGCCCCCCTCATCATCAAGCTCCTCGAAGGGACCCAGGGCATCGGCGTCATCCTCGCCGAGCATGCGAAGACGGCGGAAGCCATCGTCGAGACGCTTCACGCCGGCAAGCAAAACGTGCTCCTCCAGGCGTTCATTCAGGAGAGCCGAGGCAAGGATATTCGCGCGTTCGTCGTCGGCGGCCGCGTGGTGGCGGCCATGCGCCGCATCGCACAGGGCGACGAGTTCCGCAGCAATGTGCACCGTGGTGGCCGCGCCGAACCGGTGGACCTCGACCCAGAGTACGAGCGGGCAGCCGTTCGTGCCGCACAGGTGATGGGCCTCCGCGTGGCCGGCGTCGACATGCTCGAGAGCAACGAGGGCTGCAAGGTGATGGAGGTCAACTCCTCCCCGGGGCTCGAGGGCATTGAGGGCGCCACCGGCGTCGACGTGGCGGGTCGGATCATCGATTACGTCGAAAAGGAAATCCTATTCCCCGAGGTTGACGTGCGTCAGCGCCTCGCGCTCTCGGCGGGGCACGCCGTCATGGACGTGCCCGTGGAGGCGGGATCGCCACTTGCGGACCGCTCGCTTCAGGAGCTCGCGCTTCGCGAACGCGACATCGTCGTGCTCACGATCACCCGTGACAACGAGGTGATTTCGGTTCCGCGCGGCAGCCACGTACTTCGCGTCGGCGACAACATTCTTTGCTACGGCAACACCGAAGAGCTCAAGCAGCTCGTCCCGCCGCGTAAGCGGCGCAAGTCGAAGTCCGCCGTTCCGCCTCCCGCAACGCCGCGGGACCGCACATGACCGATCCGATCACCATCGGTGGAACGGCCGTCTTCCCCGGCGAACGCGCGAACATCGACATCCCCGTCGCGAGGCGGTACACGCAGGCGAGCGTCACGCTGCCCGTGAAGGTCGTCCGCGGCGCGAAGCCCGGACCGGTGCTGCTCGTGAGCGCGGCCATCCACGGCGACGAGCTCAACGGCATCGAGATCATCGCGCGGGTCCTCAAGCGCAAGGCCCTCGACCGCATTCGCGGGACGCTCATCGCTGTGCCGGTCGTGAACGTGCTCGGGTTTCTGCAGCACAACCGCTACCTTCCTGACCGTCGCGACCTGAACCGCTTCTTTCCCGGTTCGTCCAAGGGCTCGCTCACGGCGCGACTCGCGCACACGTTCATGGAGGAGCTTGTCGGCAAGGCGACGCACGTCGTCGACCTGCACACGGGCTCAAACCACCGCGCAAACCTGCCCCAGATTCGTGCGTGCCTCGACGACGCGGAGACGACACGACTCGCACACGCCTTCGGCGCACCGATCATCATCGACGCGAATTTGAAGGATGGGTCGCTACGCCAGGCCGTTCTCGAACGAGGCATCCCCATGCTCCTCTACGAGTCGGGCGAAGCACTCCGTTTCGACGAGCTCGGAATCCAAGGTGGCGTTCGCGGAATCATTTCCGTGATGCGGGCCATCGACATGTTGCCCAAGGCCAAGGAGGAACATCCGCGAACGGTCGCGCCGCTCATTGCGCACTCGACGCGGCGCCTGCGCGCTCCCGAAAGCGGCATCTTCCATACGAGCACCCGACTCGGTGCGCGGGTCGATCGAGGACAGCTCCTCGCGCACATCTCCGACCCGCTACGCGAGAAGGAGCTCGAGATCACGACGCCCTACTCCGGCATCGTCATCGGGCGCACGAACCTGCCCCTCGTCAACGAGGGCGACACGATGTTCCACATCGCCACGTTCCAGCGGCTGTCGGAGGCTGCCGAAAGCGTCGAAGCGTTCGCGGACCAGCTCCAGGCGAGCGACTTCGGACCGTGGGGTTAGGACGCCGGTGGTCGCCCCGGCGGCCGCCCGGGTAGCCACCACCACGGGGCGCGTCGTGCAGATCGCCCACGGAAACCGGCGCAATTTGGCGTCCGCTCGCCATGCATGACAGGGCACGAACCTTGCTGTCTCGGGGGGCATGTCGACGATCCGTCTCCCCCGCCGCTCGCCCTGGTTCGCCGCCCTCGCCCTCGTGGGGGCCTGCGCCCCGGCGGGCTCCTCCGACTTCGGTGACGCCCCGGAAATCGTTCCGAACGGCAAGGCCGACAACTACTACTCGAGCATCGCCAGCGAGTTCGAGGTGAGCGGGTCGATGCGCGTCGACATGACGGCGGACGAGTACGCGGACCCAACCGTGCGCGAGGCGAAGGCCGTGGAGCGCATCACGGCGCTCGGCCTCTACCTCACCGGCTACGTCACGGACAAGTTCGAAGGCATCGATGAGAACGACGACGGGGAGATCACGGAAGACGAAATCTTCTTCCACAACGTCGGCTACGGCGGGTTCTACGCCATGGTTCGTAACTACAGCTACGACGACGTGGCGGTCGAACCCAGCGAAGACGGAGAAGCCGGATACGAAGTTCACTTCACCCTCGACATGGCCGGCCCGAAGAACCTCCTGTCGATGATTCCCCCGTCCGCCGACGCGAACCCGAAACCGGGCAGCCTTGCTTTCGAGCTGCAGATGCCCGAGGGCAAAGCGGTCGACCCCGACTCCGTGCCGCGCGGCGACTTTCGCCGCTTCGACCCGCGCGACTACCCGGGCCCGCTTGAAACGCATGTGCTTTCGGCTCGCGTCCTGCCGGAACCGTCGAACGCCTACCCCGCCTACGCCGACTTCGTCTCGGACGGCGTCTTCGACATCACGCTTTTCTATGGATACGACTACAACACGGCGCGTTCGGACCTGCGGGAGGCCCGCGAAGCCTTCGACGGC
The DNA here is from genome assembly GCA_041389625.1 of Polyangiales bacterium. Taxonomy (GTDB): domain Bacteria; phylum Myxococcota_A; class Polyangia; order Polyangiales; family JAWKRM01; genus JAWKRM01. The sequence continues at coordinate 3,651 of JAWKRM010000033.1, forward strand.
CTGAAGGACCTCGGGTTCAAGGCCCCGGTGACGACGTTCGACGCCCTCGACGCCGACTCGGGCCCGTTCATCAAAGCGATCAAGGCCGGCGGAAAGTCCGTTCGCGTGGAGGTTCGCATCTTCACCGAGCCCATGTACACGTCGAACCGCAAGGCCCAGCACGACACCGCCCTCAGCGAAATCGCTGCACGCGACGTCTTCTTCTACAACGGCCACGCGGGGCCCTACTTCGGCTTCTACACCGACGAAGCGCGCGCCGCCCAGGTCAACTACTGGGAGTTTGCGGACTATCCGTTCCCCACGAAGCAGCAGCTCGTCATCGCGCAGGGCTGTCAAACCTACTCGCAGTACGCGGACATGCTCTACGCCAACCCGGCCAAGAGCGAAGACAACCTCGACGTCATCACGACGGTCAACTACTCCTACGGCATCGGCACGTTCGAGATCCTCGAGTCCCTCGTCAAGACCGACAGGAAGGGCGTTCACACGCCGGACGACTTCTACACCATCGTCAGCAACCTGAACGGTGAGTGGTGGAATCGCCAGAAGCAGGTCTTCTACGGCGTGATGGGCATCGACGGCAACGCGCAGCTCCACCCGTACGCCAACGTCGATGCCATCGGCAGGTCGTGCAAGTCGAACACCGACTGCGGCGACGCCGCCGGCAACGTTTGCGCGTCGTTCTCCGGGGCGAAGACGTGCGCAGCGAAGGCCATCGCACCGTCGGCCTGCCCAAGCGGAACGACCCACGGATTCCTCGGCGAGTCGGGCACGCTCACCACGGGCGTCTGCTACGGCGTGAACTAGCTCGTTCGCCATGACTCGTTCGCCATGAGTTGACCTCGCGGGCGACTCATGGCTCCATGCGCGTGCTTTGGACCGGTTCGACGTCATCCTCGTGGGGCTGGAGGACGAGCGGAAGCGCGCGCAAACCATCGCGCAGCTCCAATCCATGTTCCGCATGGACGAGCAGATGGTGGTGCTCATGCTCGCCACTGCGCCCACCACGGTAAAGCGCGACGTCTCGTCCGACGAGGCGGAGAAGTACTTCCTCGCCCTCAAGCGCATCGGCATCAAGGTCGAGCTGCGCCGTAACGCGGGGGCTGCCCCCACCGTCGTCGGCCATGGCGCCGGTGCGCCGGGCGAGGCGCCCGCGGATGGCACACCATCGACCGCCGCGGGAACGCCCGCCCAAGGGGCGGCGGGTCCCGGCCCGAAGCCCGACTCCGACGACGGCTTTGACCCGGGCCCTTCGTTCTGGAGCAGCTTGCCCGACGGCCTCCTGCTCCCGCTGCGTGGCACGGGCATCAAATGGCTCGTCGCGACGAGCATCACGGGCTTTGTCTTCCTGACGCTCCTGATCTTTGGCGGTTCCGCGGCGCTCTTGGCGCCGGCGCGGGCACGCATCATGGCGACCTACCCACTCGTGTTCGTCGCAGCCACCGGGATCATCTTTGTCGGCGTGCTCTACAACTACCTGCGCGTTTGTCTCTGGGCGACCTTGGGTGGCGACGAGTCGCCGCAGCGCATCGCGGAAATCGGCCCCCCGTTCATCGCGAACGACATCCTCAAGCCGGGCGCCATCATTCTCGCCTACCACGTGGGGCTCGAGCTGTTCTGGTTTGCCCTTGGTTACCAGCTCTCACGTGACGGCATCGCCCTCGGCACCCTGCTCGCCACGCCCATTGTCGGGTTCCTCATCCTGGGGATTCTTCTCTATTGGCCCATGGGCATGGGCCTGGCGGCGCTCAACAACTCCGCGCTCGCATTTTGGAACATCGGCACCGGACTGCGCGTCATCGCGGCGGCACCGCTCGAGTACATCGCCATGTCGATTGTGAGCAACCTCGTCTGGGTCGCGCCGTGGTTCTTCCTCGCGGTGCTCGCTGCGCTCATTGGCCCCATGGCCGCGTTCATGGCGGGTCTCTTTTTCGGACCGATCCTCGCCTACTCGCAGGCCATGCAAGGCTCGCTGCTCGGGCACATTTTCCGTGTGCACGCGCCGCTCTTGCAGACCCTCGAATAGACGCGGCCCCTCGAAAATCGACTCAGTCGGCTTCGAGCCCGACGGCCGTCACCGAGGCATGGGCAACGACGAAATCCGCCGCTGGGAGCGTGCCGGCGAAGGCGCGTAGTGATTCGCGAACGTCCTCGAGCGTCCGACGCGAATCGCGACGCTGCGCCGCGAGTTCCGCACGCACTCGCGCATGCGCATCGCGAAGCAGTGCGTTTTCATGCTCGAGCCGATTCCCGTTCTGCGTTCTCGATTCAAGCTGCGCGCGCACCGCGACGAGCTCTTCCGCCTGGGCGGCCAGTTGCTGCGCAACGGCCTCCGCATCGCTCCGCTCCTCTTCGATACGCAGGGCCGCCTCCGCCGCGCGCGCATCGAGCTCCGCCACCTGCCTCCGCAAGGATGCGACAAGCTCGCCCAAGCGACGATTCTCCTCGTCGGCATCCGCCAATTGCGAGCGCAGCGACGGCAGCCCGGCGACGACGCGCTCCGCATCGTCGGCACGGAAGCGAAGACCGCGCACTTCGCCTTCGAGGGACGCCACGCGCGCTTCGTGCTCACGGGCCGCCTGTGCGATGCCCGCGTCATCTACCGGCACAACCTCGACGGTTTCGGGTGCGACCTCGGGTGGCGCCTCGGCCACGGCGGCCCGGCCCGTTCCCATGCTCACCAAGACATCTCGAACGAGCACACCGCGTCGTGCGACCTCGGTGGCGAGTTCTGCCCGCTGCCGAGCCACGTCCCGCAGACGCAGCTCCATGCGTGCGAATTCTTCGTCGTTGACCGAATCCATCGCGTTGCCTCCCAGCTCGCCCGGGACTCTACCAGGCCCGGGCGGAAATCACGCGCACTTCCCTTCCCCGCCGTGGATCGCAAAATGCGGGCGCCGCTCCTGCTAGAGTCCGAGCCGTGTCCACGGCAGCCCTTCGACGATCGGTTCGCGCGCTTCGATGGCGTGCGATCGCGATCCATGTCGCCAGCGCCGTTGCATTGACGGTGGCGACCGGGCTCGGCGTATTCGCTGCGGCCACGTGGATCGTGGGCCCTGCGCCAGGGCCCTTTGCCGTGGTGCTTGCCTGGGCACTGACCGTCGCCCTCGCGGCCGCCGCCGCGCTGCGGCCGGTGCGCGCACTCTACCGGGTTCGGGGGCCCCGCATCGCGGAGCTCCTCGTGCCCCACGACGAGGCGCTGGCGTCGAGCCTGCGATCCGCGCTCGAGCTCGAGGCCGCGCCGGCGGGGGCCACCTGGTCGCCCGAGCTCGTCGCCGCCCACCACGCAAGCGCCGCGGATCGCATCGGGCGCCTCGAAGTGCGCGCCGCGGTTCCGTGGAAGAGCGCATGGACATGGCGGCGGGCGGCCTGGGTCGTGGGGTTCGCGCTTGTCGGTGCGGCACTCCTCTTTACCGGCCGCGGACGCGCCGGCGCCTACGCACTGCTCCACCCCACGAAGTCCGACTCGGACGGAAACGCCGTGGCGCTCGTGGTCGAGTCCCTCCAGGCGAACCTGACGTTCCCCGCCTATCGACGCACGGCGCCCCTCGAGCTGCGCGATGTTTCGGTCGTCGAAGCACCGAAGGGCACGGTGGTGGAGTTCACCCTGCGGGCACGCGTGTCGGCGGCCAAGGCGACGCTCCGCATTGCCGGGACCGAAGTCCCGCTCACGGCTTCCGCCAACGGTTCATTTCATGGTCGGGCGGTGCTCCATGACTCGGGTCCCATCGACGTCCGCGTGGCGCGCGACGGCACGTGGCTCGTCGACGGCTCCCGGCGGTCCGCCATTGTCATCGCGGACCGTGCACCCACCGTGAGCCTCGTGAGCCCGCGGGAGGACCGAATCATCGAACCGACCGAGACCATCACGGTCCAGTACGACGCCCAGGACGACGTGGCCCTCGGTTCCGTGGAGTTGGTTGTGCAGGCCCCCGGGGGTCGGACCGTTCGCCGGGAACTCGCGCGCTTCGACGACGCAAGCACGCCATCCACGTCGAGCACGACCCATCTTCTTCCGGATGAAGTCGCCGCCAAACCGGGCGACGAACTCTCCATTTGGGTCGAAGCCCGCGATACCGACGACATTTCGGGCCCGAACATCGGGCGCTCGGCGGTACGCGTCCTGCGACTCGCCTCGGAGGCGACGCGACGGGAGGCGGCCCTCGCAAACCTCGCCGCCCTCGTCGAACTTGGGATCGACGCGCTGGCCGACGAACTCGAGCGTGAATCGACGCGACCCGCATCGGCGGAACGGGCATCGTCCCTCGCCTTCGCCGGCGGCCTTGCCGCTGTGCCTTCGAACGACACACACGCCGGCGTACTCCACGAAATGGCGCGACGCATTGAGCGCGCGACGCGCGTCGCCGCCAAGGCGGCCGAAGCGAATGCGCGCCTTGTCGACGAGCTCGAACGCGACCTGCTGCTCCTCTCGGACCTACTCGATCAAGCGAGGCTCGACGACGCCGCGGCCATCGCGCGCGAACTGGATGCGCTCCGCCGGGAGCTCTCGTCGCTCGTTGCGCGGTATCGCAATTCCCCCGATGAGGACACCAAGTTGGCCCTCCTCGCCGCGATTCAACGCGCGCAGGATCGCATGCGCAAACTCGCCGCGCGCCTCGGCGAACTCGCGAAACACGTGCCCACGGAGTTCGTCAACTCGCAGGACCTCGAAACCGAGGCTCAACAGGACGCCCTCGCACGCCTCCGGGAGAGCGTGGAGCGTGGCGACCTCGAGCAGGCGGACCGCGTGCTCCACGAACTCGAACGGCAAATCGACGCCATGGCCAACGCCCTCGGGAGCGGCGTGGAGTCCTTCGAAGCGACACGCCTCGGCGCGCGGGAGCGGGCGATGGCCGAAGCGATGAGCGAACTTGCGGACCTCGAACTCGAGCAGAAGGACCTCGCCCATCGGACGAACGACAGCCGGAAGGAGGCGACCACGCGTGCCATCGGCGACCTCCGCGGCAACACCCCCGCCCTCGACGCCCTCGCCGAACGGGCTCGCCAAGCGCGCGAATCCCTCGAGCGTGTACGCCCCCGCGAACTCGACGCCGATTCGAAGGGAATGTACGAACTCGCGGACCGACGACTCCAGGACGTCGCGACGCTTCTCGAGGCGGGCGACCTCGGGGAAGCCCAGAAGATGTCGGGCGAAGCGAGCGACGCCGTCTCCGACCTAGCGCGCGACCTTGGCCTCGCCTCGCTCATGTTCGGTGGACGCGGCGGAGAGTCGACCGACCGCGCCGTACGTGCACGTGCCGCGGAAACCGATGCGCGTGCCCTCGAGGACGCCATCGACCGCGCCATCCCGAGCATGGACAACTACGTCAGCGAAGCGGCGAATCGGCAAATGCACGGCGATTCTCCGCGCCAGGACGCGGCACGCGAAGCGGCACACCGGCTCGCCGAGCGGTTCCGGCAGGGCCCCGATGGGCTCCCGCTCGATCCCGACGCCGCCGATGCGGTGGACCGCGCGAAGGACCGCATGGCGGACGCGCGCGGCGCCCTGGCGGGAGGGGACGTCGTCGGAGCATCCCGCGCACAGACCGACGCGGCCGAGGAGCTCGCGGACCTGCGTCGCCGTCTCGAACAGTCGAGTTCGAAGGACTCCTCCGGCGGCGATTCGGGAGAGACGGACCCGCGCCAGCCCGTGGAAATCCCGCGGGAAACCGCGGACGCGCGCGCGAGCGACCTGCGCCGAAAACTGCTCGACGGCCTGCGGGAAACGGCGCCGCGGGGCTATGAAGAGGCGGTGCGGAAGTACTACCAGGAGCTCCTTCGCTGATGGCTCGCGCGCGTCATGGCGACCCACGCCAGGTTGCTGCCCGGGCGATGACCGGCTGGGCCATGGCGGGAATTGCGTGGTGCTTGTGTGCAAACGCGGCCGAGGCCATGCCGTCCGGCGAAGACGGCAAGCGTGTCGCGGAAGCGAACGCTGCGATCCACGACCTCGAAATCGAACGCGCGAGCGCCGCACTCAACGGATTGGTCGAACGCCATCCCGAGGATGCGGATGTGCTCGACGCCGCGGCCATGGTGGAGTTTCACCGAGGGAACTACCCGCTTGCGCTGACGCGCATCCGTGCGGCCAACCGTGCGGACACCTCGCCCGTGACACGTTCGCACCGCGCCGACCTCATTCAACTTTTTGAAAACACGGTTCTCGCAACCGAACGGCTCGTGGAGTTCCAATCGGACGACGGGCGCTACCGGGTGAAGGTCTCGGCGGGTCGCGACGAGGTGCTCGTGCCCTACGCGCTCGAGGCGCTGGCGCGCGCTGACGAGGAGGTGAGCGCCGTGCTCGGGTATCGCCATCCGGGCCCCATTCGCCTTGAGGTCTACGATTCGCCCGCGGTCCTCGCGCAGGTTTCAACCCTCTCCGAGGAGGAGATTGAGCGCACCGGCACCATCGCCCTCTGCAAATGGGACCGGCTCATGATCACCTCGCCCCGGGCGCTGGTGCGCGGCTACCCGTGGATGGACACGATCGGCCACGAATTCGTGCACCTGAACCTCGCGCGAGCCACCCGCGACCACGCGCCCGTCTGGCTCCAGGAGGGCGTCGCGAAGTACCTCGAGGTCCGTTGGCGTCGTGTCAAAGCCCTGCGCCTCGACCCCGCCGCCGAGGCCCTCCTCCACGACGGCATCACCAACGACAAGCTCATCCCCTTCGATCGACTCCACCCGTCAATTGCGCGGCTGCCGTCCCAGGAAGATGCGGCTCTGGCGTTCGCGCAGGTCGCCACGTTCATCGCGCACCTCGTGGAAACACATGGCGAAGGTGCGCTGCGCACGGTCGTGCACGAGGTTCACGATGGCCGCGATGCGCGGGACGCCATCGCGCGCGCGACCGACTCGAGCTGGCCGGAGGCGGAGGGCGCGTGGAAGAAGGCCATTGCCAAACGTCCTGTGCCCACCGCCGCCGCACCCCGTCACATCGCGCTGCGCTTCAAGCGCGGCGAAGGAGTGGTCGACGAGACCACCGACGTCGCCGAAGCGAAGGCGCGCAAGCACATGCGCCTCGGCGACCTGCTCTGGGGGCACGGCCGCGCGAAGGGCGCCTCCGCCGAGTACTCGCGCGCGCAGAAGGCGGCCCCCGACGACCCGATCATCGCATCACGTCTCGCGCGCGCGACCCTTGAGGCGGGCGACGGCGCCGACAAGGCCGTGGCCGCGCTCTTGCCGCTGCGTGACCGCTACCCGCAGCACGCGCCGCTCCGCGCCCTACTCGGCGCCGCGTTCCTCGCCCAGGGAAACCACGTCGAAGCTCGCCACGAGCTGCTCGAGGCCATTTGGCTCAATCCCTTTGACCCGGCGCCCCACTGCGGCCTCGCCTCCGTGGCGGCCACCGATCTGGAGAAGACACGCGAGAGCGCCGACTGCGCATCCCTGCGTTGAACGGCCGATTTTGCGGCCGACACGCCCCCGGGAACTCCGCGCTCCACGGGCACGATTTCGTCTACACTGCCGCGCATGGACGCAACGGACGTCGCACACCCCGCGCCCCTAGAGAGCGATGTCGCCCGCGTGGAAGCCATCGCCGAGGCGCGCCGGCGGATCCTCGAGCAGGTTCGCCGTCGCATCGTTGGGCAAGACGAGGTGGTGGATCTCCTGCTCATCTGTTTGTTCGCCCGCGGGCACGGCCTCTTCGTCGGCGTCCCCGGCCTCGCAAAAACGCTTCTCATCACGACCCTCGCCGACGTGCTCTCCCTCGCGTCCAATCGCATCCAGTTCACGCCCGACCTGATGCCGAGCGACATCACCGGCACGGACATCCTCGATCTCGACACGACCACGGGTTCCCGCTCGTTTCGTTTCGTGCGCGGCCCCATCTTCACCAACATTCTGCTGGCCGATGAGATCAACCGAACGCCCCCGAAGACGCAGGCGGCGCTTCTTCAGGCCATGGCCGAGGGTCGCGTCACGGCCGGCGGCCACACCTACGAGCTCGAGCGGCCCTACCTCGTCTTCGCAACGCAGAACCCCATCGAGCAGGAGGGCACCTACCCGCTGCCCGAAGCACAGCTCGATCGGTTCCTGTTTCAGATCGATGTGACCTACCCGCCCGAGGAGGACGAGGTGGAAATCGTGCGCCGCACAACGGCGCCCGAGGGCCCGGCGCCCGAACCCGTGCTTTCCCGGGAGGCGATCCTCGAGATGCAGGCGCTGATCCCCCGCGTTCCGTGCGCGGACCACGTCGTCCGATACGCCGTGCGTCTCGCGCGCGCATCGCGCCCCGGCGCGGAGCACGCCCCCGACGAGGTCGAGAAGTTCGTTTCCTTCGGCGCGGGGCCGCGCGCGAGCCAGGCGCTCATCCTGGCGGCGAAGTGCCGCGCCGTCATCGAAGGCCGCTTCGCCGCCGAATCCGACGACGTCCGCGCGGTGGCGCATCCCGTGCTGCGCCATCGGCTGGTGACCAACTACCGTGCGGAGGCGGAGAACATTCGCGCCGACCGCGTCATCGACGCCCTCCTGGCCGCCGTGCCACTCCAGCAGTGAACGCGCCCAGCACCGCCCTCGACGCCGACGTTGCGGCGCGCCTGTCGAACCTGCAGGTGCGTGTTCGGCGTGCGGTCGATGGCTTTCTCTCGGGTCTGCACCGTTCGCCGCACCGCGGCGCGAGTGTCGTGTTCGTGGAGCATGAAGAGTACCGCCCCGGCGACGACCTCCGTCGCATCGACTGGCGCGCCACCGCACGGCGGGAACGCACGGTGCTCAAGCGATTCGAACAGGAGTCTTCCCTGAAGGCGTGGCTCCTCGTGGACGCGTCCGGCTCGATGCAGTTCCGGGGCGCGGTGGCCGAGGAATCAAAGTACGAACACGCGGCCACGCTCGCCGCCGCACTCGCGCACCTGCTCCTCCGACAAAGCGACACCGTGGCGCTTAGCGTCGTGGATTCGGCGGTGCGGCACTTTGTCCCTCCCCGCGGCATCGCATCGCAGTTCACGGCGGTGGAGGAGGCCCTCGCGGCGCCCACGCCCGCCGGGTCACGGACGGACCTCGGCCCGGTCTTCGAGGAGGTCATCGAGCGCGCGGGGAAGCGAGCTCTGGTCGTCCTCGTCTCCGATTTGGTGGATGTCCCCATGCGCATCCTCCAGTCGCTTCAACATTTCGTGGCGCGTGGGCACGACGTCTGGGTGCTCCAGGTGCTGTCCCGCGACGAACTCACGTTCCCGTTCCGAGGCCCCACGCGATTTCATGGCCTTGAAGGCCAGGGCACCCTCGACGTGGACGCGGATGCGGCGCGCGCAAAGTACCTGTCCGCGCTCGAAGCGTGGCGGGGAGAGATCTCCGCGACCCTCGCCGGGGTCGGCGCGCGGCACCTCCTCTGCGCAACGGACGAACCCGCCGAACGGCACCTCGCCGCACTCCTGACGGCACAATCGCGCGGCCGGGCGAGGGGCTGAGCATGGGTTTCCTGCTCCCCGCCGCCCTGGTTTCCCTCGCCGCCGCGGGCATCCCGTTCTTGATCCACCTGATGCGGCGCCGTGACCTGCCGGAACGCGACCTGCCCACGTGGTCACTCCTCGTGCGCGCCGAGGCGGAAAGCCGGAGTCGCGTTCGACTCGTGGATGTGTTGCTCCTGGTGGTGCGGGCCTCGCTCGTGGCGGCGCTCGGCGTCGCCCTCGCGGCGCCGTTTTTCGAGCGCACCATCGCGTTCGGCGACGGAACACCCGTCGCGCTCGCGCTCGTGGTGGACGACTCCATGTCCATGACGCGCCGGGGTCCGGAGGGCGTGCCGCTCGAGCGCGCCCGAACTCGCGCCGAGCGCATCCTCGAATCGCTGACGGACGGTTCCGAGGTGACGCTGGTATTTGCCGGCTCCCCCCCGCGCGCCGTCACCCAATCGAACCACGACCCCGCCATCGCGCGGGCGGCGCTCCGGGCGCTCGGCGCGGATTCAGCGCGGGGAACCGACGTGCCCGGCGCGGTGGCCCTCGCCGCCCGGGAGCTCGGCACCAGCAAGCTCGCCAACCGCCGACTCGTGGTGCTCTCGGATCTCGCCGACCACGGCGGATGGTCGCGCGTCGAGTGGCCGCCGAATGTTCCGACCGACGTGGAGCGCTTCGACGCAACGGGCGCGAACCTGGCACTCGGACATGTGGAGGCCGTGCCCGACCCGACGCGCCCGAACGATTGGGCCGTCGCCCTCGAAGCCACGGGCGGCACCGGCACGACGCCCTTCGAAGTCCGGGTTGGCGACGCGGTGCGTGCGCGGGGGCAGCTTCGCTTCGACGAAGGGCGCGCGCGAACGCAGCTCGACGTGGCCAAGGGCACGCCCGCCGCCGTCACGGTCAAGCTCCTCGGCGACGACGCCATGGAAGCGGACAACGGGCGCACGGTCCTCGTGGAGGGCGCCGTGCGCACAAGCTGCCTCGTCATCAGCGGCGACGCGGACCGGGGCGCGGGGCAGTCGGCGAGTCGGTTCTTGATGAAGGCACTGGCGGCCGCCTCCTCCGAGGGCGCGCCCATGGACGCGCGCCTCGCGGACCCGGATGGAGTGTCCAGCGCGGAGCTTTCGGCGGCCGACGTCGTGATCCTGTCGGACGTGTCGCGTCCTTCAAGTGCGTTTTCCGCCGCGCTCCGGCGCTACGTCATGGAAGGGGGCGGCCTCTGGGTCGCGGCGGGTCCGCACTTTGACCCCGCCGCGTACCGCGCCCGCCTCGGCGACCTATTGCCCGCGCGCCTTGGCACCGCCGCCCGTGATGCCTCCGGACTTGGGCTCGGCGACGCGGGGTCGCTCGCGGCCATCGCCAACGGGCTCCGTGGCGCCGAGGTACGCGGCCGCATTCTCTTCGACGATTGGGGTGCCGACGACCTGGTGCTCCTGAGCTTCACCGATGGTTCCCCGGCGTTGGTCGAACGCACGGCGGGCAAGGGTCGCGTCGCGCTCCTCGCGACATCCCTGGACGACTCGTGGAGTGCCTTCCCGTTCCGCGTGGGGTTCGTGCCGTTCGTGGCGCAAATGGTCATGCGCCTCGCGGAAGGGGGCGGCGCCGGGCGACGCGAAATCGCACCCGGGTTCCCGCATGTCCTCGCGAAGCCCGACGGTACCGTGCGCCTCGAAGTGCGTGGCCCGGACGGCGCACGCATCGCGGTGACCGAACAGGGGGTCGTCACGGACACGACGCGGCCCGGCCTCTACACGGTCCACGTGGAGACGTCGCGCGCAGCCCTCGCCCCGCGCCCCGCCCTCGCCTTCACCGTTGCTCCGGATCCCGCGGAGAGCGGCTTTGAGCGCACGACCGCTTCCATGCCCACGGGCACCGCAGCGTCCGCCGCACGGGACTCGCGCGCGAAGCTGCCCTTGGCGCCGTGGTGGTTCCTCGCGGCGGCGTTGCTCGTGGCCGTCGAAGGGGTCCTCCGCCTGGGGCGCCGCCGCTTCCGGGCGTCGGCCGAGGTTTCCTCCCCGAGCGCCTAGGCCGCGCGGGCCAGCGTGTGGAGCTCCGCGACGCGCGGGCGCCCGCCGAGGTCCTTGTGGAACTCCACGGTCCCCCACACGTTCTGCTCCTGGGCCATGCGACGCACGGAGAATTCCTGGTCTTCGCCCGTTTCCATGAGCAACACGCCGCCCGTCGAAAGGAACGCGGGCGCCGCACCGAGAATGCGATGGATGAAGCGAAGCCCATCGGCTCCCCCATCGAGCGCGAGGCGCGGCTCGTGAAGGCGGACTTCCTCATCGAGCGAGTCGATGACATCGCTCGCGATGTACGGCGGATTGGTCACGATGAGTTCGAAGCGCGCCTCGCCCGGGATCGCATCGAAGAGGTCTCCGTGAACAAACGTGGCGCGGGCCGCCACGCCGAGTCGCTCCGCATTTTGGCGTGCGACGGCCAGCGCCGTTTCGTCCACGTCGGTCAGGATGGCGTGCAGGTGGGGACGCTCCGCCAGCAGCGTCAGCCCGAGGATGCCGCTCCCGGTGCAAAGGTCGACCACCGTGGTGGACGCGTCGGGCTCGAGGAGCGCGAGGGCGCGCTCAACCAGCGTCTCCGAGTCGGGTCGCGGCACGAGCACGCCCTTGGCCACGTGGAACGTGCGCCCGAAAAAGTCGCGACGACCGAGGATGTACGCCACCGGTTCCCGGGCGCGGCGGCGCGCGACGCGACCACGGATGGCCGTGAGCTCGTCCGGAACGAGGGGTCGGTCCAAGTCCATGTAGAGGCGCACCCGGTCGACCCCGAGGGTGTCCGACACGAGGAGTTCGGCGTCGAGGCGCGGGCTATCGAGGCCGCGGCCACGGAAATCGTCCGCCATCCACTCGAGCATGCGCCGCACCGTCAGACGATCCGCCACGCGGCGCTTCGTACGCGAGCGCGCCCACGCCTTCAACCGAGGCGCCCCTAACGCAGCGCGTTGCGCCCGGTGGAACGGCGTGCTGTGCGAGCGCAACCGTGCCACCCAAGCGGCGGTCCCATGCGCGCGAGAACCCGACACCCGTCCCGCGGCGAGTCGCTCGCGGCGGCACTCCTGGCACTCTCCTCGCGGCGTGGCCTGGCGAGGCGCAGGCCGAGGGCATGTTCCTCACCGATCGCGGCACGCGCCCGCGGGTCGCGGCTTCACCTACGTGGCCGGTGCCGATGCGCCCGACGCCATTTGGTACAACCCCGCCGGCATCGCGTGGTCCGGTGAACAACTCTTCTTCGACGCGACGCTCACCCTCGTCGACGCGACGTACACGCGCGTGGATTCGGGGGGCAACACGCTGCCGACCGAATCCCTCTCCCACGCCCCCATCCCCATCCCGAACATCGCCTACACGAGCGACCTCGGCGTGGACGACTGGACCTTCGGCATCTCGCTCTCCGCACCGAATCTCGTGCCGTACAAGTGGTCCGATGCGCCGGACGCGCCGCAGCGCTACTCGCTCATCTCCCTCGACGGGAGCGTCGTCGGCCAACTGGCCCTGGCCGCCGCGTGGCGCCCGGCCGACGACCTCGCCATCGGCGTCGCCGCCCAGCTCTACGTTGGAAATCAGAAAGCCCGGGTCGCGCTCAGCGCATGCGACGGGGCCATCTGCTCGACGCCCGAGAACCCCGAGTGGGACGGCGTCGCGGAGATATCGAGCACCATCCTGAGCCCCACCGCCACGGTCGGCGTGACCTACGCCCCGGGGCCCGTGCGCATTGGCGCTTCCTTCGCGCTCCCGTACTCCTTCGGCGGGCCCGCGACGCTGCGGGTCCGGCTCCCCACCGCGCCCCTCTTCGACAACGCCCGGGTCGACGGAAGCGACGCCGACGTCACGCTCGACATGCCGTGGGTGGCCCGCCTCGGCGTGGAACTCCGTGCGGTCGAACGCCTACGCCTCGAGGCCGCCGCTGTCTACGAAGCGTGGTCCGTGCAGGATGCCCTTGTCGTCGATCCGGACGGAATCTGGATGCGCAACGTGACCGCCGTCGGCGACTACGAAGTGGGCCCCGTCACGGTGCCCCGCAAGATGAAGGATGTCGTCTCCCTCCGCCTCGGCGGCGAGTACGCCGTGAGCGACGGTTTCACGGCACGCGTCGGCGCGAACTGGGAGAACGCCGCATCCGACGACGCACACCTCACGGTGCTCACCCTCGACAGCGCAAAGCTTGTCGCGAGCGTCGGCGCGAGCGTCCTACTCACCGATGACCTCTGGCTCGACGCCTCGTTCTCCCACGTGTTCATGGCGAACCGAAACATCGACTCAAGTCGCGTCACGCAGGCCAACCCCATCCGACCACCGTCACCCGGCGACCAGACCTATGTCGGCGATGGGCGCTACGTGATGGAAGCCAACATGTTCGGCCTTGGCCTCCGTTGGCAGCTTGCGGCAGCGCCGTCGTCCCCGCGCGCGGTCGCGCGCAACTAGCGGATCATCTTGACGCGCTGCTTCGGAATCGCGCCGCTCTTGACCAGCAATTCCTTCGCCATCTTCGCGAGCTCGGGGTGCGCCGACTTCATGGCGAAGGCGGCCACCATGTTCGTATCGATGGTCGAAAGTCGCTGCATGGCCGTCTTCGCGAGGCCTCGCTTCTTGGCGTTCAAGTAGGTGTAAACCTGCGCGCGATACAGCATCGGCCGGATCTCGCCGTAGGACTCGTCGTCCGCGCTGAAGGTTTCAAGGAGCTTGAGCGCGTCGTCCGTCTTGCCCGTGCGCGCAAACGCCTCCGCCGTGACGGCTGCGTAGAGCGCCTTCGCCTTGGCCTGCGGCTGGCGGTCCATGCGAATGTCGTCCACGAGACGACGTGCGTCCTTCGAGCGATTTTGCACGAGGTACATGAGCGCCAGGTTCGCGCGAATGTCGTCCTGCACGAGCGCGGGCGCCTTCTTGAGGTCGATGCCCTCGAGGATGCGAATGGCTTCGCCGGGGTTCTCCCGCGCCATGAGCTGAGCGTGTGCAAGTTCGCGGAGGGCGTCACCACCCGTGCCCTCGGCACGGAGTCGCTCCAGCGCCGCACGGCGCCCCTCTTCGTCGGTCGCCCCCTTGAGGATATCGACCACGGCACGCGAACGGGTCGCGAGGCGCCAGATGTAGATGCCGAACCCAATCGCCACGACCGTGAGTACGCCGACGACGACGATGCCCACGTACCCGATGAACGGCTCGAGGATGAACGCGATGACCCAAAGGACCGCGAACGCGGCAACGATGAGCGCGATGGATTTCCACTTCACGCCCGGCTGGTCGGGTGCGAAGGACGGCGGCGCGCTGGGGGATTTTTCCGCGGATTCAGCCATGGTTTGGCCCCGCGGTTACCGCGTTCCGGGCCCCATCGCAAGGCGACCGGCTGGCGCGGCCACGCGACGCGATCCGCCGGCGCCGAGGCACGGACGCGCACCCCCTACCACCCGGCGAATCGGCCCCGACGGAACCTCGGACCGCCGGGGGCCCCGTGATATGCTCGCCCGCCATGAATAACCGTCTTGGCGAACTTCTTGTCCGCGAGAAGCTGATCAGCCTCCAGCAACTCCGGCAGGCGCAGCAGGAGCAGCAGAAATCCGGCGTGAGTCTCGGCTACGCCCTCGCGAAGATGGGGTTTATCTCCGACCAGGAGATCACCGACTTCCTGAGCCAGCAGTACCGCGTCCAGTCCATCGACCTGACGGAGTACGAGGTCGATCCCGAGGTCCGGAAGCTCATCAGCCAAGAGGTTTGCGAGCGCCACAAGATTCTCCCGGTTTCGCGCGCGGGCTCGTCGCTCATCGTGGCGATGGCGGACCCGTCGAACCTCCACGCCATCGACGACATCAAGTTCCTCACCGGCTACAACGTCGAGCCGGTGGTCGCCTCGGAAGCGGCGATCATGCAGGCCATCGAGCGCTACTACGCGGCGCCCGAGATCGATTTCTCGCAGATCATGGAGGGCTTCGACGAAGGCTCCATTGAGTACGAGAAGCAGGAGGACGACGAAGGCGTCGACATCGGCGCGGGGTCGGAGGACGCCCCGGTTATCCGCCTTGTAAACGCGATTCTCTTGAACGCCATCAAGAAGCGCGCATCCGACATTCACATCGAGCCCTACGAGAAGTCGCTCCGCGTCCGATACCGCATCGACGGCGTGCTCCACGAAGAGATGAAGCCGCCCATGCAGCTCAAGAACGCGATTTCGTCGCGTCTCAAGATCATGTCGTCCCTCGACATCGCGGAACGCCGCTTGCCGCAGGACGGGCGCATCAAACTCAAGCTCGGCAAGGGCGCCGAGATGGACTTCCGTACCTCGGTTCTTCCGACGATTTGGGGCGAGAAGCTGTGTCTCCGCCTCCTCGACAAGTCGAACCTCCAGCTCGACATGACGAAGCTCGGCTTCGATCAAAAGCCACTGAGCGACTTCAAGCACGCCATCAGCCAGCCGTACGGCATGGTGCTCGTCACGGGCCCCACCGGTTCGGGCAAGACGACGACGCTCTACTCCGCCCTCTCGGAGCTCAACGACACCGAGACCAACATCAGCACCGCGGAAGACCCGGTCGAGTACAACCTCACCGGCATCAACCAGTGCCAGATGCACGACGACATCGGCCTGAACTTCGCCGCCGCGCTCCGCTCCTTCCTCCGCCAGGACCCGGACATCATCATGGTGGGTGAGATTCGAGACTTCGAAACGGGTGAAATCGCGGTCAAGGCGGCGCTCACGGGCCACTTGGTGCTGTCGACGCTTCACACCAACGACGCGCCGAGCACCGTCACCCGCCTCCTCAACATGGGCATCGAGCCGTTCCTCGTGACGGCGTCCTTGAACCTCGTTCTTGCCCAGCGTCTTGCGCGCCGCATCTGCGCGGACTGCAAGGTCGAGGTGGGCAGAAATCCGCAGGTCCTCAAGGACGTGGGCGCGAACCCCGAGCAGATTGAAACGGGCGTGCTCTACAAGGGCACCGGTTGCCGCACCTGCAACAACTCCGGCTACAAGGGCCGCGTCGCCCTCTACGAGGTTATGCCGCTCACGGACCGTCTGAAGGAGATGGTCCTCGAGGGCGCGTCCACCGCCGAGCTCAAGATGCAGATGATCGCCGAGGGCATTTCGTCGCTCCGCATGGGCGGCATCAAGAAGAGCCTCGAGGGCGTCACGACGCCGGACGAAGTCCTCCGCGTCACCACGGTCGACTACAAGTAGCGAGTGCGATCCGATCGAGCGGCACCACCCGCCGGGCTCGCCGGCGCGCTTCCGTTTGCCCGGAGTACGATCTGCTTTTCTGATTGCGATCGCACCGATCGAGCGAATTCGATCCGATCACGATCCCATGCGGCCAAACATCCGCCATTTCACGACCTGCCCTTGAGATCGTTGATGGTTCACACAGCGATCCGGGTTCGCAGACGATCCCAGGACCGGTTGCACGGCAATTCCCATGCGACGTCGATCTTTTACGATCCACAAAATATGAAGTGATCACATAGATCTAAGAAGCGATCCTGCTTCGAAATTGACATTACGTGACCCTACATTTCAGGTCATCGGTTGTCATGTCACAACGCCGATGCTAGATCGCGGCTCATGCGTATCAGCAACTCGTTCTCCGAAGGCGAAGTTCAACTCCTCGAGTTCATCTTCCAGACCCTGCTCCGCGGCGGCTCCCCCACGATGGCGGCACGCCACAAGGAGTTCGCGTCGGTCTACCGCAAGGTGATCGCCATGAAGCAGCGCATCGAGAAGCAGAAGGACAAGCCGGCGCGCGCTGGCGACGCCCCGGAGCGCTCGTCGGTGGGCACCATCGAGTCGCCGGACCTCTCGGTCGATATCGACGAGACGGACGAGAAGGCCGTCGGCTGACGGGTTGGGCGGCCCCCAACCGGCCGCCCTCCCCGACTCCGATTGACTTCCCACCACCCCTCACGTAACCGGGGGCCTATGTTGGTCTTGCGCGGCGGGCGTGTCATCGACCCGGCGAGCCAGTGGGACGGCCCCGCGGACATCGTCGTCGACGACCGTGGCCGCATCGAACGCATGGGCCCCGGCGCCGCCGAAGGGGTCGCGGGCGAGCGCGTTCGTGTCGTCGATGCCTCGGGGTGCTGGGTGACCCCGGGCTTCGTGGACTTGCACGTGCACCTGCGCGAGCCGGGCCACGAATACAAAGAAGACATCGTCTCGGGCCTTCGGGCGGCGGCGGCGGGCGGTTTCACCACTGTCTGTGCCATGCCGAACACGTCGCCCGTGAACGACACGCGCGCCATCACCGAGACGATGGTGGCACGCGCGCGCGAAGCGGAGGGAGCGCGCCTCCTCCCGTTTGGCGCCATCACGCGGAAGCTCGAAGGCAAGGAACTCACCGAGATGGCCGACCTGCGTGAAGCGGGCGCCGTGGGCGTGAGCGACGACGGCAAGTGCGTCATGAATGCCGCCGTCATGCGGCGCGCCATGGAGTACGCGCGGACGCACGACCTCCTCGTTTCGCAGCACTGCGAAGATCATCACCTCACCGAAGGCGCCCAAATGCACGAGGGCGCCATCTCGACGCGCCTTGGCCTCCGTGGTTGGCCGCGGGAAGCGGAAGACGTGATCGTCGCCCGCGACGTCGTGCTCGCGAACCTCACCCGGGCGCGTTACCACGTCGCGCACATCTCGAGTGCCGGGTCCCTGGCGTTCGTTCGCGAGGCGAAGGCCCGCGGGCTTGAGGTGTCGGCCGAGGTGACGCCACACCATTTGCTCCTCACGGACGAAGCCGTCCTCGGCTACCACACAAGCTGCAAGGTCAATCCCCCGCTCCGCGAGGCCTCCGACCGCGAGGCACTCCGGCAGGCCCTCCGCGACGGCACCATCGACTGCGTGGCAACGGACCACGCGCCCCACTCGGACATGGAGAAGGACTGCGAGTTTCAGGCCGCCTCCGTGGGCATCAACGGCCTCGAGACCGCCGTGGCGTTGCTCCTCGGCTTGGTGCGCGACGGCGTGCTCTCACCCACGCGCTTCGTGGAGGTCATGTCGACCGCCCCGGCGAAGAAGCTCCCCGGCCACGATGCGGGGCGCCTCGCCGCGGGCTCCCCGGCAGACATCACGGTGATCCGCCCGACCGAACGGTGGACCGTGTCGCGAAAGGGCCTTGTGTCAAAATCGCACAACACGCCGTTCCTCGATCAGGAACTCGAAGGCCGAGTCGCCGCGACCCTCGTCGGCGGTCGCGTGGTATACGAACGCTCGCAGCATGGCGCTTCCTGAAGCACACCTCGTTCTCGCCGACGGCACACGGTTTCGCGGCGTCTCCGTCGGCGCGGCGCGCTCGACCGCCGGCGAGGCCGTGTTCACGACGGGCATGACGGGCTACCAAGAGGTGCTCACCGACCCGTCCTACTGCGGCCAAATCGTCACGATGACGGCGCCGCAGATCGGCAACACCGGCATCAATCGCGAAGACGACGAGACGGAACGCCCCTTCGTGAGCGGATTCGTAATGCGCGAGCTCTCGCCCATGGCGAGCAACTGGCGCTCGACGGAGTCGCTGAACGCTTACTTCGAGCGCCTCGGCATCGTCGCCCTCTCCGAGGTCGACACGAGGAGCCTCACTCGCCACATCCGCGACCACGGCGCCCAGATGGCCGCCATGGGCACGGAGTCACCCGACACGCTCGCCGACATGGCCAAGGCCGCCGCCCCGATGGAGGGTCGCGACCTCACGGGCGAAGTCACCACGAGCAAGGCGTACACGTGGACGGAAAACAGCGGCGCGTGGTCGCCCGAAGCCAAGGACAACGCCGGCCTCCACGTGGTCGCGTACGACTTTGGCATCAAGCGCAACATCCTCCGATGCCTCGCCGACACGGGCTGCCGTGTGACGGTGGTTCCCGCGCGTACGACGGCGGACGAGGCGCTGGCCATGGGCCCGGACGGCATCTTCCTTTCGAAGTGGCCCCGGCGACCCGGCGGCGGCGGACTACGCCGCAGCGACCGTGCGCGCTGCTCGGCAAGAAGCCGGTCTTTGGCATCTGCCTCAGCCACCAAATCCTCTCCCTCGCCCTGGGCGGCAAGACGTACAAGCTGCCCTTTGGTCACCGCGGGCTAAACCAGCCGGTCAAGGACTTGGCCACCGGGCGCGTGGAAGTCACGACGCAGAACCACGGCTTCGTGGTCGACGTCGCATCGCTCTCGGGCAAATGCGAGATGACCCACGTTCATTTGAACGACGACACCTGCGAAGGTGTCGTGCACAAACGTCGGGCGCGTTCTCCGTCAGTACCACCCGGAGGCGGCCGCCGGGCCACACGACTCACGCTACTTGTTCGAGCGGTTTTGTTCGCGCGGCATGCGCGGTGAGGCCCGTCGTCGGCTAGCGCGACCATGCGCGTGCGCTGGCCATTGGGCGCCGCCGCCTGCTGCGTGCTCGCCCTGTTCCTGGGTTGCGGCGCACCGCCACGATTGGTCGACGACACCGCGGCAAAGGCCGTCGCGACGCCCGCTGCCTACGAGGACCCTACGTCTTCGGAACGAGTCCGACCGACGTGTCTGCTACGTATACCTGCGCCGCCACGGCGACGGTTCCGCCGTTCCCCCGGCCCGCGACCGCGACGCCCTCGGTTTCGAGGAGATCGTGGAACCGCGGAGCGAGCGGCAGTTCGAGCTCGCCCGCGGCGAGTACGCCGTCCGCCTGAGCAGTTGCGATGCGACCCCCGTGTACGAGGCCGAGCACGTCTCCGTGGGCTCCGGCCTCAGCGTCCTCGAGTTCCGGTAGGCGCGCCCCTGGGGCGGGGGTGTGGTTCCGCACATGTGCCGCCTCGCGCTTCCGCAGCCCGGCGCTAGACCGCGCCCATGCGCCCTTGGCCTGTCCTTCCCCTCGCTTTTTCCCTGGCTTGCGCCGCGACCAACACCTCGCCCGACGGCGACTCCGTCGATGTGTCGGGGAAGGCGGACGGCTGGGGCTCGGCCCTCGCGGCGGATGCCATGGCCTACGCCGAGGCCTTCGACTTTGAGGCGGAGTCCGACACGGAAATCGACCGTGGTGTGGCCGCTGACACGGGCCCGACCTGGGTTCGACGTGCCTTCGCACTCCACCACGCCTGGGAGGACAACGACCTCGGCGTTGCGCGTCTCTACCGATGGACCGTGAGCCGCCACCGGGTGTGGGCCATCCCGCACGTCGACCGACGGCGACGAGAGCTTCATTGAAGGCTCTTCAACGCCGAGCGGCGCATGGCTGGCGACGGGCGTTGGCGGCCATGGCGCCGACCCCACCACGCCGGGCGAGTACCGGGCCGTCATCCAGTGGGATGCGGCGCCGGGCGGTGTTCGCGATGAGGTCGCACCCCGCGACATCGTGCCCGAAATGCGCGCGTTTCTACCGCGCGGCGGACGAAGCGCAGAGCGCCGCCAGCCCGAGCGGCGCCACGCTCGGCGTCGCGGAGGCGCGGCTTCTCGCCGACGCGCTCCTCGATGGTTCGCCGACGGTCGAATCGGCGGATGGATGGGATCGTGCCAGTGCCCTGCGCGTGCTCGCCGACCCCGCCGTGCGATGGACCTCCGCCGCGCGCAGCTACGTTGAAGGCTTCGTGGATTTCTACCGAGGCGACTACCCGACCCTCGGCGCAATCTCCACGCCGAACATTGAAACCACGCTGGGGTTGCCCGCCGATCTGCGCAACACCATCCGATTCGCGCGCGCAACGAACCGAGACGGCGCGGAAGCGCGCTTGGGTCACCGCACCATGAATCTGCTCGCAGGCGGCCTGGGTGCCCTGAGCGCATCGGCCCTGCCCACGAGCACGAAGGCGCTCGCCTCGCACCTCGTCGCTGCGGGTGCCACGGGCGCGCAGGCCGATGCCGCGATCGAAGCCCTCGGTGCCAATGCCGACGGAGCCCGCGTGTTTGCCGGGTCACTCTTCACGTTCGACGCGAACTACCAACCCGTGCTCACGGAGGGAACGGCCTGGTTCGTGATGTCGCCTGCCCGCTCTTATGTGTCGCTGCTTCACCTCGTCGACCCGCTGACGTCGCTCGCCACGCGGGAGTCCACCGCGCGCGCCGCAATCCAGCAGGCGACGGGGACATCCCGTTCGTTCCGCCTCGTGCAGGTGCGCGAGCGTGAGACCGGTGTACTCGTGGACCTCGAGTTCGCACGACCCGACCACGGGCGCCTTGGCGTCGTGCTCGACCTCCCCTCGTCGAACGGCGCCCCGGACGTCTGGATCGGCAGCTACTCGCCGAGCATCGCCAATGAAACTCGGGGCTGGCTCCGTGAAGTGGCCTCCGCGTCGACGGGCAACCCCGTGGACATCGTCGGCGTGGTGGAGGGCAACGCCTCAACTCCGACCGTGCTTCTCTACCGAACGGGCGTCGGTGTGACCGCGCCGATCACACTCGCGTCCGTGGACCCGACGACGGGCCGCTTCGCGTCGATCACGCCCGCTTCGATTTCGAACGCTCGCCTCGAAACCCTCGCATTGAGCGCCACGCGCCACCACGCCGAGCACATGGTCGACGGCCTCGGTGACCTACCGCTCCTCGAGGTGCTGCTTCAAACGGCGTGGTCGACAACGGCCGACCTCGTTCCAACGACCGCCGCCGACGCCGAAGAATCGGCCGTCGGCTTCGACCCCACGACGGAGTACGCGCAGTACATGCTCCCGCACGTCTGGGGCGACAACGCTGTCTTTGTCACCTTCACGAAGAGCAGCACGGCGCGCATCGAAGACTTCAACTAGCGACCGCGTCTCCGATCCATTCGCTCGGGCAGTTCAATCGAGCCATTCAATCGGGATCGGGCGCAAGCTCACCTCCAGCGGTTGCTCGCATTGCTGGCGCGGTGGTACTCCTCGGCCGCCATGGACAAGGTGATCACAAGCGCCGCCGATGCGGTGAAAGACATCCCCGACAACGCTGTCGTCGTGTCGGGCGGATTCGGTCTCTGCGGCATTCCGGAGCTGTGCATCGCCGCACTGCGCGACCGCGGCATCAAGGGCCTCACGTTCGTGTCGAACAACTGCGGCGTCGACGACTTTGGCCTCGGCCTCCTGCTCAAGAACAAGCAGATTCGCAAAATGGTTTCGAGCTACGTCGGCGAGAACAAGGAGTTCGAGAGGCAGTTCATGTCCGGTGAACTCGAGGTGGAACTCGTGCCCCAGGGCACCCTCGCCGAGCGACTCCGCGCGGGTGGCGCCGGCATCCCGGCCTTCTTCACCCCCGCGGGCTTCGGCACCACCGTCGCCGACGGGAAAGAGACGCGCGAGTTCGACGGCAAGCACTACGTCATGGAACGCGGCATCGTCGGCGACTTCGCCATCGTGAAGGCATGGAAAGGCGACCGTTACGGGAATCTCGTCTACCGCCACACCGCGCGAAACTTCAACCCGCTCGCCGCGATGGCTGGACGGATCACCATTGCCGAGGTGGAGGAAATCGTGGAGGTGGGCAGCCTCGCGCCCGACGAAATCCACACCCCCGGCGTGTTCGTGCAGCGCGTGATCGCGGGCAAACACGAGAAGCGCATCGAACGCCGAACTGTGCGAAAGAAGGCCGCCTGATGCTCACCCGCGAACAAATCGCCCAGCGTGCCGCCCAGGAAGTCACCGACGGCGCCTACGTGAACCTCGGCATCGGCATGCCGACACTCGTCGCCAACTTCATCCCCGCCGGGGTCGAAGTGATGCTCCAAAGCGAGAACGGTCTACTCGGCGTCGGCCCCTACCCCGACGAAGGCAACGAAGATGCCGACCTCATCAACGCGGGCAAGGAGACCGTGACGATGCTCCCCGGCGCGTCCATCTTCGACAGCTCGACATCGTTCGCGATGATCCGCGGCGGGCACATCGACGTGGCCATTCTTGGTGCGATGGAGGTCGCGGAAAACGGCGACCTCGCGAACTGGATGATCCCGGGGAAGATGGTCAAGGGCATGGGCGGTGCCATGGACCTGGTGCACGGCGCCAAGCGCGTCATCGTCATCATGGAGCACTGCTCGAAGGACGGATCACCGAAGATCGTGAAGCAGTGTTCGCTGCCGCTCACGGGCAAGGGTGTCGTTCACCGCATCATCACGGACATGGCGACCATCGACGTCACGCCCGAGGGCCTGCTCCTCCGCGAGGTGGCACCGGGGCTTTCCGCGAAAGAAATCCAAGCGAAGACCGGCGCGACGCTCCGCGCGGGCCCCGAGCTCGGCGTCATGCGCTTGCCCACCTAGCCGCGAACCCGCACCCGCTGGCACGCCCTGGCACAATCGCCCGGCTGTTTTATAAACGATTTCAAGGCCGGAAGCTGGCACGGGCCATGCTTTAGGTACGCGCGAGAGGATTTCCATGCATTCGATTCAACGTTGGACCCTTCCCTTCCTTGGCCTTGGCGCGCTGGCAGCAACGGGCTGCGACGGCGCGAACCGCCTGAACGACTACAACCCCGAATACAAGGTTGCCGCCCTCGAGGCGTCGCTGACCAAGACCGAAACCTGCGAGGACCTGCTCGATGGTTTCCAGGCCGACGCCCTCGCGAAGATCGAGATCACGACCGAAGAGATGATTCGGTACTACGTGTTTGGCGAACAGTACGGCGGCGGCCGCGGCGGTTTCGGGGGCGTGGCGGAGGACACGGCCGAGGCCGGCAACAACTCGGCGGCACCGCAAGCGCCGACCCACTACTCCGAAACGAATACCCAGGTGGCGGGCGTCGATGAGGCCGACATCGTCAAGACCGACGGCTACCACATCTATGTTCTGAGCGGTTCGAAGCTCGTCGTGCTCAAGTCCTGGCCAGCGGACGAAACGGCCCTTGAGCGGGCCATCGACATTGAAGGCTACACGCACGAGATGTTCGTGGAGAACGCCCGCGCCGTCGTTTTCTCCTCCGTTGCGAACCCGGCGTTCAACCGCCCGAAGGATTGCACCGACCAGTCGTACGATTCGCGCTGCTACGACCCGCGCACGTTCACGAAGGTCACCGTCGTCGACGCCATCGACGGCTCACCCAGCGTGGAACGCGAGCTCTATTTCGAGGGCTGGTACAACACGTCGCGCCGTCACGACAACATCGTCCGCAGCGTCATTTCGAACTGGAACGACTACTACTACTGGGAGATTCCCCAGGTGTGGCAGTACCTCGACGATATCAACTGGGGATACAACCCCGACGGCACCATCAGCTTCTCTGCCCGTGGAAAGATCCTCGAGCGCGTCCTTGCGTGGCGCACGGACGCCATCGCCGCCGTGAAGGCCACGGAGCTCGCGGACTGGGTGCCGCGCCGCTACGAGATGGTCAGCGACACGCTCACGGAGCTTGCCCCGAACTGCGGCGGCTTCTACCTGAACGGACCAGGTCTCGTGGACTACGGCATGACGCAGGTCATCGGTTTTGATCTCGACAAACCGAGCAAAGCGCCGACGCAGAACGCCATCCAGGGCTACACAAGCAACGTGTTCGCGAACGGCGACACCCTCGTCCTCGATCAGTGGGACTACTCCGCGTGGTACCGCGCGTATGAAGACGACGCCGACTCCTATTCGTCGTCCTCCATCCTGCACCGCTTCGACCTCTCGGCCGAGGGCGGCGGCGTGACCTACGTGGGCTCGGGCGTGCTCCCGGGCACCATCGTCGACCAGTTCTCCCTCGACGAGAAGGACGGCGTCATCCGCGCCGCCACCACGCAGAACACCTGGTCGACCGACTGGAATGACTGGTGGTCGAAGCAGGCGAACTTCGTGGTCACGCTCGAAGCGTCGAAGGGCAAGCTCAACATCGTGGGCAGCACGCCCGCGCTCGCGGAGGACGAGTCCATCCAGTCCGTCCGCTTCATCGACGACATGGCCTACGTCGTCACCTTCCGCCAGGTGGATCCGCTGTTCGCCATCGACGTGTCGGACAAGACCAAACCGACGGTCCTCGGCGAGCTCAAGATCCCGGGATTCAGCACGTACATGCACCCGCTCGACAAGACCCACCTCCTCACCATCGGCTACGACGCCGACGAGGAGACCGGCCAAACGGAGGGCATGCAGGTGCAAATCTTCGACGTGACCGACCCGACGAAGCCCACCCGCACGCACCAGTACAGCCTCGGCGGCGACTGGGGTTACTCGGAGGCCAACTGGAACCACAAGGCGTTCACGTACTACGACCACCTTGGG
The DNA here is from genome assembly GCA_041389625.1 of Polyangiales bacterium. Lineage (GTDB taxonomy): Bacteria > Myxococcota_A > Polyangia > Polyangiales > JAWKRM01 > JAWKRM01. The sequence goes on from JAWKRM010000033.1 coordinate 29,152, forward strand.
ATGCTCGCCTTCCCGTACAGCTCGTGGTCCGGCGACTGGAACACCTACCGCAGCAGCCTCGAGCTCTTCCACGTGGACGCGGAAGACGGCATCGACAAGGTCGGCTCCATCGATCACTCCGCGCTCATCAAGGGCTTCTGCTCGCAGCTTGAGGAGGACTGGGAGCGCGATTGGTGCCGTCAGTCCTACGCGGAGCTCCGCCGCGGCGTGTTCGTGGAGGACTACGTGTACTCGCTCTCCTACGCAGGAGTGCAGGTGCACGCGCTCAGCGACGTGAACACCAAGGTTGCGGAAGTCACGCTTCCGACCGACGGCCTTCGGTCCTACTACTACGGTTGGGGCTGGGGCGGGCGCGGCTGGGCGCTTTAGCTCCGTCGGGCCGATGTAGTGCCGCGCGGAGGGCGGCGCCCGTGTGACTCATGGCGGCAGCCATGATCGCTTCGGGCGTGCCCTCCGCGACAATTTCCCCGCCACCATCGCCGCCTTCGGGGCCGAGGTCGAGCACCCAGTCGGACGCGAGGATGACGTCCGGGTGGTGCTCGATGACGACGACGCTGTCGCCCCGCTCCACAAGGCGTTCGAAGACGCGGAGGAGGCGCGCGACGTCGTCGCGGTGGAGGCCCGTGGTCGGTTCGTCCATGACGTAGAGCGAGCCGGCCGTGACCGTGGCGCCGAGTTCGGCCACGAGCTTGAGGCGCTGCGCCTCGCCGCCCGAGAGCGTGTTCGAGGGCTGACCGAGCTTCAGGTACCCGAGGCCGAGGTCGTTCAAGAGACGGAGCGGGCCGACGACCTTGGGGATGGAGGCGAAGCGCTCGACGGCGTCGGACACGTCGAGGTCGAGGATCTCGGCGACATTGAGGCCGTGGAAACGCACCTCGAGGGTCTCGGGCGTGAAGCGGTCGCCCCCGCAGGTTTCGCACAGGACGAGCGCCTCGGGAAGGAAGCTCATCTCGACCGTGAGTGCGCCCTGCCCGTCGCAACTGTCGCAGCGGCCGCCCTTCACGTTGAACGAGAAGCGCGACGCCGTGTAGCCGCGGGCCTTGGCGTCGGGCGTCGACGCGAGGAGGCGGCGGAACTCGTCCCAGATGCCGACGTACGTGGCGGGCACCGACCGCGGCGTGCGGCCGATGGGTGTCTGGTCCATTTCGACGGCGCGCTTCAAGGCGCCGACGCCGTCGATGCGCGTGTAGACGCCGGGCGCGTCGGTCACGAGGTCGAGTTCCTTCCGCACGCCGCGGAGAAGCACGTCGCGAACCAGCGTGCTCTTGCCCGAACCGCTGACGCCCGTGACGGACACGATGCGACCGAGGGGAATCTTCGCGTCGACGCCCTTCAGATTGTGGTGCTTGGCGCCGCGCACCGTGAGCCACTTGGCGTTGTCCGTGGAGCGGCGCTCGGCGGGCACCGGCGGTTCGCGCACGAGGGCGGGCCCCGTCACGGACTTCGGGTTCTTCGCGAGCTCGGCCGGTGAGCCCTGCGCCACCACGCGGCCGCCGCCGCGACCGCCGGAGGGCCCCACGTCGATGACGTGATCCGCCGCGAGGATGGTCTCCGCGTCGTGCTCCACCACGAGGATGGAGTTCCCGCGGTCCACGAGCGCGCGCATCGCGCCAACGAGACGCCCCGTGTCGCGCGGATGGAGCCCGATCGTGGGCTCGTCCAAGACATACAGCACACCAGTGAGGCCGCTGCCGAGCTGCGCGGCGAGGCGCACGCGCTGCATTTCGCCGCCGCTCAGCGTATCGGCCGAGCGGTCGAGGCCGAGGTAACCGAGGCCCACCTCTTCCAGGAAGTGGATGCGCCGCGCGAGTTCCTTCTGCGGCGCCTCGGCGATGGCGGCGGCGCGGCCGTCGAGGGTGAGCCCTTCGAGGAGTGCGCGCGCCGACGAGACACTCTTCCCCAGCACGTCGGTGATGGGGTGGCCGTCCACGGTGACGGAGCGCGCCAGGGGCGAGAGGCGCGAGCCGCCGCACGCCGTGCACTCCTTCGAGACCTCGCGCGCGTTCTTGCCGCGGCCCGTGATCTCCACGATCACGCCCTTGCCTTCGCACGCCTCGCAGCCGCCCTGCCGCGTGTTGAACGAGAAGAACCGCGGGTCGAGCTCCGGATAACCCGTGCCGCACGACGGACACGCGCGCTTCGACGACACGAGCACGGTTTCCTTCTTCACGCCCACGCGGGCGGCCCCTTCGCCGCGGGTGAGCGCGCGGTCGAGGAGGGCCTCGAACTCCGGCGCGTGGGGCGACATGTCGCCGAGCACCAGGTCCACGTCGTGCTCCTTGAAGCGGTCGAGCTTGAGGCCCGCCACGATGTCCACGGGGCTTCCGTCCACCACCGCACGCGTGAGGCCTTCCTTCCGCGCCTTGTCGAAGAGCTCGCGGTAGTGGCCCTTCCGGCCGCGCACCACGGGCGCCGCCACGCTCACGGACTCGCCCTTCTTCACGCGCTTTCGCAGATCCTGCGTGAGGAGCGCCGCCGACCGCGGCTCGATGGGCACCTTGCACGTCGGGCAATGCAGGAGCCCCGCCCGCGCGTAGATGAGGCGCAGGTAGTGCGCGATTTCGGTCACCGTCGCCACCGTCGAGTTCGCGCCGCCGCGGGTCGTGCGCTGCTCGAGGGACACGCTCGGCGGCACGCCCGCCACGCGGTGCACGTCGGGCCGCGGGAGCTGCGGCAGGTATTGCCGCGCATACGGCGTGAGCGTCTCGAGGAAACGCCGCTGCCCCTCCGCGAAGATGACGTCGAAGGCGAGCGTGCTCTTGCCGCTGCCGCTCGGGCCCGTGACCACCACGAGTTTCTCGCGCGGCACCGTCACGCTCACATCCTTGAGGTTGTGCTCGTTGGCGCCCTCCACCTCCACGAAGCCGTGCGTCGTCGCCGCCGCCTTGCCCTTCCCGCGCCGCGCGGCGCGCTTCTGGAGCGAAATCGTCGCCGCAGGCGTCTTCCCCGCGAGGGCCTCGGCCAGGTGCGGCGCCGTGAGCGACTTCTTGAACTTCGCCACGCGCTCGGGCGTGCCGGCCACGACCACATGGCCGCCCTCTTCGCCCGCGCCCGGGCCAAGGTCGATGACATGGTCGGCCCGCGCCGCCACGCGCATGTCGTGCTCCACCACGACCACCGTGTCGCCGCGCCGCACCAACCGCTCAAGCACCTCCAAGAGCGGCGCGATGTCGTTCGCATGGAGGCCCGCCGTCGGCTCGTCGAGCACGATGAGCGAGCCCTTCGGCGCGCGGGAGAGCGCCTCGGCGAGCTTCAAACGCTGCGCCTCACCGCCCGAGAGCGTGTTCAGCGGCTGGCCGAGGCGCAGGTACCCGAGCCCCACGTCCACGAGCGGCGCGATGCCCGCGAGCACCTTCTTGTCCCCCTCAAACAGCGCCGCCGCTTCGTTCGCCGTGAGCTCAAGGAGCTCCGCCGCGTTCTTTCCGCGGTGCTGCACGTCGAGGACGGCGCCGACGAAGCGCCGGCCGCCACAGTCGGGGCACGAGAAGCTCACGTCGGCGAGGAACTGCATCTCCACCGTCTCGTAGCCCTGGCCCTTGCACGTCTCGCAGCGGCCACCGGGCACGTTGAGCGAGAACGCGCCCGCCGTGAGGCTCCGCTCCTTCGCCGCCTTCTCGGACGCGAGGCGCGCGCGGAGCTCGTCCCAAATCTTCATGTACGTGGCGGGGTTGCCGCGCGACGTGCGGCCGAGGGGCGACTGATCGACCCGCACCGCGCTGGTGAAGAGCCCCGCCCCCTCCACGCCGCCGTTCTCAAGGGGCGGCGCCAGTTCCATCTGCCCGAGCTTGCGCGCGACGGCCGGGTACAGCGTCTCGAGGATGAGCGAGCTCTTGCCCGAGCCGCTCACGCCCGTCACCACCGTCAGCGCGCCGACGGGAATGGCGGCGTCCACACCCTTCAGGTTGTGCCCGCTCGCCTTCTTCACCCTGAGATACGCCTTGCCCTCGCGGCGCTTGGCCTTCGTGGGTTTGCGCCTGGCGAGTGCCTTCGCGGTGGCCGTCTTCGCGGCGCCGAGCTTCGATGGCGGCCCGTCGAACACGATGCGCCCGCCGTGCTCGCCCGCGCCGGGGCCGAGCTCGATGACGCGGTCCGCGCCGCGGATCACCGACTCGTCGTGCTCCACCACGACCACGAGGTTTTCGCCGTGGGCCAGCTCCTCCACGACGCCGAACAGCTTGGGGACATCGCTCGGGTGCAGCCCCACCGTGGGCTCGTCGAGCACGAACATGGCGCCACTCAAGGAAGCGCTCAGCGCCGACGTGAGCCCCACCCGCTGCGCTTCGCCGCCAGAAAGCGTGCGCGACGCACGGTCAAGAGTGAGATACCCGAGCCCCACGCGGTCCAAAATCTCAAGCCGCCGAATGCACTCATCGAAGAGCAGCGTCGTGGGCGGATCCTTCGTCCACCGCGCGCTTTCCTTCTTCGCAAACGCGAGGGCCTCCGCCACCGAAAGCCCAAAGAACGACGGCAACGTGTGCTTGCCCACGCGCCAGCGGAGTGCCTCGGGCACGAGCCGCGCGCCGTGGCAAGACGGGCACTCGACGTATTTTCGGAAGCGCGCGAGGAGCACGCGCACGTGCATCTTGTACGCACGCGTTTCGAGCCACGCGAACCAGCGACGCAGGCCCCACCAGCTCGTCTTCCAGCTCTTCCCGCCCGTGCCTTCGAGGAGCCAGTTCCGTTCGGCCGCCGTGAACTCCCCGATGGGCTTGTCCATGGGGATGCCGTCCTTCGCCGCGAACTTCGCCAGCGCGCGCCGCTCCCACGCGGTGGCCTTCCCCGACCACGGGCGGATGGCGCCCTCGGCCAACGTCCTCGTGCCGTCGGGAAGCACCAGGTCGTAGTCGATGGTGATGACCCGCCCGAAGCCGCGGCACTCGTTGCACGCGCCCACGGGCGAGTTGAACGAGAAGAGCCCCGGCGTCGGCTCACGAAAGTGTTTGTCACAACGCGCGCAGTGGAGCCCCGACGACACGTCGAAGCGCTTCCCCTCCGCCGTCACCACCGAAGCCTTGCCGCCGCCGCGCGCAAAGCTCGCCTCGAGGGCCTCGACGACGCGCGCGCGGTCCTCTTCCCGCGCCACGGCCCGGTCGGCCACCACGTCGAATCCGCCACGCTTCTTGATGTCGCTCGGGCGCACGGCGTCGAGGTCGCGCGCTTCCTTGCCGACCAGCACGCGGCGGTAGCCGTCGGCCAAGAGCCCATCGCGCACCCCAAGAAACGCGTCGGCCGTGGGCGCCGCCACCGGATACGTCACGAGGATTCGCTCGCCGCCAAACCGCTTGAGCGCCGCCTCCGCCGCGCTCACGGGCGTGTCGCGGGTGACCTTTTCGCCGCAACCGTCGCAGTACAGATCCGCCGCGCGCGCCCAGAGGCTCTTCGCGTAATCCGCCACCTCGGTCATGGTCGACACCGTCGACCGGCTCGTCTTCACCGACGCCTGCCGGTCCACCGCCACCGCCGCCGGCACCGGGTCGAGCTCCTCCACCGGCGGCCGCTCGAGGCGCTCGAGGAACTGCCGCGCGTACGCGCTGAAGCTCTCCACGTACCGCCGCTGCCCCTCGGCGTAGAGCGTCCCGAAGGCGAGCGACGACTTGCCCGCGCCGCTCGGCCCCGCGAGCACGACGAGGGACCCCGGCTCGAGATCGAGGTCGAGGTTTTGCAGGTTGTGCGTGCGGGCGCCGCGGAGTCGGGTGGGACGCATGGCCTCTCGGGGACGGACGGGGTCGACCACTCTTAGGCCGGCCGGGTCCCCTGCCAAGGGGGAACTTGCTAGGCTTCCATCCGTGCCACGATTCACGTTCGGTTCCGCCGCACGCTCCGCAGTGGGGCTCGCCCTCCTCGCGGCCACATTCACCGTGTCCGCCGCACGGGCGCAGGGCGCGGGCGATCTCGCCCCACCGCCGGAAGCGTCCCCCGCGAACCCACCGGCCGACGCCACGGAATCGCCCGCACCGAGCGAAGGCCGCGCCGTGGACGCATCGACGCCCCCACCGCCATCGGACCCGGTGCCCCCCGCGTACTCCGCGTACGGCCCGGGTGGTGCCTCGCCCGCGCGGAGCCCCTACGCATCCGGCGTCGACGGCGCGTTCTCGCTCGACCCCGAGACTGGCGCGCGCCTCCGTGTACTCGCCTCCGACTTGAACGCCGTGGCCGCACGCAGCGACAACGGCATCCTTTCGGGCGTGCTCTCGATCACCACGGGTGCCCTGACGATCACCATGGGCATCCTCTTCGCGGAGTACTCGAACGTGGAGGATGCGTCGTTCCTCGCGACGTACCTCTACGTCTTCGGTGGCACGAGCATCGCGCGCGGCATCATGGAGCTCATCCTCAAGCCCGACTACCGTGAGCCCGCCCTCCGCTACGCGCACATGCCCATGCGCACGCCAAACGAGGCCGCGGCGCGCCTCAAGTACGGCGAATACGCCCTCGAAGACCTCGCGGACCGCTCCCGCGCCGCCCGCCTCGTCGACGGCTCCCTCTCGCTCGCCGCGGGCCTCGCCGTGCTCCCGGTCTACCTCGTGCCGCGGGACTTCGAGGTGGACACCATCGGCGTGTTCGTCATCATCGGCGCGTCCATTTCCATCGTCACCGGCCTCGTGACGCTGTTCCTCACCTCCGAGGCCGAAGACCGCTGGGACGCCTACCAGGAGCTCGACGAAGAGCTCCGCACGGGCCCCGCCGCCGAGGCCGCCCTACGAAAGAAGCATGCATTTTCCATCGATGTCGCCGCCGTTCCGCTGCCTTCTGGCGCGGCGCTGGGCCTTTCGGGCAAGTTCTAGCGCGATGCCTAGGCTCGTTCCCGTTGGTGGTTTGCTGCTGCTTTGCATTCTCGGTGCCTGTGAATCGAACGACGTCCCCGTGGGCGGCGGCGCCGGCGACCCGTACGGCAGCGGCAACGGGAAGAAGGACGGTTCCGTTGAATCCGACGGGTCCGACTCCGACGCCTCGGCCGAGGATGCCCTCGGCTGCATCACCGTGGAGCAACCCGACGCATCGAACAACGCCACGGTGATCATCGCCGGCGGCGCGGACGAACACGATTTCGACGTGACCCGCGCCTACGCGCGGTGGGATCAGGATTGCGGCAACCCCACCCTTGTCCTCGGCCTGGGCGCCACGAGCTGCGACCCGGACAAGGGCGAGCGGTTCGTCGTCCGCATCGCCCAGGAGGCCGTGGGCACGTCGGTCTTCGCCGGACCGAACACCGTGAGCACGAACTCCACGGGCGACCTCACGTTCCTCTACGCCATCCCCTCCGAGGCTTCCCCCGAGCACGACAACGTCTGGCGCAACTGCACCGCCGCAAGCGGCTTCATCACCTTTACGAACATCGATTCGGTGAAGTCCTCCGCCGTCACCGCCGAGTTCGACGTCACCCTCACCGATTGCCTCGACCCCCTGAGCGCCGCCAACGCACGCATCGTCGGCTCCATCGACGTCACCGTCCCCCAGAACTTCTCCGAAGCCTGTCCGTAGCGCCTAGCGCAGCCCCCAGCGCCGACGGAGCGCCCAGTCCGCCGCGAGCAACGCCACGAGGATGGCGAAGGCCCACGGGGTCGCGAGGGGCGCCATCGTCTTCCTGCCCACCACGCGCTCGCGGGTCGCGTCGATGTCCGTCAGGCGCGGAACGTCGCCCAGGGAGGCGAAGTGCTTGCCGCCCGTGCGCTCGGCGACGGCGCGAAGCAGCGCCGCATTCGGCCACGGATTTGCCAGTTCGCTCGCGCCGGCGCCCACCACGAAGAGCTCCTCCGTGAGCGCAATGCCCCCGGGTCCTTGAGCGTGATGCGGTACACCCCGTCTCCACGGGCGCCGTCGCACGCCACGTGAGCCTCCGCGCGCGTCCGCCCGAACGGTGCCCGCGGAGACGGCGGCGTGCGTATCGGCGCGTTCCACCGTCCACGCGAGCGCCTCCGTGAGTGGGATGTAGTGCCGGTCGCGAGCCACGCCCTGCACATCGAACGATTCGCCCGGCGCCAGTCGCTCCGCGTCGACACGGAGCCGCGTCGGGTCGAGGAGCGGGTCCATGGCCAGCCACCGCAGGGCATGGTCCCAAAACGTTCCGTAGGCGCTCGCATCACCCGTGGCGCCACCCGTCGTCAGGCCCCAGCGCCACGAGGAATCGGTGGTGAGCGCAAGCACGCGGCCCCTGTCGACCTGGGCGACGACAAGGAGCGGCAGCGTGCCGCCCGCCACCGGGTACGTGGGGTGCCGAAGCAGCACGTCCCCCGTCGGTCGAACGCCGTCGACCACGTTCGCCCCTTCCACCGGCGAAAGACGTGCCCATGCCTGCTGGTTCCCGAGCGCATCGGGGCGCAGCTCCACGAGCGGGTGCCGCGCGAACGCCGCGTCAAGCACGGGCCGAAATCGGTCGAAGACAAACTGCCGCGCGGGCGAGCTGCTCGACGGCGGCATGACCACGGGCAGCACCTCGGCCAGCGGCGTCTCCGCATAGCCGCCTCCGGCGAAGCTCAGTTCACCACCGACCATCGCGAATGCCCCGCCGCGGCGCACGTAGTCGCGGATGCGCGGCAGGTACGGCGCCATGTCGTAGGGGCCGAAGTTGAAATTCTGGAAGATGACGAGGTCGAAGCTCTCGAGGTGCTCCGAGAACAGCTCGTCCGTCGGGAACGGGATGAGCGCCATCTCCCCGGGCGCCGCCATGGTGAGATCGGTGCTCGTCCGCAGGATGAAGAACGACACCAGGTCGATGCTTGGATCCTTCTTGAGAAACGCCCGGAGGAAGCGCTCGTCCCAGCTTGGCCGCCCCGCCACGTGGAGCACACGAAGCTTGTCGCGCCGCACATTCACGAGGAACGCCGCGACGTTGTTTTCGGGCACGTCGTCGTCGCCGCGGCTCGGCAGGTAGACCTCGTACGCCGCGCGGCCGGGGCGGTTCGGCGTGAACGAAAGCTCCGCGTACCCCTTCCCCGTATCGTCGAGTGCCACGGAAACCTGCTCCAGGATTTCGCCGTCCCGCCGCAGGAACACCGTCAGCGTCGTCCGCGGCTTCGACGAGCGGAGCTCCACGCGAACGCGCGTTTCTTGGTGCACGAACCCCGTCGCATCCGCCCGCACGTCGACGATGGCGTCATCGGAAAACCCGTCGTCCGTGCCCACGCCCACCGTATGCACCCGCATGCCCGTGGCCGCGATGCGCTCGAGCGTCGCATCCTTCGAACGGTCGGCGCCGTCCGAGACCAGCAAGACCGCCCCCACCTCCGCGCCCTCCGCGGCGGTGACGATGGAATCGAGCAAACGCGATTCGGTCCCGAGGGAGCAAGCTCCTCCGCATCGCCGCGGCTCAAGGCTCGAAGGCCGCTCGCCACCGCGACGGCCGCCACGTTCTCCGCGCCCAGCTCGGGGTGCGCTGCGACGAACGCATGCACCGCGTCCATCCGCGCGCCGCGCCCCTCTGCAACGCCCATGCTCCGCGATTCGTCCATGAGCACCAGGAGGCGACCGGGCCGCCGCTCAACATGCTCGCCGCTCCACGTGGGCTGCGCGCCCACGAGGAACGCCGCCACGAGCCCCACCGTCCGGAGCGCGAACAGCACAAGCGCCCGGGGCCGATGTTCCATCCGCCGCAGCTCGCCAAGCGACAGGATCCACGCAGCCACCAGGACCACCGCGAGGACCGCCATCGTCCGCACGCCACCCGGCACCGCCCAGGCGAATCGTGGCCACGAACGGCATGTCTACGGCAGGCGTCCCCGGCGGCGCATGATGAACGGCGCGTGCACCTGGTCATCCTTGTAGTCGAGGCACAGGGCGTACATGACGAGGTTCACCACGAGGCGCTCCGCCCGTTCCCGCTGCTCGCTTCCCCCCGGCGAGACCTCGGCTTCCCATGCGCCAAGGTTGTCGCGGGCCACGGCGCCGCCGATGTCATGGGCGCTCACGACGACGGCCGTGCGCTCGCCCGCCTCGAGCCCGAGCAGCTCCGCGGGCCCCTCGACCCGCCCCACGGGCCGGTCGATCAAATAGAACGAGCGGTACACCGTATGCGACGGCGGCAGGACATGGAGCGGCGACTCCGGCAGGGCCCGCGCGAGCTCCCTCCGCACGCTCGCGAGGAACTCCCCCTTCTCGGGTCGCGCGTCGTCCACCAGCACGAACCCACCGAACTCCACGAAGCGGCGGAGGCCCACGGTCTCCGCCTCCGACATGGCGGGGAACCCCTCGCGCCCGCTCCAGTACAGGAACGGCGACTCGAAGATGCGCGGGTCATCGAAGCGCGACTGGTCCGCCGTCAGCTTCGTCTCGACGCTCGTTCGCTTGCGCACCTCCCACGCCATGCGCTTCGGGGCCGACTCGTAGGCCGCCCCGCGCCCGTCGGCGTACCGCACGACACGCACCTCCACATCGGTGCCGGGGCCGAGGCTCCGCACCGTCGACGGGAGGATCGCGAGGACGCCGAGCACCGCCGCCCCCACGGCGGCGAGTTGCCCCACAAATGCGCGCTTTTGCGTCGATGGCGATTGCACTAGAGTCGCGAGCTTACCAGCACCTTCGAGGCACCATGTCGATTCGTTCGTTCCTTCCCCTGCTCGTCGTTCTCCCCTCCTTTGCCCCACCGTGGCCGCGGCCGATGACGCGCCGCCCGCCGCCGCCGAGACGACGACCACCGGCACGACGACCACCGAGGTGAACCAAACCCAGTCGGACCTCGAGCGCGAGCAGAGTGAGTTCGAGCAGGAGGAACAGCCGAACCAGGAGGAGGTCGTCGTCGAATCGAAGGCCGAACTCGAAGCGCGCCAAGCCACCGAGGAAGACGAAAAGAACTCCCGTGGCCACTCCATGCAAATCGGCCTCCGCGCGGGCTTCGGCGTGCCCTTCGTGTTCGCCGTGCGCTACGGCAGCGACGGCATTCCCTGTAACCCGACCGGGTCGAACATCTGCGGCCGCTTCAAGAAGGCCATCAGCGAGTACGAACTCTCCTTCGGCCTGTCGGACGGGTTCGAACTCACGGGCCTCTTCCGCATGGGCCTCGCGAAGGACGAGATTTCGGGCTCGCTCCCCATGGGCATGGGCTTCGGCTTCCGCTCGTACACGTCGCCGAAATCCATCTTCAAGTTTTACCTGGGCCTCAAGGCCATGATCGACTTCACGTCGTCCGACCTCCCCGGCTGGAAGTCCACGGACTTCGGCGGCCGCGGTGAAGTCGGCATCCAGTTCGACATCGTGCGGTACGTCGGCATCTGGGGGCACATCGCCGAGTCGATCATGGTCGTCCGGAACTTCGCCTTCATCACGGACCTCATGGCCGGCGTGCAGGTGCGGTTCCCCTGATGCGCCGGGGGGCCCTCACGCTCGTTCTGCTCGCGTTGGTCCCCGCTTCCGCGTGCGGTCGTGGGGCCACCGACGGCGTGGCGTCCACGCCGCCCACCGTCGAAGCACCCGAGCCCGAGGCGCACGCGACGGAAACCGCAGAGCCCGCGCCAAGCGACGAGGCCCCGCGCCGCGTGGAGCCGCGCGCCGCCGTGTTTCAACGCAGCCGCGACATGATGGGCACCATCTTCCAGATCACGGTGCTCGGCGAGGCCACGCCCGCGGGTGAAGCGGCCACCGACGCGGCCCTCGACGAAATCGGCCGCCTCGAATCCGTGCTCTCGGAGTGGATCCCCGACAGCGAGATGTCGCAGGTCAACACGAACGCCGGCGTCCACCCCGTGAAGGTCGGCGCCGACACCCTCGCCGTGGTCCGCGCCGGGCTTGAGGTGTCCCGCTGGAGCGGCGGCGCCTTCGACATCTCCTGGGCCGCGCTCCACGGCCTCTACGACTTCCGCGAGGGCCACCACCGCGCTCCAACCGACGCCGAGCTCGCCCCGAAGCTCAAGCTCATCGACTGGAAGCGCATCGCCCTTGATGAGCGCAAATCCACCGTGTTCCTCAAGCAGAAGGGCATGGCCATCGGCACGGGCGGCATCGGCAAGGGTTACTCCCTCGACCGCGCCAAGGCCGTGCTCCTCGAACGCGGCTTCGACAACTTCATGATCTTCGGCGGCGGCCAGGTCACCGTGCAGGGCAAGCGTGGCGACCGCGCCTGGAAAGTCGGCATCCAGCATCCGCGGATGAACGACTACTTCGCCTTCCTCGAGGCGACGGAAGGCTCCATCTCCACGTCCGGCGACTACGAGCACACGTTCGTGGATGACCAGGGCAAGCGCTGGCACCACATCATCGACACGCACACGGGCCGCCCGGTGGACGGCACCCTGTCGGTCACCCTCCTCGCACCCGACGGTCTCCACGCCGACGCGCTCTCCACGGCGTGCTTCGTGCTCGGACCTCCCAAGTGCCTCGCCATGCTCGCCAAGGTGCCTGGCCGCCCCGAGGCCGTCATCGTCGACACGAACTTCCAAATCCACACGACGCCCGGCACCGAAAAGCGCCTCACCTTCACCATGTCCATCGAAGACGGCGTGCTGCCGCACGAGTCCCCGGGGACACCGTGATCCGGCGCATTGTTCGCGTCGCGGTCGTCGCGTGCTTGATCGCGAACTGCCTCGACCTGACGACGTCGATCATCGCTTCCCCCGTCGATCGCTGGTACGACACCCCGAAGCGCGCCGCGTGGGAATGGGCGATTCAACTCGCGCTCGTGCTTCCGCTCGTGCTGCTCGCCGCACGGCAGGCGCCACGCGCCGTCGCCGCACTGCGCGCCCTCCCCGTCCCCCGGAACGCCCTCGTCGTTTGCGGCCTCTTCTTCGCCCTGGAAGTCGGCCACATCGCACTGCGACTCGAGACCTATCCGTTCTCACCCGTCGCGATGTACAGCAACGCCGTCACGACACCGCCACCCGTCGTGCAAGACACGTGGCGGTACCTCGTGATCGATCATTCGAAAACACTGCAGATGCTGAGCTTCGAACGGGAGAGCACCGCCGCGTCGCAGTTTCTCACCGACTTCGACTATCGGACGGCGGCCGTCGCCACGCAGTACTCGCGGACCCGCGCGGTGTTCTCCCTCGTCACGGAGCAGCTCGCCGCCCAGGGGCTCCCGAAGCCCCTCATCGTTCGCATGCCGTACTCGACGCGAACCGGAGTGCCCATTCCCGGGCCCATGGAACGGTTTGAGCCACTCCTTCCGGGGCATGCGCGTGACAAACGCTGAATCCCGAGCCCCCGCGGCAACCCATGTCTTCGCTCGAGCCCGGCTTCCAGGCTCGCCAAAGCACCTCGCGTTGCTTCGCATCGTGCTCGGCGGCTACCTGATCTCGGTCTTCTCGAGCGGCGCCATTCCACTGCTCATGGCGATTCCCGCGCGGGTCTACCCCGGCACGCGGAGCGCCTTTCCACTCGGCTTCGAGGAGTTCGCTGCGCAGCACCTTGTCCGCCCGCTCCTCACCGTCGGGCTGGTCGCCTCCATCATGCTTTGCATCGGGCTGCTGACGCGCACCGCCACGCTCGTGACGCTCGTCGCCTACGTGATCACGCAGAACTACTACTACCGGATGATCACGGCGCACGACGACTGGCTCTACTTCACGTTCTTCCTGCTCGTGTTTCTGTTCGCACCCGTCGCCGACGCTTGGTCCGTCGACGCTCGCATTCGGCCGCGCCGTTCGCGCCCAGCAACGGACTACCGTTGGCCCGTCGAGTGGATGGGCGCCTGGCTCGCCCTCCTCTACGTCGCGGCGGGCGTCGCGAAACTCTTTCCGCTCCGGAAAGGAATCGTGTGGCTCAACGGCTATTCCATCCAGGGGATGGTCGCGAACGAGGTCCACGAGAGCGGCTTCTACTGGATCCTCGGGCACTCCGCCTTCGACTACCAGGTGCACTGGCCGTTCGTCGTGCTTTCCTGGGTCGCGGTCGCCGCGGAGTTGTCCGCCATCACCGTGCTCTTCTGGCGCCGCGCCGTGCCGTGGGTGGCCCTCGCCATCATCGGAATGCACGCAAGCATCGCGATGTTCGGCATCACGGGCTTCCTGAACATCTTCCTGGTGGCCTCCATCACCTGGTGGGAACCCAAATGGTTCGGCGACACCACCCCAAAGCCCGCCGCCGATCCCATCCCGGACGCCCCCCAGGCACCGAACCCGTCACCTGCCCCTGAACTCGCCGCCTCGTAGCGCGCTGCCTGGCCGATCAAGCGCGAACGCGCGCAGAGCAGGCCGTGAAGGCCGCCAAGGAACAACACGAAGTACTCGAGAGGGCCAAGGACGCCGGCCCCATCCTCGGCGATTTCCCCGTGGACCTTCCGGAACCACTCGGCCGACGCCGCTAGGGCGGCGACTGCGCATGTTCACCAGTAGTGTGCGAGGCGTAGCTGGGCGTAGAAGATCGACTCCTCGGCGCCGATGGTGCTTGCGACCGCCGCGCCGAGGTTTAGGTGCTGGAGCCCCGAATAGAACAACCCGACTTCGATGCCGTGCTGGAGTTCGTCGTCGCCGAACGGGACGGCCGCCGCGTACGAAACGAGGAGCGCCACGGGCGCAAACAGGTCCACCGCGTCGATGGTCAGCGTCGCGCCGAGGTCCACACTCGTGGAAACGTCGGTGTCCTGACCCTCGGCGTCGGTTGCTTCGACGTTGAGCCGCGCGCTCGCCTGGAGGCCCACCGCCTCCATGGGCGCATAGGCCAGCGCGAGCGCCGGTGCCACGCTCCACTGGGAAACGTTTGTCAGCAGCGTGCCACGGTTGATGCGGCCGGTTTCAAGAATCGCGTTGCCGAACGCAAGCGGCGAAATGATGGCGCCCGTCAGGAAGCCACCGCGGAGCGTCGCGGAAAGCATGAAGTCGTCGGTCCCGAAGATTCGCACGACCGGGCCCAGCCCAAAGCCGCCCGCGAAGTTCGCGCCGGCGATGAGCGCGCTCTTGTCATCGGCACCCACGCCCACGGAGCCCGCGAGGTCCGCACGGATGCCAAATGCCTCCGTGATGCGAATGCCAACTTGGAATTGTTCGTCGAAGGCCGCGAGGTCCACGGTGCCGAGGTCGTTGCCGACGTTATCGGTTCCAAGGCTCACGGTCTGCATACCGAACGCGGTGAGCGCGCCGAACGACGTCGTCACCAGCGCAAACTCG
>JAWKRM010000034.1:0-40041 GCA_041389625.1 Polyangiales bacterium
ACACGGGCGTCCTCGGCGCACTGGATGAGTCGATCCCCGTGGACCAGCTCAGAACATTGCCCGAAGCGGTCGAAGCGCTTGAGCGTCGCATGATCCTCGCAAGCCTCCGACGCGCCCGCGGCAACAAGACACGCGCGGCTAGCGCCCTCGGCATCTCGCGGCGAAATCTCATCCGCAAAGTGCAGGCCTACGGTCTCGAAGCGCTCCTCGAAGACTCGGAGGGACAGGGCTCGTGAACGAACTCGTACTCATCGCGGACGACGATCCCTTTAGTCTTCGCATTCTCCAGGAGCTTTGCGCATCCGGTGGATATCGCGTGGTGACGGCGCACGACGGTGAGAGCGCCCTCGACGTGGCGTCACGGAAGCGGCCGGACGTGATGCTCCTCGACCTGCGCATGCCGAACCTCGACGGCCTCACCGCGCTACGTGTCCTTCGCTCGGATCCCGATTTTGATCCGATCCCCATCCTGGTCGTGGCGGATCACGACGATCACTCGGGCGCCGACGACGCCGCGGCCGCGGGTGCACACGACACCATCCGGCGCCCGTTCCGCTCCGTGGACGTCCACCAACGCGTTCGAAACGCCCTCCGGCTGCGGAACGCGGAACTGCGCGCCTCGATTCCACCCGAACTCGGGGTCGTCGATCCGCTCACCCGCGCGGGAACCCGATCGCAAATGTTGGTGACGCTTGAGTACGAGTTTTCGCGCGCCGTGCGGTACGCGCACGCCCTAAGCTGCGTTGCGGTACACATCCACGGCGTCGATCCCGGATCGGTACTGGTGCACGACGCGGCCGTGGTCACCGCCGCCCACGGTCTCCGCGAATGCGTGCGTGGCCTCGACCACGTGTTTCGGAGTGGTGCATCGAGCTTCATGGTGCTGTTGCCTGAAACGGACGTTGAGGGGACGGCGACCGTGCTCTCTCGGATCCGCGGGCTCACACCCGTGGGAACGTTTGCGGAGGGCGGTGGCCCTCGCCTCGCCGCCGGCGCGGCAACGTACCCCTCGAGGCCGTTCGATTCGGCCACGGCATTGCTCACGGCGGCGGAGGCCGCCGCAAGCCACGACTCCGCGCGAACGGTCTGAGCTGGCGCCCGGCGCGCCGCCTAGAGAAAACGGTCGAGGAGCCAGATCACCGCGGCCGCGGAACCCACCGCCACGAGGATCGCGACCGCCAGGAGCAGGGGCGCAGAACGCCGTGCGGACGGTGCGGAAAGCCCCGCGGGAATCCCCACCTCACCATCGGCCATCGTCGCGGGTCGATCGACCATCGCAGGCAGCGCCGCGAACGTTCCGGGCACGAGCGGACGCCCATCGTCCACACCGGCTCGCTCGCCCTCGGGCTCGACGCTCCCAAGTAGGCGCGTCGCCGCGTTCTGTCCCACGTCGATGGCGGTGGGCTCCCGTTCCACGGCGTAGCGCCAGGCCTTGGCAAGCGCCTGCATGCTCGAGAAACGCGCACCCGCGTCGTGGGCCATGGCCGTCTCCACGACCGTGGCGAGATCCGCTCCGAGGTCGGGGCGCCGCTCGCGAAGCGGAACACGAACCCCTTGAAGCACGGCCACCACGAGCTCCCCCGCGGTCCGTGCTCGAAACGGTGAAACGCCCGCGAGCGCCTCGTAGAGGAGCACGCCCGTGCTGTACACATCGACTCGGTGATCGATGGTGCCGCGCCCCTCGAGCTGCTCAGGCGCCATGTAGCGCGGCGTGCCCAGCAGCTCCCCCGTCACCGTGATCCGCTCGGTGCCGTTCATCTTCGAGATGCCGAAATCGAGGATCTTGACGGCAATACTGCCCACGCCCTGCGACACGAAAACGTTCTGCGGTTTGAGATCACGGTGAATAATGCCAGCACCGTGCGCCACGCTGAGCGCGTCCGCCATCTGCTCAACCACAAAGGAGAGGACGTCGGGCGGCAGCGGTCCGTCCGCCGACACGGCGTCGGCCAACGTGCGCCCAAAGAGGCGCTCCATCACGATGAACGTGCGCCCATCCTCCGTCTGCCCAAAGGTGTCGACCACGACGATGGACGGATGGCGGAGACGCTGGAGGATTTCGCCTTCCCGTCGAAAACGCTCCTGCACTTCTTCGTTGTGGGCGATCTCGCTTCGAAGGATCTTCACCGCAACGCTTCCCCGCGTCGCAAGATCCATGGCGGCGTACACCTGCGCCATGCCGCCGGCGCCGAGCCGTTCCTCAAGCCGGTAGCGTCCCGCGAACACTTCTCCGACCTGGGCGATGGGCGCGCGGTCCGCCATGGGAGCTAGTGCGCGACGGCGCCGAGGAGCCGAATGCCCCAGCTCCCGAAGGCGAGGACACACAGCACGATGGCGATCTTGTCGGCGTGGGTCCGGAAGAGCGTGTCGAGCAACTCGTCACCGCGGAGGCCGGCCCGCACCGCCATCGGCACCGATGCACACATGGCTAGGAAGAGCCCTACGCCAAATGGATTCGCGTGGAATGCGTCGGCCCATGCGAAATGCGCCATGTTGGCGAACGACGTGGTGAGCCCGCACCCCGGACAAGGAAGCCCCGTCGCCACGAGGAAGCCACAGGGCGGAAGACCGAGCTGCACGTGCGTGCCGAGGCCCGAAGGGTCGGGCGTGAGCCACGCCGCCGTGGCGACGACCGCCAACGCCACGACGACCCATGCGGCCCAGACAGCTCGGTTGAAGCGCACGACCGCGACGCTCGGCATGGATTCGGCGACGTCCACGGGCGGAGCGTCCCCCCGCGGGGGCGGTGCCGTCAAGGCGAGGGCGCGGGGTAAGTCGGGGGCCGCGAGGGGTCGCCGATGAGTACGCCTGCGAGTTCCTTTCCCGCATCGAGGGGCCCCGCCTCCGTATGGAGCTCGAAGTGCAAATGCGCGGCGGAGCGCTCCATGCCGGTGCGCCCGACGGTACCCAGGGAGTCGCCCGCGCGCACATCCATGCCCGGCTCCACGTGCACCTCTTCTAGGTGCATGTAGCAAGTACGGATCGAATCCGCGCCCGCGCGTCGGTGGCGCAGGCACACGAATCGGCCACCGTGCCCGAGGGAGCGTTTGGGGTAGCGGTCGTATTCCCCGCGATGAAGTGCCACATGGTTCTGCCGACCTGGCAAATCGACCCCGGCGAACACCACTTCGCCGTCGGCGGGCGCACGCACAATCTCGCCGGGCAAGGATTCGAGGTCGACGCCGCGGTGGTCGCGTTCGCCGTCGTCGCGCGAATCGCCAATGCCGCTCGTAACCGTCCGCGGTGCGCCATCGAGCGGCGCGCGCCACGTGAGTCCGAGTCGCTTGATCGTGGGGGTCGAACGAGCGCCGTACGCCTCGAGAATCCGACGACGGTCGGTGAAGATGCGGTCTTCATCCCGCTGACTGCGAACACGGTCTCCCCACACGAAGTGCGAGACGTGGTGTCGATGCGGCACCTGGTCGAACTCCCCGTCGACCGAGGCGTGCTGAAGACGCCACATCTGGAGGAGCGCCGCGGCGAAATAGAGATTCTCCTCCGCGCGCACAAGACGTGGCCCAGCGAACGGAAAGCGCGGCACCGCGATGGCCTGTTCTCGCCACCCGCCCGCATCGAGCACCTGAAACCGGAGCTCCTTCTTGCGGATCTGGTCGGCGTACATTTCGCGCCGAATGAGCGTGAGCCCGATACCACCGAGGTCCTCGCTGTCGGGACGGCAATTGCCAAGGCGCCGAACCAGCGCGGCGAGGAGGAACGGGTCTTCGCCGAAGGCGGCGCCCGACGCGACCATCCACGCCCCGTAGGACTTCGCCCGCTCGACGGGCATCGCGCCGCAGATGGATCGGAGCGCCATCCCGAGTCGCTCCGCATCGATGTTCTTCGGGCTCGGCGGCTCCGCGGGCCACTCGCCGGGCAAGGTTCGCGCATTGTCCGCGTAGTTCGGGCGGAGGCCCGGGCGCTTGCGCGCAAGCCAAGGATGACGCTCGGAGGCGACCGGCGACGCCGCGAGGGCGCCCAGCGCGAGCACCACCACCGACGCCACGAGCGGAAAGACGCGGCGCATGACCCGATTCTGCCCATTCCGATCGTCGGGTCAACGTTTGTACGTGCACGGGCCACGATCGATCGGCGCCGTCACTCCACGAGACGCGACGCGACGTCTTCCCACCAGCCGGATGCGCCAACCGTATCGACGACGCACACCGCTTCCGCCGCCGCACGGACCGGGGATGCGCCGAGCGCAGCGATGCGCCGCTCGATGGCTCGCCCCACCCGGAGACGCACCGACCAATCGAGCGTGGCGAGCTGAAAGCTACCCACGGCGGCCCACTCGAGCCCCCAAACCTCATCGAGCAGCCAGTCAACCCAACGCGCTTCGGGTGCCTCGGAAACGGCCGGGCGCGCCTCCGCGCGATCGAAGGCAGCGCCCCACGGCCGCGCGGGCGGCGGCTCGACGATGGGCACGCCCACCACCTCCGCAAGGCCCTCGGCGAACCACGCCACCGTCGCGTCGAAGGCCGTGCCGTCACTGTGCGCCGAACGCATGTCTTCCACAACGCCGTGCCATCTCGGTTCGCCGCGCAGCGTCGGCAGCGAGCGCACGTCGATCAACGACTCGGCGCGTTCCCCCGCCGCAGCACGCGCGAAGAGCTCCCCCTCGAAACGCTTCCACGCGTCGAACGCAACCGGCTTGCCGCGGCGAAGCAGAATCTTCCGTGTCACGACCGCGTCCGGGTCACTGTGTCCGCGACCACCTTCGAGCGCCTCGCGCGCGTCGTTCACATCGAGCGGCGGTCGTTCGCCCATGGTCCGGCACGGACACCGGTGGTGCGTCGAAATGCGAAGGCCGTCTTCGGTGGCGGTGGCTCGGTAGGGGAAGCGCCGACAACCCGCCGGCTTCGCGCGCGCGCCCAAGGTCGCATGCACATGGCAGCGACCGTCGTCCTCGAGGTAACCGCACCCCCCGTGCGCACCGAGGGGCATTTCGCGCACGTCGGGCGCCGACGCCTCCACGACATTGAGCGCGCGAACTCCATCGGGCCGGGGCAGCACGAGCACGCGGCGCGCCTCCGCGCGTGTCAGCGGGCCAAGGGTGTGGAGCCCCGTGCAGCAGAGGCCGTCCCCCGTGCATGTGTACATGGCGCCGGGGCGGGCAAGGAGGGGTTCAAGCCTGGTTTTCGGTGTTCTGCGAGGCATGGGAGGGGTCCGAGGGCCGCGTGCTTCTAGCACGCCCTGCTCCTTTGGTAGGATTGCGGGCATGGCCGTTCGTTCGCCGCTCCTTGGCTACAACACGAACGTGAGACACGCGGGCAAGCTGTTTCACATCCAGACCGAAGACTCCGGTCAGAAACACCCGCATATCATCACGCATCTCTTCGCCGACGGCGGCCGCATTGTGGCCTCGACGAAGTCCTCCTACGCGGATGTGCTCGGCGCCGAGAACCTCCAGGAGGTCGTGAAAGCGAAGATGCGCGAGCAGCACAAGGCCATGTTCATCGCGCTCCGCGACGGTCACTACGACGAACCCGGAGAGGCCGCCGGAGCGAGCAAGCCCGCGTCCGTTGCCCCAACTGCCGAACGCAGCCTCTCCACACGGTCCTTCGAGGCGCCCAAGCGCTCTTCCCCGCCGGCGGGATTGCTCGGTTCGCGCGGCTCCGGCGCCTACGCCGCGGCGGCGCCCGTGCTCGGCTCCACGCCGCCGCCCGACGGCGGCGCACGCGCCAAGATCGCCGCGTCCATGACCCTCGACGAAGTCATCCTGAGCTACCTCGCCCAGGATCTCGAGGCACAGCCGGCCGGCTGAACGCCCACCCGCGCGCCATCGGGTCCGCGGGCTAGCGGATCGCGCCCGACGCGCGGAGACTCTGAACGCGGGCGGGGTCGAATCCCGCTTCGGCAAGCACCGCATCGCTGTGCTCGCCCTGGGTCGGTGCACGCGGAACGACATCCACGCGAGGCGAAACGGGCGTGAGCGGCTGGAGCAACTCGGCGCCGTCCGTTCTGGCAAAGGCATGCCGTTCGGCGTGGAGCGGATCACTCGGCAATGCCTCGGGCGCCACGACAACCTCCACGCAGCAGTCGTGCGACTCGCCGAAGGCTCGCCACTCGTCCGCCGTTCGCGCGGCCACAGTCTCCGCCACGCGCTGCTTGAGCTTCGCCTGATGTGGACCGGGTGCGAGGGCCTCAAGGTCGGGCTCAAGCCCCGTCGCCTGGCAGAACGCCATCCAGAATTTGGGTTCAAGGGCCGCCACCGTGACCGGCACGCCGTCCTTCGAGACGTAGGTGTTGTACGGCGCAATGCCGCCCGTGAGCACGTCGTCGCCGCGGGCGCCGGAGAGCCCCGCGAGCGCGCCCATGAGCCCGAACAGACCGAAGCTCACGGCCCCCTCCGCCAAGGAGATATCGAGGAACTGACCGCGGCCGGTGCGCCGTCGTTCCTCAAGCGCGGCGAGGATGCCCACCACGGCAAAGAGCGCGCCGCCCCCGATGTCGGCGATCTGCACTCCGGGCAATTGCGGCGGCCCCTTCGTCGCCTCGGGCCCCGTGAGCCCGAGCACCCCGCTCCTCGCAAGGTAGTTCAGGTCGTGCCCCGCCCGCTTCGTGAGCGGCCCGGTGGCGCCGTAGCCCGAAAGCGAAGCGAAGATGAGGCCCGGCGACCGCGCCGAGAGCGCGCCGTAACCAAGGCCTAGCTTGTCCATGACGCCTGGACGAAAGCTCTCCACGAGAACGTCGTACGTCGGCACGAGATCGAGGAACGCGGCGCGCCCCGCTTCCGACTTGAGGTCGAGGACGAGGCTCCGCTTGCCGCGGTTCAGCGCCCAGAAGGCGGCGCACATGCCGTCCACCTGGGGCGGCATGAGGCGCAGGTAGTCCCCTCCCGCCGGGTCCTCCACCTTGTCCACCGTCGCGCCGAGATCCGCGAGGACCATCGTCGCGAAGGGACCGGGGAGGAGCCGCGAGAGATCGAGTACGCGCAGGCCCGTAAGTGCCGGCACGCGTGCCCGGCTTACTGGAGAATCGTCTGAAGCTTGGTGGCGAGCATTGCGTTGCCCGACACCTTGAGCTTGCCCTGGAAGTAGAGCTGCATTGCGGCGCCAGGCGAGTCGCTGATCTGCTTCCACGTGTCGCCGCTCATCTCGAGCGTGCAGTCCGCACCACCGGCGTCGCCCTCGGCCACGCCCGGGTTGTCCTTCAGATTGACCGTCCACACGCCACCGTCATCGCCGGTGATCTTGAAAAGGAAGGTCGCGCCCACTCCCTTCGCCTTCGCCGTGTCGTTGGCGATCTTCTTGGGAAGGTTGGTTCCGAAATCGGTCTTGGCGTCGGCCATGCTGGCTACTCCTAGGTGGATAGACGGGAAAGGAACCGCTATGAATCGCGGTTCAGTGGCGCGGAGCTACCACTCACGAATGCGACGTGTCAAGCCACGCCGAACCCGGAAGGAGCCCCATGGACTGGCGAACGAAGCTGCTTGAGCGAGGCCTGAAACTCGTACAGGACGAGCGCGTCATGCGCCTGCTTCAGGACGAACGCGTCATGAGGACGGTCATGCAGGCCATCGAAGCACGGGGCAAACTCCAGGAGAGCTTTGAGCAGCGCGTGGAGCGGCTCGCAAGAACGCTGAACCTCGCCACGTCGCGCGAGGTGGCGGACCTCAAGCGGACCATTCGCCGTCTCGAACGCGAGCTCGAAAAGCAGAAAGGCGGACCGGGGACCCCTTAGAGACCCCGTCCGCCCTTCCTGCTTGCGCGCGAGGCGCGCCCGTACGCGTCAGTCGTTCGAGTTGAAACCGCCGAGGCGGAATGCTTCGACGAACATCGCGAGCGCCACGTCGGTGTCGTCACGGTCGGGCATGTGGAAGCCGTTCGGCACATCCACAAACACGCCCCACTCGGTGTCGTACACGTCGTACTTGTCGTGGTGAACGCGCGGCGTCCAGTTCGGCGCGTCCGGGCCGTGGACCTGCCACGGGTCGTTTCCGCCACGCACGTAGACGAGCTTCGGGTGATTCGCCTTCTGGTACGACGGGATGCGGTCGAAGAGGTCCCAGTGGACCGCGCCCGAATCGAGTGCGAGCACGTTCTTCTCACCGAACATCTGTACGCACTCCGCCTCGTGCTCCTCGAGCGTGCGGAGGAACACGCCGTCATGCGACGGCGACGTGAAGAACACGCCGAAATCGCTGCACTGCTGGAAGTGGTACACGCGCCAGGTGTAGTCCTCGGCAAGGGCTTCTTCGCGCGAAACGCGGAGCCTTGCGCGGGTCTTGGCGTAGAGGGTGGCGAGACCACCGGCCACGGACTCATCAAGCGTCCGCGAGGTCGAGAGGATCTCGTCGAGGGGCTTGTCGAGGACGACCGACACGGCGCCCATGTACGGCTGCGCCCAGGAGTACTGCGTCAGGCCGAGCCACACGCCCTCCATGAACTCGCGGTTCTCCCACTTGGGGCTAAACATCTGCGTGGGCTGGAGCATCTCCATGACGGCGGCCGCCTTCTTGAAGGTCTCGTCGCCGAGCCGTTCGCGCACGTAGCCTTCGTAGTGGTCGGCGCCACTCGTCCAGAGAAAGGGAGCGCTCGACGCCACGAACACGTCCGAATCCTCCGGGTGACGCGCGCCAAGCTCCGTGACCAACGCACCGCCGTAGCTGTAGCCGATGCTCATCCACGGGCCGCGGTACTCCTTCTTGAGCGTCTGAATCACCGCGTGCGCGTCTTCCACGGCCTGCTCGTGCGAGACGTACGTGGGCACGCTCTGGTCACTCGAGTCCGAGAGCGACTGGCCGTAGCCACGGTGCTCGGCGGCGACGTAGATCATCTTCGAGCCGAAGAAACGAAGCAGCGCCGTCGTCTTCATCAGCCCATCCACCGTCGAGTCCTGCTCGTTGTCGAGCAGGAAGAACACGGGCGAATCCTGGTCCGCGCCGGGAGGAATCAAGACTTCCACGTGCTGCGTGACGGTGAGTTCACGACTCACGCCGTGCTCCGCCGGCTGCCGGAACTCGTAGTGGATGTGCCGGTAGCTCTCGACCACCTCGTTGGCGGTCATGCGAAGCGTCGGCGCCGCCGCCAGCGGGTCGACGTTCGTTCCATTGCCCGAACCGTTGTTCGTGCCGTTGGAACTTCCGTTGCCGGAACCGCCCGCCTGGTTGTTGTCGCCGCCGGCCGTATCCGGGCCGTCGGTGTTGCTGGCGCACGCCCCAAGCACGAGGGCAAGGGCGAGGGAAAGCGAGGAAAGGACCGTATGAAACTTTACAGGTGCCATTGTGGGCGGGCGCTTACCTCGCCGCACCGTGTCATGCCGTGTGCCTGCTCACGATCCCGTGCCGAGCGACCATCGAAGAACCGCCCAGACGAGCAAGGAGCCCACCAGAAAGATGGGCAAGATCACGAGGATCAGTCCGATCACGCCGACGCCCACAATGATCAGGATCTCGCGCGTGGACATGGCCCGCGGCGGATCGACGGCGCGGTAGCGGTCGAGGAGTGCACGATTCTTCGCGTTCGAACGCCAAAGCAGGTCCGCCACGTCGCCGACACCGGGGAGCACACCCACGAAGGTATCGATGGCGATGTTCAAGAGCATGCGCGCGATGACCAAGCCGGGCACACGGTGACGTACGGCGAGGAACACGAGCGCGAGCGACACCAGACCCGCGAGGAAGTCCCCCACCCCCGGCGCCAGCAGTCCGAGGATCGGATCGAACCCGAATCGAATGTTCGTCCCGGGAATCACGAACGCCTCGTCGAGGAGCATCGCAAGGCGATTGGCCCACGGCTCGAGCGGGTGCACCGAGCGGGGCGACGGCGGGCCGCCGCCCGTTGTGCCGTCCGCCGGGTCGACGACCTCGGGCACGATCACCGCATCGGCATGGGGTTGGGGTCGGTCGGGCATCCGCGGGGTGAGTATATCGCCGTGAGCGCAGCGTGTTACGTTCGAGCAGCATGATTCGCGGTCTTCGCCGGTGGCCCCACGGATGCAAGCGCGAGCGCGCCCGCGGGCACCGTTCGTGGCCTGTCGTCGCGATTCTCGTCGCGACCGTGGGAACGGGCGTGGTTCCCGGGACACCGGCACGGGCCGACGCCCCACGGCCGACGCGCGAAACCGTCCTCGCGATGCTTTCGGGCGTAGATTCGGGTCCGCGGCCGGCGGAGGTGGCGACCCTCGGCGCCGGGGTTGTGCCGATCCTCGAAGCGCTCCATCGCGACGCCCAGCTCGAACCCTTTGTGCGCGCACGCGCCGTGGAGGCGCTCGGATGGACGCGGCTTCCGCTAGCGGCGCGTTCCCTTCGGCCCATCGTCGAACGCGATCCAAACCCGTTCTTCGTGCGCGCGGCCCTCGTTGCCATCGCGCGCCTCGAGGGCACCGGCGCCGTGCCGCTCATCGCCGATCGCCTTGGGCATCCGTCGAGCGTCGTACGCATGGGTGCGGTCGAAGGACTGGCGCTTGTCGGCACGGAGGCGGCACGACACTCCCTTCGCGCGCGCCTCTCGGTCGAGCGCCACGCCGGCGTTCGTCGCGCCCTCGAACGTGCCATCGTACGCGGGCCCGCCGCGGTCGCCCGCACACGCGGTGTCACGTCGGCGACGCAAACGGCGACACCAAACGACGCCGCTAAAGGTCGATCGCGGACACGCGAAGGCCACTGACGTCTTCGCCGAGAAAGCGCGATGCGATGTCGGCGAATCGGTTCGGCTGATCGGTGACGAGGATTTCGAGGCTCCCCTTGCCCGCTCGGTCGGTGGAAAGGGCGCGCTCACGAAGCGCGGTACCGAGCTCCTCCGCCGTGGCTTCGGCGCTGTCCACCACCGGCACCGTGCGGCCCGAGAGCTCCGCGAGCTCCGCTTCGATGACGCCGCGAAGCAACGGGAAGTGCGTGCAGCCCAGCACGAGCGCCCCGACGCCCGATTCGGCCATGGGTTCGAGATACCGCCGCACCGCAAGGCGTGGCACCTCGCCCTCGAGCCACCCCTCCTCCACGAGCGGCACAAGCAACGGCGCCGGCCGCGCCACCACTTCCGTGCGTGTTCCCACGGCGGCCACCGCCCTCGTGTACGCCCCCGAACTCACCGTGCCCACGGTGGCGATGACGCCGAGTCGGCCACTCGAACACGCGCGAACGCCCGCCCGTGCACCGGGACCGATGACGCCAAGCACGGGGATGTCGAGCTCCACACGCAACACGTCGAGCGCGACGGCACTCACGGTGTTGCACGCAACCACCAAGTACTTGATTCCATACGTCGCGAGACGTGCGGCGCAGGCCTGCGCGTAGCGAATGATGGTCGACGGGCTACGTGCACCGTAGGGAACACGCGCCGTGTCACCCAGGTAGACGATGCTCTCCGACGGAAGCGCGTCGCGAATGGCGCGCGTCACCGTGAGCCCCCCCAAGCCCGAATCGAAGACGCCGATCGGTGCGTTCCGGTCCACGGGCGGAGGCTACCTCAGCCCCCGGCGCACTGCTACGCTGAGCGCGTGACGAACGCTGCGGGCGAGGGAGAGGGAAATGCGCGCGATAGCTCACCCGACTCAAATGGGTCGGATGCGGCGGCGCTCATCGAAATCACCAACGCCCTGACGTCTTCGCTCGATTTTCGCGAGATCCTCCAGACGGTCGTCAAACGCACGGCCGAGGTGGTCCGCGTGGACCGTGTCTCGCTCGTGATGTCGCCCGAAAAGGAAGGGACCGTGGGCTACGTCGTCGTCGCCAGCGACGACGCGAGCATCGCCAACCTCCCCATCGAGCTCGACAAGTACCCCGAGATTCAGCAGGCACTGCGCACACGCGAGCCGGTCACGATTCACGATGCGAACACCCACCCGCTCCTTGAAGGTGTGCGCGGTGACGTGCCGAGCGATCACCTCGGCACGATGACCCTCGTGCCCATCGTGTGGGAGGAACTCGCGTCCGGAGTGCTGTTCCTTCGATCGCAGGCCAAGCGCGGTTCGCTCTCGGAACGTGAACTCGGATTTTGCCGCATCATCGCCAACACCACGGCCATCGCGCTCCGCAATGCGCGCGTCATGCAATCGCTGCGCGATCATACGCAGCAGGCCACGTTCGCGCGCTTCGAAGCGGAACGGCGCCTTCAGTCCTTCAAACGGTACGCGGACCTGTTCGCGTCTTCCCCCGAAGGCATCGCGGTCGTGGACCGGGCCGGGCGATTGGTCTTCGCCAACCCGCGCAGCTACGACATGCTCGGGTACAACGAAGGCGATTTCGCCGGCGCGCTGCTCGCCGAAGTCATTCACCCGGACGACCGCGAAGAAGCCAAGGACGTCGTGGCGGGGTTCAGCCGAGGCGAGTTCCCGAAGGAGCGCGATTTGCGCGTCGTCCGCGGCGACGGCCGGGTCGTGACCTGCAGCATCTCGTGTTCGGCGCTCCTCGACGGCGACGGGGCCGTGTTGCTCTCGTTCCGCGATGTCACTCAGCACCGCCGCACGGAACGCGAGCTTGTCCGTACCAAGATCTTCCTTGAGCGCCTCATCGCGGCCAGCGTCGACGGCATCGTCGCCGCCGATCTCAAGGGAAACGTCATCCTCTACAACCACGGCGCGGAGCGCATCCATAGCCGTCGCGCGGACGACGTGATCGGCAAAGTGAACGTGCGCGACCTCTACCCTCCCGGCACCGCAGCGGAGGTGATGGCGCTCATCCGTTCCTCGGCCCACGGCGGTCCGGGTCGCCTCGAGAGCACCCGGCTCGAGGCGCTTGCCTCGGACGGTCAACGCGTCCCCATCTCCCTATCCGCCGCCGTCATCTACGACGAACGCGGCAACGAAACGGCGACGTTCGGCATCTTCACCGATCTCCGCGAGCGCATCCACGTGGAGGAGCGCCTTGCCCAAGCGCAGGAAAAGCTCGCCATGTCCGAGAAGCAGGCGCTCCTCGCGGAACTCGCCGGAACCGCGGCGCACGAACTCAATCAGCCGCTTACGACGGTGATGGCTTACGCCGAGCTCCTTCAACGCAAGCTCAACGCGGAGCAACCTGAGCACAAGGCCGCCGCACGCATCGTGGCCGAGTCCGAGCGAATGGCCGAAATCGTGCGAAAGATCGGCAAGATCACGAAGTACGAAACCACGTCCTACGTGGGCGGGCAGCGAATCCTCGACCTCGAACGTTCGAGCGAGGAAGGGAATAAGAAGGACCGATGACCGATTCTGTCGATACGCGCGATCCGGTGCCAGCGACCGGCGCATCCCAACATGAAGACGTCACGAGCCGCGAAGGCGTGCTTCAATTTGTCCTGCGACTCGCGCGCACCGTCAACGTGGAGATGGATGAACGCGAAATCGTCAGCCACTACATCGAGGCGCTGTCCACGCTGTTTCCGCGTTTTCGATTTGCGGTCCGACTCACCGTCCCCGACTCGCGCAGCATCTCGCTCTTTCAGACGAGCGTCGACGCCCACGCACCGCCCACGACGGAGATTCAACTGAGCCGTGATGCCCTGCGGCGTCATTCGCTCAGCGAAAACGATGTGGTGGCCCCGGGCATTCGCATCGTCGATCGCGACGACCCGGACCACTTTGACGTGCCGCTCCTCGACGCGCGCCGGCTGGGTGGCGTGCTCACCGTCGATTGCCAAGGGACGCCGCCGAACGCGGACGCGCGTGCAACCATCGTCGAGTTGGCGCTGAGCCTCGAGGGCCTACTCCGAAGTTCGCGACTCCTCCGCGAGTCACGCTACCTGCGCGACTATCTTTCGCGGCTCATCGACAACGCGAACGCGCCCATCATGGTCATCGGGCGGCATCGCACCGTGAAGGTGGTCAACCGCGCGCTCCTCATGCTCACGGGCTTGGCCCGTGAGTCGCTGCTCGGGCAGGACTTCCTCCAGATTCTCGCGGAGGATGACCGCGCACAGGTGATCCCCGTGATGGTCAACGCCCTTCGGGGCGAGCCCGTCTCCAACGTGGAAATCCGCATCCAGCGACGGGACGGCGGCCACGCCCGCCTGTCCATCAGCACCTCCTCCCTCATGGGCCCCGACGGAGAAGTCGACGGCGTCATCGCCATCGGGCGCGACCTTACCGAGGTGCGGCACCTGGAGGAGCAGGTGATTCAAGCGGAGAAGCTCGCAACCCTTGGCCAGCTCGCCGCCGGCGTTGTTCACGAGCTCAACAATCCGCTCACCAGCATTTCGGTCTACTCCGACTACCTTCACAAAAAGCTTGAGGGCGCGGGGCACGACGCGGCCGATGTGGAGCGCCTTCGCCGTATTCACCAGAATACCGAACGGATCCTTCGCTTCACGCGCGACCTCGTCACCTACGCACGCCCAAGCACCGGCGTGCCTGCCTACGAGTCCATCCACGAGGTTCTCGATCAGGCACTCGTGTTCTGCGAACACGTCATTGGCGAAGCCGGCGCCGCCATCGAGCGCCGTTTCACAACGGCGCCTTCCGAGGTGTACGCGGTCAAGGCGCAGCTTCACCAGGTCTTCATCAATCTCATCACCAACGCCTGCCACGCGATGCCCGAAGGCGCGGGTCAGCTCGTGCTCGAGACCCGCGTTGTTCGCGGCAAGGTATACGTGCGCATCAGCGACAACGGCCCCGGCATCGCTCCGGGCCAGCGCGATCGCATCTTCGAACCGTTCTACTCCACCAAGGGTGAGGGCAAGGGCACCGGCCTCGGCCTCTCCATCGTGCGCAACATCGTCGACCAGCACGGCGGGGAAATCCGCGTCGAAGCCGACGTCGGGCAGGGAGCGACCTTCGAGATCATTCTGCCGGTCCGCGCGAGCGAAACCAATTCCCGACCTTCCAACTAAAGATTACGCGAGTCCGCGGAGTGCGTTCTTGAGCGGCAATTGCCCTGGTTGGCATCGGTCTACGCCAACCATTTGCGCAATCGCGCCTCATTCCTCATATTCTCGGTCAAGTTTATGACCGTGCATGTTCTCACGGCGAATCGCCTCCTCGACGGGGCGCCGCTTTATCTCGCAGACGGCGAGCGATGGGTCGACGCGCTCGCCAACGCCAAAGTGCTCCGGACGGACGACGAGCGCGAGCATCACCTCGCGTGGGCACGCGCGCAGGAAGCGCTCGTGTGCGACCCGTACGTCCTCGACGTCACGGAAACCACCGGCGGGCCCGTCCCAACGTCGGCACGCGAACGCATCCGCGCCGGCGGAGCACGTCCCGTACTCGAACGCCTTGGCTACGGCGAAGGGCAATAGGGAACGCCCATGTACGCATACGATCAATACGACCAAACCCTCGTCCACGAACGCGCACGCCAGTTTCGCGGGCAGGTGGCGCGACGCATCTCGGGCGAGATCACCGAGAACGAGTTCAAGCCGCTTCGGCTTCAGAACGGCCTCTACATGCAGCTCCACGCGTACATGTTGCGCGTCGCCATTCCCTACGGCCTCTTGAGTTCGAAGCAGCTCCGAACCCTCGCCCACATCGCGCGGGTCTACGACCGCGGCTACGGCCACTTCACGACGCGGCAGAACCTCCAATACAACTGGATTGACCTCAAGCGCATGCCCGACCTGCTCGACGAGCTCGCGAGCGTCGAAATGCACGCCATTCAGACGAGTGGCAACTGCGTCCGGAACATTACGTCGGACCCGTACGCCGGCGTCGCCGTGGACGAGTTCGAAGACCCGCGGCCCTACGCGGAGCTCCTCCGCCAGTGGTCCACATTCCACCCGGAATTCGCCGCACTTCCGAGGAAGTTCAAGATCGCCATCACGGGCGCCGAGCGCGACCGGGCGGCCATCGCCGTGCACGACATCGGCATCCGCCTTGTCCGCCGCGAGGGCGATGGCGCCGTGGGGCTTTCGTTCCTGGTGGGCGGGGGTCAGGGTCGCACGCCCACCCTCGGCGCGGTCATTCGACCGTGGATCGAAAAGGAGCACTTGCTCTCGTACACCGAGGCGATTCTCCGCGTGTACAACCGCTTCGGTCGCCGCGACAATCTGTTCAAGGCGCGGATCAAGATCCTCGTCAAATCCCTCGGCGCCGATGAGTTCGCGCGGCAAGTCGATGCGGAGTGGGAGCGCATCAAAGACTCCGAACTCAAGCTCGAGTCGAGCGAGATCGAGTCAATGAAGGCGTTCTTCGCCCCGCCGAGCTACGACTCGTCGGCCGGCGGCTCCCTCGATGCGCAGCGCCTTTCGAAGAACCGCCCCTACGCCCGTTGGGTCGAGCGAAACGTCGAGCGGCACCGCGTACCGGGCTACGCCATCGCATCCATTTCGCTCAAGACACGCGATCTGCCCACCGGCGACCTCACGGCCGACCAGATGGATGCCGTCGCTGCCTTGGCCGACGAGTTCAGCTTCGGCGAGCTGGTCGTGAACCACCGGCAGAACCTCGTGTTCCCGAACGTGCGCATCGACGCCCTCGAAGCCCTTTGGAAGCGCCTTGAGACGCTTGGGCTGGGCCTTTCAAACGTTGGCACGATCACCGACATCGTGTGTTGCCCGGGCCTCGACTACTGCAGCCTTGCCAATGCCCGTTCGATCACCGTGGCCTCGGCCCTTCAGGAGCGCTTCGCCGACGCGGGCCGCGCCGATGAAGTGGGCGACGTGACCCTCAACATTTCCGGCTGCATCAACGCATGCGGGCATCACCACGTGGGCAACATCGGCATCCTCGGCATCGACAAGCAGGGCGTCGAGCACTACCAGCTCATGGTGGGCGGCTCACACGAAGACGACGCATCCTTCGGAAAGATCCTCGGTCCCGCGTTTACGCAGGAAGAGATTCCGAACGCGGTCGACCGACTCGTCTCCGCCTACGTCGCACTCCGCACGAGCCCGGAAGAGCGCTTCCTCGACACCTACCGTCGCCTCGGCGACGCCCCATTCAAGGAGCGGGTCTATGCGCGTGATTAGCGAACGCCGCATCGTCGACGATGCATGGATTTCGGTGGAACCGGGTGCCGCATTGCCGGCCGCGGGCCACGGCGTGGTGGCGTTCAGCGACTGGCTCGCCCGCAAGGACACACTCCGCGCCACGAACTCGCCCCTCGGCGTGCGCGTGCACTCGGACGTCGACCCGGCGGCCCTCGCCGCCGAAGCGCCGAACTTCGCCCTCATCGCCATCGAGTTCCCGACCTTCAAGGATGGTCGCGGTTACAGCATCGCCCGCCTGCTCCGCGACGAGCACGGATATCGCGGCGACCTCCGCGCCGTGGGCCACGTCCTCCGTGACCAGTTGCTCGCCATGGAGCGTGTTGGGTTCACTTCCTTCGAGCTGGCGCCCGGGAAGTCCCTCGAGAGTGCCGTCGAGGCCTTTGCCGAGTTCTCCCACGCCTACGAGGCCATCGGCGCCGGCATCACCTCCGTGCGCGCACTCCGGAGGCGGGCGTGACACCACCCGGCGGCGCCGTCCGCGTCGCACCCGATCTCGACGCCTGGAACGCCGAGCTCGAGGGCGCATCGCCACGCGCGGTGGTCGAGTGGGCGGTGGAGCACTTCGGTTCGGGGCTCGCCCTTTCGACGAGCTTTGGCGCCCACGCCGCGGCGATGTTGCACCTCGTCACCGAGGTCAAGCGCGACATCCCCGTCATCTTCATCGACACGGGCTATCTCTTTCCAGAAACGTATCGCTTCGCGGACAAACTCACGAAGGAGCTCGGCCTGAACCTGAAGGTGTACGGCCCCGCCATCACCACCGCCCGCCAGGAGGCCCTCCACGGCCGGCTCTGGGAGAAGGGCGACAGCGGCGTCCGCGAATACCTCCGTGTTCACAAGGTCGAGCCCATGCAGCGCGCCCTCCACGAGCTCGGTGTTACGGGCTGGCTCGCGGGGCTCCGCGCCGACCAGACCGAGCACCGGCGTGGCCTCCGCCGCGCCGACATGCAAGACGGCCGCGCGAAGCTCCACCCCATTCTCCACTGGAGCTTCGACGAGCTCGAGGGCTACCTGCGCGAGCACAACCTGCCCTTCCACCCGCTCTACGACGACGGCTACAAGTCCATCGGCGACACACACTCCACCCTCCCGACCGTGCCCGGTCAGGACCCACGCGACGGCCGGATCCTCGGCAAAAAGCGCGAGTGCGGCATTCACCTTTCGCCGAGCGTGGGGGAGAACGACTCCCTCAAATCGAGCGGCCTCTAGGGCACGCCACCGCGGAACTCGACGCAAGGCCGAGCCCCCGGCTCACTTCGCGCGAATCTCGCCGCGGAGCGCGTAGTGGTCGGAGTAGGCGGCATCCACGTCCTCGCCGTCCACCTCGAGTTTGAAGGTTTCATCGAGGGTACGCTCCACGGTGAAATCAAGCGCGCCGCTCGAGGGCGAGAGGATGTGATCGATGAGGCCACCCTCCCCGCCGGCGGCATCCGTGAGGAGGGGGTTCGAATCGCAGAACGTGCATTCGGGCGACTGCGCGAGGTACGGATTCGCGTAGTCCGCATCGGCGAAGAGCTTGTAGTTGTCGGGTAGCTCCGAATCGATGCCCGCGACTCCCTCCGGACCGCAATTCAGGTCGCCGAGGAGCACCACGTAGCCGTCGTCGTCACGGATCTTGGAGTTGACCCACTGAAGCATGACTCTGATCTGTGTCGCCTGCTCCTTCTCCCAACTCTCGAGTTCGCCCGTGTAGGGCACATCGCTGAGATTGGCCGTCAAATGCGTACAGAAGACATGGAGCGGCTTGTCAAAGACGCCATCGATCCGGCCGTGGAGCGCCGCGCGACGGTTCGCCGTGGAGAGGAAGACCTTTTCGTCCTTGTCTTCGAGCGTGTACTTCGAGAGCAGCCCCGTGCCAAACGAGCCGCCGTAGGCGTAGATGCCCATCGGCTCACCCGACAGACACGCGGTCTTGATGTCGTCGAGGGTGTTGCCAACCTGTGCGATGAGGCAGCGATTGCAGTTCGCGGAAAGCGCATCGAACTCCGTTCGGCACTTGTCGAGGGCACAGCTCGCGAGCCCCTCCACATCGTCCGGATTGCATTCCGCGTCCACGCACGTCTCGAGGTCATCGAGCTCACCCGACTCGCACGTCCCCGCGAGCTCCTGCGAATCGTCCAGGCGGTAGTGATCCGCCCATTTTTCACTCGCCGCGTCGCGCAGGCCCGACCAATCCTCCGCGGTCCAGATCTCCTGCACGCAGAGAACATCGGTATCGAGACCCGCAAGCTTTTCGTAAACCTTCGGCGCACGTTCGGGCGCATACGGGACAAAGCCCGCCGCAAGCCCGGCATTGAAGGTGGTCACCGTGAGATCGGGCGCATCCGCGGTACCGCCGCCGTCGTCGCACGCGGAAAGGAACGACAAGAGCCCCACCACCACCGTCATCCGTGTTGTTCGAACCAGCATGCGCAATACCTCCGGGTCACGGCCGCATAGCACGGCCCAGGCCGAAACCAGACTCGTCGGTCACCGAGGTCCGCGCAACGGGGACGCCACGGGATAGATCGGGGAGTCCTTCTCGCGAAGGAAATACCGTTGAACGACCTCGCCATAGCCGCGAAACGAGTGGCCCGCGGCCCGGCGATTCCAGGCGGCCCGCTCCGCGCGGTAGCGCGCCGGGAGCTGGTACCAAGGCAACGCGGGCTCGGCGTGGTGAACGACGTGGAGATTGTTGTGGAGGAAGAGAAGCGAAAGCGGTCCACCCGACTCGACGATGGCGGTGCGCCCCTCGGGCGTCGGCGAGGGTCGATGTTCAAGAAATGACCGAAGGAGCGACAGGCTCACGCCGGGAAACACAAAGAACACGAGGTACTCGATGACCGACATGCCCGCGACCTCGGTCACGAACGCGAGCACGACGACCACCTGCACGAGGTGCACAGCCCACACACGCAGGTGCCGAGGGTCGCGGCGGAATATCAGACGACTGAACTCGCCCCGGAGCACACTGGCGATGGTGACGACGGGCCCGAGGATCATTCGTCCGGCGACCGTCTGCAGGAACCTGCGTGCCCAGCGTTCGAGCCGACTCCGTTTGTCCCAATCGGCGGGGAGCAGGTAGTACGACTCGGTGTCGTCCACCGGGTGTCCAAGCTCGCGGGAGCCGTGGTGCGCGCGGTGCGACTCACGGTAACTCGCAAAGGGTAGGTAGACGGCCAGGGGCCAGCTTGCGATGAGCGCGTTCACGCGTTCCGAACGCGTGGGGTGAAGGTGGACCGCTTCGTGCTGGAGCGAACCGTGCCACGCGATGAACCAGCCCCCCAAGGGAAGCAACACCCACCACGGGATCGATGCGTGCGCGAGCACAAGCCAGGCCCAACCCGCGTACACCACCACCACGAGCGCCCACGTTGGCCATTCCGCCGCGGCGCCCCCCCGCGGCGCCACCTCTATGCTCCCCTGACGTTCCAAATCGCCACGGAAACTTGCGGTGATCGCAGGAACTCTGCAAACCGAAGGGGGCAGAATCCGCGATGGCTGACGTGCAAACTTCGAACTCCCGAGGGACCGCGCCGTGGCGCGCGGCCCTGCCGATGTACGATTTGCCCGAGCTTCGAGCCGCACACGAGCGCCTTTGGGCCCGCATCGCCGAGGCGCTCCGCGACGCGAATTTTCACCACGCGCCCTCGACGCTGACCTGGGACGAGCCGCCGGAGTCCACCTGGCGCGCCCCCGATCTGCTCTTCGGTCAAACGTGCGGCTATCCGCTGATGACCGAACTTCGGGATTCGGTCCGCGTCGTCGGCGCGCCGGTGTATCGAGCCGAGGGCGCCGTCGGCGCGACGTACCGAAGCATCATCATCGTTCCAAACCTGGAATCGGCGAGTTCCATCGCGGGGCTCCGCGGCGCGGTGGCCGCCATCAACCAGCGCGGCTCCCACTCCGGCGAAAACGCCCTCCGTCACTTGGTCGCACCCCACGCGTCGAACGGGCACTACTTCGCGGAGGTTGTGGAAACGGGCAGCCACCTGGCGAGCGTCGAGCTCGTGGCCCGGGGCCGCGCAGACGTCGCGGCTATCGACAGTGTCACCCTCACGCTCCTCGCAAAGCTCTACCCCGATCTCGTGGCGCGGGTACGTCGCCTCACGATGACCGAGAGCGTGCCCTCGCTACCGTTCATCACCGCCGCGGACGAATCGACGGCGACGATCCTTCGCGGCGCCCTCAACGTGGCCCTCGCCGACCCGGAGCTCGCCGACGTGCGGGAGACCCTGCTCCTCGAATCGGTCGAACCCGTCACCCATGCCGACTACGAGCCGATCGTCGCCATGGAAGCGGACGCGGGGGCGCGCGGCTACCCGGAGATTCGGTAGCCTTCGCGCGCTCCGCACCCGCGGCACCCGGCGCTAGTCCTTCTGTAGGACGAGGAAGACTTCACCTTCGCCACGACGCACGCGGAGGAGTGCCCTGCCGTCCCGAAGGGCCTGATCGAGGTCTTGCACCGACCGGACCACCTTGCGGTCGGCCATCAGCACCACGTCCCCGCGGGAAAGCCCCGCGCGATCCGCCGGTGATCCCGGCTGGACGTTCGAGACCACGACGTCGCCCGGGCCGCCGTAGCCGAGGCGGCTCCGGAGTGCGGGGGTGAGCGTCTCCACGGAGAGACCGAGGGCGGAACGCGGCTGGGCGTTCGACTTCGGCGCCGTCTTCCCGTGCGAACGGGCCGCGAGGTCGCCGGGCCGCTCGGCGGTCAGCAGATCAAGCGCGATGGCCTTCCCGTCGCGGAGCACCGAGAGCTTGATGTGCGATCCCACCGGTACACGGAGCACCTCACGCTGAAGATCCGTGGCGTCGTTGAGGGCACGGCCCGCCACGTGTGTGATCACGTCGCCCGGCAGCAAACCCGCCTTGGCCGCGGGCGCCCCGGGCAGCACCGCGCTCACGAGCGCACCGTGGCCCTGGGAGCCTGAGAAATAGCTCGCGAGTTCCGGCGTGATCTCCTGGAACGAGACACCGATCCATGCGCGTTTGACCACGCCCTGTTCGATGATCTGCTTCGACACGTTCTGCGCGATGGCCGACGGGATGGCGAAGCCAATGCCCGTGCCCCGCCCAATGATGAACGTATTGATCCCGAGGACGTTGCCATCGAGATCCACCAGCGGACCGCCCGAGTTGCCGGGATTGATGCTCGCGTCGGTCTGTAGGTAATCGCCGATCTCGCTCGCACCCATGGAACCGCGTCCCTTGGCGGAGAGCACACCGCTCGTCACCGAGTAATCGAGGCCAAACGGCGAACCGATGGCCACGACCCACTCGCCGATTTCCGCACGATCGGAGTCCGCAAACTTCGCCGCGGGCAGGTTCTTCACGTCGATCTTGATGACGGCGAGGTCCGATGCCGGATCGCGTCCCACCACCTGGGCGCGGAAGGTGCGCCCATCGTGCAGGCGCACATCGATGCGGTCGGCGTTCTCCACGACGTGGTTGTTCGTGAGAATGTGCCCGTCGGACCGCACCACGATGCCCGAACCGCCGCCACGCTGAATGCCCGGCTGGGGCGCGCCCATGCCGAAGAACTGCTCAAAGCCCGGCGGCAGCCCCTGTTGTGCGACGCGCGCCTCGACGCGGATGCTCGCGACGAGTGGAAGCGACTTCTTCGCAACTTCCGAGAAGGCGTTCCCGAGGGCCCGCGCCTCCACGTGCGCCGCCGACGGCGCGGGTGTGGTGGACGGGGCTGCCGTTTTTGCGGGAGCGCTCGCACGCGGGTTCGCGCCGGCGTTCGGCCCCTGAGCCGCGAGGGGCGGGTGGATGACAGCGACGGCCAAGATGCCCAGGCCACCAATGACCGCCGCACCGAGGAGACGTTCGATCTTCTTCATGCCCGCATTAACGCCCACCGGCGGATTTCATTTCAACGCCCGTGCGCGAAGGGAAAATCCCCTGCGATTCTCGGAATTTTCAGCGGGTTCCGAGGACGACCTCGAGCTCGCTGCCCGACGCGGTCACTCGGTAGGCGGGCGACGCACCGGGCTCGAAGCGCACGGTGAACTCGGCGTGGTCGCCACGGTTCAGGATGAGCGACTGTTTGACGAGCGGGTGTGCGTCGGCGATGGGCCCCGCCCGGTCGAGGGAGAGGCTACCGGGAATGACCACCACGAACCCGTCGGGCTCCGCGACGCCTCGAAGCTCCGCCACGGGGCGACTCATGCGCAGGCGGAATGTGCGCCCGCCCGGCACGGAGGCGACGCCGAAATTGACCCCGTCGTTCGTCGGAACGATCGCCGGTGCGGTCGCCGGAATCGCGGAGACGGCACTCGGGTCGGGCGCCGCCACGGAGTGCGAAAGATCCGTCCGCGGCGACGGGAAGGTCGGCTCCGGCATGGGTCCGGCCGCCGGGATGCGCCCCGACGGTGTGGGGAGCGAGTCGAGACTGATCACGTTCGTCGATACGGTGTTGGTGGGCATCGCCGCGGCGGGCGTGGAATCGTGGTTCGTCGCCGGGACCGCGCCGGTGACCGGCTCCGCGAACGCCGCCGATGCCGCGGACGGCTCCCCACCGAGCCCCGCTTCCGGATCCGAGATGTCCGCGACGGCCTCGGGTTTCGCGGACGGCCAGAGGACGTAGGCGAGGACCGCCACCGTCACCACACCGATGACCACGGGCACGCCAAGTCGGCGCTTGGGCTCCGCGACCTTCGCCACGCCACGCCTCGGCGTGACGTTGGAAGCGAACGCGGGCGAAGTCGTGCGACGGCGCGCCTTGAGACGCTGGGTGCTCCATTCCGCCCCCTTTGCCGATGCTTGCCGGACGAGCTCCGCGCCCCGCGAAGACGTCACTCGCGCGAACGGAACAAAGCGCGTCCACGCCTCACGAAGGGCGACCAGGCCCTGGGCCCAGAGCTTGGCGGCAAACGCCTTGAGCGCGTCGACGGCGGGCCGCGCCCGCTCGAGGGCCGCATCCAAGCGCGCCCCCTGCGTCCGCATGCCCGCGGCGAGGGCCGCGATCTCCGCGTCGTCCATGGCCTCGGCCTGCTCGGCCTCGACGCTCGCGGTGTCGGCGCGGTGGCGCGACGGGCTCCGTTCGGCCGCGGTCGCGTCCACCACCACGTCGTCGTAGCTCGCGTCGTCGTATCCGGACTGGGCCACGAAGGCCGCGGGCGCCGCTTCGACGTGCTCGGGCTCCATGTCTTCGATGGTGTCGTCCGCCTGGGGCGGGGCCTCGGGCATGCTCCGGGTCACCACGGGCGAACGCTTGCTGAGCGCCGCGGCCGTGTCGTCCACGGCCTGGGCACTCGTGTAGAGAATGTCGAGGACGAGCTTCGGCACATCGCCGTCGACGATGAGATCCACGCAGTTGACGATGCCGCGCCGCCCCGTGCCCTTCACCGTGGCACCGCGGTGCAGGCGCAGGAACGGAAGGTCCTGCTCGATGGTGATCCCGTCGTCGTCCGCTTGGACCACGGCACCGATCACCGGCGACGGCACTCCGTCGAGCTCGAGCGTCGCAACACCCTTTGGCACGCGGGTCGCGAAGGGCTCGGGCGCCGGCGGAATATAGGAATTTTCCGAGGCGATGATCTGCTCAATGGCCGCCTGCTCGGCGGCGCCAAGCCCCAAGAACCGGAGACCGAACTCCCCCGTGCGCGCCCCCGCATCCTGCGCCCAGACCACCTCCGTATCGGCTTCGATGGTCTCGCCGAGGCTTGGAACCGTGAACCGACACACGAGCCGCTCCCCCACGTCGGGGAGATACGGAGCGCGCATGGACAGTCCGCCAATGCCGAGGTTTACGCCGTCGGCCTCGAACGTCTCTTCGAAATCGGCGTGTGCGAGCGCGACCTGAAAGGCCATCGGTACGCGTACTCCCGCTCGTCGCCTCTCTGCTTCCGTGATCATGGTTCCTCCGTATCCACGCCCCACGGCGTGACGCCCTACCCGAGAGGTCACAGAAGCTGCGTCTTCCGTCCAGTTTTTGGTAAACACGGGAAACGCATGGGGGTGAAGCTCATCGTCCGCCTGTCCCAGGAGAGCCACACGAGCTCGGGATTCGCCTATTCGTTCGAGCAAGAGCGCGTGCTCGTGGGCCGCAGCGCCGCGTCGGATGTGCGGATTCCGCACGCGAGCGTGAGCCTCGAACACGCCATCTTCCGACGGCAGGGCGCGCGCTGGGTCATCGAAGACAAGGCGTCCACCAACGGCACGTTTGTCCGCGGCAGTCGCATTCCGCCGGGACGACCCAAGGTGATCGAGGCCGGCGAGGAAGTGCGTCTCGGCGACTTCGTTGTCTACTTCCACCCCGGAGTTGCGGTCCCGAGCACGACTTCCGCCGATCGCACCGCCGAGCTCGCGCGCCAAATGCTTCGCGACCTTGATCT
Source organism: Polyangiales bacterium (assembly GCA_041389625.1). Lineage (GTDB taxonomy): Bacteria > Myxococcota_A > Polyangia > Polyangiales > JAWKRM01 > JAWKRM01. Next base: position 25,163 of record JAWKRM010000034.1, read on the forward strand.
TGGCGGTGGTGGCGTAGGTGGTGTGCCGAACGCCAAGCTCGAGGTGCTCAACGGTCCCGACGCCGGCAAGGTGCTCGAGCTCCAACGATCGCTCGGGCGCGTTGTCATCGGCCGCGGCGAGTCGTGCGCGTTTGCACTCACCGACGCCGACGCATCGCGGGAGCATGCCGAAATTCAACTCGACGAAGAAGGCGCGCTGCTCCGCGATCTCGGAAGCAAGAACGGAACGCTCGTCAACGACCGAAATGTTTCGGAGCGTCGACTCAAGCACCGTGACGAGCTTGTGATCGGCAACACCGTGCTCGTCTTCGACGACCCCGCGGACGCCGCGCTCGAGGCGAACCTCGGCGAGGCGGATACCGTGAGCCGCGGGCCAAAGATCGCGCCGGATGCCCGAAATTCAGCACCCTCGGGCGACTCGGGCGCGACGAACGCTCCGGCGCCCGCGGGCTCCGCATCGGAGGACATTGCGCATCGACCCGACGATGACGCCTCCGTGGAAGTCGCCGCCGCGCGGGCGTCAAACGCGCCTCCCGCACGCGCGCGCCGCTCACCCGCGGTGAAAGTCGACTGGATCGTTTACGGTCTCGCCGCCGCCGTGTTCGTGCTCAGCATCGTCGGCCTCGTGCTGTTGCTCGGCGCCCGGGGCTAGGCCCACGCGTCGGCGAAGCGACGCGTTCACATCCACGCGTAGCCGACCATCGCCTGCACTCGACCTTCCCACTCGTTCCGAGCCCCGTCGTCGAGCGCGTACGCATACGTCACGCCGCCCACGGCGGTCAGCGTGACGCCTCCAAGAAACCACTGGTACCCCGCTTCGCCCCCACCGACGATGGCATGTGGCGCCGCGTTGCCCGCGAGTGCCAAGGCCACCGACGGCCCCACGAACAATCCGTCGAGTCCGTCACCCATGGGCCAAAGGTGGTACCCAAGCTCGAAGCCGAGGGAACGTCGGGCGAGCACCTCGCTCCACGAGGGAGCAAACCAGATCGAGTGGTGCCGCGTCGGTGCCCCCTCAAAGCGCACGGCGTACCGTCCGAAGAAGATGCCGACAAGATCGGCACCCACGCCAAACGCGGGCACCGGCTCCCTGCGATCGGTGTTGGTCACCTGCGGAATGTCCTCCACGCGATCGATGGGCACCGACGCGGGCGCGGAGGGGTTCGGGGCCTCGCCGAGCCACTGGCCAAGGGCCCGCGCGGGGCCAAATGCGGCGAAGGGAGCGGAAATCACCACGGTCAGACCAAGGATGCCGAGAATTCGCATGGTGCCGCCTCATCGGACGGGCGCGGCACCGGTTGCGAAGATTCAAAATCTCCCTAGATTCGCGCCCGGATTTTCCATTCCCACCAACCAAGGATGCCCCCCATGACCATCGCAGTCGGCAGCAAGATCCCCGAATCGACCCTCAAGGAATTGTCCGCAAGCGGCGTCACGGATGTGAGCACGAAGGACCTGTTCGCGGGCAAGAAGGTTGTCCTCTTCTCGGTCCCCGGTGCCTACACCCCCACGTGCTCGAGCACGCACCTGCCAGGATTCGTGCGCGATGCGGAGGCGATCCGCGCCAAGGGTGTTGCGGAAGTCGTTTGCCTCTCGGTCAACGATCCGTGGGTCATGAAAGCGTGGGGCGAGGCGCACCAGACCGAAGGCAAGGTCCGCATGCTCGCGGACGGCGACGCCTCGTTCACGAAGGCCCTCGGCCTCGAGCAGGACCTCGGCGCCCTCCTCGGCGTTCGTGGCAAGCGATTCATGATGATCGTCGACAACGGCGTTGTGACCGAGCTCGATGTGGAGCAGGGCAAGGGCGTCAATGTGAGCGGCGCCGAACACTGCCTCGTGAAGCTCTAGCGCGGCGGTGCGACGCGAAACGCGCCCGTAGGACTACGGGTTGCGCTCGTGAAGAATGCGAAGCCCCTCAAGCGTGAGGTCGTCGATGATTTCGCCGATGCTCTCGCTTTCGGGGCCGATGAGCGATGCCAGCCCCCCCGTCGCCACGACGGGGCAGGGTCCGCCCATTTCCTCATGAATGCGGGCCACAAGGCCGTCGACCAAGGCGACGTAGCCGAACACGATGCCCGACTGCATCGAGTGCACCGTCGTCTTCCCGATGGCACGCGCCGGCTTGGCGATCTCGGTCCGCGGTAGCTTGGCCGCACGGGAAAAGAGAGCGCGGGCGCTGATTTCAAGGCCGGGCGCGATGGAACCGCCGAGGTACTCACCCTTCTTCGACACGCAGTCGAAGGTGGTGGCGGTGCCGAAGTCGACGACGATGACCGCATCCTTCACGCGCTCGTAGGCGGCGACGGCGTTCACGATGCGGTCCGCGCCGACCTCCTTCGGGTTCTCGTAGAGGATCGGCATGCCGGTTTTCATCCCCGGTCCCACCACACGCATGTCGAGGTCGAAGGCACGATCGACAGCTTCAACCACCGTATCGCTCAGGCTCGGGACCACCGACGCGAGGATCGCCGCCTGAATCGCGTCGCGCGGCACGTCGACGACCTGAAGCAGGTTGAGCAGCAGAACGTGCAGCTCATCGATGGTGCGCCCCGGGGAAGACTCGATGCGGAAGTCATGAACGAGCTTCGGCCCGTCAAAGAGGCCGATCACCGTGTGCGTATTGCCGACATCGACGGCGAGGAGCATGCGAACACCTCAGCGCGTTCGAAGCGCAAGACTGCGACCAAGGAGCTCGCCGAACGACGACGCCGGCGCCTCCACGGAACCGACCACGACCGCGATGGGCCCGTGGCTCCACGTCGGCTCTTGAAGAGCGATGGGAGTGACCGACACGCCCGCGGGGCGCCCCGACGCGGGGCGCGACGCAACCTCGGGAAAGAGCGAGTCGGCGGAGGGCGCGGGCGGCGGAGGTGCGCTCGACGTCGGCCCGAAGTCGGGCGGGGGCCCCGAGCCGAAGGGCATCGGGTCGAAGGCATCCTCGACGGGCGGGGATGCGACGGCGTCAAACGGCGACGGCTCGAAGTTGTCCGCCGACGGGGGCACCGTGCTGCGCGCAAGCTCGGTGGAATCCACTGCGACGGTCTGCTCGCCGAACGGCGAAGCGGCCGAGTCGCTGTGGGGCGCGTGGTCGTAGACCGGATGCTCCGAATCGAGACGAGCGGCCTCCGCGGTGGCACCGAACCCTTGCGCCCGCTCGAGGCGACGGTTTCGCTGCACCCTGTCGAGCAACGCTTCGAGCTTCTGAACCTGCGCGTTCATAGCCGCGCCGACGGCCCGAGGCGACGAACCATGCTCTCGATGGAGTCGCCATTCGTGTACCACTCCCACACCTGCTCGGCGACGTCGGGAGAAACGAGAATGAAGCGCCCGTTCTGATCGGCGGGCAGCGTGATGACCTCATCGCCCATGAGATACGTGAACATGCCACCAAGGAGTGCAGCCACCCCAAGCTGGGAGTCGTTCAGCAGCGGGAGGTTCGACATTGTCGCGATGAGCGCATCGCCCCAACGTTCAATGCTGAGCTTGCCCCAACCGAAGAGCGCGAGCGTGCTCGCCGCATGCCCCATGACCTCCTCGGGAGGGAGCCCCGCGGCCGGTCGGCCAAGGGAGCGCACCACGGCTTCGCCCACCTGCTTGCCGAGCTGCCGGAAGGCCGTCACGTCGCCACGTTCGACCGCCGCGCCGACAAGATTGGCGAGGGCGGAATCGGACAGTACGATGACGCGACTTCCGTCCCTCGTCTGTGTGGCACCGGTGGCTAGACTGAACTCGAAGTACCCGCTCGGATCAAAGCTCGGAGCTGCCATAGGGAAGCGGTGTAGAGGGTTTCGAGGCGTGGTGTCAATCGTGACCGCCCTCCGTGCGGCCCCGCTCGCGGCGCTCGTGCTGGGCATCGCCCAACCCGTCGGCGCCCGCGCGCAGTCACCGAGCGAAGCCATCGACGCGTTCGCTTCCTCGTGGATCGAATCCCGGTACGATCGAAACGGCGGAAATCTGGCCGAATGGCCCGTGGAGGCGCCTCGACCGGCCTCGGCGTGGCACATCGACTCCACGTGGCGACCCCTCCGGGTGCACGGCGAAGCCTCGGTCGCGGTGGCCGATGGCGAGCGCGCGCTCCGCGCCCTCGAGGCGACCTACGACCAATTGGTTTCGGACGGTTGGGGGAACCCGCCGCCCGACGGAGGGCGCGGTGGTTCGTCGGCCTTCGACGTCTATCTCGTCGACCGTGACGTGCCGGGGGAAGCGGTGAGCGATGGTCCGCTCCTCTACGGCGCACTCGACGCCGTCGGCGCCTTCGGCGTGGTCGGTGCTCGACGCGCGGCCCTCGTCGAACGCCGCGTCGCGGAGGCATACGCGGACGCCGTGCTGCTTGCGACCGAACCGGCGGAGGCCCCGGGACTCCGGCGCGGCACCGCGGCGTGGCTCGCTGCGCGCACCCGTGGCGACGCAACCTTCGATGCGAGCAGCGCCGCACAACTCGCGCCGTGGCAGAGCTACTACGACGAAGCGGCGGCGAACGGTCGTGGGGGCGCGGTGCTCTTCGCCTTGCTCGAGGCGAGGTACGGGGACGGCTTCGTGCACGCCCTCTGGGATTTCGCGCGGCAGCGAACCCAGCCCGGTACCGCCCTGCGCGGCGAACCCGACCTCTTCCAAGCCTTCGCCCGTTTCCTCGACATGCGAAGGGAGCGCATCGAGGACGCCTTTGAGGCCCTCGCCCTCGATCGATGGTCCGCCGCGACGCGGGTCGTCACCGTGGGCATGGAGCCCATGACGGTGCTCGACGCCACCTACGACACGCTCCCGGCGCGCAGTTCGGTCAACGCCGCGCCCCTTGCGCCGTACGCCACCGAGTACGCGCGCATCGATGTACGCGGCGCAAAGAACAAGCGCCTCCGGATTTGGAGCGAGGGCGAGTTCGGCACGAACTGGTCCCTCGCCATTGCTCGCATCGACGGTCACGGGCGTGAACGAAGCCGCGCCGTCGCGCCGAGCCTCGCGAAGAAAACGCGAAACTACCTCGTGGTCGAGCTGGGCGACGACAGCACCGAAGTCATTGTCGCGGTGACCAACCTGGGTCCACACCCCCACGACCCGGACCTGCCCAGCATCTACGACCGCTCCGCGCGCATCATCGTCGACCGGCACCCCGACGATGGCGCCTCGAACCCTACGAAAACGCGATCCACAGAATCGCCATCACCGTGAGGAGTGCCCCCGCGGCGAGCGCGAAGTGTCGGCGCTCGGCGAGCGTGGAACCCTTGGACAGCACGCCGCCCACATCGGCCCAGGTGAGTGACGCGATCTGCTCCTCCGACGGCGGCGGCGACGTGATTGAGCCCACCACAAGGAAGAACACCGACGCCACGAAGGTCACCGCCGCGCAGAGCAAGAACGGCAGCGGCTCAAGGACGAGCTGCACCACACCCACAAGGAGACCTCCCACGAGGGCCATCATCACGCCGCGGTAGTTCGCACGGCGCCAGAACACTCCGAACAGAAACGCCGCAGCGATCGGTGGACTGATCGCCGCCTGCACCTGCTGGAGGTACTGGAAGATGGACTCGAAGCGAGCCACCACGAAGACCCACGCAATCCCGAAGACCATGACGATCACCGTGGTGATCTGCCCGACGCGCACCACGGTGGTGGAAGCCGCATCGGGCCGCAGGCGGCGGTAGAGGTCGAGGGACACGAGCGTGCCCGTGGAGTTGAGCGTCGAACTGATGGACGACATGAGCGCCGCGATCAGGCCCGCCGCCACCAACCCGGTCAGGCCCGTGGGCAGGAGCTTCGAAATCATCATGGGGTAGATGGCCTTCGCATCGGCGTCCGGGAAAAGCACGCGGGCACATACGCCGGGCAACACGAAGATGAACACGGGGAAAATCTTGAGCACCGCAGCGAACAACGTGCCCTTGCGCGCCTCCTGCATGCTCTTGGCGCCGAGCACGCGCTGGACGATGACCTGGTCCGTACACCAGTACCAAATGCCTAGGATCGGCACGCCGAACACGAGGCCAGGCCACGGCATGTCCGGGTCCGACGCCGGACGCACCATGTCGAGGGTCTCGGGCGGCACGGCATCGAGCAGTGCGCCGATGCCTCCGACGCGGCTGACCGCCGTCACCGTGAGCACCACCGATCCGACGACCAGCACCACCGCTTGAATCGCGTCGGTATAGACAACCGCCTTGAGCCCCCCGTGCACGGTGTAGATGACCGTCACCACGGAGAGCACGAAGATGGACGTCCACGTGTCGATGCCAAAGAGCTGATGCAACACAACCGAACCCGCGTAGAGCGACACGGAGACGCGCACGAGCACATTGGCGGCCAGCGTGAGGATGGAGAGGTACATGCGCGCGCCGGGACCGAAACGGCGCTCGAGAAACTCGGGCATCGTCCGCACGCGGGAGCCGATGTAGAAAGGCACAAAGACCGTGCCAAGGAGCACGAGCACCACCACCGCGCCCCACTCGTAGTTGCCCACCGCGAGACCGATTCGAAAGCCATCCGTGGCGAGGCCGACGATGTGTTCGCTCGAAATGTTCGTGGCAAAGAGCGATGCGCCAATTGCGAACCACCCGAAGGCGCGGCCGCCAACGAAGTAGTCTTCTTCGGTGGCATCGCCCTCACGTCGAGCGACCCAGAGGCCGACGCCGAGCGTAACGACGAAGTAAAAAACGAGGACCGTGAGGTCGATGGCCGAGAGCTCAATCTGCACGCGACGGGTCCTCCAAGGGCCGCGAGTTCTAGCAGGGAACCGCACCCGCGCGAACCTCGACGCCACGAGGCGACCGGGTAGACATGGACAGTTGCGGAGGCCCGCCGCGTGTCCTAAGAGCGGCCGCCATGGACGCCGGTCAGCACAGTCGGTTCCTCAGCTACCTCGAGCTCGCGAAGTACTTTGTCCGGAAGGGAACGGTCGCCCTCGATGCCCAATCCTTTGCAGCTTGCGACGCCGAGTTCACGCAGCTCCTTGAGCGCGAGCGACGTGGCGCCGCGTCACGCGAAGATGCTCAGCGATTGGTGCAGCTCCGGCGCATGTTGCTCCGCGACTAGCGCCGCCGTGACCCGTGAGGTCGCGACTGCCCTGAACGCAGACAGGATGGCCGCGCACCGTGCGTGACGTGCTGGACGGTCTCGCGCGTGTCCTCGCCTCCGGCGGACGTGGCGCACTCGCGACGGTCACACGCACGGGCGGTTCGACACCCCAATCCCCGGGCGCACGGCTGCTGCTCGAGACAACGGGAGCCCTGGTTGGCACCGTCGGTGGCGGCGCCGTCGAACGGGCGGTGATCGAGGAGCTTCGCGCCTGCGTGACCGACGGAAAGCCCCGCACGCGGGTGTGGGAGCTGGCCCGTGATCTCGGTATGTGCTGCGGAGGACGAATGGAGGTTTTTGTGGAGCCCATCGAATCCAACCCGAGGCTTGTGATCTTCGGCGCCGGGCACGTGGCCCAGCCGACCGCCCAGATGGCACGCCTCGTCGGTTTCGACGTGACGGTCATCGATGCACGCGACGAGCTCAACACCGAAGAGCGTTTCGCGGGATGCACGCGCATCCTTGCCGAACCCCGGGAGGCGGTGGCCGACCTCCCCGCCCGGGAGACGGACTGGTTTCTCGTCGTCACGCATGATCACCGCGCGGATGAAGAGGCCCTCGACGCCCTTCTCCGACGATCGCACCGCTACATCGGCGTCATCGGAAGCAAGCGTAAGGTCGTCCGCATCCTCGCGCGCATCCAGCAGCGCGGCACCCTCCCCGCGCTCGACCGCGTCTACGCGCCCGTGGGCCTCGCGGTGGGCGCGGTGTCACCGGCGGAGATTGGCGTCAGCATCGTTTCCGAACTCGTGGCGCTACGGCACGGCGCGCCCGCCCCGCATCTGCGTTTCGTCGATGACCCGCGCGTGCGGAAGGCACTCGCCGGCGAAATCGCGATCGAATCGGTCGACGACTGAGGCGCCGACGCGAATCCCGCCCCCGCGTCCGTGACAAATCCACGGGTTGCGGGTAGACGCACCCCATGACCGAGCGTCCCGTGCCCCTCCTCGCATGTACCGCCGTCGCGTTCGCTGCGCTCGCATTCGCACCGACGCCATCCCACGCACAGGAGCCGTCCGCCGCGCCCGAAACCACCGCGACCCCAGAACGCGGCACGGGCCTTCGGCACGCCTCCCCCCGCGGCCAGGGCGCCTCCCCGGTGTCGCCTGGCCCATCCGCAGGACGCGGCGCCGCCCTTCGTGCGCGCATCGATTCAAACCGCGAAGAGCGCCAGAAGGCGATGCTCAATCGCTTCGCGATGCGAAAGGGCCTCCTCGATCGCGCCAAGGCGCTCAGCGAGGGGCGCCCCGATCCCAAGGTCGAGGCACGTGAACGGCACCGCGCCGACCTGTGGGGCCAGCTTCGCGCACGCCTCGGAGGCCGGGCCCTTCGACCGATGCCCGAGTCCCTGCGGAAGGAGCTCTGGAACCACGCCCGCCGCGAAGCGAAGCTCGCACAGATCGAGATCATCGCCGTCCGCGCCGACGAGCAAGCCCTCGCTTCGCGGGCCAACCGACTTCGCGCAACGGAACTCACGCGCCACGAGGCGCGGATCGAAGCCATCGTCAAGGCACTGAACGACGAGGCCGCCGTCGCGCAGAAGGCCGCCGAGACCAAGGCAGAAGCCCCCGCCGGCGACACGACCAAGGAAGAAAGCGACACCGACGAGAAGAAGGAGGCGACGCCATGAGCCGCATGTTCGATGCTCCCCTTGTGCGTTCGATGGTGACCGTGCGCCTGCTTGTGGCCGCGCTCGTGGCATTGGCGTTCCCCGCCGCGCTGACCGGATGCGGAAATCGTGACGCGGAAAAACCCGCCGCGAGCGAATCCGAGTCGGAACTCCAAACGGCGGCAGACGAAGCAAACGACGAGAACGGCGAACAGAACGCCGAGGCGCCGGCGGAACCGGAGGCGGACAAACCGACGGCCGACGAGCTGCCGCTCCCCGAAGACTTCGAGGCCGAGGCGGCCGCGGCGATCACCCCTGAGAATTTGGAATCGGAGCTTCAGGCACTCGAACGCGAGGTGAACTCCGATCCGGTTCCGAAGACGCCCGCGCAGAATCCGAAGGCGAAGCCGAACCCGAAGGCGGCGAAGGCGCCCGCTCCGTAGCCTCGGAGACCTCTCGCCACCCGAGCACCTCGTCGAGGGCGCTCACTTCCGCCTCAAGCCGGTCGCCCACCGACGCGGCGTGACGAACTCCCGCGTGCTGGAGCCCCACGGAGAGGGCGCGCGAGGCACCCACCGCACGGTCGATGCGCGCGAGGGCACGTAGGTGTTCGACGGCGTGACTCCGGAGGACCTCGGCCTGGGACGCCGGTGCGTCGTCTGCGGCCGGCAACTTCGAGTAGCGACTCCCAGGCGCGTTCGATCTGCGCGGTGAGCGGAGGGGCGCAGCTCCGGGAAACGCTCGACCTCGACGACGTAACACGAGGGCACGGCGCAGGCTCCGGCCGAAAACTCGACGCGCCTCGGGAAGCATGAAGTGCGGATGCGCGCACCCACGGAGTCGTCCACCGGCACGAGGAACGGAGTCATCGCCACCACCGCCGCGACCCCGACAGCCGTAAGCTCGATGGCCGTCGCGGCCCCGAGGTACGACGTGACCACGGTGGCCGCCACACCACCCGCGAGCGAAGCGAGCACCGCCATTCCAGCCGCACCGCCCCGCGTGCGCGCGCGCAGGACGCGTGGAGCAAAGATGGCCACCGTGGCGAGGGCCCCTGCGCTCCCGAAGGTGGGGGCCAGGGTAAGCGAGAGCGCCGCGAGGGCCCCCGCCACGGGGACAATGGGACTCAGGCCGCCAAGGACCGTGCCCGCGATCACCACCGCCACGACCACCGCCGCCGCCGTCCCGACGAGGGGATCCAGGGCATCGAGGGCGGGCCAATGGGCAAACGCTAGGGCGATGAACATTCCGGTGAGCACGGTACGCATGGCGAGTCCTGGGTCGATGTGGTGGTTCGGCGTGATGGTTCGGGTCGGTGGTGCGGAGCGCGGCGCGGATCAGTAGAGCGACGCCTCGTCGGCCGCCCCGACGGTGGCGGGTTCAGCGGCCGCAGCCTCGCCCGCCGAGCGTCCGCGACGGGCCCGCGCCGACCCGTACGAAAGCGCCTTTGCCTTTCCGGAGCTTCGACGTCGGTGCGATGTCCCGGAAATCGTCCAGCGCGAGGCCGAGCGACTCGGTGACCGCGCGCATTGGTCCCATTTCCGCATCCGACGCATTCGCGCTCCGCATGGCCGCAAGCGTGTCACGCACGCGCTTCTGCTCCGCGCGGGCGATGGCCGCGGCCTCGGCCGTGCGACCCTCCTGCCACGCGATGACCGCACGCTCCTGGGCGAGGTCGGCGAGCAACCCCTGCGCGTGTCCCCAGATGACCACGTCACGCGACGCGAGCGCGTCCGACGCCGAAGCCACCGACGCGAGCGCAAGTGGCTTCGATTGGACCACCATGTTTTCGCGCGCCGCGACGAGTCGGTACGCCACCTCCGCCGTCACCTCGCCCGCCGAGCCGAAGCGCGGAGCATCCACCTCAAGCTCGAGCGTGACGCGGCGTGGCTCACCCACACCAAGTGCCCCCATGGACAGGCGCACCGTCCCGGAATCGCCGTCGAGCACCGCGCCAAACGCGCGCTTTGCACGCCAACCAACGGGCAGCACCACCGACGCCGTCACATGGTCGGCGACCGTGCCCGTGGACTCGGAGAGTTCCTTGTCCACGAACGTCGCCATGAGTTCGCGGGTACCGAGGAAACCGTAGTTGCCGTTGCCCACCTCGGCGACGGCCGACATGTAGCGCGCATCGTAGTCGCTGCCGATGCCGAGGGCCGACACGGACGTGCCCGAAAGGGCCCAACTGCGCACCTCGTCCTTGACGGCGGCGAGGGCGCGCCCCGATCCATCGAGACCGTCCGAGAAAAGGATCACTCGACGAATGGAATCCGCCGGCGCCGCCGTGAGCGCGGCCGCACCCAACGAAAGGCCACCTGGAATGTTGGTGCCCCCGCCGTCGCGCACGCCCTGCACCCGTTCAAGGATCCGCGCACGCGCGTCACCGACGCGTGTAAGCGGCACGACGGTCTCCCCACCATCGTCGTAGATGATGAACGCCACGTAGTCATCGTCGCCAAGGCCCGAAACAAACCGCGCCACCGCGTCGCGCGCGTCCGCGAGTTTCTGCCCCGCCATCGAGCCCGAGTGGTCGAGGACAATGGCGGTCGCGAGCGGCGCGCGTTTCGCTTCGCCCTCTAGCTTTTGTGCGGCGAGCTCGATCTCGGCAAACACCGTGCGTGCGCCGTTGGCTTCGATGGCCGACTGCGAAATGGCCAGCTGCCCCTTGAGCCCCCTGCCAACGATGGGCGTGCGCGTTGCCCCTGCGCTTGCGTGTGCCGATGTGCCGCCCGTGCCCACATGGGGCGACGGGGGCCGGGCCTGACCCGAGCGGATGAGCACCAGAACGCCGGCGATCACCAGGGCACAACCCAGGGCAATTCCGTATCGGCGACGATTCGCTGGCTGCTGAATTCGAGTCCAAAATGCATTGAGCGGCTTCTTCACGGTGTTTTCCTCCATCACGTCGTGCGGTCCTTGGCGAAGGGCCTTTCGCGACCGGGCTTTTGCGACGATGGGGGATAGCGACGCGCGGGACTGGCGAAGGATCTAACGGTGCCCGTCACGTACGCGAAGCTGGCCCTCGCGCTGAAAATCACCGACACTCAAGATCGTTTTCGAAGGGGAAGTTCCGTGGCGGACGACGACAACGCAGAGGGCGGCGGCGCCCGCGAGCGAAAGAAGAGCCTTCCGAAGGGCACCATCATCGGCATGCCCGTCCGCGATGCGGCCGGACGCAACCGAAACCTAACGCCCCACGGCTTTCCCGCTCCGCCCCAGGAGCCGAACGAACCCGCCACGACGAAGCACGCGGTCGCGCGCATTGGCACTCGACCCGCGTCGCCGCTCCAGCAGACGGCGGCCGGCACTGGACCCGCCGTTCCGCTTCCCTCGCTGCCGACCCCCAATGCGCAGGCGCGGGGTCCGATTCCCAAGTTTAGTGGTGTGCCCCTCGACCGACCCGCCGGCGCACCCCCCGAGGACGCCGCCGCGACGGCACTTCACCGTGCGGACGCGAACGCCGAGTCCGCGCTGTCCCTCGCGCTCGCGCCCCACTCCGGCGCACCGGCGTCTCCCCTCGAGGCGCCGAAGCCCACGCGGCGCGGTCCCGAGGGCGACCCACAACCGCTCGGGACGCGCATGGACAGCGACCCTCCCGGCACCGGCGCGATTCCGAGCCCGGAGCCCCCGGCACCGCCCGCGGGCGCAACGGCGAAGGCGACAGCTCCAGAGATCAGTGCCGAGCCGACACGCGGCGGAAACCCCATTGTTCGTGGACTCGCCGTCGGCATGGGCGGTGCCGCGGTGCTGGTCGTCGCCGCCGCAGGATTCATCTGGTACATGCAGCCCGAAGCGGTGACGAATGCCACCGCCCGCGGGTCCGCATCGCGCGGTACCGCGACGCGCACGGCCCCAAAGCCGACGAGCGTCGCCGCAAAGCCCCCCGCGCCAGCACCGACCGCGGCGAACGAGCCCGCGACGGATCCCGCAACGGCGGACCCAGCGAAGAGCCCCGCCGAACCCGCCGAGGCGGCGCCCACCGAGACGGCACCCGTCGCGGCGACGACGCCCGCACCGACCCCAGCACCCGTGCCCGCGGCGGCGCCGAGCCCCGAACCGACAAAGGCAGCGGCTGCACCCGCGCCCGTGGCCGCGCCAACGCCCGCACCGACACCGGCACCCGCGCCGAAGCCCGAGGTGGCGACGACGGACGCGGCGGAACCGACGGGCGAGGCCGAACTTCCGCCAGTGCCGGCGGATGTTGCAGCCCAGGACAAGGACGCGCGTGAGAAGACGGCGCGGAAGATCCGTGCGAAGGCGGGTCGCGAGTTGCGCGCCGCGAACTATGCCGACGCCGAGAAGCTCGTGCGCGAGGCACTCACCTACGATCCCGGGAGCGCCTCCGCGGCGCGCGACCTCGCCGAGGTCCTGCTCGCGGCGAACCGAGCCGCCGACGCGTATCCGTGGGCCGTCCGCGCCACATCCCTCGCACCCCGCGCCTCCGACGCGTGGGTCACCTTGGGCGACGTGAACAAGACCCTCGGCCGCCCCGCGGCCGCGAAGATCGCGTGGCAAAAGGCACTCGACCTGAACGCCGGAAACGCCGTCGCCAAGGCACGCCTCTCGAGCGCGATGTAGCGCCCGGCGCCGTCCACGGCGCTCGTTTAATCCAACCTAGTTCGACGCCAGCTGGGTGCGCTCGCGAAGCTTGTAGCTGTAGTAGTGCGTGAGGACGCGTCGAACGTAGCGACGCGTCTCCTCGTAGGGGGGCACGCCGCGGTACTTCATCACGGCCCCCTCCCCCGCGTTGTACGCCGCGACGGTGAGCACGAGGTCGCCGTTGAACTTGTTGGCAAGGATCCGCAGGTAGCGTGTGCCACCCAGGATGTTTTGCCGGGGGTCGAACGCGTCGACGACACCCATGTTGCGCGCCGTGGCGGGCATGAGCTGCATGAGCCCTTGGGCGCCCGCATGGGAAATGACGCTCGGGCTGAAGCCGCTCTCAACGTGCATCACCGCGCGCACAAACGCCTCGGGTAGCTGATAGAGGCGCGCCGCCTCGCGAATGTGCGCATCGAACTCGGACATCTTGTCCGCCGTCTTTCCCTTCGACGAGGGCAAACGGCGAAACGCATACTTCGGCGACGTCTCGATGTCGCGGCGACCACGCACGAGGAGCCTGCACCCGCGCGATGCATCCTGCCGGTTCGTGTAGTGCACGCCGTCCTTCGTCTTGCACTCATAGATATCGGCGCGCGCAGACACCGGCATGGCGGCGAGCCCGAGAAGCGCGGTGGCGAAGAGCACCCGAAGCACGGCCTTCATTCTAGGGACGGGGCGCGCAATCGACAAAAACCCCGCGCGATTCCAAGATGCATCGCCGGAGGTTCCCGAGATCGCGGAACAATCGAGCCATGACCCAACGGGTGAAAACCGACGTTCTCGTGATCGGAAGCGGTGTGGCGGGCCTTTCGCTCGCCCTCGAGGCGGCATCGAACCATCGCGTCACCGTGGTTACCAAACGGGGTATCGACGACAGCAACACGGCCTGGGCACAGGGCGGCATCGCAGCGGTTCTCGACCCGAACGATTCGTTCGACGCGCACGTCGCCGACACACTGGCCACGGGCCACGGCCTTGCGGATCCGACGATCGTCGAATGGGTGGTGCGCGACGGCCCCGATCGCGTACGCGGTCTCATCGACCTTGGCGCCCAGTTCTCGACGATCGAATCGAGCGCCACCGATCCGCAACTCGACCTCACGCGCGAGGGCGGACACAGCGCACGTCGCGTGATCCATGCGGGCGACATCACCGGGCGCGAAGTGCAGCGAGCGCTCACCGAGGCGGTGCTTGAGCACCCCAACATTGAAGTGTTCGAAGAGCACATGGCCATCGACCTGATCGAGCTCTCACGCTTTGGGGGGGCGCGCGGCGTCGTCGGCGCATACGTACTCGACACGAAGTCGGGAGCCATTCGCACGTTCCTCGCGAAGGCCACGGTGCTCGCCACGGGCGGTGCGGGGAAGGTCTACCTCTACACGACGAACCCCGATGTCGCGACGGGCGACGGCGTCGCCATGGCCTACCGTGCGGGCGCCACCATCTCCAACATGGAGTTCTTCCAGGTCCACCCGACGTGCCTCTACCACCCCGAGGCGCGCACCTTCTTGATCTCGGAGGCCCTCCGCGGGGAGGGCGGTGTGCTCCGCCTCGCCGACGGCACGGCGTTCATGGAGAAACACAACCCCATTAAGGATAT
>JAWKRM010000035.1:0-39276 GCA_041389625.1 Polyangiales bacterium
CGTAGCGGCCGCCCAGCCGGAATCGGAGGAGCCGACCGTCGTCGCCGATGCGACCGTCCACGCAGATTCCGAAACGGAAGCGGCCACGGTGGTGTCCGCGGATGCTTCGCCGGAACATGCGCCGGAGCTCCACATCCAGCCGGCGCTCGAAATCATCACCGGGTACCAGGGCTCCAACTTCGAAAGTACGGACGGAGATTCGCGCTGGTACCACGAGTTTGTACTCGACCGCGCGCACGCGATTTTGAACGCGGACTACGGCCCCGCATCCGCGCGCATCATCTTGGAATCAGTCTACTCGGCGGGTTCGGGGTCGCTCGTGGGCATCGGCGGGAACAGCCTGGTGCTTCGCATTCGAGAAGCGTGGGCGGGCTATACGCTCCTTGACCGCCTCACCGTTCGAGTCGGTGTGGTGCGGCAGTTCGTGCAGCCAACCATGGCACTCGTGTCGAGGCTCCGGCCCGTGGGGCGCACCCCGGACGACGAACTCAAGCTCCACCACCCCACGGACCTCGGTGCCAACGCCACATTTGAACTACCTGCGCGCTACGGCGAACTTGGCCTCGGTGTGTACAACGGGGAGGGCTACACGCAGCGCGAGCTCAATCGCGGAAAGAACCTCGAAGCGTTCGCCCGCGTCGCGCCGCTGGCTTCCATCGAGGCGCTCGTGCCCCTTTCGATCATGATCGCGTACGTGAGCGGATCCAGCGGCACGGCGAGCGCGCGTGCGGACCGCTACACCGCGGGTCTGCTCTGGGATACGCCGGTGCTGTCGGCCGGAGCTGTTTTTACCTACGCCCATGGCCTCGAGGACGACGGCACACGCAAGGCGTGGCACATGCAAGGCTTCGCGCGCACGCTTCTCTTTGACCATCTCATCCTTGGCGCGCGTGCATCGTATTTTGTGCGGAACACCAAGGTGGACGATGACACGCTCCTTTGGCTGGTCGGCACGGTGGGCGCGGTGCTGCTGCCTGGCGTCGAAACCTATGTCTCGCTCGAACGCCGGAGCCCCGGGGCGGTGGCGCAGGCGGCCCTGCCAGACTCCAACGAATGGCGTGGGCAACTCATCGCGCGCGTGCTCCTCGGGATGTGACCATGCGGGTCTGGATCACGCTGCAAATCGTGTCACTCCCGATGCTCGCCGCGTGCAGCGAGGCCACGGATGGGCTCCAGGTTCCGGACTGGGTGTACGCCGACGCAGCGATTCCCGAAGACGCATCCGAGCCGAACGACGGCGCGAGCGATGCGGACGCGAATCATATTGAGCCGCCGCCGTCGGTCGCCATCAACGAAGTGAGCGCAGAGGGGAGCGACTGGGTGGAACTCCTCAACGTGGGTTCCGATGTCGTGACGCTCACCGGGTTTGGCATCACCGATTCCAACGATGCCGGCGAACCCAACAAGGGGCACGTGGTGCGGTTTCCCTGGGGTTGCCCCTGAGCCGGGGGCCTTCTTCGTGGTCGTCGCGGATCAAGCGCTGCCGAGTGACGGTGTGACGACGGAATGCGCAGGGGTGCCCGTCGCCGAGTGCCTCGTCACCGACTGGGGATCAGTTCGGGGAACGGCGAAAACGTTCACCTCGTTGACGGCGACGACGACGCGTTCGAGACGGCGACGTATCCGCCGACGGCCGTGCTCGAGGGGCAGTCGTGGGGCCGGTTGCCCGATGGAACGGGCGCATTTGCCGCGAACCAGCCCACGCCGGGCGCCGTCAACGTGGCGCTCGGCGCGCGTTGAAACGTGCCGACCGCGCGGTACGTTCGGCTCCGATGCGCGTCTTGCCCCAGTCGTTCTGCTCGCGCGACGCGCTCGTCGTGGCCGAAGCGCTCCTCGGGAAGCACCTGCGCCGCGGCAAGGTCGTGCTGCGAATCACGGAAACCGAGGCCTATCGGTTTCCCGACGACACGGCGAACCACTGCCGCATGGGGGTGACCGACCGGAATCGACCCATGTGGGGTCCTCCCGGGCACGCCTATGTCTACCTCTGCTACGGCGTGCACTCGATGTTGAACATCGTGACGAACGCGGAAGGCGAAGGGGCCGCCGTGCTGATTCGTGCGTGCGAGCCCGTGGCGGGGCTTGGGACGGTGCGTCGTCGCCGCGGGGGGAAGGAGGGGCCCGTGCTCCTCACCGGTCCCGGAAAGGTCGGGCAGGCCCTCGGGCTTCTGCCGCGCTGGAGCGGGCACCCGCTCTTCCACGCGGGCGGACTCGAGTTGTGCGAGGGACCCGACCCTGAGGAGGTGCTCGCGGGTCCGCGCGTTGGCATCGACTATGCGTCCGCACGGGACCGGCGCGCCCCCTGGCGCCTTGCGGTGGGCGGCACGCCATGGGTAAGTGAGCGGGCCGAACTCCGGAGGCGCCGATGACTACCGTTTCAGCTCCCAAACCCACGTCCGAGGCCACCACACGCGGCGTGCGGGTGTCGGTCGAGAGCCAGTACCTCGCCGAGCAGTCGGCCCCCTCGCAAAATCGCTACGTGTTCGCGTACACGATTCAAATTGCCAACGAATCGAGCCGTGCGGTGCAGCTTCGCTCACGGCACTGGGTGATCACGCATGGCGACGGCCACGTGGAAGAGGTGCGCGGGCCCGGCGTCGTGGGCGCGCAGCCGCACCTGAGCCCCGGCGAGGCCTTCAAGTACACGAGCGGCGCGGTGCTTCGGACGCCACGTGGAACGATGCACGGTGAATACAACATGGTCGATTCCGACGGCGAGCCGTTCGACGTCGACATCGCCACGTTCTCCCTCGAAATGCCGTACTCGCTGAACTAGCGGCCACCGCGACTGAAATGCAAAACGCCCGCGGACCGTTGCCGGTCGGCGGGCGTCGTGCGGTGTGGGGAAGGGCTACTTCGCGAAGCCGAGGGTCCACGCGTAGAGCGTGCCGTCGTCCTGGCGTGCGGTGTCCGCGACGACGAGCGTCCACGTGCCCGCGCGCGGCGTCCCTTCGAATGCCGTCGAGGTGAAGCGATCGCGGATGTTCCGCCCCGCGCCCTTGCCCTCGAAGATCACGTCGCTCACGCCGTTGTGCTCGAGCGAGATCACGAGGTCGCCCGTGTACGTGTGCTCAAGCGCGATATCGATGGCGATGACGCCCGTCGTCTGCGTAAGCGAACGCGGCACGTCGATGTCCGAGCGCGTCTCCTGCGCGTCCTCGATGGGAAGCACCGGGTTCAGCTGGAACAGCGACTGCGCGGTCACGGGCGCCGGAATCGTGCCGAGGTCCGGGATGGGGCCAACGCTGTAGGACATGGTCGTGCAGTGCACCGCGCCGCCCCAGTCGATGATGTCGGAGCTGTCCACCCACTTGAACTGGTAGCCCTCCGGGAAGGCCATCTTGTACGCCGCGAGTGCACCCGCCTCGAGCCGCTGCGCGTCGGTGTAGCGCGGGATGACGACGGTCTGGTTCACGACGAGCGAGTTCGTGAACGACTCGAAGACCTTGTTCTGCCCCGAGCCGCGCGGAGCGGGCATCGGGATACGGACGACCTTGAGGTTCGAGCCGTCGGCGAGTGTCACCGCCGCAAACTTGGCCGCGTTGCGGTCGAGGATGGCCGCGTTCACCGGGTCATCGTTCACGTCGTACTGACCGACGAGCACGACGCCCTCCTGGCCAAACTTGGTCCACATGTCGATGTGGCCCGTGCCTTCACCCTGGAGGTGCTCGCCGACGACGACCGTCGTGCATCCGAAGTAGGCCTTGTACGAGTCGACCACTTCCTGAACCGAAAGGCCGTTGCGCGCCGGAACGACGTCCGAGAACGCACAAACGCCGGCGCCGTTCGACATGAAGTTGCCGCCTTCGGCCTGGATGTCGGGGCGGTAGACGTCGAGGCTGTAGTAGTCGGCCATCAGCGTCGGGATGGCGTTGTCCCGCGTGCGGTTCGGGTAGTAGTCGAGGTCGATGAACGCCGGGTCGCCGTTCGGCTTCTCGACGGTGATGGGGCCGTAGTCACGCGTCCAGATCGAGTCGTTCTGATACTCGAAGAACTTGATCCGGTTCGTGTCCATGCCAAGGGCCGAGAGGCGCTGCTTCGCGGCCGTCGAATCCTGAATGTCCTTGGTGACCAGGTGCACGTTCGCGGCGCGGTGAAGCGCGTCGACCATCTGCACGTAGAAGTTGTCGAGCTGGTTTTCCCAGTGGACGATGATGCTGTCCACGTGCTCCCACTCGGCCACGGCGCGCACCTGCGTGGTGGGCGGAGCGGTCGGCGCGAAGAGTTCGCTCTGCGTGCGCGTCGAGATCAGCGCGTCGTACTTGCTGCCCGCCGCGAGTTCCTCCGGCGTCTGGTACGCGGTGAGCGGGCCCGAGGTCTCGATGGTGTCCGGGAGGTCAATCTCGGTCGCCTGGAGCGGCGCGCCACCACCCTTGCCCCCTTCGACTGCGGCGTCGGCGGCGCAGCCGTAGAGGCCTGTCATGAGGGCAAGGCCCAGGGCGGAGGTGCAAATCGCTGAACGCATCGAGGAAAGCTCCTTTCGGGGCCCGGGCAGACCCCCGGGGCCCGGGACGCATACCTCGATTTCGGGGGTGTGCAACTTGGGGACGGACGAATCATGCGGGGCCCCGAGGGGCAGACCCACGGCCCCGGTCGCTCAGACCGACGTGTCCCAGCGCCGTTTGACCTCTTTGAAGGTCTCAATGCCCTGGGCGCCGAGGTCCTGTGCGCCCGCCTCGACGAGGCGCTTTCGGATGTCCTTCGGGTCCTTCGACCAGCCCTTTGGGAGATCGAGCTTCTCGGCCGGGGGCACGCCCTTGAGCATTCCCTGTTCTTCGATCGCCCAGAGCGCCTCCGCGGCGAGGAACTGGCCCGCGACCCTGCGGAGCCCCGCATCGAGGCGCGAAGCCAGGGGAAACACGTCGTAGAGGGCCACGGTGTCGTCCGGGAGCCCGAGGCCCTTGCGCAGGTTCTCAAAGGCCTTCGGCGCGATGGCGAGCTCGGCCAGATCGAGCCCAGCCGTCTCGAGGCCCTGAGTGGCGGTAAACGCACGCTGCATCGCAGCGCCGTGCGATCGCGTCAGCGCCGCGGGCCGCGCGGAGCCGTCGAGGAGGACGGTGACGACGAGGTACGGAGCGCCGCTCGACATGGGGAGGCGGCACTCTGACGCATCTTGGGCGATGTGCCAACACGTTGAATTCGAGCGGCATCGCCCGCACATTCGGCGCCACTGGGACCCCATGCGCCTCTCCGTCTACGCCGAGCACCCCGAGCCACGGAAGATCCAGAAGGCCGTGGAGACCCTCGAGGCCAGGGGTCATCGCGTACCCGACGGACCACGGTCTACGGCATCGGCTGTGACCTGACGAACCGCGCCGCGGTCGACCGTATCTACAAGATGAAGCGCATGCGCGAGGATCAACTGCTCGCGTTCCTCGTGCCCGACCTGAGCGAGATTTCAAAATACGCGGTGGTCGACAACGCCACGTACCGTACGCTCAAGCGTGCCGTGCCGGGGCCGTTCGCAGCTACGCATCCTTCCGGCGGCACGTGAAGTTCCGCGAATGCTCATGAGCAAGCGGAAGACCATTGGCATTCGCGTTCCCGATCATCCCGTCGCCCAGGAACTCGTGCGCGGGCTCGGGCGTCCACTGCTGAACTCGTCCGCCGCATGGGAAGGCGAGCAGCTCCAGGATCCCGAGGACATCGCGAGCGCTTCAAGCAGCTCGACATGATCCTCGACGCCGGCATCGGCGGCGTCCTGCCCTCGACGGTTGTCGACCTGACGAGCGGCGAGGCGGTGCTCCAGCGTCAGGGCATCGGGCAAATCGAAGGGCTTTTTTGATCGTGAGCATGGTTTCGTCGCGCGGGCCCCCTGGTCGTCCGGCGACGACGCAACTAGAACCGCTTCCGTCATGCTCGACGCCTACGGAACCGACATTTGGACCTACGCCGCGCCGCTCGATTTCCCGGGTGGCATTCAGCTCGGAACACGCACGACGGTCGTGCGACTACCGAGCGGCGGTCTCTGGGTGCACTACACCATGCCGCATGTCGGATGCGCTTAGCGCCGAGGTGGTTTCGCGCTCGGTCCCGTGGAACATCTCGTCGCGCCAAATCTCTTTCACCACCTTTTTCTCAATCAGTGGCGCCGTCGCTACCCGAACGCATCGGTGCATATCCCCCGCGGCCTCGAGGCCAAGCGGGAGGACCTCCGCGATGCGACGTTTCTGGAGCGACGAACCGGATCCTGCTTGGGGTGGCGTGCTCGAGCTGGTGGCCATCGGCGGTTCGCCGAAGGTCAACGAGGTGATCTTTCTTCACAAGCCGTCACGCACGCTCATCGTGTGTGACCTCATGATGCAGGTGCTCGGCAACGTCTCGTTCCTGAGTCGCGTGATGTGGAAGCTCAACGGTGTCTACGGCCACGCGGGGCGCTCGTTCGTCTCAAAGCGGCTTCTTCGGGACCCGTCCGCGGCGCATGCCGGGGTGGAGCGGGTTCGTTCCTGGGAGTTTGACCGCATCCTCCTCGCCCACCGCGACTCCGTGGACCAGGACGGGAAGCGCGTATTCCTGCGTGCGTTCGAGGGCCTCTAGCGCGATGGGCGTTAGCCCGTGAGCCAGGCGTAGAGCAGCCCGAGGAGCACGCCGAGGAGGGTGCCCGCCGCCCCGACGATGGCGAGCTTCCACGGCCCGATGCGCAGCCACCGTGCGCGGCCCGGAAGGAGTTCGGTCGCCGCGTTGGTCCCGGTGTTCGGCTCGGGTAGTTCGAAGCCCAACCCGTCGCGGATGCGCACGAGGGCCGCGCGCATGGCGTCCGCGTTCTCGAATCGCTCCTCGCGTGCCTTCGCGAGTGTCTTCTGCATGAACGGCTCGATCCCGTCCGGGAAGCTGCGCCCGGGGCTTGCTTCGGCGAGGCGGGGCGGTTTCTCCGAGACGTGCGCGTGCATCATGCGCGCCTGATTCTCCTCCATGAACGGCCAGCGCCCCGTGAGGATTTCGTAGAGCACGATGCCCATGGAGTAGAGATCGCTACGCGGGTCGAGCTTCGCGCCGAGGGCCTGTTCGGGCGACATGTACGCCGGCGAGCCGAAGATGTCGCCCGTCGCCGTGAGCTGATGCCCAAAGCCCGACCAGCGTTCATCGTCGAAGAACTTCACAAGGCCGAAGTCGAGTAGCTTCGCGGAGAGCGACCCGTCGGGCGCCTCGGTGACGAAGATGTTTTCGGTCTTGAGGTCGCGATGGAGAATGCCGTTCGCGTGGGCGAACGCGAGGCCCTCGAGCACCTGGCAAGCGAGTTCGATGCCCACGGCCGGCTCCGGAAGTTTCTGTTGGAGGAGCGCATCGAGCGTGCGCCCCTCGAGGAGCTCCGTGACGAGGAACGGAACGTTGCCCACGAGTCCATGGTCGTGGACACGTAGGATTCTTGGGTGCTCAAGGGCGAAGAGGGCCTGCGCTTCCCGTTCGAAGCGCTCCCGCTGACCTTCACGCTCGAGAACGTGATCGTGCAGGAGCTTCACGGCCACGGGCGCCCCACCGTCGACGGGTTCGGCGCGGTAGATGCTGCTCATGGCGCCCTTGCCGATGGTGCCCGTGATTCGGTAGCGGTCCTTGATGACGGTCCCGATGTTCGGGTCATTCGCGGTCACGGGCGCACCCATCGATCGGCGGCGTCGAGGATGCGCTCCGCAAGTTCCGTCTTCGGTGCCGCGGCGATGTGCTCCGTGCCCGAGTCGGTCACAAGCCACGCTTCACTCGCGTTTGCACCAAGGGCGGTTGCGGCGTTTGCGACGATCATGTCCGCGCCCTTGGCCGCGCGTTTGCGCTCCGCCTCGGCGAGAACGTTGCTCGTTTCGAGGGCGAAGCCCACGAGCGCCGGGCGTGCGCCGCTGCGCGCCTTCCCGAGGTCCGCGAGGATGTCCGGGTTCGGCTCGAGCTCAAGGGTAGGGGCGCCGGTGGCCTTCTTGATTTTCTCCGTCGCGGCCGCCTTCGGACGGAAGTCGGCGACGGCGGCGGCCATGATGACCAGGTCGGAGTCGAGGGCCCGCGCCATGACCGCGCGGTGCATATCGCGCGCGGACACCACACGCTCGACGGCCACACCCACGGGGGGCGCCGCCTCGACGGGGCCGAGCACAAGCGTCACCTCGGCGCCCCGCGTGCGGGCCGCCTCGGCGAGGGCGAAGCCCATCTTCCCGCTCGACCGGTTGGCGATGTAGCGCACGGGATCGATGGCTTCATGGGTTGGGCCCGCCGTGATGAGCACGCGCTTGCCGCTCCACGGGCGCTCCGCCGGCGCAAGCGCACGCTCGAGGGCGTCGGCGAGTTCTTTCGGTTCGAGCATGCGGCCTTCGCCCACTTCGCCGCTCGCGAGGGGGCCCTCCGTCGGCCCAAGCATGCGTGCGCCGCGCGCGACGAGCTTCGCCGTGTGCTCCTGCGTGGCCTCGCGACGCCACATTTTCGAATGCATCGCCGGCGCGAAGAACACACGCGCGTCGGAGGCGGCGAGGGTGGCGAGGACGGCGTCGTCGGCGAGCCCATGCGCGGCGCGCGCGAGGAGGTTCGCCGTGGCCGGCGCGACCACGATGGCTTCCGCCCAGGCGCCGAGTTCCACGTGGACTTCGCCCGCGTAGGTCGGGTCCCAGAGGTCCGTGATGGCGGCCTCGCCCGTGATGCCCGCGAACGTCACGGCGCCCACGAAGTGCGTCGCCGCCTCGGTCATGACGACGCGGACCTTGGCGCCCCGTCGCTGGAGTTCACGTACGAGCTCCACGGCCTTGAAGGCTGCGATGCCTCCGCCGATGGCGACGAGAACCCGCTTTCCGGCGAGGGACATGGGGCACGAGTCTAAACCCAAACCGGCCGTGGATGTAATCGAACCCCGCGAAAATTAGCGTGATTCGAGGCGACTGAGCCGTCGGGGCGCTACGCGTTCGGAGCCGTCACGCCGGGCGCGGGGAACTGTGCGCACATCGCGCGGACTTCGCCGGCCACACGCTCGATGAGCGCCGCGTCGTCCGTGTGCTCGATGACGTCCGCCATCCAGTTGCCGACGCGGACCATCTCGTCCTTGCCCATGCCGCGGGTCGTGATGGCGGGCGTGCCGATGCGAAGGCCGCTCGGGTCGAAGGGCTTCCGGGGGTCGAAGGGAATCGAGTTGTAGTTCGCGACGAGACCGGCCGCGTCGAGGGCCTTGGCGGCGGCCTTGCCCGGCACCTTCTTCGACGTGAGGTCGAGGAGAAGCAGGTGATTGTCCGTGCCGCCCGTGATGAGGTCGACGCCGCGCGAGCGGAGCGTCTCGCCGAGGGTCTTCGCGTTGGCGACGACCGCGTGCGCGTACTTCTTGTGGTCGTCCGACGCCGCGATCTTTGCTGCCACGGCGATGCCCGCCGTCGTGCCGTTGTGCGGTCCGCCCTGGAGGCCCGGGAACACGGCCTTGTCGATGGCGGCGGCGTGCTTCGCGTCCGACAGGATCATGCCGCCGCGTGGTCCGCGGAACGTCTTGTGGGTGGTGGAGGTCACAATCTCCGCGAGCCCCTTCGGCGAAGGATGCGCGCCGCCCGCGATGAGCCCCGAGATGTGCGCGATATCGGCCACGAGGATGGCGCCCACTTCACGGGCAATCTCCGCGAACTTCGCGTAGTCGATGAGTCGCGGGTACGCCGTCGCGCCGCACCAGAGAAGCTTCGGCTTGTGTTCGCGGGCGAGCGCAGCCACTTCGTCGAAGTCGATGAGGTGGTCGGTCTTCCTGACGCCGTACTGGACGCTCTTGAAGTATGCGCCGGTGATCGACACGCCCCAGCCGTGGGTCAGGTGACCGCCGCTCGGCAGGCCCATGCCCATGACCACATCCCCCGGCTTACAGAACGCGAAGTAGACGGCCAAGTTTGCCGGCGAGCCCGAGTACGGCTGCACGTTCGCGTGGTCCATGCCGAAAACGGCCTTTACGCGCTCGACGGCGAGGCGCTCGACCGCATCGATGTTCTGCTGGCCTTCGTAGTAGCGCTTGCCGGCGTAGCCCTCGGAGTACTTGTTGTTGAGCACGCTGCCGCACGCATCGAGCACCGCCGGTGGCGCGTAGTTCTCGCTCGCGATGAGCCGCACCTTTTCAAACTGGCGGCGTTCCTCCGCCGTGATGAGCTCGGCGATTTCCGGGTCGACGGGGGCGATGCGGTCGGTGCTCTTCGTGGTCATGGGCGCTCCAATTTGCCAGCGAATGGGCCGGCGAAAACGTCGCCGTGATAGCACAGCTGCGCCCCGGCGACGGGCGAGAATTCGTTGAATTTCGTGCCGTGGAGCGCCTACTCGGCCCAGGGGCACGGCCCATCGCGCGTTTCGTACGGCGCGGACTCGGGAAGCACCGCGATGAGGATCGAGCGTGCCGTGGATTCGTTGGCCGGATCGGTGCTCTCAAGGTCGATGCCGTGCATGGCGTCCATGGCGCGACCGACATCCGCGTCAAACTCACGCCAGAATCCGAAACCCATCCGCCCGGCGTCCTTGGTGAAACCGCCCGGCGCGATTCCATACGCCGGGCGCGCGCTGTAGTTCACGCGGTACCAGCCGTCGTTGCCGTTGAAGCGGTTCGTGAAGTACGGGGCGTCCTCGTCCCCGTTCCAGACCACGTGTCCGAACTCTCGAGCGAGTTCGGCGATGTCGTCGCGCGTCGGGAACGTCGTGCCGAGCACGTCGCGGTGTCGGTGGAGCGAATCGTAGACAGCGACGAGGCGTCGAGCGTGGCTGATGTCCCAGGCGAGGCCGGTGGCGGGCACGGGCGCGATGCGTGGCGTCTTGTTGGTCGCGGACTTCCACCCCGGGAACTCGGGGCACACGTCCGTGCAGCTCGAACGGCACGCCGTACAGGCGCTCGAGGTCCCCGTGAAGCCCGCGTATTGGTTGTCGACATGGTCATCCCCGGTGCCGGGGTCGAAGACAGCCACCGTCGCCGCCGTGCCATCGCGAAGGACGACGGCGCGTACGTCGTGGCGCGCTTCCGTGAGGGCGACGCCGTTCTGCACGTGTTCGCGGAGCGTGCCGAGGTCGTTTTCGGCGAGGCCGAGGGCGCTGTCGTCCAGGTCAGCGGCCGCCAGGACCTCGGCGATGCCCGCGATGATCCAAAGGTCTCGGTCCGTGAACGCGTTGCAGTACGAACGGCTTTGGTACGTTTCGAAGTAGTCCGTTCCGTATCGCCTCGCGAGCAGGTGCGCGATGTGTTCGCGGTGATCGAACGTCCCGTCGTTGCATCCCCAGCCCTTCACCTGGAATGCGCCGGGGAGGTTCGGCGCCCGCACGAGCCAGCGGAGGTAATGGTCGTGAACGAGGATGGGAACCGCGCGCGTGATGAACGCACGGAGCGCCGGGGAGGGTTCGTGCATCTCCGTGCCGATGCGAACGACGCGCGCGACGGCGTAGAGAAACTGTGCCGAGGAAAGGACATCCTCGCGCCCGATGGGGAACCCGGTTTCCGCGGGGTAGACCCACATCCGCGTGGGCGCGGGCAGCGTCGCAACCGACTTGGGGATCGTGACGCCGTCTCCATCCACTGCGTTGTAATAGAACGCGACGTCGGTGGTTGTGAGTGCGTCGAAGGCCAGGTCGTAGACGGCGGCGAGCGACTCGAGCAGCTCGGCGTCTTGGTGGTAGTCGGCGTAGAAGAGCAGGTTCGCCGTCTGGAGTTGCGCGTTGTAGATGGGATACGGGTTCTGGCGCAGCGCCTGCGTGTCGAGGGAAGCTGCGATGGCCGGGCGCGCGAGATCCCACGCGGCGTGGATCCGTTCCCGGAGTGCCGGATCCGCGACCTCAGCGGGAGCGCAGCCGGTCACGTGCGTGGAGTTCCCGTCTTCGGCGCCGCCGTCCGCGTCGTCTGTCTGCGCGATCCGAGTCGCCGGGTCGCCGCACGCCACGAGCGCGATTCCCAAAATGACCCACGCGAGGGATTGTGCTCGCGGGCCTCGGAGTCGTGCGTGCGAGTCGGCCGAGTTCAACGTTCGAAAAACCTAGCACGACCGTGGCGTGGTTCCGTGCTGGCGGTGAAAACTCCGCGGTGATAGCACAGTCGCCAGAGGAACGAGGCGCAACGGACCCCATGGCACAGGCACGTCCCGACTACGCGGAATTCGAACGACTGGCACGCGACACGACGGTGGTTCCCGTGACGCGTGAAATCGTGGCCGACGGCCTCACGCCGGTGCTCGCGGCGCGAACGCTCGGCGACGGGGCGGGGGCGTTCCTCCTCGAGAGCGTCGTCGGCGGGGAGAAGTGGGCGCGGTACAGCTTCGTGGGCCTCGACCCCGCGCTTCGCGTGCGCGGCGTGGCCGACCGGTTTGAAACGAACGCGGGCGATGGATGGCGCGCGGAGAACGCTGTCGACCCGTGGGTGCGCCTCCGCGAGACGCTCGGCGAGTGGCGTGCGCCGCACGTGCCGTGGCTCCCGAGGTTCTGGGGTGGCGCCGTGGGCTACGTTTCGTACGACGCGGTACGGCGGTTTGAGCCCACGGTGGCGCCGGCCATCGACGGGAAGGGCGGCGAGTTCGAGTTTTCGTTCGCCCTCGCCAACACGCTCGTCGTGTTCGACAACCTACGGCAAACGTTGCGGGTCATCGTGCCGGCGTTCCTCCCCAAGGGTGCGGACACACGGGCTGCCTACGACGACGCGCTCAAGCGCCTGGATGCGGTCGAGGCGAAGCTCCGCGCACCGCGCTCGCTTTCGCCGTTGCCCATGCCCGATGCATCGAGTGTCGGCGAGCTTCCCCCATCGTCCATGGACAAGGCGACGTACTGCGAAGCCGTCGAGCGTGCGAAGGAGCACATCCGCGCCGGCGATATCTTCCAGCTCGTCCTCTCCCAGCGTTTCCGCGTGCCGCTCGGCAAGACCGACCCATTCGATGTCTACCGCGCGCTCCGCGTCATCAACCCGTCGCCGTACATGTACTTCCTGCGCCTCGACGAGGCGGTCATCGCCGGCGCGAGCCCCGAGACGCTCGTGCGCATCGAAGACGGCACGGCCCAAGTGCGCCCCATCGCCGGCACGCGCCCCCGCGGCGCCACGGAGGAGGCGGACCGCGCCCTCGAAGTGGAGCTCCTCGCCGACCCGAAGGAAGTCGCCGAACACGTGATGCTCGTGGATCTCGGTCGAAACGACCTTGGCCGCATCGCCACGGCTGGCAGCGTGCGTGTCACCGACCGGATGGTCATCGAACGCTACTCCCACGTGATGCACATCGTCTCGAATGTCGTTGCGGAGCTCGCACCCGGCCGCGACGCCCTCGACGTCCTCCGTGCCACGTTCCCGGCGGGGACGCTGAGCGGTGCGCCAAAGGTTCGCGCCATGCAGATCATCCAGGAACTCGAGGGCGAACCGCGCGGCATCTACGGTGGCGCCGTTGGCTACATTGGCTTCGACGGCAACCTCGACATGGCCATCGCCATTCGAACGGTGGTCGCGCGGGACGGCGAGCTCCGACTTCAGGCCGGCGCGGGTCTCGTCGAAGCCAGCGACCCCGAAACCGAGTACGACGAGTCGCTCAACAAGGCGAGGGCGGGTCTCGTGGCGCTCCGGACGGCCGAGGCCGTCTCGCGCGGTCGCTAGAGCCTTCCTTGGCACAGGTGGGCACAGGGGACTTTCGGAATTCCCCCGTGGTCACGCTTGCGCGTACCACGGAACGGCCTTTGCAACTCCGTTGGGGCATGTCGCGAGTCAAGTCCATGCCCCCGTTCCTTCGGTTGTTGGCGATGTGTTGCTCGGTCAGCGTGCTGATGAGCTTCCCCGCATCGCGCGCGTTGGCGTGCGGCCCTGCGTTCCCAGACATATTTGAGGTGCCGGTGGACTGCGTCGAGACGCGTTTCTACGTGCCCGCGGCCGTGTTCCCCGCGAACCTGGTCGACAACATCGCGATGGACCTTGTGCGTTGGGGTCCGAGTGGCGCCGTCGACGAATCGTGGGTTCCTGCGGTGACCGTGATGACCATGACCAAGGCAAGCGCGACGGAGGTTCCGACGACCCTCGTTGAAGTGAGCGAAGAGCGTTTCCAGCTTGTGCTCACGGATCCTACGCCGGGAAAATACATCGTCCTGGTGGAAGGGGCTTGCCAGGGAGAACCCTCCACGTTCGGCGCGGACATCGTGGGCCGGTTCGAATTGCTGCCGGAGGCCGAGTATCCGGAGAGCATCGGCTCCGTGTCGGCGTCGGCAAGTCGCGTCGAATCGAGAACGTTCGACCTCGGGGTGGACGCAGAATGTGTCGCCCAGTCCGCGACGGCGACCCTCGCCGTGGTGGACGTGGAGCTCGCGTTGGACCCGACGACGGCACCATGGCGCGAAGCGTTCGAGTACGCCGTCGAGGTGGATGGCACCATCGTTCGCGGATTCGCCAAGCAGGCCCCGGAGGAGGGCGTGGACGCGGTGCTGCTCGAAGTGACGCGCGCGTGCGATTGGGAACCGGAGCTCGAGCCGCAATTCGCCTACGAGCTCAGCGAAGGTGAACACTCCGTGCGTATCCTGGCGCACGTGAGCGGCATGGAAACGATCGCGTCCGAAGCCGTGCCCTTCGTGCTCTCGTGTTCTGGCGCGGGCGCGACGCACACCTCTGGATGCGCAGTGCGCGCAGTGCCGACGCATGCGTCGGGGTGCGCCGGCGGCGGCTTCGGGCTCGCCATTCTCGTGGCCCTCGCCGGGCTACGCCGTCGCCGCGCGAGGCCCTGACCCGCGCTGGAATTCCGCACCCGAAGCGTTGGGCGTCCGCCCCCGCACCGCATCCGCGAAAGCCTTTGACACCGCGGGGCGCCTAGGCTACCTGTTCGCTCCCCCAGGGCGTCGGCAACGGCAATCTGGGCTGAAAACTGAAGTCTGGAGCGGTAGTTAAGTTGGTTATAACGCCGGCCTGTCACGCCGGAGGCCGCGGGTTCGAGTCCCGTCCGCTCCGCTAGAAAGACCCCACGATTCGTGGGGTTTTCTTTTTCAGCACAACGAGGTCCCTGACTCAGGTCCCTGAGGCGGTGCTGGCGGAACCGGCTCACGGCACCCGAGAAAGTCTTGGCGTTATTCGACGTCGGAATCGTCTTGCTGCTTGAGCTCGGCAAATTTGGCGGCCATCGTCGGGTTGCCACGCGTGAGTCGTTTGACCGTCAGGTCCTCGGCCTTGTCGTTGGCAAGCCGCAGATTGTTGGCCGATTTGTGCAGCGCCTCTTTGGTCTTTTCCAGATTCTTGATGGCGTCGTCGATGCGCTTGACCGCTTCCTCGAAGCCGTCTGAGGCAAGACGCCAGTTGCGTCCGAATGTGTTCTTGAATTCGTCAAGCCGGGCTTCGAAGTGGGTGATGTCGATGTTCTGCGCCTTCACCAGCGCCAGCTCGGACTTGTACTGAAGTGATTTCATCGCCGCATTGCGTAGCAGCGTGATGATGGGGATGAAGAACTGCGGTCTGACGACGTACATCTTCGGGTAGCGGTGAAACACGTCAACGATCCCGGCGTTGTAGAGAGCACTATCGGGCTCAAGCAGGGACACCAGCACGGCGTACTCGCAGCCTTTTTCGGTGCGGTCCTTGTCGAGCTCCTTGAAGAAGTCTTCGTTTTTCTTCTTGGTGGCTGTTTCATCACCTTCGTTCTTCATCTCGAACATGATCGAGACGATCTCGGTGCCTGCATCATCCATGTCACGGAAGATGTAGTCGCCCTTGCTCCCGGTGCGTGCGTCGTTGTCTTTCTCAAAAGTGGCCTTTTGAAACGCTGTGGCTCGCAGGCGGTTGAACTCGAGCTCACAGTGCTGCTCAAGGGTTTCTCCGACCATCTTGGTCGATAGCTTCGCCTTCAGATCCTTCAAACGTTCGATGGCGTCGTCACGGTCCTTGAGTTGGGTTTCGTACTTGTCCTTGAGCGCCGTCTCGGCAAGCTGCTTTTCGAGTGCAGCTCGATCCAGCCCGCTCTTCAGTTCGTCACGCTCTTTCTCAACCAAACTAACGGCCTCGGTGATGGCGAGCTTCTTCGCGACCTCACCTGCGTCGAGCTTGGCCTTGAGACTCAGAATCTCTGCATCCTTGATGGCGTTAGCTTGCTGCAATTCGCTCAGGCGCTTTGCCTCGGCCAGTTGGGCAGCAGCCTCCTTCTCATGCTTCGCCTGTTTCAGCGCGCTCGCCAGGGCGTCGCGATCCTTTTCTACAGCAGTGAGCGCTTGGGCGATGGCGAGTTGCCGTGCGACCTCTTCAGCTTCGAGCCTGGTCTTCAATTCCTGAATCTCGGCGTCCTTGGCCGAAGCCGCCTGCTGCAGTTCGCTGGCGACTTTTGCCTGGGCAAGTTCGACGGCGTTGCGTTTGTCCTGCTCTGCCAGTTCCAGTCGCTCGTGCAACTGCCTCTCAAAGTCGCTATCGCGAACCTGCTTCAGGATATCCGCGTACCCAGCTTCGTCCACCTTGAAGGCTTTCGCGCAGTGCGGGCAGATGATTTCGTGCATGGTTATTCAAGCCTGACACAATCGCGTCCGAGGCGGTTGCTCCAGCTGTCTTCGTCCGCGGCCTACGTCGACTAGAGGCTGATAACTTGTGCCGGGTCGAGCAGTAGAACCTTTGGGCACTCATCGTTGGACGCAATTACAACGAACGTGACTCTTCCCCGGAGTCGATTGCCAGCACCGTGCCCGATGTCCATCTCCTCGGTGCCGACTGCGACTGCACACCCGAGCTGCGCTAGGGATTCGATGCACTCAAACGCCGATGCTTCCGCCTGCCTCAGTGAGGTTGCACCTATTTCATCGGCCACGTCACCAATGTCGACCATCATTTCCTTCAAGGTAGCGACGGCATCTTGGATGCGGTCGTCGCTAATCTCACAACTGAATACGAATCCGAAACCTCCCCACGCGTGTCGGAGGTCGGAACTGGTGCTTATCCTATGAAGAGGTACTTTGGTGTGCTTCGCAAGCTCCTCTTCAATCCGTTTTGCCAGGAGGTCGGCAGTTACCTCGTGAGGTTCGACTCCGAGTGCCCGGGCTAGCTCCGCGCGGGCGATGCTGTCGACACGCAAGTCGTCGAGCTCAACATCAAGCGCACCAGCAATCGCCTGCAGAGTCTCCGAGCTGATTCCCATTCCCGCTTCTGCGCGCTGAACTGTGCGTATCTGAAGTCCGGCTGCGCTTGCGAGTTGTGCTTGTGTCCAGGAACGGTTTTCCCGATGTCCGCGAATGTTTCTCGAGACGACTTCTTGCATTGGTCCTCCTGCCCGCTGGGGCTTCCTGGAGGCTGCTGGTTTGCGGCGTGCCACGCCACGACAGTACTACGACACCGACCCGACACTCCGAGGGCATCTGCGGGTACTGAGGCCGGTTTTGGGCAATTCCGGGATTCCGCTGGCCCATTCGCAGCGGCGCGATTCTGAGCTCTGTCCAGCGCTGACCCCGTGCGAGAGCTTACGAATGGCGCATCTACCAGGATGGCTTCGTGCTGTGTCATCGTGGTCGCGATGGAGATTGCCGGCTCGGTCTGCCTAGTTGTCGCGGGCGCGATGCTTCTTTTCCTAATTTGGGGAAGCGTGAGACTTTTGTCTGGTTCGGACGCGCGCCGGAAAGCATCTTCCGCTGAACGCGACTATGACTTCGCATTGCCCACGGACGCCGATATGCGGCGGATCAAAGGTGAGAATGAATCAGCGGACGCCTATTTCGGTACGTTCGCGGTGATCCAGCGCTGCGCTGCCGCTGGTGACTACGCACAGGCGCTCGCTCATGCCCAGAAGGCGATTGGCCATCTCAATGCCGTTGCCAGAAGTATGGAGGGGGTGACATTCCGAAGTCCGCCCCTCCAGTTCATTTGCGAGCATGCCGTGCTTACGCGAAACCAAGCGCTGCTTACCGAAACGCGCGAGTTTCTCGCACGGCATAAGGCGCTCCGCCAGTTTGTGGATGACGTGGATAGTGCTGTGGAAGACCTAGCCGCACTCGGGAAGGCCTACGATTTCGTGCGCGCCAATCCCGGCGCGCTACAGAACAAGCTTGCAAAAACCATCTCGGTCGATGCGCGGCGTTTGGCGACACTCTTGTCGCGCGCTGAGAAGAGAAATTTGATTCGGCGTGTGAGGCAGGGAAAAACCTACGCGTTGAGTGTCAGCTAGGTTCTGCGTGCCAAATACGCGTCCAGCACCACTTACACCGTGATTCCCGCAGAACCGCTATCGAATTCTGGTCCGTGATCCGTCGGCGAAATTCTCACGGTTGAACCGAGTTTACGGCCGTCATATACGCCGATCGTAAATGTTGAGCGCAGCCGACCGTGGGATTGATCCGCTCTGGTGGACACCTTTTGAAAGGAGTTCACGATGGAAGCGATGGTCAAAGCGAGGCAGGGTCGTCCTCGCGCACGGCCCGGCCAAACTGCGCTGAGGCATTTGCTTCTGAAGTTTCCTTTCGGTCAACCCGACCTCGGAGACTTCAGAAGCAACATGCCTCAGGAAACCGATCTCACGTCAGGGCTGCATCCTTGGGGAGTCAGTAGCTTGGCTCGCGCCATCCTTCGACGCCGATGGCGTGACTGAGCCGACCGTCGGGGTCGTACTGTTCCGTGCGTATGAGCGTTCCGTGACGGTCATAGTGACGCCACTCGGCGCTTCGCAGACCTGACACCCAGGCACCCTCGACGGCGAGTGGACCCGTGGGCCACCAGCAACGCATGCGTCCCTCGGGGAGGAACGCGCTCCATTCGCCCTCGCACTTGCGCGATCCCGAGGGGTGCCACTCTCGCGACGGCCCCTCACGGAGACGCTATCCGCCGAGCAGCGCGTTCACGCAGGTGCCGAGCTCGGCGCAGGTCTGCTTGCGGGTGGCTTCCACTGGTTCCCCGCGATGAAACTCGCGAAAGGGCGCGAGCCTTGGTTGACTCTAGTTCTTGGGGGCTGGTTTGAGCGCGACTGTCTTGGGTGTCGGATCGAGGCGTGAGACCACGCCCACCGTTCTCGCTTGTTTGCGGGTGATCGGGATGGCCCTGCGGATGCTTGCGCGCGGGTTGTGTAAGTGGCGCACGGGCAGAACGCCGCTATAGCGGGAAACCAATGGAGGTTGTCATGGCGGTTCGATTCTCACTCGCTGACCTCGTTGCTGTCGCGTTCGGGGGGGCTCTCGCTAGCGGCTGCAGCCATCGCCGCGGACCGAATCCTGCGTAGCGTGCGCCCATGAGTTCGCTCCGATTGTTGTCGCTGTGTTCGGTCGTAGTCCTCGTTCTCGGAGCCTGCGGAGGTGCATCGAGAAGTGAAGGCACGGCTCCGCACTCGCCGGCGAGTGCGTCCAATCGCGAGTCGGCGGAGGCGCCCGCCGGCGCGGAGGACGCCGGCGATGGCGCGCCTCGTTCGCCGGAGGCAGCGCACGATGCTGCGGCGGTTGCGGCACCGGTGGCTGGACAGGTCACGGCCAACGAACTCCGTGTTTCATTCGCTGGCGACGTGAGCCGCGGCACCGCGTACTACGACCATTCGACCCCCGAGAGCCGGTGGCCGATTCCCACGTTCACCGTCACGCTTCAAGTCGCCAATGGCTTGGCCGAGTCGCTTTCGTCGATCGACGAAGTGCGGGCGGTGTTTGACGGTCGCCTGATTTTCGCAAGGACTGGCACCTGCGACATCCCATTGGCCGCCGCCGGCGCCGCGGGGCGCTCGCGATTGGCATTCAGGTGGAGCCACGCGGTGCGCTGGAAAAGCGGGCCATCCGTGGCGAGGCTTCACGCTCGGATGGTGGTGCGTCGCGCAAGCGCCGCTTCCTCAATGGCCCCACCGCTACCGTGCTTCGGTTTAGCGTGAACGACTGCGCGTGGACGCCCTTCACCGCACAAGAACTCGCCCCGTACACGGAGCTCGGCGAGACCGCGACGAAGCTCGAACTGCAACCTGCCGGCGCGACCTCGTCCGGTGCCCGCTGGGTTGCGACGGCATCGGCACCCGTGAGCAAGCGCAAGTAGCTTGTGTCGACCTCGCGGACGGCGAGGGAATCGGAGGACTGCTGCCTGTGGCTCGTCGGTTTCCACCGAGGCACCCGCGCTGGCCCTCCGCTGCTCCCCCAACGCGCCGACAAGAAACGTGACTGTCCCCCCGAGAGCTGCAGTTACGCTCCCACCCGGTGCAATCCAGTTTCGCAGAACGGACACTTCGTCGACTCGGATGCCGAACAGGCCGTTTGTAGCGACTATCCTCAACTCCTGCTCGTCGAGCTGAGCTAGCGTCCGTCCGCCCCGCGCCCATCGCCTACGCCTTGAGGTAGGGGAGCGCTTCGCCGGCCACGGCCTTCTTGGCCTGGTTGTGCTTCTGGTAGCCCGCGTACCAGCTGTTGCTGCTCGAGTCGTCGAAGATCATGCCAAAGCCGCCGCCGGGTACGGACTCGTAGTCCGCGGGGTCGAGCCCCATGGCCTGCATCAGCGTCCCGAGGAACTGGTTGTAGAGCAACCCGATGTGCGTGACTTCGCCGTTCAGCCCGCCCGAACCGTCGTGGCCGACCACATTGCGGTCGCAATAGTCGACGAAGCTGCCGGTGCGGAGCCAACCGTTCGCGCCGCCCGCCATCACGATGGGCATCGAGATGGGGTCGTGGCTGATGGGGCCCGACTCCTGCGTCCAGAACATGGCGCAGCTGTCGAGGAGCTTCCCCCCGTTGGGGTCGTCGACCGAATCGAGCTTGGTGGCGAGATCCAGGAAGACATGCTCGAAGAATTGCTGGTTCGATTGCACCAGCGTGGCCTGCGGCCCGGGTGTGAGCGCTTGGTGCGCGATGTCCTGGTGCCAGTCCCCCGCGTAGTTGCTGAACCACGAGGCCGCGGAGTTGTCCCACATGTCCCCGGCGCGCATCGTCACGATGCGCGAGGTGTCGCAGCTCATCGCGACCACAATGACGTCGTTCATGAGGCTCCAGAACTGCACGTGGAGCGCGGGGTCACGGAAGAACCAACCCCCGCCCGTATTGAAGAGCGCCTCTGAGTCCTGGCTCGGGCGGTTCACGTCGCCGCAGGCGAGGACGACCGAGAGCTTGCGCTCAAGCTCGTCGACGCGGCTCATGTGGTCTTCAAGCCGCATCCGATCGTGCGTCGAGAGTCGCCTGTTGCCGTCGCGCAGGCGCTTGTAGTCCTCGTAGACGCGGTTGATGACGGGGGTGCGCTGCTCGGTGGGCTCGGGCGGCGGCCGGAAGACCTGGTCGAACATCCGGAGCGAGCTGAAGGTCGCCTGCATGGGTTGGATGCTCGAGCCAGGGTTCTGGGGGTTTGAACGGCCCCACGAAAGGCTGTTCGTTCCGAGAACCATGGAGCGGGTGAGGTTCCCCGAGAGGTCCTCGTAGAACTTGTTCGACCAGGCGAGCACCTGGTCGCAGGTCGGCACGTACGTGAGGGCGCCATTGTCCGAGTCGCCGTAGTTGCCGAGCGTGCCGCCCCGGTGATGGCCGATGTAGTAGCTGATGTCGAGGCCGCGGAGGACGTTCATCTTCGAGACGAGGCCAGGGGTGAGCACGCCGCTCGGCGCGGTGAGCACCGGCGAGAGTGACGCGTTCCCGCCGCTCGTGTTTAGTGTGAGGTTGCCGCGTCGAATCGTGTGGCCCGCGTAGGAGCGCTGTTCGGTGAGCGAGCTGTCTCCCGGGTACACGTTCGCGCCACGCAGGGCGCCGTGATCGGTACGCATGGCGATGAAGCGGCGAGGGCTGCCCGGCGGCGCGGCCTTCGCTCGCTGCTCGAGTGATGGGAGGAATGGGATCGCGAGGGTGAACCCGCCTAGCCCGCGGAGAACGTGTCGACGATTGATCTTCATGGTTCTCCAAAACTCCGTTCGCGGAACGCGGGGCTCAGGGCGACGCGGCGGAGCACGGCATCGAGGGGCTCCCCACGCTTGAGGGTTTCATGCAGGTCTTTGAGCGCGCAACCGTCCTTGGCGACGTCCTCCGCGCGGCTGAAGGTGAAGCGGAAGTAGGTCCGCGCGAAGCACGCTTCGACCTTGCCGCTCGCGAGCATGGCGTCCTGAAGCGCGCGCGGGCCGTCGATCGCGTCGTCGTCGGAGGTGACGTAGGGGACGGAGCTCGTGTCCACCGGCCGCGACTCAATAATTTCTCCGCTCTCAGGGGAAATCAGGAGTTCCTCGTCGCGGAATCGGCCGAGGGCGTCGAAGTTCTCGGTCGCGAACCCGAGCCCGTTGATGTACGTGTGGCAGCCGGCGCAGCGGCCCTCGCTGGTGACGGCAGCGACCGATACCCGTGCGGTTTGATTCGCCGCGACCTCGATGGGTGTCGCCATGACGTCGGGAGGCGGGGGCGCGAGCGTGTCACAAAGAAGCGCGCGCCGGATGAACACGCCCTTCATGATGGGGCGCGTGTTCGTAGACCCCGACGCCACCATGGCGGCGCGCGTGAGCAAACCGGCGCGGGGCTCGGTGTTCTCCGGAGGCTCGCTGGCTCCGTCCCAAACCGGCGCGTGGTAGAGCCCCGCCAGTTCGTCCGTGCGCGCGAAGGACTTCGTCGTCGTGTAGAGGTCCGAGAGCACGCCGTCGGTGTCGAGCGAGTAATAGGTCGCCATGTCCGCCACTTCGTCGAACATGGCCCCGCGGAGCTCCGTGCTCGGCAGGAATTCGCCGCGAAGCGTGTCGAACGCGGGCGTGCCGACACGCGAGTTCATCTGCGCCACGTCGTCGCGTTGGAACCACTCGGAGTAGAACGTGCGGACCGCGCTTCGGGTTTTCGGCGACGCAAAAACCCGCTCGACCTGTTCGGCGTACACGGTTTCGTCGAGCAGCTCGCCGGAGCGGGCGAGGGCGAAGAGTTCGTCGTCGGGGGCCGACTGCCAGAAGTGATACGAAAGCCGCGACGCGAGCTCATACGCATCGAGCGCCTGCACGGGGGCCGTCGTGCTGTCGTCGCCGCCCGCGTGTTCCACGAAGTAGAGCGCGTGGGGAGCCGCCGCGAGGAGCGCGATCACATCGGCCCAGTCGGCCTGGTCGTAGGGCGGTGTCCCGGCCGGCGCGCGGTAAAACGCGACGTCCGCGTCGAGCACCTCGCGCCGGAGCACGCGCTCGCCGAAGCGGCGGATGAAGGCGTCGAGGCATGCGCTGTCGTTTCCGCCGTCGCCGTCGGTCGCGCAGTCGCCCGCGGCAAGCGACAGCCGTTCCGGCTTCGCGAGCTCGCTCCCGAGCGCCACCGCCACGGCGTAGCCGCGGTCCACGTGCTCCTGGTTGACGACCTGATCCACGCTCTTGAATCCGCCCCACTCGCCGAAGGGTCCGTCGCGGTGTTCGTCGGGGATCAGCGCGAGCAAGGGTTGGAGCACGCCAAGGGTGCTGTCCTGTGCCGCCGCGGCGCCGGGCAGCGCGAAGCGGACGAGGTCGCCCACGGTGTTGGTGA
The DNA here is from genome assembly GCA_041389625.1 of Polyangiales bacterium. Classification (GTDB taxonomy): domain Bacteria; phylum Myxococcota_A; class Polyangia; order Polyangiales; family JAWKRM01; genus JAWKRM01. The sequence continues at coordinate 23,278 of JAWKRM010000035.1, forward strand.
GCTGCGCCTTGGAGAGCCGCTTGAGTGGGACCTCGTCAGGGATGAGGTCGGAGTCGCACTTGAACTCGGTCGTGGCGGACTGGTACGGCGGGTTGGTGCCCGAAGACGGCCCACCGGCGCCGTTCTGTCCGCCATCGCCGATCGTCCCTATGCACGCGCCGAGGCCCGAGGCGACGCCGAGGCCCAGGGCAAGCCGAAGGCCGGCCTGCGTCCGCCGCCAGCCGGTTTGAACGGACCCCACGCCAATCCCATCCCGATTTCGATCCACCACCGGCTCCAGACTACGCAGGATACGTGCCGCGAACGGGACCCTGAAAAACGCTAATAACTCGGCCAATTCCCCCGGTTCGCGATCGCTTCGGAGCGCGGGATGCACTGAATCGGAGCCGGGTGTGCGCCGGCGCGCCGTGGCGCCCCGCCAGGGGTGGGCGTTCCGCACGCACTCGAGGAACAGGCTTCCGTATTTGGCGAGCTTCTTGGGCCCGACCCCGGAGATGGTGAGGAGCGCATCGTCGTCCTCAGGGCGCTCCCGAGCGATCGCCACCAGCACGGCGTCGCTGAACACGACGTACGGTGGGACGTGCTGCTCGGCCGCGAGCCGTTTTCGGAGCGCCTTCAGCTCAAGGAAGAGGGCCTCCTCGCTTCCGTCCAACTCCACGGTCGCGCGGGGGCGAGGCGAGCGCGGGTTGGGCGACCCCGCCACGCGGCGGACGGCGCGGATGCGCCCCGCCACCGGGAGGCCCCCGAGAAAATCGGAGGCGAGGCAGCTATCGCAGCTCGTTTCGCAGCGATCGAGCCGCTCACCGAAGTGCGCGACGAGCGCGCGGTGGCGGCAACCTGGGGATTGGAGCAAGCCGAACAGGTCGCGGGCTTGCTCGCGGCGCATGGCGAGAACGTTCTCGTCTGCGGCGAGGTCACCCATGCGGTCGTAGGCGAGCACGTCGGGCCACGAGTAGAAGACGATGCAGTCGCTGTCGAGGCCGTCGCGGCCCGCGCGGCTGTAATTCAGCTCCCACCCGGCGCAATCCAATTTCGCAGAACGGACACTTCGTCGACTTGGGTGCCGAAAAGGCCGTTTGTAGCGACTATCCTCTGCCCGACCTCACGGAAATGCGCGCCGAATCGCGCCTGCTTTTCGGCACGACCCGCCCGTTCGGGCAGAGCGCAAGTTACTTACACACGCGCGTGTAGGCGTACTCGTACTTGAACGAGGTCTCCATGCCGGGGATGACGTACACGGCACGAGCGGGGACGTCGTTTGCATCGAAGGCACCATAACCGACGAACCCGTCGCCAACTTGCTTGGCGAGGAGCGGCTCCCCGAGGGCGTCCGCAAAGGCGCCCTGCTTGTATCCCTGCTTCTCGAGGGTCGCGCGCGGCCATGCGGGCGGAGCTTCGGATTCTGACATCTCCGTCGCTCCGATGTGCGCTGGCTTCGTGCCGACCTTCTCGTAGTCGCCATCCTCGCCTTTAGTCTTGATATCGAGGCGCGACTCCGTCCGCCGTGACGTCAAGGTGACATCCATCCGCGGCAGGCGCGCCGCCTGACGGTGCAGCTTCGGTCGGCGCCGCGGCGGCCTCCGGCTTCGTTGCCTCGGGCTCCGCAGTCTCTGCCTTCACAGCTTCAGGCTGCGCGGCGATCGCTGCAGCCGCTTGTGGAGCAGGCGATGCGGCAGTTTCGGCCGAGCCCTCCGGCTCATTGCATCCCGCAGCAGGCGAAACCAACGCGAATACGAGAACGGCGCGAGCGACGTGCGAGAATCGAACCGGCATGAGAACCTCCATTGGTTCCGCGCTATAGCGGCATTCCGCCCGCCCGCAACTTACATCACCCGCGCGAATCATTCGCGGAGGAAAAAGGTAAGTGGGCAGGAAGACGGTTTCCTTCCGCTACACCCACCTGAGCGCGCGGGAGTAGGGCGCGCCCCAGCGTCGTCGTGGCCGCCGTTCCATCGGTCGCTCGTTCGTGAAAGCCGCGCTCAACGCGGAGTCGCGAGCGCACCCACGAGCTTTTGGAGTCCTGGCGCGGCGAAGCCCGCGGTCTTCTTGGGCGCGAAAGAGCCCACCACGAGCGCGCCGATGATGAACGCCAAAACTGCGCCCGCGTCCTGATCCGAAAGTCGCCCACCCGATCGGCGACGGATGTTCCCGATCTCGGCGTCGATGAGGTTCCGAACGTGACGAAAGAGGCTCGGGCTTCGAACCGCCTCAGCGAACAGCCCGACCCAGCACCGTGCGGCGGTTACGTCGGCTCGCTCGTCGAGCTTGAGGGCGCCGTCCACGTACGCGAGGAGCGCATTCTCCTCCGCTTCGTACGTGTGCACCCGCATCCGAAACTTGGAAACCAGGTCGCGGAGAAGGGCCTCGAGCATTTCATGCTTGTCCTGGAAGTGGTGGTGGAGGAGGCCGGGCGCCATGCCGGCCTCGGTGGCCACCGCCGCGATGGTCGCGCCTGCATAACCATGGTTCGCGAGGACCGTGGCGAAGGCCTCAAGGATCTGGGCGCGTCGCTCCGGGCGGTTCGTGGGTCTGCTCATACTTTGGTTGTGTAACCAATTTATGGGCACAACGCTACGGGCATGACGCAAGTTCCAAACAACAACGAGGTCGCCGCGGCGCGGCGGTGCGTTGAGGACGCCTGGCGTGGACTCGGTGCGCGGAGTGCGCCTGACTTCTTGGAGATTTTCGCGCGCTACGGGGAGCCCCACCGCGCGTATCACACATTCGAACACGTCCTCGAGTGCCTCGGATGGCTCGAGGCATGCGAAGAGCTGGCCGAGCACCCCCTCGAGGTCAGGCTCGCGCTCGTCTATCACGACGTCGTCTGCGCTCCCGGGTGCACGGACAATGAAGTGCGCAGCGGCGATCTCTTCCGAGTCCACGCGGAGGCGAACCAACTACCGAACGGTCCCACGGAACGAATCGTTCGCCTGATCGAGGGGACGGCGCTCCACCAAGCGCACGGGGGAGACGGCGCACTCGTGAACGACATCGACCTCGCCGTGTTCGGCTCTTCTCCGCGACGGTTCGCCCAGTACGACGGGGCCGTTCGCAAGGAATACGGCCATGTGGACGAAGCCGTCTTTCGCCGCGGACGCAGACTGATCCTGCGCTCGTTTCTGGAAGGCACCGCGATCTACCGAACGCCCTTTTTCGGCGAGCGTCTCGAGGCTCAAGCGCGCAAGAATCTGGCGCGCGCGATCGCGGCGTTGGGAAGCACCCACTCCGTGGGGGAGCTGTGATGGAAACGTCTCACGTCAAGTCGCTCGCACGAGGTCTTTTTGCGAACCTCATCCTGCTCGCGCTCGTTGCGACGTGCGGTTGGCTCGCATGGCATCACTGGATGATCCTGCTTTGGGGGCTCCCGTTCATTCACCTGGCGGCGGGTCTGGTCCCCGGCGCTTGGTGGCGCCGCGACGCACCGCTTCCTCGTGCAGAAACGGAGCTTGAGCGACGGCGCAGTGTGTGGAACGTGCTCTCGGAGCTGTACCTCGACACGGAGCTCGATGGTCGAGACTGCGCGCGTATCGCGGCCGTCCTGGCGAAAAGCGGCTACACGGTCGGACAACTCGAGGAGATTTTGTATCGAGAGCTTCACCCTGTGCTGCACGCAAACCTGCTGAGTGTGGCGGGTGAATGGGCAGGGTTTGATTTGGACTGGCTCGAGGCGCGGATTGTCCAGCCTGGCGTGCACCGAGCCAGCGTCGCCCTGATCCCTGGAAAGTGGATGGTGCAGTCCGGTTGGGCGGCGATTCGGGCCGAGCTCCGCGCATGGCATTGAAAGCCGCCGCGATCGAGCGTCTGTGCTAGATCGCGCGGCATGCGCGTGCTGTTCGCCACGGCGGAGTTTCATCCCATCGCGATGGTGGGGGGGGCTCGGTGCGGCTTCGGCGGGGCTCGTGGGGGAGCTTCGGCGCCTCGGCATCGACGTGCGGGTGGCGATGCCCGACTACGGCGGCGTCGCGCTTGAGGACGAGGAGCGCATCGAGCTCAAGGTGCCGAAATGGGTCGGGCCCGCGTTCGTGCGGCGCGGCGTGCACGCGGAGGCGGGGGCGCTCGATTTGGTCGCGGTGGAGGGCATGGCGCGCCCGCATCCGTATCTCTTGCCGAACGGCGAGGGGTTTCCGGACAACGACGAGCGCTTCCTCAAGTTCAGCGCGGCCGTCGCGGCGCTCACGGAGCGCGACGCGCCCGATGTGCTCCATTTGAATGACTGGCACACGGCCACGGCCCTCGCGGCGCTCGAATCGCTGTAATTGAGCCCCCACCCGGCCCAATCCAGTTTCGCAGAACGGGCACTTCGTCGACTCGGGTGCCGAACAGGCCGTTTGTAGCGACTGTCCTCCCCATCACTCACCTCGCTCTGTACGGGTTGCGCGAGCAGCTTGCGTGCCGCTTGCGCACTCAAGCAACGCTCGCAGAATCTGCCGTCGCAAGCGGTTCACCGCCGAACGGTGACGTCCACCTGCGATCGAGATGTCATCGCGATGTGAGAAGAGTCGTGAACTGGTGTGGCAGTTGTCGGTTGCGTGACCGCGGCGTCAGTCTTCCGCGCGGGTCTTCGGGATGAGGTCGAAGATGAACCGGAGTCCCAACACCGCTTGGTGCGCGAGGTGGTCGTGGCCGGCGCATGTGGACGACGAGCTCGGGCCCAAGGGCGAACCCGGCGTTGTCAGCGGAGAATCGGTAGCCACCTTCGAGGTCCAGGTGCAGGACTCCGTTGCCTTCGCGCTCGAAGGGCGGGCCAAGGAATGCCTGCGAGAAGCCAATGCCGATTGGGCCCATGACCTTGCTGTGCGCCGGGAGAACGAGGGCCGCGCGGTGAGCGATGGCCCGAGGGCGAACGCCTGGAACATGGCCTCAAAGGTGTTGGCGCCAAGCTGCGCCGCATCGTTCGGTTTGTCGATGAGCAGCCATTCAATCTGCTGCTGCAGAAAGTAAAGCGCCGTGCATCGATGACCGGCCGGTCAGCGATTCAAGCTCACCGCATCTCATCGACCGGCTTCTTGGCGCGACCGCCGATGTGATAGGTGAGCGTGAGCGGTTTGCCGTCCCGTTCGCCGTGAAGCGTTACGGTCTCGGCAGTCTTGAGACCCGCATAGCCTTCGAACGCCTTTTCCGGTGTCGCCAGGTCGAATCCGTTCATGTCGCGGATGGCATCGCCGTTCCGGATTCCCATGTGCGCAAGCAGGCTGTCCTGTCGAACGCCGTAGAGCGTTATGCCCGTCGAAGTCCCATCGGCCGCGTAGCTTGGCAGTATGCGTGCTTGCATCATCATGATTTCTTGGGACTCGGAGAGCACGCTGAGCGCCGCTTCCGTCACGTCGTAGTTGCCTTCCGAGCGGAGCGTGATGCCCTCTCGGATGAAGCGGATCTTTTCGCTATCCACCGCTTGGCGGTTCTTCCACGCCAGGTCGTCGAGCGACGAGGGATCGGCCTTCGGTGGTTCGTGCATCTCGCACGTGGCGTCCGCAATCCGGGCGTCCGGGCGCATGGATACGAAGAGCACACTCGACGTTTCAAGACGAAGTCCGGACGACGCAATGGCGTTTGCCAGCTTGGCGCGGACCAGCACGATGGCGGTTCCCTCCGGTGCGGCGAGCGTGACCCGCGCGCAATGCGCATTCGCCTTGGCGTTCGGAACGACCACCACCGGCTGTCCCGTGGCCTTCGAGATGAGCGGCAGCGCTTCGTCGAGCGGAACGGCATTGAGGTCGAGCGCGCCCGTCGTCTTCGGCACGGCCGGGGCGGGCTTCGGTTTGGGCGCCGGCGCGACCGGCGGAGGAAGCACGTGCGGCGACGGGACGCCCGTTGGCGTGTCGGCCGGCCCCTTGCCGCAACCTGACACGGCGAGGACGAGCAGGGCGCTCATCGTCAATCGATTTCGCTTCGGTGCCATGCGCTACGGTACCACGCGGGTGGCGGCGTTCGCTGGCGTGGGGCCCCGTTTACATTCCGGCGTCGGACGTCACGCCCCCGTCGGCGGGCACGGGCTCAAGGCTCCTGGCGAGATCGATCGCTGCGGCAACGTGCGTGATGCGGGTGGATTCGGCCCAACGCGAGCAATGCTCACGATTGGGGCCGCAATCGAGGGCCACGTCGCAGCTTCGACCGCCGGGGTCACGCATGGTGTCGCCCGATTGGCTGCAGACGCGAATGCCCTCGATAGTCTCCGCGCTGTAATTCGGCTCCCACCCGGCGCAATCCAGTTTCGCAGAACGGACACTTCGTCGACTTGGATGCCGAACAGGCCGTTTGTAGCGACTGTCCTCCGTAGCTGCGGATACCACTTGCGGCGCGACGCGCGACGCACCGTGGGTTCTCCACCGGGACCGACTCGGCTATCCTGATCGCATGCGAGGACGAGCGACAGGCGGGTGGTTGAGCGTGACGGGCATGGTCGTGGGTCTACTGGCTGGCGAGGTTCGTGGAGAAGCAAGGGCCGATCCCGAGCAATCGTGGCCTACCCAGGGACGCATGGTCGCGACCAAGTCAGAATCCATGGGCGGAAGGTCCGAGGTGACTGTGAGCTGGACGGGGGCAGTAACGATCGAAGGTTTCGGTGCAGGGCATTCGTTCCGAACCGGCGAATGGCAGTGTCCGGCGGCACGGGTCCGCCAGCTTGCAAGACGGATCGCCGCCCAAGGGCTCCCGCCTGGAGAACGGCGAGGGAATTATCGTGTATCCGATTGCCTCCTCGAACTCTGGCTGGGGGCCGGCTCACTACGATCTCGGTGGCACGTGCGATGGGGAGCAACCCGCATTCGTCGGGCACGCTCGGAAGGCGATCGACCTGGTGGACTCGGCGGTAATGGAGTGGACCCAACGCGGGGGCGCATGCACCCAAACGCGGGCCGGTGGAGACGTCCTTGTCGCACTGGTCGGCGACGAACCAATTACGTCCAGCACGACCGCGCCCCCGTGGACTTCGCCCCCGCGGACTTCGCCCCCGCGGACTTCGCCCCAGCGCTCCCCACCGCGTTCGGAATGGTGGCTGAACGAGGTGGCTCAAATCGCCGGTGAACCGCGCGGGTCGAGTGGCATGCGGACGGCGAGACGGGGCGGCTCACGCTCAATAGGGATGGAACGGTGTGGCTCAACCGGCGTCGAGACCAAGTCACCGTGGGCGAGATGGCGCGCATCCGCCCCGACACGGCGGCGGCGCTCCAGTCCGAGCTTCGCGCCGCGTTCGTTGATGCTCCACGCGGCGATTGTGCGGAGCCGGTCATGCATACAGCCATCGCGCCCGACGGAGGTTCGATCGGTGGTTCGGACGTCGCGTTCTGCGTGGCACCGAAGGGCGTGGTTGCGTGGAGGGCGCATGTGCTCGAAGCGGTGAATCGCGAAGGGAATCCCAACCATTTCGATCCCGACGCCACCGCTTCGCGCCGCGCTCTGGAGGCGCTTCGCGCGAAGACAACGGCGGCAGCGAAAACGTGCATGCGTGGTGATCCCACCGCGCCCGCAGACACTGTCGTGAAGCTTTTTTGGGGTGCCCGCGCGGATGCGCTGGAGGTGCAGACGGTGAACGGCACCGCGGTGTCGGCGCTGCGACAACTGGTGGCGAACGGTGACAAGCGGCCTGAAATTCGTAGCCGCAACTGCGTGGCCGAGGCGATCGCGAAGCAGATCGTCCTGCCGCACCCATGGACCGCGTGGCTCCACTTCGACACGTCGCGGGACGAACGCGTGAAACCGAAAGCGAACTAGGGACAGCCCCTAGTCGCGGGACAAGGCTCCCACCCACGCCGCGAACCACTCGAGCGACGGCGCGGTGAGCTTCACGTGTCGCATTCGCAATTTTTCGACCCCGAAGTAGGGCTCCGTGCTGGCGTTGCCATGGACGACAACGACATCGAGTTGTGACAACGACGGCCTGAAATCGACGAGCACGTACGCGACAAGACCAAAGTCCTCCCACGTGTCTTTCGGGAGTGCCGAGGGGAGTAATCGCTTCAAGTGCGCTTCGTTCCACTCGAGGAATGAAGCGCTACTCCCGCCAGCGAGCTTCGTCGGAACATTGCGATCGACAACGACGAGCTCCGACTCACTGGAATCCAACAGGTGCTTGCGGAGCTCCTGCGACAACGTTTCGACGCAGCGCCTTGCTTCGGCGTCGATACCCGTTGGCGCCATGTCCGCGACGACCACGCCGGCGGTGTAGTAGTCGCCCGCTGAAGCACTTTGCGACACGGGGAGCAGCGCCAACGCCAGCAGAGCAATGCGTGAGTGTGTTTTCATGGAGCCTGCTCCAGGAATCTTGCTGCGTTGAGCAGGTCGATGGCTTCCTCGATGCGCTTGTTTGAGCTCATGCTCACTTCCACAAGCACCGCCCCGATCTTTCGACTCCACAAGTTCGATCGGCGCGCGAGTGCAACCCGTTCTTGATCGTCGAGGTGCTCGTAGATGGTCGACGTGACTTCGGTTGTCAGCACGAAGTCCGCTGGAGCCCAAGGCACTCCGTCAAGCGGAGCGCCTGAACTGCCGCTTGCCAAGGCCGACAAGGCCGCACGCTGCTCACCGCGGCCGACCACGTGCACAGAAGGAGCAAAGCCGGCCTCCCGCGCCGCGGTTTCAAATTCCTGCTTCGCTTCATCCAGGCGTTCTTTGAGACGCGCCGTGTCGCCAACGAGGACCCAGGCCATGGTTGCACGCGGTGCAGGGGATGCCGTGGGCTGCGGTTGCGCTGGTTTCGGCGTCACGCTCGGAGCACTCGGCGAATCCTTGGCACGCCCTGGCGGCGATGCGTGTGGTGCCTCCGTGCAGGCACAGACCCCCAACACGCCGAGCGCCAACCAGAACCTGTGCCCCTCCTGTCGCATCCCACCGGGTAGATCACACGAGAATCGTGCAGATGGCAATGCCCGCCGGCACACCGCGGTGACACTCACGCGATGAGATCGAGGAGCTGACCGAACAGGCCGTTTGTAGCGACTGTCCTCCCCATCACTCACCTCGCTCGGTTCCGGTTGCGTGAGCAACCTGCGTGCCGATTCTTACACTTGGCGCGCGTTGCGTTGGCGGAACACCGCCGGTGCCATGCGGCGCGTTCCGTGTGGTGGTGAGTGCGTCACGCCGGCGTGCAATCCGAAGGAGTTACGCGAGCGGGCGACCGCGGCACGGTCGCTGCATTCGACAACCCCACACACCGAATGGGGGGAACGATGAACCAGACGAACACGGCAGAGAAATTGCGGATTGGTGCGATGGGCGAGGCAACGGCTCCGCTGTCGAAGAAGTGGATCGCCATCGGTACGGTGTTGGCGATTGTTCCGTACTTCGCGGTGCAGGTCGCGGCGCACCTCGTCTCATCGAGAGGAGGTGGGGCGGGAATGGCCGCGTTCGTGCTGTTTGTGGGGGGGCCCGCTTCCTTCTTCTTGAGCAGCGCGCTCACCGCATTCATGAGCACCGGGCGCACCATTCGTGAACCGGCCATTGCGGCCGCCATCGCGGTCCTCGGTCTCAAGGCACTCGATGTCGCGCTCGGCGGGGGCTTCAGCATGAACGGTACGGTCTTGATGTCGGCCATTTGCTACGGGGCGGCCATCCTTGGCGCCAAGCTCGGCGAGCGATTCGACGCGATGTTCAGCGCGCGTTAGAAGCGGCGCATGGGCTACGCTTCCCCGAAACGAACGGGGCTTCCGTTCCGAACGGCAGCTTCCAGGTCAGGGAACTTGGGTTCTAGTACGAGCGCCCGTGATCGGGAGGACGGGCGATTTCGCACGGTGCGGTACATCGCGGCGCAGGCCCCGGAAGGTGTGCCTATGCCGCGGTGCTCCACCGCCGCCCTCGGCCTTTTTCCCTTGCTCCTTGGCCTCCTTTGGATCGCTCTCGTCCCGGGCGAAGCCCACGCGTACTCCTGCAGTGCGCCGAAAATGACGCGACCCCTTGCTTGGTCCGAAGACGGAAGTCACCTGCTCGTGTTTTTTCTCGGGGCTGCGGACGAGAGCGGTGAGTGGGGCACGAACTACCTGGCGGTCTACAGCGTTCCCGAAATGAAGGTCACCGAGGTGTACGACCGATACGACGCGGCGAAGCGCTCTTCCTTGGACAAACTCAAGACCGTTCACTGTGAATTTGACGGTAAGGTGAAGTCCGCGACTGACGAACAAACGAACGCGATCGTTCGGTCCTTTCCCGTTCCGCTTCGGGTGACGCCTGCCGATGAACTTCGCTTTGTCAGCGATGTCGATGCGGAAGTCTTCGTGCTTTCACTACGCACCGAATCAGGGATTCTTACGCTCAATGTGACGCGCCAATCACGGGATGCGTCGTCGGAGCCAGGGTGGGCAGGGTTCTTTCCGCACCCGACCCGTTCGGGAGGCGTGGCGCTCATTGCCAACGACGTGAGCACATTGAAGTGGACCGACTACCCAGAGGGCGCGAAGGTAGCGTCGGTGTTGGCAGAACCCGTGCCCGTCGACGAAGGCGGCTTGGGCCACCACACGAAGGACCTCGACCTCGATCTGCGCGCCCAGCGTCAAGACTGGAAGGCGTTCCAGGAGCCGCCATTTCATCCGCACCGCGAAGGTACAGCCCCCGCTGCGGCGTGTGGCCAGGGCGCGGGCGAAGCCGCCTCGGAAGAGGACCACCTTATTCATCTTTGGCGGTGCCCGTCATCCATCGAGGTTCGGTACGACTACGCGCGATTTCTTGCAGTTCGTGGCGACAAGCGGAGGGCCAGGGACGTGCTCGATGACCTCATTCAAAGCGATTGCGTTGGTTGCAAAGAGGCCCTCTTGAAGGCTTCTGCGGATCCGGTGTTCGGACTTCCCACTTCGGCAGCCAAATCCCGCGTGACCGCCCACGAACTACCTCCGCAAGGGACACCGGCGGCACCGAAGGTGGTCGACGGAGGACTGTGTGGAATCGGGCACCGAACGAAGTTCAATCCGTCGGGCACGTTCGTGTTGGGAATGGTTCTTGTCGCTTTTGTCTTGGTCATTCGCCATCGCTAAGCTGAGACACGGCGAAGCACGGACCGAATCCACCGACAGGATCATGTCCCGTCCGCTCCATGGCGCGCCGCCGAAAGCGTTCGGCTTTTCATACGAGCGAGTGACCATTCTGTTCAATCGGCGCATGTGATGTTCCGTTGGCGTGCGCGCGCGGGCATCGCGTCTGAGGAAGATCACGGTCGCGCTTTTCATACGCGCAAGTGCCAGTACGCTGCGCGCCAGTCACGGGAGAATGGCCATGCGCTTCTGCGTCGCGATTAGTCTTTTGGTTCTCGGCACGGGTGGTGCCGCTTGCACAAGCATGGATGCCGGCGGCCCGGCGCGCGATGAATCGAAGTCCGCGGGCAAAGCGGATGGGCTTGGGGACGGCGGCGCCGCAACGGCTGTGACGATCAAGGAGCCCAATGTGTACGTGGGCAACTGGTTCACGGCCGGCGCGTATCAGAATTTCGAGGGCCAGGGCTGGACATTCAACGAGATGGCCGAGTTCCTTCACACGTGGATCGGTCCACGCCTCATGCCGGTCGATTGGTTCCGGGCGCTCCGCACGGCGGACGGTCGCACCCTCGTGGATCCTTCGCTGCTGAGCGAATACGGCTTCACCGTGACCAAGTCGCCGTCGGGCGATTGGCCGCGGGGATTCTTCACGAACTTCAACGCGGGTTTCGACTCCCAAGGCGCCTCCGTCGGCCATACGTGCGGGGCCTGCCACGTGTCCACCATCAATTACAACGGCACCACGCTCACGGTGGTGGGCACCGCCGGTCGGCAGGATTTCTCCGGCTACGTGCGGCGCATCTACCAGGAGCTCGAGGACACGCTGAATGACCCCGTTCGCTGGGATGCCTTCGATGCGGAAGTCAATCCCAAGGAATTCTACTACGCCGTCGCGCTCAATATTTTTGTGCGCCGCTACCTCTACGGCGCCGACGCCTTCCGCGGTGCGGGCGGTTTCGAGCACCTGCATCCGGTGGCGGACGGCCCCGGTCGGGCGGATGCCACGGGGCACCTCGGTCTCGCGTTCAGCATGCAGCGTGCGAGCGGCACCTACGGACTCAAGCCTCCGCCGGAGGGCGTGCCCGCGGCCGCGGCGCCGGTGTCGATCCCCGCGTTGTGGGGGACCGCCAGCCACGACTACACCCACTACACGGGCGCGTTCCGTTCGCCGCTCGTGCGGGACCTCATGAATGCCGCGGGCTGGGACACGGAGTACCACCCCCCGTACGACTTCAACGTGGACTTCCCACTCCTGCCCTACGCCGACAACGCCGACGCGGTGGAGAAGCTCGAGAGCCCCGCGTGGCCCGAGGCCGTGTTTGGTGCCATCGACGTGCCGCTCGCGACCGAGGGACGCGCCATCTACCAAGCGCAGTGCGCCTCGTGCCACGAAGGCACGTGGTCGGGCGACGAACTCAAGCTTTCCTATGTTGACGTGGACGAGGTCGGCACCGATCCGGCCGCTGCGGACTACGTGATGAACGCGCGCATCGACGCATCGTGGATCGCACCTCAATTCGTGAACGCGTCGCCGCTGGACGTGGCGGCGTACGTCGGCGAGCGAATGTTCGAGGACTCCGCCGCTGCCGTCGGCATCACCGCGAATCAGCGTGAGATCTACACCCGCGGTCGTCCCTTCGAGACGCGGCGCGTGCGTGCGTACAAGGCGCGGCCGCTCGATGGCATCTGGGCCACGGCGCCGTACCTGCACAATGGATCGGTGGCGACGCTCGATGACTTGCTTCGCCCCCCGGCCCAGCGAGCGGTGAACTTCTGGGTTTCCCCGGACGCGGAGTACGACCCAGTGCATGTGGGGTTCGAGTCGGTTTCGGGTGTGGGTTTCCTCTTCGACACCACCATCCCCGGCAACAGCAACGCGGGCCACACGTACGGCACTGCGCTCGACACCGCGGACCGCGAAGCGCTCATCGAGTACCTAAAGACGCTCTAGACCGAGGCACCGTGCCGGCTCGCCGCGGCGCACGCCGGGTACCGGCGTCGTGTCCGGTCTGTTCAATGCGTAGCGGCGTTCGGCACCCCGGCACCGGGGGCGACGCCGCGCGTCCACTCCCGAATTCGTAGGCGGATCGCCGTACCGCAAGCTCCTCGCGCGCGGGCATCCGCCGGCGGCATGGGCCGTGCATTCGTGCGGCTACGTCGAGCGTGCACCGGGAGCGCCGGTTGCGAGCGGGGCACGTGGAGGCGAGGGGAGGGCGACAGAAGGTGGAGCGTTTGTCCAAGAGGGCGTGGTGGACGGTGACTCTAGCGTTGCTTGTTGGCCCACTGCTCGCGCCGCGTTCCGTGCGCGCCGACCAGTTCCTGGTCACGGACGAGGAGTACACGCACACGGCGAAGGAGATGTCGCATCACTCCGGGCCACCGACCGAGGTGCTGCCGAGCAACTGGGCATCACCGGTGGACTATCGGCAGGGCACCATGCACGTCCGCGTCGAACTCAAGAGCACCGCAAGCTCGAAGGGCATTCGCTGGTTGGTGGTCTTTGGTCAGCCGGGCGTCTACACGTGCGGAACGCAGAAATCGATGAACGGACCCGGCATCTACGAATGGGACACGCCGGTGAGCAAGTACAGCTGCAAGGGGGATGGCTACGATTTCGGCGCGCCGCCCAAATCCATCACGTACGTGATTCGCGACGCGTCCGGCGTGAAGGTGGATTCCGGGCAGCCCTACGCCGGCGCACCCGACTTGAGCCTCTACTATCCCCTCGAGGCACGGGTCACGGTGACGATGGTCTCGAACGGCGCCACCTACGTGCCGCCGGCGCCTGAGATGGACGCCTCCGTGCCCGACGCAGGTGCTCCGGACGCCATGGCGGCACCCGACGCCGCCGCCGTGGACGACGCCGGGCAGGACGCGGGCGTCTGGGGGGCGCCGGACGCGGAAATCCTCCCGGATGCCTCGATGCCCTCGGCGCCCGGTCCGGAGGCGGATCTCGGGACGCCATCCGGTGCCGCCCACGGCACCATCGTGCACGGCCAAGGGTGTTCGCTTTCGTCGCGGCCAACCAAGGGAGACCACAGTGCGTGGTGGCTCGTTGGGGGCGCGGCATTCGCCCTTTGGCGCCGCCGCGCGAGGTGACCCTCGCGCTAGGGTGCGGTCGGCAGCGCCCGCGCAATCACCGTGGCTCGGCGGCGAGGCTGTCGTCGGAGACCTTCCAGCCTTCCACGTCGACCACGTCGAAGTCGGCGAGGTCCAGGGTGGAGAGCGTGGCGAGATCGGCGTCGTCCCACCGTTCGTCCCCTTCGCCGCCGAGGCCCCATCCCTGACCGTCGCCCGTCGAGTCGGCCACGATCATGCCGTAGGTCTTGAGCGCTTCGGCGATGACGCGTGCCTGGGGACCAAGTCCGGAGAGGTCCGTGCCCGCCCGCAGGCGAATCCGTGCGCCCATGGGCATGGCGTTCTCGTTCTCGTCGCGGCCGTCGGAACTTCGCGCCGGCCAAAGGAACGTTCCCTTGTGAATCGAGTCGCCCGCAATTCGGAGTGGGTGCCGGACTTCGCCCGCGGCCACTTCGTCGTACCGATAGATGAGCGGGACCATGGGAAGTCCGGCAGCTTCGGCCGCCGCGCCCCCGGGCACGATGGGTGTGGAAAGCGAATTTGATGAGAGGTCCCAGCGAACGGACCCGCCCGTGAGCCACTGCCGTAGCACGTCGTAGCGATAGTGAATGTGCTCAAGCAGCTCGCACGGCTCGGGGTCGATCACGAGCACGTGCATGTCCCACGCGCCGGCGGGATTGGGCTCGCCCTCCATGCGCGGCGCCGTGGGCATCACGGTGGTGAATGCCGTCGTGGGCTGGCCGTACGACCCGTCGAGGGACAGCGTGCGCGCGACTCCCCCAATGTTGACGGGAATCCCCCCGCGTGAACCCATCCACGCCGCCGCCGAAGCGCCGGCTCCGGGATGCGGGCCCGAGACTTCCCGCATGCGAGCGATCCACTCCGCCGAGCGCGCATGCACGGGTGCGCCCGCGATCACCGTGTTCAGAATGTTGTTCGCCGGAAGCAGTTCGCAGCCCCCGAGGGAAGGCGCGCCGGGCTGGAGCGTCGGGCAGTCGCCGCAGTCCTCCGCACACGTCCCGCAGGACTCCGCCGCGCCGCAGGCGCCGTCGCCGCATACGCTCGGTGCTGGCGTGCATTCCGGGCACGACGCATCGGGGAGATCGCTGGGGCGGTCCGCGGGGGCACCGTCTCCACCGAAAATGTGCCCGGTACAGCCAACGTGCAGGCAAATCAAAAGCACGAACAGCGCGCTACGCGCTTGTCGCACGGCGGGTTCCGGTGCTCGTCGATGGGTGCGCACGGCCGATCTACAGCGTGAAGGAGCGATTCTTTTGCGGCAAGAACGTCACCCCGATTCGCCAAGCGGGTCGTCGTTTTCGTCCACGTTGTCGGACCAATCCACCAAGTCGTCGCGGTTGGTCAGAAGCGGACCGTAGAGGTAGTTGCGGGGGATGCGGTTGTTACGCACGATGACGCGGCCCCATCCATTGAGGTTCGGAGCCCGCACGGTGTGGCCCCCGTCCGAGTTCAGGATGTTGTTCTCGATGAGCCAATTGCCCATCTCGGGACCGCCCTGATTTTCAAACAGGCACCCGTTGGCCGTGCCCGGGAGAATGACTTCGATTTCATTGTGCCGCACGACAACGTTGGCCACCGAACCCGCATCGCTCTGAATGCCGTCCGAATGGGCGCCTTCGCTCGGGGTGTATTCGTAGCGCAGCAGCGAATCCTCGAGAACGAAGTTGCTTCCGCCCTTCATGGTGTCGCCGTAGCCGTTTGACGTGCCGCGCATGCGGCATGCGGTAATGACGGCCGGATTCTCGGGATCCGCGGAGCCGAATACCGGCAGTGCGTCCACGAAATCGCAGTGATCGAAGTGCGCGCCCGCGGTGGATGCGTCATCGAAATCCGCCGGGTGCCACGCCCACTGGTCCGAGACGTCGAAGCGGCAATTCCGAAACGTCACGTTGGCGTGCTGAATGGAAATCCGCGAGCGAAACTCCATGTTCTCCACAACCTGGCC
>JAWKRM010000036.1:0-36846 GCA_041389625.1 Polyangiales bacterium
TCGAGCTACCGCTTCGACAAGCCCATCACGCTGCTCTACCGCGCGGCCATGCCCTTCATTGGGTTGCTCGTCGTGTCGCTCGTCCTGACGACCTACGTACCGGTGTTTTCCACGTTCCTCCCGGGGCTCATCGACGCCAAGGAGATCAACCTGGACGGCGCATCGGGTGGCGGCGGTGACGTGCCCGCCGAGCTCCCCGCGGCGGATGGCGGCGACGACGAACTCACCCTGGACGATCTGTCGCTCGACGACTTCGAGCTCGACGACGGGGGCGTCGAGCCCGACGAGGCGGAGCCGACCCCGAATGCGGTGGCGGAGCCGACCCCGAGCGACGCCACGCCCGCGGATCCGAAGAAGGACGACGACGACCTCTCGCTCGACGATCTCGAAGCGGAAACGAACGAGTAGTCGGTGTCGGCGGCGTTACTCCGCCGCGGTCCCTGCCGGTGCGGTCGTGCCCGTCGGAGATTCGCCGTGCGGGTCGCCCATCGTGGGTTCACCGGCGAGTTCCTTCACCTGTGCGGCGATGCCGCAATCGGCGCCCGCCGAGCCGGTTTGCCCATCCCGTGCCACGCGGGCGGCGCCAGCGATGCGTACCGCGAGCAGCTCACCGGTGGGCTCGGTCCGTACGGAAAGCAGGCGCTTGCCGCTCGAGAGGTCCCAGAGAAACACGTCCACCGGCGACTCGCTGCGGCTCTCTCCACGTTCGAGGGCGAGGAGGAAGTACTGCGCGCGCGTGGTCTTGAGGAGCCCCGGTAGGTCGCGTGCGATGCGCAGGCCGAGGTCGGAAGCGAGCACACGAAGACGCGGGCGGCTCGTGGTGGTCTTGGCTTCGTCGAGCCATGCCGGCATCAAGAATGCGCCCTGGTCGTAGAAGCCCTTGAGGGAGGTGGGTGCGATGCCCAGGCAGCGCGTGATGGCGTCGGGGGCCATGGCGTGCGCGGCGGATTGGATCGACGCGTCGTCCGCTGCCGCCGTTGCGGGAATTCGCAGGTAGATGCCGTCGCCCTTGTGGAGCGCCGCGATCTCAAGCCGTGGATCCACGGTCTTGGCGGGTGGGTTCTCCTTGGCCGCTTCGAGGACGAGTCCGTCGATCCGCTCGCGGAAGGTGCGGTACCGCTCGACGGCGGGCGCGAGTCCTTGGTCGAAGCGTGCGACGATCTCGCCGCGGAGCGCCTCGGACTCCTTCCGCTCGTTGAGCCAGTAGAGCAGCGAGAAGAGCACGATGGCGCCGCCAAAGAGGCCAATCCACTTCCACGGCAGCTTCGGGCGGTAGCCCGCGGCCTCGGCTTCCACGACGTTCGGCGTCGCCGGTTTGATTCTTTCGTGCGAATCGCGACTCATGCGGCGCTCCTCCGACGGGGGCGCGCTCGCGCGGTCCGAGATCGACGAACGCCCGACGCCGTGTGTGGCGAGCGGATTACTCCGCGGCCTTCTTGTTCACCGCGAAGTTCAGGTTCGCGTAGCCGGCCTGAGCGGCGCTGAACATGACCTTCTTGATGACGCGGAAATCCGTGTTCTTGTCGGCTTGCAGGATGACCTGGCCCGGGAAGGGCTTGCCCTGGTGCACGGCGGACCAGTTCTTCTTGAGGGTATCGAGGTCGACCACGAGCTGCTCAATGCGCTGGGTCGCCGGGTTCTCGGCGAGGCTCTGGGTGTCGGCGATGCGCCGCCCTTCGAGCATGACGACCAGACGGTTGACCGTGATGACCGGCGCTTCCTCAAGGTCGGTCGTGTTGATGGCGCCCGGGAGCGTCATGGTGTCGTCCTGCGTCTGCGCGATGACCTGGTTACCGAACGAGGTCAGAAGGAAGACGACGAGCACGATGAGGAAGTCGATGAACGGGACGAGCGCGATGCTCACGTCAACCGACTTGCGACCGCCGCCCGCCACGCGCGAGCGCACGAACTTGAGCGGGACATGGTGCAGGAGAACGCGGCCTGGCTTGTGTACGGGCATGGATTGCTCTCTTCGTGCCGGCGGGGCTCAGAGCCCGGCGTTGTCGGTAAGTGACAGGTCGGGGAACAGCGGGTCTTTCTTGTCGCCGACCACGACGTCCATCGTGGCCACGACGTCCTCGTACCGAACGCCGTCTTCCGGCGCGACGATGATGTCGGTGCGGTTCGGCTCGATCTGCTTGCGTGCCTTGAGGCGCGTAAGGAGCTCCTCGAGGTTGTACGCTTCGCCGTTCTTCGCGATCTCGGTGCGGTCGCCCGCGGTGGACGCGAGCACGTAGCCCGAGTCCTTCGAGATCTGAAGCACGAGCTTGACCTTCTCTTCGGGAGGAACTTCGTCCTGCGGGCGCTCTTGCCCCGGCGTTTGCTGGTTCGCGTTGATGCGAGCCAGCTGGTTCCAGACCGCCGTGGCGAGGAGGAACATGACGCAGCAGAGGAGGAGATCGATGAAGGGAATCAGCGGAATTTCGTGGTCAACGGACTTCTTTCCGCCATGACCGCCGCCGGTGCTAATGCTCGCCATCGAACCCTCCCTCTGCGCTCATGCAGCTCAGGCTGCCGCCTGAAGGTTGACCTTCGAGCGGTTGTTCACGACGAGGTTCATCACCTGCACCGTCGCGCCGTTGATGTCGTCGATGAGGCTCTGGGTCTTGCCGTTCAGAACGGCGAATCCAAGGAGCGCCGTGACCGCGGACATGAGGCCGAAGGCCGTGCAGTTCATGGCTTCCGAAATACCGCCGGCGAGGGCCGCGGCGCGGGTCGACGGGTCAGCGTGGGCCACGGCGCCGAACGCCTCGATGAGGCCGATAACCGTGCCGAGAAGACCGCAGAGCATGCCGAGGTTCGCGAGGAGCGCGAGATACGGCGTGCGCGATTCAATGCGTGGAAGTTCGCGGAGCGCCGCTTCGTCCATCGCCGCCTGAACTTCGCCATCCGGGCGATTGACCTTCATGAGCCCGGCCTTGACGATGCGCGCGAGGGGCGCGTTCGCCGCGGAGCACAGCTTGATCGCGCGGCCTACGTCGCCGGCGAGAATGCACTTCTGCATGGTGGCCAGGAACACGTCGCGGTCGATCGAGCTCCGGAACAGGTACACAGCGCGCTCGATGATCACGCCCACTGCAATGACCAGGAACAGAAGGATGACCCACATCATCTTTCCGCCTTCCTGGAAGTGGTGCCACAGATTCGACATGTTCTTGATCCTCCGTTGGGCCCGCCGGGCGCCTTAGTTCGTTCGGCCGAAACCCCAGTGATTGTAGGGGGCTACGGCCGCAATCTTTGGACGGCGGCCATGATACCGGCGCGCCATACCAAGTCAACAACGATCCCAAGCCCGAAGAAACACGCATGCCCCCATGCCTGCCCTTCGGTTCGACGGGATCGACAACGGTGCGTTCCGAAGGTTCCCAAAGATCGACCGGGTGTGCGTTCCCGCACCGATTCCCGAACGATCGCGGCAACCTTGGCGCCCCACCGGCGGGGATGCGCCGTTCGGGTGGGGCGGTTCTAGGGGCGATCGCGTGGCTGTCCCGACCGGGTATCGCTTAGTGCGGACGTTCGTTGACAATTTGCGGAGCGCCAAGGTAGCGTCCGACCGATTTTTGCGGCCCGCAAACCGTGCGGCGCGCGCGAATTCAAACCGCAAAACGACCGTACTTTTTAGGGAGATAACTCGCCATGGACAAGCTCTGGCACGCGCTTCAGCAAGGCTTCCCGTTCTCGTTCTTCAACGTGGCGGTGCTTGCATTCGTGATCGCGATCATCATCGAACGGTCGGTCTACATCTTCACCAAGTTCAAGGTGAACGCGCCGGAGTTCATGAACCAGATCAAGAAGCTGGTTCAGGCGGGAAACATTGATCGCGCCATCAAGCTTTGCGAAGCGGCGCCGCTTCCGCTCCTTCGGATCATCAAGTCGGGCCTCACGCAGGTCAACCGCGGCGAAGACGCGGTCATGGCGGCGATGGAGGAGACCTCGGCGGAGGAGATTCCGAACCTTGAGAAGCGCATCCCCGCGCTCTGGGCCCTCGCGAACATCGCGACCCTCATTGGTCTTCTCGGCACCATCAACGGCCTCATCAAGGCGTTCGGTGCCGTTCAGGGCATGGACCCGAAGGCGGCGTCGGAAGCGCTCTCCGCCGGTATCTCGGAAGCCATGTACAACACACTCATCGGCCTCTTCATCGCCGTTGTGTGCATGATCGCCCACCTCATCCTTCACAGCATGGCCAAGCGCCACAAGATGGAGATGGAGCGCTCGACGACGAAGCTCGAGAACTTGCTCGCCGCCCGCAAAGCCGGGAACTAGGCGCGTGACGTTTCCCCGGAGGCGCGCGGCCCATGCCTGAATTCACCTCGGCACAGCGTGCGTACATTCGTAAGCGCACGAAGGTGGTGGAGCTCGATCCGTCGGAGATGGCGGGCGAACTCAACATCGTGCCGTTCCTCGACGTCGTCGTGAACATCATCATGTTCCTTCTCGCGACGTCGTTGACGATCCAGTACTTCCAGATCCAATCGGATCTTCCCGAGTACAAGGCGGGCGTCGGTGGCCGTTCCAACAAGCCCGAGGAACAGAAGCTGAACCTCAGCGTGACGGTTACCGACGAAGGCATCATCGTCGCGGGTTCCGGCGGCAAGCTTGCACCCGGGTGCACGACGACGGCCGGTGGTCGCGTGGTGACGGTGGTCAAGCGTGGCAAGAGCCACGACTGGAAAGAGCTCAGCGAGTGCTTGCTCAAGGTGAAGCAGAAGTTCCCCGATGAGCTCGACGTGATCGTCACCGCGGACCCGCTCGTTCCCTACGAGCAGGTCGTGGCGACGATGGACGCGGTGCGCGCGCACACGGCCGGCAAGGAGCCGCAGGAGCTCTTCCCGAACGTGCTCATTTCGGCGGGTGTTCGTTAGGCAACCTTCCTCGAGGCGACGATGGCGGAACAGGGCGAACAGAACGAACACGAGATTGCGACACCGTCCCAGGTGAAGGCGCGCATTCGTCGCATTCTTTCGAAGCAAGAGCCGCAGGAAGAGAACTTCCTGAACATCTATCCGATGATCGACATGATGACGATCCTGCTGGTGTTCCTCATCATGCAGTTCGCCAACTCCACGAGCTCGAAGGTGACCGAGTCGGCGGAACTTCAGATTCCGTACACGATTTCGCGCGAGGCCGTGGACAACGCGCTCACGGTGACCGTGAGCCGACGCGAGATCCTGGCGCCGGATGCCAAGCAGGTTCAGGAGGCGCTCGTGACGCTCAATTCGAGCGGGCAGGTGGACGCCAACGACAAGCAGGGCGGCAACACCGGCTTCCTCATCGTTCCGCTGCTCAAGCGTATGGAGCTGCACCGCGATCGACTTAAGAAGATCGCGCAGGCGCATCCCGATCAGCCGTTCACCGGGACGGTGCAGATTATCGCCGACAAGGGCACGCCCTTCCGCACGCTCGCCGACGTGATTTACACGCTTGGTCAGTGCGAGTTCAAACACATCCGCTTCGTACTCAAAGAGAAGACGAAGGCGGCGAAGAGCGGCATCTAGCGTCGGCTAGCGCAGACTCGTGGTGCCGCCGTGGCGTCGCGACTCCCATGCGATTCGTGCCCGCCAATCGTCGATCACGACCGAGTCGCCGTGCGTGGTATCCGGGCGATGACGGAGGGCATCGAAGCACTGCGCAGCATCGTCCCAGCGAGCGAGGTCCTCGAGCGCCACGCATCGAATGCGTTCGGCTTCCTTGGCAAGGCGTGCGGATGGAAGCGCACGTCGGAGTGCATCGTTGAGGTAGGGAAGGGCGAGGTCCGCACGCCCACCGGCCAGGAGCTGTCGTGAAGCGAGGTAGGGGCCGAGGCCGTCCGCGCGTATCGCGCCGAGGCGGAGCGCACGTTCGACGACCACCTGAGGTGGCGCCTGCGCGGCGGACGAGCCGACGAGGATATCGAACACGATGTCCGTCGCTTCGCCCTCGTTGGCCGTGGCGTCGCGTTTGACCTCGATGGCGCGTGCGGCGTCGTCGGTCATGGGAACTTCGAGGAGCGCGCCGTAGGCCGCGTGGGCACGCACCCGATCGCCGGAGCGCCAGGCCTCGTCGGCGAGCTTCTCGCGTGGTGGAGCGGTGGCGTGGGGGCGGGGGCAGCCCTCGAGGCCTTGAGCACGCCCTCCGCCTCGGTGATGCGACCCATGCCCGCGAGGCTCGTGGCGTAGAGAGCGCGTGCGTTGGTGTTGCTCGGGTCGAAGGAGAGGATCTTCTCGCAGGTGGCGACCGCGCCGCGGTCGTCGTGGGCGCCGAGGTCGCCGCCGAGCTGACCCTCGAGGACAGCAAGCTGATGCGGGCAAACCGCCGAGAAGATGCCCCGCTCGCTCAAGCGAATGCGCGCAAGGCCCATGGCGCCGTCATCCACGGGGACGGTGGCGAGGAACGTGTGCCATTCGTGCTCGAAGGCCGTGAGCGGTGTGCCGGTGGCCTTCCCGTCGCCGAGGACGTAGGCGCGCCGTACGGTAGCCATGCCGCGCGTGTCGGCGATGAATCGAAGAGCAGGCCGGCGGCGGTGTGGCTGCGACGAGGCGTTTCCGGGGAAGCCGAGGCCGAAGACTTGGGTGAGGGGCGGGGCGACGTCGAGTTCGAGCATGGTCCGGGCCCACTGGTGGGGGGTCATGCCGTCGCGCACATCCATGCGATGGCGACGGCGGTGCCCTTCGATGAGCCCGGGTTCGGCCATAGGCCGCCGACGGTTGCCGCGGTCGAAAGGGGCCGCGCGCCCAGGTTGCCCGCGATGACGTGGGTGAGTTCGTGCGCCAACACCGGATGCGGGAAGCCCGAGGCCTGGAGAGTAGACCTGGTTCCGCCAGGGCTTGGCGATGTGCGTGGAGCCGGCGCCCATGAGTCGCTTCTTCTCGGCGGTGCTTCGAAAGATGAACGCGTGCACGCGCCAGCTGCCGTACGCCGAGGGTGGCTTCGACTTGCTCGACGCGGAAATCTGATCGTCGACGATGCGGGTGCGGTCACGCGGGCCGAGTTCACGCGGCAGGTCGACGACCTGCCCAGCGCCGCCCATCCAGACGCGTCGCCCGAGTTCTTCGCGATGAACTCCGACGAACTCGGTGGCCGAGTTCGGCCGCGCAGTGGCGAAGGTGAATGCCGCGCCGAGGGCACATGCAGCCACGAACAGGATCGGCCTTCTACGTAGACGGTGGCCGCAGAGACGCGCGCGGCTGCCGTCCCAGAGGCTCGCGGTGGCGAGCAGCACGGCAGCGAGCAGCACGACCGTGAGGACGCGAAGAGCAGGTACGTATCGCCGAGCGTGACCAGCTCATCGTAGAGCGTGCCAGGGTAGTACCCGGCGATGTGGTTGTAGGCGAACACCGCGGGGTTCGATGCAGGTCGAGTAGACCGAGCGCGACAACCGCCATCGGCGCGGCGACGGCGGCGGCGGCCATGCCCAGCGTTGCGAGCGGATGGCGGCGGTCTGAGGAGTGCGAGGGCGGCCGCGAGGAGACGCCCGAGGAACAGCCCCACGAACATGAACGCGAGCCTCGAGGGGCGCGCAGTTACGTACGCGGAAACCGTTGAGTGCGAGGACCGCCGTCGGTACCACCACCGCGGTGAGTGCGATGCCGAGACCTCCGCGCCACGGCAGAGGTGCGGGAGGGCTCGCCGCCGATGCCGTCGCCCGAAGTGCGTGAATGCGCGCGGCGACGGCCGCCGCCACGAAGGGCGGGAGGAGGAGCCCAAGCAGAGGCGCTTTCGGGACCCGTGATGCCGAGTAATGGCAGGCTCAGCGCAGGCAAGCCCTCCGCCCAGGGCCACGGTCCAGAGCAGGCGCGTCGCGCGGAAGCGTGCCCACGCGCGGACGTCGTCGGGGGTACGCCGATCACGCGCGGCGGTCGCGCCCGCACCTTCGGGGGAAAGCGCTCATCCGGCAGCGGTCAGTTCGGGTGCCGGCGGCTGGTGTGGTTCGATCTCAAGCGCGATGGAAAGCAGCTCGTCCACGCGCGTGACGAGGTGGATCTTGAGTTCCTTGCGCACGTGCTCCGGGATCTCGTCGAGGTCGGGTTCATTCCGCTTCGGAAGGATCACTTCGCGGATTCCGCCCGGTGCGCGGCGAGGCACTTTTTCCTTGATGCCCGTCACACGTGGAGGACGGGCCACGGGCGTGATCTCGCCGCTCATGGCCACGTCGGGTTTGACGCGAATCTTCGTGAGGAGCGATGCCAGCGCCACGAACATGGGCACGCCCGCGGCGGCGCCATCCTTCGGAACGGACCCTTGGGGAAGGTGCACGTGCACGTCGAGCTTCGACAGGAAGTCGATGGGGAGCCCAAGCTCCGTGGCGTGCGAACAGGTGTAGGTGAAGGCGGTGTGCCGACTCCTTCATCACGTCGCCCATGCTGCCCGTCAGGTACGCGGCCAGTGCCGGGCATGCGCGACGCACTCAGCGAACATCAAGTCTCTCCGCCCCGGAGTCCACGCGAGGCCCGTGGACACGCCAGGCGCGAGCTCCTTCTCCGGGCTTCTGGCGGTCGTGCTTGGGAGGACCAAGGACTTCCTCGATGAAGTCGCGCCCAGCCTCGATTTCCACGTCCTCGCCCTCGGCGAGCGCACCGCCACCGCGCGGCACACCGACGGCCACGCGCTTCTCGAGGTTACGGACACCCGCTTCGCGGAGTGCTCGTCGACGAGTCCAGGTGATGCCCTCTTCAGGAACTCAAAGGCGCTCGGGGTTATTACGTGCTCCATGAGCTGCTTCGCTGAGAAGTGTAGCGATGTCGAGCTTTTCGTCCCGCGTGTAGCCAGGAATCTCGATCCCTTCCATGCGGTCGAGGAGCGGTCCCGGGATCGTGTCCTTCCGATTCGCCGTCGCGATGAACATGACTCGGCTCAGGTCGAAGGGCAGTTCGATGTAGTGGTCGACGAAGCTCTTGTTCTGCTCTGGGTCGAGCACTTCGAGAAGCGTTGGCGGGATCGCCACGCTGGTCTAGCGAGCTTGTCGATCTCGTCGGGCATGATGACCGGGTTTTCGAGGTTCGCCTTCTTGAGCGACGAAATGAGGCGGCCTGGAAGCGCGCCCACGTAGCGCGCCGGTGGCCACGGATCTCCACTTCGTCTTGCACGCCGCCGGCTTCTCAATGCGCTCGAAGGAGCGGCCCGTGGCGCGCGCGATGGAGCGCCCAAGGACGTTTTACCGACGCCGGGCGGGCCCACGAAGCACAGGATGGGTCCGCGTTGATCCGCGCGTAGACGTCGCACGGCGATGAACTCGAGGATGCGGCGCTTCACGCGATCAAGGCCGTGGTGATCTTCGTTGAGCACCCGGCGGGCCTCCGGAGACGTCGAGTCGATCGGGGTTGACCTTTGACCGAGCAGGTCGGCGAGCCATTCCGTACTGGCGCGTCACGTGGTACTCGGACCCGGACGGCGACATGCCGGAGAGGCGCTGAAGCTGTTTTTTGGCGGCTTTTTCCGCCTCGTGCACTTTTGCCGGCATCTCCGCGCGGGCGACGCGGTCCCGGAGCGCCTCGATCTCGTCCTCGTCGTCCTCGCCCTCGCCGAGCTCCTTCCAGGTGTCTGCTGGCGCAGGAGTACTCGCGCTGCGATTTGGACATCTCCTCCTGCACCATGGTGGAGATTTCCTTCTTCATGCGCGCTGAAGCTCGCCCTGCCGACCCACAAGCTCCGCCACGCTGCGGAGCCGTTCGCCGAATCGATTTGCTCGAGAATCTTCTATTTGATCTCCGTGTCGATGGGAAGATTCGACGCGATCAAATCGGCGAGTGCGCCGGATCGCGCACCTTGTCGAGGGCGCTCCCGGATTCGCGGTACTGGCTCGGTAGATGTTGCGCGATGCCGCGCGCCGCCTCGCGAAGGTGCGCCGTGAGCGCGTCGATCTCCACGTTGTGCATCGGCGCTTCATGGATGCGGCGGATCTTCGCGCGCGCAGGCAGGGGTGCTTCGACACGGGCTCCACGAGGCGCATGCGCGCGCCCTGGAGCACCCACGCTGTAGTTCCCGAGCTCAGGCGAATCACCTTGAGCACGCGTGCGATGGTGCCGACGTTTCGAATCTCGTCGAACTCGGGGTCCTCCCGTGTTCAGGGTCGATCTACGCAACGACGCCGATGGCGGGTCGATCCGCGCCGAACGCGTCTTCGATGAGTCGCACGGACCGCGCTCGGCCGACGTTGACGGGCACGACCAAGGGCAGAACAGGACCGAGTTCCGAAGCGGGAGGATGGGGAGTTCGGTGTCCCGATCGACCGGCGGGATGGAGTCGCTCATGGGGAAGACTGTCGGTGTGGCCGCGGCCGGGCGCAAGTCCTTCCGGGCCCGAACCCCCCTTCACATATGCTTTGACCCCGCCTGAAACCGCGCCCATACTCGGCCCGTGCCTGAAATTCGGGGCAATCTTCGGGGGTTCGGGCGCCGGCCCCGTGGCGGTGGCGCTCCCCTGTCTCGCCGCGGGCGGCTGCAACGCAGCCCTCTGCGGGCAACCTGTTCGTGGTCGGGGTGACCGTGGGCATCTTCTTCGCGACCCTGTCCCTTGGTCGCGCGACGCTCCGCAAGTCGCAACGCTCCGAAGGTGCGACCCGGTCCACGGATCGCGTTTAGCGCAGACCGGGCCATGACGCGCCACGGCGGTGAGCTCGTTCCGAGTTCCTTCAAGCGAATCGAGGATTTCTCCCTCGCAGACCTCGAAGCCATCCGCCTGATCCTGCGCGGCGGTTCGGTCATCGACTGGCACCGCTTGAACTTCGAGTCGGTGGACGCTGCCCGTGACTTTGTTCGCGTGCTCGAGCTCGATCTTCACGACCGCGCGGACGTTCAGCGCATCGATGCGGTGCGCGCCTCGGCAAATCGGCTACCTGCGGCCCGGAACTTCGAGTTTCCATTCCGAAGCCCGTGGAGCACGCGGACCTCAGGTCACTCCTGATTGCCGTCCTCACGCGGGCATCAGCAGCTCTGTGCGTGCACGATCCTGAAGGTGATGCACATCATCTACCACCTGGAGGCCCGCGAGCTGCTCTTCCGGGTTCCGATCTCCGATCAAGAGGTCTTCAACTCGTCGAGCAGAAGATCTACCGAATCATCGGCGGCATGTGCTCGCGCGGGAGAAGCTTCCGATTCTTGAGTTCATCGGTGGCCACAAGAACCGCGACTCCGTGTACACGAAGCTGCTTTCGAAACAGGAAACCATCGCAGCGCAGATCTACGACAAGCTCCGGTTCCGGCTCGTCGCGCACCCGCGACGCCATCTTTCCCTGTGCTCAACTACCTCACCCACTGGTGTTTTCCGTTCAACTACGTGATTCCCGGGAGTCGACGAGGCGATCTTTAATTTCCGGAGCTACTGCGCGTCGGAGCCCCACCTGTCAGGCTCCTTCCGAAGTTTCAGCTCTCGCCAGACCTTGAGGACGAGGACGAACTCAACGTCGACAATCGCTTCTCCGCGCCCGACTACCGCGTCGTTCACTTCGTCGTCGACTTGCCCGTGCGGCTTCCGGAGAACGTGATCCGCGATTGGCCGGGCGTTGTGCGCGAATAGAGGAAAGTCGTGTTCGTGCAGACCGAAGTTTCAGGTCATCGACCTTGAAGCGGAGCAGGCGAACGAGCTCGGGGACGCATGACCACCAGGCCTACAAGGACCGGCAGAAGCTCGCGGTCATTCGCCGCCTCGGTGGGGCTCGAAGAAAAGCAGCAGCGAAGGACGCTCTCCGCGCTGCCACCTCCTGCAGCTACGACCGGCGCGCCCTGGGCGATCGACACGTCCGGGTAGTCGCAAGAAGAGCTAGCGCGTCGACGTTCGTGGGCTGCGATGGCCCCAAATAAAAAGGGACGGACCCTTGTGGGGCCCGTCCCTCTTCGTTGGAGTGCTGGTTTGCCCAGCGAACTCGCTACTGAGCGACCGTGTCGCCCTTGACCGCCGTCACGCCGTTGAAGGTGAGCGCCGCCGAAATGGCGGTGCAGCCTTCGAGGTCGGCAAAGCCGTCGATGGTCGTGTTGATGAGCGAGGTGCTGCCGCCAATCTGGTCGGCGAACTTGCCGATCTCTTGCTTGGCCTGGGCCGTGGTGACCGAGCCGCCGATGACGCCGCGGGCGAGCCCGGACGACGTGATGTCGAAGCGCATCTCGACGTTCTTGAGCGTGAGGGCAATGACCTCACCAAGCGCCGGAATGTTGAGCGGAAGCGACGAGGCCTTCACCGTGATGCGGCCGCCCGAAATCGAGCCGGTCGCCGTGG
Source organism: Polyangiales bacterium (assembly GCA_041389625.1). Taxonomy (GTDB): domain Bacteria; phylum Myxococcota_A; class Polyangia; order Polyangiales; family JAWKRM01; genus JAWKRM01. Next base: position 12,190 of record JAWKRM010000036.1, read on the forward strand.
CCAACGCGGCGCCACGGAGGTTGAAGGTCTGGCCGGCCGTGAGCGACGTGCCGTTGCTCATGGGCTTGGCGTCGCCGCCATCCGAGGACTGGCCGGGGACCGCGCCGAGGTACGCCTTGAGCGTGACACTGTCGTCGTCGGTGAGCGAGTTGACGCCGCTGACTTCGAAGAGCAACACGATGTCGCCGTCGAGAATGCCCATGGCGAGGAGCTCGTCGAGGTTGAACTCGGCAAGGAGATCCTTGACGCCGTCGGCGACGACGAGGAGCTGGTTGTCTACGCCCGTGACGTTGTCGGGCGAGCCGCTCTGGTAATCCTCGGCGCCCGACGCGCACGATTCGTTCGTGTCGCTGCCGTCAAGGTTGAAGCCGGGCGCCGTCTTCGGCGTGGTGGAGCTGTTGATCGAACCGAGGCCGGCCTGGCTCACGACGTAAAAGTACGTGTCGCCGCCGCCGGGGTTATTGCCACCGTCCGCACCGCCGTTGCCGCCGCCGTCATCGCTGCCACCGCAGCCAAACGCCGCGCCAACGAGTGCGGCCATCGAAGCAAGTTTCTTCCAGTTCATGTGTCCTCCTCGCGACTCAACCTGCGTTGAGCGGCCGATTGTGAGGAAGCGCATTTAGCATGGGCGGAACGCGGGTCCAGACGCGGAGAGGTGCACGATTTCGACGCAGTGCGTCGCACGCCGGAAAACTTCGAGCGGGCCCGGCGAATCCGCGCTTGGAAACACCCTAGGGCGCGGGCGAGACGATCTCGGCGGACGTCACGTTGCCGCCCGCATCGGTGGCGCGCACGGCGATGATGTGGTCGCGCCCCTTGGTCTCCTCGGCGGGTAGATCGAAGGCGAAGGCCTCCTTCCGCGTGTCGAAGATGCCGTCCGACGGGAAGAACACCTGCCAGGCGCCGCCGTCGACCGCGAACTCAAGCCGGGCGATGGGGCCGAGGGAATCCTCGGCGCGTCCCGTGACGCGGCGGCCCGAAACGGCGAGGTCGACGATGGCGGGCGCGTGGTTGTCGATGAGCATTGGCTCCGACGCCGTGGTGGTGCGAAGCGCGAGCTCCGGCGGGTTGACCGTTTCATCCGAGGCGTCGACTTCGATCACGTAATAGCCGTCGGGGATGGAGGCCGTGTCCCACTCATAGGATGTGGCCGTCTGAACGACGTGCGGCGGCAGAATGTCCCGCGCGCGCGCCCGTCCCTCGCTGCGGAATCGGAGGTAATAGCGGAGCGGGTCGCCGTCGGGGTTCTCGGTCTTCCAGGAGATCTTGTAGACCGAGGTCGGCTTCGGCCCCGCGGCGCTGTCCTTGTCCTTGTCGCTCGAGCCCTTCGGCTCGACGCTCACCTGGGTGACCAGGGCCTGCTGGTTGTGGCGCAGGTAGTACGCGGTGATCGCGTAGACGACGCTCGTCGGGTCCTTGAGCGTGGCGCGCACCTGGAGGTATCGATCGCCCGGGCTTCGAACCGGGCCGGGCGTTGCCATGGGCGCCGACCATGCGGTCCAGGTGTCGTTGGGCTTCTCGGTGTTGCCGCTTCGGGTCTGAAACTCCACGGGGCCGATGCTTCGCCACGTGAGTTCGCCGAATCGCGCCGGGGCTTCGGCGTCGAGCACGTCGCTTGTCCACTGGCCCGGGGAGGCCTTGCCGGGCTTGACCCAGTAGACTGCGGCCGCGTCGCTGGCGAGCACGTACGGCGTCGAGCCGCTGAGATCGAACGCTTGAATCTGGTGCTCGTCGAGATCGACGAGCTTGGCGTGGTTGTGGTCCGCATCGATCCGGAAGAGACGCCCCTCCTTGCCCGAGGCGGCGTAGACGCTGCCCTGCTCGCCGAAACCCACGTGCGTGAAGAAGTCCTTCCGCTGTTCGAAGAGGCGATCCGCACGACCGTCGGGGGAGATTCGCCAGACCTGACCGTCGCCCGAACGTGGACCCGGGGTTGTCGTTCCCTTCTTCTTGTCGTCCGTCGTCTTCGATTCTTCGAAGGCGTTGGCGGTTGCCAACACTTCACCGTCGCGCACGGCGAGGGCGGTGATTTCGTTGCCCGGTAGGTCGTACACGACCTCCGCCTTCCCGTCGCCCTTCAGGCGGAGCACGCGGGCCGCATTGCTGGTACCGACGTAGACATCGCCCTTTCGATCGCGCGCGATGCTGAGAATGTGGGTCGCCTCGTCGTCGTAGACCACGGACATGGCGCCCGCCGGTGTGATGCTGACCACCTGGCCCTCGGGGCCGGTCCCGGCGAGGAGCGCCTTGCGGCCCGGGTCCCAGACCAGCGCCCAGATGTGCGCCGCCTTTTCGACCTTCGCGATTTCCTTCACCTTGCCCGCGCCATCGATGCGAAAGACGCGCGCTTCGGGGAGCGTCGATGCGTAGACCGCGCCGTCGGGGCCCTCGGCGAGCGCCGTCACGAGGAGCTGCTTTGTCTCGGCGTAGATCGAAACGTCCTTCCCAGAGACGCGGTAGACGCGACCTTCGTTGCCCGTGCCGACGAGGAGCGAGCCGTCCTTGCGCTGGAGCGCGCACCACGCGACGTTGATCTTGTCGAGGGCGACGCGCTCCTTCGAAACGCCCATGCGGAGCGTGCCGCTGGACGAAACGCTGGCGCCGTCGATTTCGCCCTTTCCGAAGGCGTCGGCGTCATCGACTTCAAAACTGCGCGTGCTTCCTCCGAGGGCGACGGCTGGCACGAATAGGAACGAGGCGACGACTGCCGCGCATCCAACGAAGGTGGAACGCCGAACCATGAAGTTATCTCCCATGCGCTTCCTCGCGCACCTTGAGTTTGAGTTGTGCCCATCCCGTAACGAGGGAGCCCACGTCGGTGACCTGTCGGTCGTAGGTCGTGTAGGGCACGCCGCGCCATGTGGTGCTGGCGGGTTGAAGGCCAGCGAGTGCGGAGCCGGGCAGGTTGTCGACGACCGTGCCCCGGAACCGGAGACCGTGGGCCGGCAGTTTCAGCGAAGCGACGATGGCGGTCGCAGGGAGCTGGTTTTGGATGTTGTAGACGATGTCCTTGAGGGAGCCGGGCACGGGCTCGGTGAGCTGAACCTTGTTGCCTGGCTCGACGCGGAGCTCAATCTCTTCGCCCGCGGCCTGCTCGGGGATGCGGAGCTTGAGGGTGCGCACCTGTTCTCGGCCACCGTACGCTCGAACGAGCACATGGAGCGCGATGGTTTCGCCCGGGTCGACCTCCTGCGCATCGACAGAGGCATCCGCCACTTCGAGGTAGTTGCGGTCGAAGGTCACGTCAAAGTCGATTTCGACCGATTTGACGCGGGACGCCTCGAAGGGGTTCGCGAAGGCCGCCTCCACAAGGGCGAAGGCGCGGAGGCGTGAGAGGGCCGACGTATCGGTGAGGCCCGACTGCACGAACCCGTGATCGGTTACGCGGACGGGCCCGATGCCATCGATGTCCACCATCGTTCGCGCGCGGAAGGTCACGTCGGCGACGTCGCTTGCGGTGGCGTTGATCGCGTTCGCCATGCCCGAAAAGATGACCATGGGCGTCAGCACGCGGTGGCTTGCCGCCTCCATGCGCCATTCGCTCCGGGGCGCGCCGTCGATGCCATGGAGCGTGATGCGTACGGGCACCGTTGCGGGCTTGAGGTTCGTGTCGACGACGATGGCCGCCTGGCGATCCTGGACGAGGGTTCCGAGGGGTGTCTCGGCCTCCGCGATCTTGAAGGAGCGATTCTCGCTGGCGAGGATGTGGATGACGCGCGCGGTGGCGGTGGGGAGCCCGACCTGACCGGCGTTGAGCATGGGGTGACCGAATGCGGAGAGCCGAGAGCCGGTCACTTCGGTCACCGTGCCGACGCCCACCATGTTCACGTCGCCGCGGAGGAGCTGGACGGCGATGCCGCCGCCGTCGACAAAGTGGGCGCCGGGGTTCGGCTTGCCCTGGCCACCGCTCCCCTGGAGGACCACGAGCCCGAGGGGGTCGAGCTCCCGTTGAAGGAGGGCCGCGGCCGCATCGGTCATCCCCGAGACAAGCACGGGGGTCGAGGCACGGACGGGGCCGGCGCCCGTGCCGCCGAAGTTTGCGCGTTTGGCGTAGGCGCGCGTGGCATCGAGTGCGTCGAAGGGATCGTTGCCGAGGAACGGCTCGAGGCCCGCATACCGGGGTGCACGGGGGTTTACGGCCCGCGTGCGCGCACCGAGTGCGGCGAGGGGCACCGCGCCCGGGAAGGCATCGGCCCGCACGGCGCGCTTCACTTCTGCGCGCATGTTCGCAATGGGCGTGACGCCGGCGATGGGATCGCGACTAAAGGACCAGCCGTACGCGTACGCGCCGGCGAGTTTTCCATCGATGTAGATGGGGCTTCCGCTCATGCCCGCGACGAGCTTCGCGTGCTCGAGGATGGGGTGCGACGTGCGAACGACAATCAGCGGTTGGTCCGGGCGGAAGTCGTGCAGCACGTCGATGACTTCGACGTCGAAGCGCTCGGGCTTCGTGCCGCGGAATACGGTGAAGCCATATCCCTTCATCCCGGGGTGGATCTGGTCGACGGGGATCGTCGCAGTGTCCGCGGCGACGTGCGTTGCGAGAAGCAGCGCACACCAACACGTCACGACCAGGGTGGCGACCAAAGCAAAGCGCACAGCCCCCGGATCGTTTCACCCCGGTTTGGTCGAAGTCAATGAACGGAACGCTTCCGTGCTAACGGACTGGCGCCGGTGTGAGAGAGGCGAGTACGTCGCGGAAGGTCTCCCACCTGAACGGACGAGCGATGGTCGCGCTGATGCCACGGCGCGTGGCGGCGGCGCGCACGGAGTCGCCCGTACGCTTGGTCATCAGCACCACGGGGATATCGGGAAACCGCCGGCGCAGGTCTTCCGCGACCGACATTCCGTCGGCGCCGTGGAGGTGTTCGGCGACGAGCACCAGGTCACAGCCCCACTCGGCGAGCAGCGCCCGGGCCCCGTCGGCCGTGCCCGCAGCCACCACGCGATGCCCTTGAACGGTGAGCATTCGAGCCAGACGCCACTGGAGATCCGGGTCCGACTCGAGCACCAGAATGCCCACGGCGTCCGGGCGATCGACGGATTCGACGGGGGTCATCGACCGCCGTTCTGCTTTGATTGCCGCCTGACTCATCCGTTAAACCGTCTGCAGATCCCCACGGCCACCCGTCACGCGGGTGCCGCCCCCAATTCGTATCGAGGGAGGAAGCCTACGGGCCGCGATCCCCAAACGCAATCCTTCTGTTCAGTATTCCCGACGCAGTGCGTTTACTGCGGGCGAGCGTTCCGATAAATTTCGGATCGTGCGCCCACCGCCATTGCCGCAACAGGTTGATGCGCTCGCGCGCGTGCTCGAACGCTGCATGGGGGACCGGCACCGTGCGCCGCCTGCGGTCGTTGTCTTCGATGTGGACGGCACGCTAATCGATACACGCAGCCGAACGGTGCAGGTGCTCAGCGAGTACGCCGATGACATTCGCGCGGAAGTTCCCGGCTTGGCCGACGCGCTCGAAGCACTTGGTGTGGACGAGGTGCAGTACCTCTTGAGCGACACGCTCCGTGAGCGCGGCATCGTGCACCCCGATCAGGTGCGCGACATCACCCACTATTGGCGCGATCGATACTTCTCCGAGGAGTACTTCCAGTTCGACGCACCTCACACGGGCGCCGCAGAGTACGTGCGCGCGCTCCACGGGGCCGGGGCGACGGTGGTCTACCTTTCAAGCCGTGATGCGTACGCGATGCTCATCGGTACGGTGGAAAGCCTGCGCGAGCACAGCTTTCCCATGGGCGCCGCCGGTGTGGAGCTCGTTCTGAACGCGGACCCGGGCCTTTCCGACGAGGCGTTCAAGCGTGCGATCCTTCCCAAGCTAAGCCGCGTCGGTGAAGTGGTCGGCTATTTCGACAATGAGCCTGCGAACTGCAACTGGGCGAAGGCATGCTTTCCCGACGCGGACGTGGTGCTTCTCGAGACGGTGAAGGTCCCGGGCGCTCCGGTCAGCGACAACGGCGTCGAGCACCTCGCAGACTTCCGTCTCGAGTAATGGAGCGCTCCGCTCCGGGCTCGAACTAGAACGAAATCCCGCCGCAGGGGCTGTTGTTCATGAAGATGCCGTCGTCGTTTGGACCGAGCGGCTCGTTCATGATGGCGGTGCCCGCGATCTTGATCGGCGCGTCAATGTACGCGAGGAAGACGCACATCTCCTGGTCGCCGATACCGTAGCCGACCCGCGAACTCCGGGGGTTGTCGTAACCGCAGGTGATGCGAAGGTCGGTGGCACCCGCCATGTCGAAGGCCGGGTCGAGGGTCTTGCCCACGGGGTCACCCACGGTCGCCTTCGTTTCGAAGACGACGCGGTCGCCCTTGTCGCCGCCCAGCGCTTCGATACGAAAGTAGTTCCCGAGGGCGTGGTAGTGCGGGAGGACGTACTCGATGTGGAAGTCGGGGGCGCGATTGAACTTCCGCTCGAATGCGTCGCCGATGTTGCAGGTCATGACGAAGCGCGATTCGGCGTTGGGCTCAAGGTCGAGGGCGATGTTGGTGTAGCTCACTGGATAGAGCTTCGTATCGACATCCTCGGCTCGGGCGGTCTTGATCGTGAAACGAATCGCCGTTTCGATGGATTTCGCGGTGGCGTTCAAAATGTGTGCGTTACCGACGATGCGCGCATGGGCGGGGAGCTCAATGGCCTTGCCCTCGTGGAAGGCCTGCTCGTCGGTGAGGCTTTGGGTCGACTGGGCGAAGAGCACGCCGCCCGCGAGCCCCGCCGCGACCTCGTTGAACTCGCGGCTGCTGCACGACCAGGTTCCGTCGGGGCCATCGAAGGTGTCCTCGGGCACGAAGAACCAGTTCGAGTGGTGCCAAGCACCGTCATTCTCTTGGCTCACGCTGGTGACGTAGAGGGGTTTGTCGTTGTGGAGTGTCCAGCTCTGGCATTCCCACGGGATCTCCTCGCCAGGCGCGGCGACGAAGGCTGGAAACTCGTGCGTGAGGGTCTCGCCGGTCTTGGGGGCCGGGGGAAGCACTTTGCCGTCGGGGAGGGTCGTCGAGCCGTCCGCATCGTCGCTCGAGGGGGAGCCATCGCACGCCACAAGCGCCGACGTGCACACCATGGCCCATGCGACAACGGAGACACGCGGGCGGAACGAAGCCATGGCTAGGAACCTAGGTTGGCGGGCATGTTCGGTCAACGCGCCGGAGCGTCGCGTCGCGCGTGGTTACACCGTCACTGCGCGCGCATCGCGCGTATCGACGGGTGGAACCGGCGCCGCCACGGACGGGGGCGGATCGGACTTGCCCCGGGAGCTCGGCTTCGGGCTCGCGTTCCATACCCGTGACGCGAGGAAGAGCCCGAGGACCGCCACGGGGACCATGGCCATGGGCCACGACGTCCACTGTGCCGGATCGTTGGCGGCGTCGCCCTTCGGGAGCACGTGTCCAAGCACGTAGGACTGCGCAGCGGTGCCGAGGTAGACGCAGCCGTCGATGAGGCCCACGGCGACGCCCACGTTCTTCTTCCCGCCGAAGTCCATGCTGGCGGTGCCGGAGAGCATCCCGTGGACACCGATCACGCAGAGCGACATGAACACCACGAGCCACCCGAGGAGCGGCGAGTTCAGGACGAAATAGACGCCGAGCGCGCCGACCAGCATGCCCGCGTAGAGGACGCCTGCGACGGGGCCACGGCGCGACTGGAACACGCGGTCCGAGATCTGCCCGGCAAACATGCCGCCGAGGATGCCGGCGCAGCAGAGGAGCATGCCCCAGTTTTTCGGCACGAAGGTGTCTTGGATGCCTGTCTCCTTCGCCATGATCGGGTACCAATGCATGATCGCGTTTCGTAGGAAGCCGCTACAGAACTCCACGAGGGCGATGGTGATGATCACGGGGTTCGTGAACATCTTCTTCATCACCGCGAAGACCGGGAGGCGTTCGTTGCCGTCGCCGGAGGAGGCGTCGGCGGTGTCGAAGTCGTCAAAGCCCGCATCGGAGGGCTGGTTCCGCACGAAGACGCTCGAGACGACGAAGAACAGGCTGAGCAGCACCGCCGGCGCGAAGAAGACCCACTCGACCCGAGTGTGCTCGGCGATCATGCGTCCCACATCGAAGGCGAGGAAGATGCCGAGCGAGATCAGGATCCCGAAGATGCCACCGAAGGCACCGCGCTCGCGCACGTGGAACCAAGCAGCGTTGACCTTCACGATGGAGACGGCGCCGAAGCTCTGGAAGTACATGTTCAGGCCGTAGATCACGGAGAACACGACGACGATGTTGTCGGTCCATCCGAGGAGCACCACGATGCCGAGGGCCGCGTTCATGACCGCCGAGCCCGCGGCGGCGAGGAGGATGGTGGCGCGGCCGCCGATGCGGTCCGTGAGCGGGCCGTTCACGAGGAAGGAGAGGCCGTAGACGACGGCTCCCCAGGCAAAGATCTCGCCGAAGTCCTCCTTCGACATGAGTCCCTGGGGAAGGAAGTTCTTGCTGACCGTCAGGTTGTACCGGCCCATGTAGAGCAGCGCGTAGGTGAGGCCGAGGGGCAGCCAGTTCCAGAAGCGGCGCCGGAGAAACGCGGGCGAGTGGCCGAGGTCGATCTTCGGGAGCCGGTAGACGACGAGCCCGATGACGAACAGCAGGGCGATGACGGGAACGTAGGAAACGAGCGCGTTCTCCATGGTCCGCGCAGCCTGGCAAAGGCCCCCCGCGGGTCAAGGAACGGTCGAGCGCGCCTGTGAGATTACGCGTGCACTTCCGCGGCGGGCGCCGACGTTTGCGCCGTGGTCGGAGTGGTGTCGGCGTGGAAGGGGACGCCCTTCTGCGCGTGGTCGACGAGGATCGCCGCGGGCGCGAAGCGCGGGCCGTGTTTGGCGGCGAGGGCTTCGAGCTTCTCGACGACGCGATCGGCGCCCATCGTGTCGACGTAGCGGAACGGGCCGCCGCGGAAGGGCGGGAAGCCGAGGCCGAAGATGGCGCCGATGTCGCCGTCGCGCGGCGAGCGGAGGATGCCCTCTTCGAGGCAACGCGCCGCTTCGTTCACCATCTGAAGCGTGCAGCGCTCGGCGATGGCGAGCGGGTCCATCTTGGTGGTTGGCGAGACGCCGAGGACCTTGTAGACGCTCTCGTCCACTTCGCGCTTCTTGGCCGGGTCGTCGTAGCGGTAGAAGCCGCGCTTGTTCTTCCGGCCGAAGCGCTGGTCGGCGATGAGCTTTTCCATGCCCGCGGGCGGGGTCATGCGTTCGCCGAAGGCCGTGAGCATGATCTTCCCGACCTTGGCGCCCACGTCGATGCCCACTTCGTCCGTGAGCTTGATGGGGCCCACGGGGTAGCCGTAGTCCATGAGGGCCTTGTCGATGGCGGGGATGGGCACGCCCTCGGCGAGCAGATGCGCCGCTTCGTTCATGAACGGGGCGAGGATGCGCGTCGTGTAAAAGCCGACGCCGTCGTTCACGACGATGACGGTCTTGCCTTGGCGCTTGCCGAGCTCGACGGCGGTCACCGTGACCTCGGGGGCCGTCTTCGGGGTCACGATGATCTCGAGGAGCGGCATTTTGTGCACCGGCGAGAAGTAGTGCATGCCGATGACGTTTTCGGGGCGCCGGCTCGCCGATGCGATCTTGGTGATCGGGATCGACGATGTGTTCGACGCGAAAATGGCGTGGTCGGCGAGGACGGCCTCGGTCTCGCGGAGCACCTTGTGCTTGAGATCGAGGTCTTCAAACACCGCTTCGATGACCACGTCGGCGTTTTGGAAGCCCGAGAGGTCCGTGGTGCCGGTCATCATGGACATGAGCCGGTCGCCCTCGAAGCGCGACATGCGCCTGCGGGTCACGCGCTCATCGACGATCTCGCGGATGGACGCGAGGCCGCGGAGGATGCCGTCGTGGTCCTTGTCCTTGATGCGAACGGGGGTTTTTGCACCCGTCGCCGTCACGTACGCGACGCCGGCGCCCATGAGGCCCGCGCCGAGGACGCCGACCTTCTGCACCTTGAGGGGTTTGACGTTTCGGCGCGTGACGCCCGTGTCCTTCTTCAAGGCCTGCGTCGCGAAGAAGATGTTCATGAGCTGCCGCGCCACGGGGCTGATCACAAGCTCGCCGAAGGCTTCGCGCTCGGCGCGGAGGCCGCCCGTCATGCCCTTTTCGAGGCCCGCACGCACCACGTCGAGGATGCGCTCCGGGGCGGGGTAGTTGCCGCGGGTCTTTCCGAAGAGCTGCTTGTGCGCCTGGTCGAAGAGCACCTTTCGGCCGAGGGGATTGTCCGTGAGCGCGCGCTCCTGGAGCTCGTCGCGGTCGAGGAGGTGCTTCAGGCGATCGAAGGGCGACGCGGATTTCGCGCGGGGGCCGCGGGCGAGGGCGAGGGCCTGGGCGGCGGCCGCTTCGACGACGATGGCGGGGTGGACGACCTCGTCCACGAGGCCGAGCTTCTTGGCTTTCTTGGCGTCGACCTGCTTGCCCGTGAGCATGAGGTCGAGGGCCGCCTGCACGCCGATGAGGGCGGGGAGCCGCTGCGTGCCGCCGGCGCCGGGGAGCACGCCGAGCTGTACTTCTGGGAGGCCGAGCTTCGTCTTCGGGTGCTCGCTCGCCACGCGGGCGTGGCAGGCAAGCGCAGTTTCGAGGCCGCCGCCGAGGCACGCTCCGTGGATGGCGGCGACAACGGGCTTCTTGAGCCCAGCGATGCGATCCATCGCCCGCTGACCGCGCTCGGAGAGCGCTTCGGCGTCCTTCGCCGTCTTCGCGAGCTGGAGCATCGTGATGTCGGCGCCGGCGATGAAGTTGTCCTTCTTCTTCGATGCGAGGACGACGGCGGTGACCTCGCCGTCGTTCTCCACTTCGCTGAACGCGCGGTCGAAGTCGTCGGCGAAGGTCGCCTTGAGCGTGTTCACGGGCTCGCCGGGGATGTCGAACCACACGACGGCGACGCCGTCCTTGCGCTTCTCCACGGTGAGGCCCGCGGCCGCGCCGTGTCCGTTCTTCCCGTGTCCGTTCGCGCCGTTCTTCGCCGCCCCGTTCTTGGCGGTGCCATTCTTGGTCGCGCCGTTGCCGTTCGTCGATTTGCGTGTGCGTGCCTTGGTCATGCCGCCTCCAGAACCATCGCTGCGCCGAGCCCGCCCGCCGCGCAGGCGGTGCAGAGCGCGAATTCGCCCTTGCGTCGCTTGAGTTCGCGGAGGGTCTGCCCGATCTGCCGCGCGCCCGTCGCCGCGAAGGGGTGACCGACGGCGAGGGAGCCGCCCATCACGTTGAACTTGTCCCAATCAATCTTGCCGATGCGCTTGTCGCGCCCGAGCTCTTCCTTCGCGAACTTGTTGCTCTCGATGGCCTGCGTGTTCGAGAGGATCTGCGCCGCGAACGCCTCGTGCATGTCCACGAGGTCGAGGTCGGCGAAGTCGAGGCCCGCGCGGTCGAGGGCCAGGGGAGCCGCATACGCGGGGCCCATGAGGAGCTGCCCGCGCGGGTCGATGGCGGTGAAGGCGTAGCTCCGGACGAAGCCGAGGATGTCGAGGCCGAGGGCCTGCGCCTTGTCCTCGCGCATGAGCAGGAGCGCGCTCGCACCGTCCGTCAGCGCCGAAGCGTTGCCCGCGGTGATCGTGCCGTGGCGGCGGTCGAAGGCGGGTTTGAGGCCACGATAGCCTTCGAGCTTCGAGTCCTTCCGGACGAGGTTGTCCTCCGTGATGGCGCGCTTGTAGCGGGGCGGGAGGTAGACCGTCATCACGTCTTCTTGGTAGCGGCCGTCGGCCCATGCTTCGGCGGCAAGCGAGTGGCTTCGGTGCGCGTACTCGTCCTGTGCTTCGCGGGTGATGCCGTTCTCCTTGGCCATCTTCTCCGCGCTCTCGCCCATGGTCTCCGCGGTGGCGGCCTCCGCGATGGCGGGCGGAACCGGCAGGAGGTCCGCCGGCGCGAGGTGCTTGAAGGCGGCCAAGCGATCGGGGAGCGTGCGCGCGCGGCTCGCGACGACGAGGGCATGCGAGAGTTTCTTCGACACGGTGATGGGAACGTCCGACGCGCTGTCCGCGCCGCCCGCGATGCCCGAGTCGACGGCGCCCGAGAGGATCGCTTCGACCACATTGACCGTGGACTGGTAGCTCGTGGCGCAGGCACGCGAAACGCTGAACGCTTCGATGGACTGCGGAAGGCCGGTGCCGAGGACGATCTCGCGCGCGATGTTGGGCATCTGCACGCTCGGCGCCACCTGCCCGTAGACGACCTGGCCAACGTCGCTCGGCCGTGCGCCCGAGCGTTCGAGCATCTCGACGACCACGAGCTTCGCCAGGTCGAGGGCGCTCACGTCGCCGTAGCCCGTGCCCGACTTCTGAAAGGGGGTCCGGAGCGCGCCAACCACGGCCACGCGCGAACTGCCCTTGCCGTTCTTCTTCGTCTTGCCTTTGCCCATGCTTGCCCTCCCGAAGGGATGAACCGCGGCGCTGAATCGTGATTCAGCGAACCCTGGAACTAGGACGATTGACGCAGCGAGTCAAGACCCGTGCAAAAGGCCGGGCCGGCGGCGAAAGCAGGCCGATGCGGCTGGCTTTGGGCCGACCTTACTTCCCGAACTGGCCGCGGCGTTCGAGGGCTTCGAGGACGAGGGTGACGGCTTGGTCGAGGGTGACCTGGTCGAGGGCGACGGTGACGTCGGGGTGTACGGGCGGCTCGAAGCCGTCGAACTTGGCGTCGGGGCGGCGCTCGCGGCAGAGGGCTTCGGACGTGTTCACATAGACCTGGAAGAAGCGCTCTTCGCCCACGCGCGCGCGCACGTGGTTCCGGTCGGTCTGCGTGTAGCTCGGGAAGGCGCAGATGGTGACGAGGCCCGCGTCCGTGGCGGCCTTGGCGGCGCTGGCCATGGAGCGGAGGTCTTCGCCCGAGGGGTCGACGACGGTGGCGGTGCGGCCCACGTCGAAGAGCTTGCGCTCGAGGGCGTAGGCGAGGGACCAGCGGCCCGAACCCGGAAGGCCCGTGAGCCACACGGTCGCGCCCTTCTGGCCCATGCGCTCGCGGCGCTCCTTCGGGCTCACCTCGGTCTTTGGGTCGAGGGCCGAACCGGCGCGCAGCTCCTTGAGCGCGTCGTCGATGCTCTGCTTCGACTTCGCGTCGGAGCTGATCATACCCGCGCCCACGGTGTTGTTCGTGAGGGAGTCGATGACGATGAAGGCGCCCGTCGTGCGGTTCTTGCCGTAGTCGTCGAAGTAGAGTGCGCGCTGGCAGTTCACCCCGACGAGGGCGATGTCGTTCAGCGCGAGCTCGTCGGCGGGCACCTCTTCCAGGGTGTCCATGTCGCGGCGCCAGTGGATCTCGTCGATCTGCGCGCGCACGGTCTGGGTCGTGTGCTTCAAGATGTAGGTCTTTTCCCGGTCGAGCGGCCGTTCGCTCATCCACACGAGGTGCGCGGAGAAGGAGCGGCCGACCTCGGGGAGGCGATCCGGATGCACGAGCATGTCGCCGCGGGAAATGTCGATCTCGTCCGTGAGTCGCAGGGTCACGGAGGCGGGCGTGATGGCCTCGGGGAGCTCGGCCTTGTCGAGGTCGATGGCTTTCACCTTCGAGCGCTTGCCGGAGGGCAGCACGAGGATGTCGTCGCCCTGCTTTACCGTGCCTGAAGCAATTGCACCCGCGAACCCGCGGTAGTCGAGGTGCGGCCGAAGGACGGTCTGCACGGGGAAGCGGAAGTCCGTCTCGTTCCGGTCACCCGCGATGGGCACCGTCTCGAGGTACTCGAGGACGGTGGGCCCCGTGTACCAGCCCGTGCGGTCGCTCTTCGTGACGATGTTCGTGCCCTTGAGCGCGGAGATGGGGAAGAACGTCACGTCCTTGAAGCCGAGCTTCTCCGCGGAGGCGCGGAAGTCGGCGGCGATGCGGTCAAAGACGGCGCGGTCGTACCCGACCAAGTCCATCTTGTTCACGCAGACGGCCAGGTGCCGAATGCCGAGGAGCGACGCGATGTACGCGTGGCGGCGCGACTGCTGGAGCACGCCGAGTCGCGCGTCGATGAGGATCAGCGCCACGTCCGCCGTGGACGCGCCCGTGACCATGTTGCGTGTGTACTCGACGTGCCCGGGCGTGTCGGCGATGATGAATTTGCGCCGGTCCGTGGCGAAGTAGCGGTACGCCACGTCGATGGTGATGCCCTGCTCGCGCTCGGCCATGAGGCCGTCGGTGAGCAGCGAGAAGTCGATCTCCTCGCCCTCCATGGTCGTCGCCTTCTTCACGGCGGCGAGCTGGTCTTCGTAGACCACGCCCGAATCGTGGAGTAGGCGCCCGATGAGGGTCGATTTGCCGTCGTCCACCGAGCCGACGGCCACAAAACGGAGGAGCTCCTTTTGGCTGTAACGCTCGAGGTAGGCCTCGATGTCGCGTTCGATGAGCTCGCGGTCGCGTGCGGTGACCGACATCAGAAGTAGCCCTCGCGTTTCTTCGACTCCATGGAACCGTCCTCGTCGAAGTCGATGAGCCGGCCCTGGCGCTCGGACCACTTGGTCACGAGCATTTCCTGGATCACTTCGGGGACCGTGCGCGCGCTCGACTCCACGGCGCCCGAGAGCGGGTAGCAGCCCAGCGTTCGGAAGCGCACGCGGCGCATCTCGGGCTTCTCGCCCGGCTCAAGGCGCATGCGGTCGTCGTCCACCATGATGAGCGTGCCGTTCCGTTCGACGACGGGGCGCTCCTTCGCAAAGTAGAGCGGCACGACGGGGATCTTCTCGAGCCAGATGTAAAGCCAGATGTCGAGCTCGGTCCAGTTCGACATGGGGAACGAGCGCACGGATTCGCCGGGCAGGATCTTGGCGTTATAGAGGTTCCAGAGCTCGGGTCGCTGGTTCTTCGGGTCCCACTGCTGAAAGCGGTCGCGGAACGAGAAGATGCGCTCCTTCGCGCGCGAGCGTTCTTCGTCGCGGCGCGCGCCGCCGAAGGCGCAGTCGAAGCCGCCCTTCTTGAGCGCTTCGACGAGGGCTTGGGTCTTCATGACCTGCGTGTATTTGTTGCTGCCGTAATCGAACGGATTGATGTTCTGGCGCACGCCCTCCTGGTTCGTGTGCACCATCAGGTTCAGGTTCTCGTCCTTGGCAAACTGATCGCGGAACGAGATCATCTCGCGGAACTTCCACGTCGTGTCGACGTGGAGCAGCGGGAACGGGAGCGGCGCCGGCGCGAAGGCCTTCTGCGCCACGCGCACGAGAACGGACGAGTCCTTCCCGATGGAATAGAGCATCACCGGGTTTTCAAACTCGGCGACCGCCTCGCGGAAGATGTGGATCGACTCCGCCTCGAGCTGGCGCAGGTGCGTGAGCTTTTCGCGTGGGATGCGGGGCTCCATGGGGCCCCGGGGATTAGACCCATGTGGCGCGCAAATCAAATGCCAGGTGCGCCGTAGCTCAATTCGATTACTGTCCGCGCCGTGCGCGACATTCGGACGATCGACCGGCCCGATCCGAAGCTCCTGACGCTCTATTTCGTCTCGACGCTCACCCTCGGGCCCTGCTTCTTCTTCGCCTTCATCCCGCTCTATTTCCGCTATCACACCCTCCGTTACCGGTTCGAGGAGGAGGGGGTGGCCATGTCCTGGGGCATCCTCTGGAAGCGCGAGATCTACCTGACCTACGCGCGCATCCAGGACATCCACCTCTCGCGCGGCCTCCTTGAGCGCTGGCTCGGGCTCGCGACCATCGAGGT
This sequence comes from Polyangiales bacterium, assembly GCA_041389625.1. Lineage (GTDB taxonomy): Bacteria > Myxococcota_A > Polyangia > Polyangiales > JAWKRM01 > JAWKRM01. The sequence continues at coordinate 27,805 of JAWKRM010000036.1, forward strand.
GCAGACGGCGGCGGGGAAGTCCACGGCCGAAATGGCCATCGTGGGCGTGCCCGAGTTCGAGTCGCTCCGCGATTTCCTCTACGCGCGCATGCGCGGCGCGCGGTTTGGGCAAGAGGCGGACGCGGGGTCGGTCGGGGCTCTGCCCGCGCCCGGATCCGCCGCGCCGACGCTGCCCTCCCCGGACGACCCGTCCGGTGGCGGCGACGCTGCCCTCGGGGTCCTCACGGACATGCGTGACACGCTGGTTCGCATTCGAGAGCGCATCGAGCGGAGGGGTTAGGGCATGTACGCGCTCCTCAAGTCGTCGCTCCTCTACCTGCTCCAGGTTCCGTCGGGGCCACCCGAGCCGCCGAACGGCGACGCGGCCCATGCGCTCGTCTTCCGCGCGGCGCCCGCGTTCCTTCGCTACCGCGTCCTCATGTTGTTCCTGCGGACGGTGCCGAGTTTGTTCATCTCGCTCATGTTTTTCGGGCAGTTCGTCGCGGGTTTTGACTCCGAGCTTCCCATCGCGCGCGGCTTCGTTTGGGTGGTGGTGTTCGCGGTTTTCGGGCTCAGCGTCCTCATGCGCTACCTGCTGGTGCGCCTCGACTACGACCTCCGCTACTACATCGTGACCGACCGGAGCCTTCGCATTCGGCAGGGCGCGTGGCGCGTGGAGGAGGCGACGTTCACCTTCGCGAATATCCAGAACCTCACCGTGCATCAGGGGCCCGTGGAGCGGCTCCTCGGCATCGCGAACGTGCAGATCGAAACCGCGGGCGGCGGTGGGCCGGTGGACAAGCAGGCGCAGCTCGCCTTTTCCCATCGCGGTGTGCTCGCGGGCATCTCGGACGCGTACGCGGTTCGGGACCGCATTCAACGCCTGCTCAAGCAGTACCGCGACGCGGGCCTTGGCGACGAGCGGCACGGCGAAGCGGATCCCCGACGGGCCGTCGCGCCGGTTGCGGGGTCGGCTGGCGGCGCACCGGGGCTTTCGCCGTTGGCGATGGTTCGGCTTCGCCAGGTTCGTGACGAACTTCGGCGACTTGAACTCTCGTTCTCGGGCACGCCGGGCGCGGGCGCCGGACCAAGTGCTTGACGCGAAACGCCGCCCCGCAGAAGGTTCGCCCATGCGGCTCCCGGTGATCGCGGTCGAAGGTTCGCGCTCTGCGCTGCGCGAAGCACTTCCCGAGGTCCCCACCGCCTTCGGTGCGGACGGCGTGCCCCTTCTCGCCGACGCACGCGGACGCGCCTATTCGTATCTGCGGCTTTCCGTGACGGACCGATGCGACCTGGCGTGCGTCTACTGCATGCCCCCGAGCGGCGAAGAGGATCACGCGGTGCACGCCGAACTCCTCTCCTTCGAGGAGGTCGTGCGTGTGGTGGATGTGTTTACGCGCATGGGCGTGCGTCGTGTGCGCCTCACGGGCGGTGAACCCCTTGTCCGAAAGGACATCGTGCGCCTGGTGGAGATGGTGGCCGCCAATTCCCGCGTCGAAGATCTCGTGCTCACGACGAACGCGACGCGCCTTGCCGAGCTTGCGACACCGCTCAGGCTTGCGGGCCTCCGCGGAGTCAACGTATCGCTGGACACCCTCGAACACGATCGATTCGAGAGGATCACCCGCGGTGGAGAACTGACGCGCGTGCTCGCGGGCGTGCACGCAGCGCTCCGGGCGGGGCTCCACGTGAAGCTCAACACGGTGCCCCTCCGTGGCGAGAACGACGACGAGCTTGGCGCCATCGTCGATTGGGCCTGGTCGCTCGGCATTACGCCGCGGTTCATCGAACTGATGCCACTCGGGGAAGGCGCCGCGATCCACGACGAACGCTTCATGGCCGTGGAGGACGTGCGAGCGTCCCTCGGCGCACGCCTCGAGGCGGCGCCGCTTCTGCGCGAAGGCATGCACAAGGGGCCCGCGCGCTACGCGGCAGCCGCCAACGGTTCCGGTCGGCGCGTGGGGTTCATCAGCGCAATTTCCGGGAATTTCTGCGACGACTGCAACCGCATCCGCGTCACGGCCCGGGGCGACATCCGCGCCTGCCTCGCCACCCGTCGCGCCGTCTCCCTCCGCGACGTGCTCCGGAGCGGAGGCGACGAACGCGACCTCGCCTGGGCCATCCACTGGTCGCTGCTTGGCAAGGACGCGGGCCACCACTTCCTTGAGCGCGCGGTCCGAGAGCACACGCACGTCGGCATGAGCTTGATCGGCGGCTAACGCCGGGTCGCTGACCGCTCAAGACTCGGCAGTAACCGCCGCGCCGGGCGCGGGCTTGTCCATGCGCGTCAGGACTTGGCGGACGCGCTTCATGGGGCGGCGCGTCGGGGACTCACGGTTCGTTCGTTTCTGTGTCTCGCGGTTCGCGCCCTTGCTTGTCGCGCGCGTGCTTCGGGACGCCAAAAAATTCGCGGAGCGCCCAGCTCTGGGCGGTGCGCTCGCCCCCTCGGTCACGGGCAACGAAGGGGGGCTCCTCCGCCAGCGACCGCGCCGGCACGCCGTGGCGGAGGGTCCACACCGAAAAGAGCACGGGCTCCCCTTCCCGCGGCACCGCATCGAGGCGCGCCTCGGGCACGAGGCCCAAACGCGTCGCCGCCTCGCGCACCCGATCCGCCGTGCGCGCCTCCGCGCAGAGCACGATGGGCGCCCCGGGAACGGCGAAGAACCGCGCCGCTTCGAGGTAGGCCTCCACGCCACCGCGGTACTCGATGCGCGCGTGCGCCCGCTGGGCATCCGGCGAGGGAATGGCCGTGCCCGGGGGGAAGTACGGCGGCGTGCCGGTGACCAGCTCGAAGCGTTCACCGCCGATGGTGTCCCGCAGGGACACGTCTCGCAGGTCGCCTTCAAACAGCGTGACGCGGGCCGCGAGCTCGTTGCGCACCACGTTGCGGCGCGCGAGCGCGATGGATTCGGTCTGCGCTTCGATGCCCACGAGCTCGGCCTCGGGGAACTTCCACGCCACCATGTGGAGCACCGAGCCGATGCCCGTGCCGAGGTCCATGGCCTGGGTCACGCCACGCTCCTCCGCCGCAGCGACGCGGCACGCCACAAACGCCGTGAGCACGTCGTCGATGGAGTAGCGGTGCCCACGCCGACGCTGGTACAGCCGAAACGAGCCTGTGATGACGTCGTCGGTGAGGTCAGCCGCCGTGTTGTCCGTCGCGTTGAATGCCAAGGGCCTTCATCTTCTTGTAGAGGTGGGAGCGCTCGAGGCCGAGGGCCCGGGCCGTGTTTGTGACATGCCCTTGGTGGTCGTCGAGGGCCCGCATGATGAGGTCCCGTTCGGCCGCATTCGTAGTACCCGCCCGAATCGCCGCCGGTGCTGTAACTGAGCCCCCACCCGGCGCAATCTAGCTTCGCAGAACGGATAGTTCGTCCACTCGGAGGCCGCCGCACGCGACGTGGACCGGGTGGCCATCGCCTCGGGATTGTGCGCGGCCAACTGGTCGGAAGATGTGGGCGAAATATGCGAAGGGCTCGCGGAAGAGTGCGAGGACGACGCTTCCGCACAAGATCCCGCGGCGCACTGCGCCGACGAGGAACAAATTTCGGACTTACGCGAGGAAATGGCTTCGTGCTCCGACACTGCGGCCGTCGGGGATTACATCGCGTGCGTTGCGGCCCTTGGCACGGCGTTCGAGCGCGCATCGGGCGGCTTCACGAACCCTTCCGCGGGCGAACACCCGTGCTGCTACTCGAAGAACGCGTAGCGCAGCTCGATGAGTTCGTGTTTGGGGCTGAGTAGAAAATAGAGGATGAAGGCGTATTCATAGTCGCCGATCGGCTGGTCCACCCGGGCGATGTCGAGTGCGTAGAGACGGTATCCGTCACCGGGCTGCGGGGACTGGAGATCGCGCGTGAGGGGGCGCCCGAAGTAGGCGGGGTCCTTCCGGATGGCCCACGCGAGGCCCTTCTTCGTGAAGAGGCGGGTGTCGTCATGGTCAGGGACGAGCGCCTCCTTGTTCAGGGCCGTGTCATCGCCGAACTCGATGTCTTCGATGGCTTGGGTGAGAGCGGCCTGGTCGATGATCCGCTTGGGGAGCGATGCGCTGCCCTTGAGGTACCTCGTCAGCCAGGTACGAATCACCCGTTCGTCTCGCGCAAACACCTTCTCCTCGGGCCACCGGCCACAACGGATCTTCCCTTGGTTGCTCACCGCGACGGGCGTGCAGCCCACGACACTCTCGCTGCCAAGCTCTTTCCCTTCCCGCAGGGCGCGGTGCCGATGACCGCCGCAGGCGCCCGTCGGCGCCGTGGGATCGCAATCGTCGGTGACTACGACGACCTGGCCGTCCGGCGAAAGCAGCGTCGGGGGCTCTGCGAGGGCCCGTCCTGCCCCGAAGCCGAAGCCAAGCCCCAGGCCGAGGCAGATGAAAGACAAGTTGCGGGGACCGAACGACAAGAAGGCCGGCATGCTGCGGAGGGAATGCAGCCCGCGTACCAACCGAAAGCGCGCGGAAACCGCCGGGGCCACGCCGGCTGCCGTGTCCATGCGTCACCGCGGTGTGTCGGGAATGACGCAGCGGGATGCCCGGCGACGGCGACTCCTCAATTCGCGCGACGTCGACCCATCTCGGGGCCGAGCAGGGTGTTTGTGGCGACTATTCTCATTCACCCCGAGAATCGCAACGACCCACGACACGATCCACACCGCGCCGCCTACGGCGTGGCGAGTTTTCTGATGAGTTCCGGAAAGTCCGTGAAGGTGTCGAGCTTGTCGGTGTTCACCTCCCCCACTGGCGAGCGCATCTGCCGCACCGCGACGATGTGCTGTTTGGGGAGGACGACGAGGTACTGGCCCAGGTAGCCGTCGGCGTAGAACCCGACGGTGGGGGCAGGAAGCCCTTTGCCGTCAGGCAGTCCCTTGCGCCATGTGTTGTCGTACCAGGTTTCCAAGCCGCCCATTCCGGCTAGGGTCTTCTCGATGGTCCCGAAGAAGGTCTTTCGATCGGTAAAGATCTTGTCCTTGAGTGGCAACAACTTTTGGATGAAGTCCTCGCTGTCGCCACCCTTGCGCCATTGGGCGATGACATCGTCATCGGCAACGGTGGCGCGGAAGTCCTGAAGCAACCACCACAGCAGACCGCACTTGGTCATCCGCGCCTGCCCCGGCTTGGTGGACTCGGCGATCCACTCCTTGCGGATGATGCGCTTCCCTTTCCAGAGGCCACCGTCGGCCAGCATCTGCCCGATCCTCGCCAGGTCCGTGGCCCGGATTCGAAGGCCGGACATGGCGTGGGGATTGCCCGATGCGTCCAAGACCCAGGTGAAGTCGGTGATCCCAAGGGGGGTGAAGATCTCGTCGCGAATGTATTCGTCCATCCGCTTGCCCGAGGCCACCTTCACGACGCCCGCCAGTAGGTTCACTGCCTTGTTGTTGTAGGCGAATTTGCTTCCCGGATTGTCCGACAGCTCCGCCGCCAGGGCGAGCTGCACGAAGTCCGGGCTTGGATAAATCTCCACCGACGTCAACCGCTCGTTCTGCAATCCCGAGGTGTGATTCAGAAGATGTCGAATGGTGATCTGCCTCTTTCGCCCCTGTCGCCATTCCGGAAAGAACTCGTAGACAGGCTGGTCCAAGGACTTGATCTTCCCCGCGTCAATGAGCTTCCCGACGGCCAAGTTCACGACGGACTTCGTCGCTGACATTGCCTCGATGCGCCCCTGCGGTTTCCCGAAGTACCACTCCCCGAGGACCTTTCCGTCCTTCATGAGCACGAGCGCATCGGTGTTCGTATGTTCCGCCCGCGTGAGAAGCTTGGCGAGGACTTCCCTATTGAGCCCTGCGGGCACCGCAGCCATCGGTTCCTGTGACCGCGCCGTCGCCACAACACTTCCGAGCGTCACCACTAAAGTGATCAAGCCCGCAGGACGAAACATCCGCAGTGAACGATTCAACATCACGATCCCTCCCATGCGAACGCGAACAGTGCGCGACGTGGGGCTATTCCCTGCTCCACGACGCAGGAAGGGTAAGCGTAGAAACCCAGGAACAATTGCGGATCTTTGATGTGCATCGCTGTCATCGAGCTCCGTTTCGACGGGTCGCTGCGCGGCAAGGACGCGGGCAACCACTTCCTCGAGCGCACGGTCCGAGAGCACACGCATGTCGGCATGAGCTTGATCGGCGCCTAACGCCGGGTCGCTGACCGCTCAGGACTCGGCAGTAACCGCCGCGCCGGGCGCGGGCTTGTCCATGCGCGTCAGCACTTCGCGCACCCGCCGCATCGATGTTTTCCCCGTGGCCACGTCGAGCATCTTCTTGGCGCGCGTGAGCACGCCTTCCTGCAGGTAAGGGATGCCGTGCTTTTCGCAAAGGGCTTTGACCTTGGGCTGCACCTGTCGGTAGCGGAGCATGGGCAGGTCGGGCCAGAGGTGGTGCTCGATTTGGTAGTTGAGCCAGAGGTGGGCGTAGTCGACGAGGTCGCCGCCCGTGCGGTAGTTCGCCGAGCCGAGCACCTGTCGGAGCGCCGCTTCGGCCTTGGTCTTCGGGCGCGAGTCGAAGCGATGGAGGTCATCCGCCGTGTGGTTGGGTCCGACGACGAGGAACGTGTGGACGTTGGTGAGCGCTTCGGCGCCGAGGGAATTGACCCACGCGCTCCACGAGGCCCACGGTCCAAGGGGCAAGAATGCGAGCGGGATGGCCACAAAGTGAATCGCCGCGTAGGGCGCCACGCAATCGACAAGGAGCGCGCGCAGGTAGTCCGCCCGCGCCGGCGCCGTGCCCTTCCGCGCCATCCATTTTTGGAGGGTGTTTGGCGCGTAGTAGCTGAGGCGCCACGTCGCCGCGAGGCTCGCCATGAGCGTGTGCTTGAGTGCCTGCGGGACCTTCGCGTTGCGCAGGAACTCCGTGTTCCTCTCGATGAGGTCGGGGTCGCGCTCCTCCCCGGTGTTGTAGTGGTGGAGCACGTTGTGCTCGTAGATCCACGCTTCGGGGATCATCCAATCGGGCCAATCGAGGAAGCGACGCCGACCGCGGGCGAACACTTTGCTGGTGTACTTGGCGGGAACGCCCGGGACCTTGTCGTACCCGCGGTGGCCGACGTGGTGCATCATGAGCCAACGCGTCGATCGACCAAGCGAGATGGCCGCCATGCTCAGCGGGTTCGGGCCGACCCAGCAGGTCGCGTACCCGAGGGCGCTCGCCGCCTTGCCGATTCGCTCGAGTTTACGGAGGTGCGCGAGGTCCTCTTCGCCGAGCGATGCGTCCACGTCCCGCCGAATCGCTTGGAGCTCGGCGTAGAACGCCTCGAGGTCGATCTGCCGCGCGTCGAAATCTGTCCCCAACACGGCGCGGAAGGTACCCGTATCCGCGCGGCGAACAAGCAGCGCCGCGCGACAATTGTCACAGCGGCGCCGTGTGTCAGTGGGGCTTCGTGCCGGCGCGGGACTCGATTTCCTCGGTGACGGCCAGGGCTTCCTCGGTGCCGAAGTGTGGCGCGAGGGGGCCCGCCTTGGCGGCGCCGAGGGGCGGGAACCGGCGTCGAAGGGTCGTGTTTGCGGCGGCCGCGGACGCGAGACGTGCGCGGAACGTTTCGCTCCGTTCCGCTTCCCGCACGAGGCCCTCATGGGCGCGTTCAAGCATGTCGAGCTTCGAACAGACGAGGACGGTATCGCAGCCGGCGGCGATGGCGCGCACCGCGCACTCGTCGGGGGCGAAACGGTCGCTCACCGCCTTCATTTCGAGGTCGTCGCTCACGACGAGGCCGTCGTAACCGAGTTCGTCGCGGAGCAGGCCACCGATCACCGTGCGTGACAACGTCGCGGGAACATCGGGGTCGATGGCGTCGAAGACCACGTGGGCTGTCATCAGCGTGGGGATTCGATTTTGCGCGGCGCGGAAGGGAACGAGCTCGACGCTGTCGAGGCGTGCACGGTCGTGTCGGAGGCGGGGAAGCGCGAGGTGGCTATCGAGGTCCGTGTCGCCGTGACCGGGGAAGTGCTTGCCGCACGGAACGATGCCCGATGCGAGGAGGCCGCGGGCGAACGCGACGCCGTGCGCCGCGACGCGGTTTGCGTCGGAGGAGAACGAACGGTCTCCGATGACGGGGTTCGCGGGGTTCGTGTCGACGTCGAGCACCGGCGCAAAATCCCAGTTGAACCCGAGCGCACGGAGTTCGCGTCCGAGGACGCGGGCGGCGCGCTCGGTGAGCGCAACGTCGTCGATTTCTCCGAGCACGCGCATGGGCGGCAACTTGATCACGGGAGCCTTGAGACGCGCGACGCGGCCGCCTTCCTGGTCCACGGAAATCCAAGGCGGACGCGACCGGTCCGCGGCCGACAGCACCTCCTCGGTCAACGCCCGAACCTCGTCCAAGGAACCCACGTTCCGCGCGAAGAGGATGACGCCACCGAGCTCGCCCCGTGCGAGGCGTGCCCGGATGGCTTCGTCGAGGGTCGTGCCGGCAAAGCCGCCCACGAGCACCTGTCCCGCTTGTTTTCGAATGTCTTTCACGTCTCTGCCCCCACCGATTGCCATGAAAAACGGAGATTGCTAATACAGCGGCCACCCCTCCGAGGGATTCCTCCCTCCTGGCTTCTCTAGTTTCTACACGATGTCAATCCACGAGATCCCGGTGGACTCGAAACGGGCCTCGAATGTGCCCGAGCCCATGGTCTACGAGCACCCGATCCCCGAGTCGGATATCGACTCGGACGCCATCAAGGTGCTCCGCCGCCTCGTGCGGCACGACCACACGGCCTACCTCGTGGGCGGTGGCGTGCGGGATCTGCTCCTCGGCCGGCCGCCGAAGGACTTCGACGTGGCCACCTCCGCGCGACCGAACGAGGTGCGCTCGCTCTTCCGCAACTGCCGCATCATCGGGCGACGGTTTCGCCTCGCGCACATTCTGTTTTCGGGAGGCAAGGTCATCGAGACTGCGACCTTCCGTCGTGAACCGAATGCGGACGAAGAGGGTGGTGACCTGCTGATCCGTCACGACAACGTCTTCGGCGATCCGCATGAAGATGCCATTCGTCGCGACTTCACCATCAACGGCCTCTTCTACGACATCGAGCGCGGCGAAGTCATCGACTACGTGGGCGGCGTGCCCGACCTTGAGAA
>JAWKRM010000037.1:0-36594 GCA_041389625.1 Polyangiales bacterium
CCGCATCGACGCGAACGTCTACGGCATGGCCTCGAACGAGGCGCTCGTGCTCAACGTCACCGCGGATGGCGTGACCACGCAGAAGACGCTTTCCGGTGTGACGTCGCTCTACAACGTGGTGCTCGCGGATGCGTTTGCGTATTCCGTGTCCATCGCGCAGCAGCCGGAGCACGGCACGTGCTACATCCGACAGGCGCCGGCGGACGACCCGGCGACCGGCTTCACCGGCCACGACACGCATAAGAGCGGCCCGACGCGGCACCTCGAGATTTTCTGCTCCATCCAGTCCGGTCAGGTGGCGGTCAGCGGCACCGGCCTCCTTCCCGGGGTGACCGTGCCGTTCGTGCTCGACGTGGGCGGAACTCAGACGTCGTACAACGTCTCCCAGAACAACTCGGTGACGCTCGCGAGCATCACCGGCGCGTTCACCCTGAGCTTCGCCGACCCCGGCAAGCAGACGACCGTGTCGTTCGGCGAGGTCTACACGCGCTGCCAGATCAAGAGCCCGATGAGCGCGGACCCGCACTCGTACTCGGGCACGGTGACGGCGGGCCAGACGTTCACCCTGTCGTACACATGCTCGTGGGTCTCGTGCCCCGACCCGATCTATTGCCCCTCGATGGGCGGCGGCGGGAACGGCTGCATCCTCGATAGCGACTGCGCCAACGCGGACTGCGAGTGCACGACCAACTCGGGGCAGTGCACCGGCGCCACGGGCAAGTGTGGTGCGGGCAAGAAGGTGATCGGGATCCCCACCACCGACGGCGTGACGGCGAGCGGCACCTGGACCGTGCCCGGGAACTGCAACGAGGTTTACATTCAAGCCTGGGGCGCGGGTGGCGGCGCCGGCGGGATGCAGGACTTCATCCTTGGCGGCAACTACATTCCCGGCGGTTCGGGCGGGTACGTGAGCGGAAAGATCTCGACCGTCCCGGGCGATGTGTTCACGGTTTGGGTTGGCCAAGGCGGGAACCTAAACGGCGAAGCTCCAACGGGCGGCACGTCGTCCATCGGTTCCTACTTCGGCACCCCCGCCAACGGGGGCGCGGGGGACGGCACCAAGATCAACGGTGCTAGCGGCAGCGGCGGCGGCCTGACGAGCGTGCAGCAGACGGGAAGCGCGAACCGCACCTTCGTGATCCCCGCCGGTGGCGGCGGAACGGAAATCTACGAAGGCGGCAATGCCGGTGACCAGGATTCGGGCACCGAGGCAGGCCACGCCGGCGCGGACGGTGCGTCCGGGCAGGTGTGCGGCGGCGGTGGCGCCGGCGAGAACGGCGGCGCCGGTGGCACGAGCTACGGGGAGCGGGGCTACGGTGGCGGCTACGGCACGCTTCCGACCGGCCTCACGTCCCAGGTGGCGACGGACCCCTACGGCGTGAACGCGAACGTTCACGACAACAGCTCTTGCGTGGGTACGACGAACGGTTTCGTCGCCGCGGGGCGCGGTGCCGATGGGTTCGGCGGACTTGAAGGTGGCGACGGATGCGTGGTCTTCCGATGCGTCGGGGTCAACGGGCAGCCATGAGGGGAACGCTTATGAAGAACCTGAATATTTCATTGGTCCGAAACCTCGTTGCTGTTGCGTCGCTTGGCGCGGTCCTCGTCTCCTGCGGTGAGGGCGACGTCTCCCAGACGGATTTCGGGGTGCGCTCCACGCTCGACAACGCCACCTGCGGCGACGGGTATGTCCCGTTCACGTACCCGGCGCGACCCATCGACCCGAACACCGAGCGCTACCAAAGCACTGCGACGGAAGACAAGACAACGGTCGCCGGCAACATGGTCGACCAGACGACGGTGCGTCTGTCGCCCGCCGTTGGCATCAACGTGAACTCCGCGGACTGCGGCGGCGCGAGTTCGAGCGAAGACGACGCCATCCGGCAAGCATGCGGCGGCGAGAAGGACTGCACGTACACGGCGACGTGTTCGGGGGCCTTCAAGGTGTCCTACGGCTGCGGCCCAGGCGATGTGGACTCGGCGGGCAGCCAGAACGTTTACACGGCGACGATCGCGGCGAACGCGACGAAGCGCGACGTGTCGCTTTCGTGCAAGGAAGTGGCCTCGGTCGGGACGGAAGCGGCGCCGAAGTCGGCGTGCATTCCGCAGAACTGCGTCGGCAAGGCGCGCCGCGATGCGCTCCTCAACTGCGTGCCCGACAAGACGATGCAGACCGTCTACGACACCGACATCGACGTCGACGGCAAGCGCCCCGGCTTCATCTCGGAGGTCGTCTCTTCGTCGTCCCCGAAGTCGCTGGGCGGGAGCGGGGATCCCATCGTCACGCTGACCCCCGAGGTGCCGTACCGTTTCGACCTTCGGTTCCGCTACAAGGGAGAGATCCCGGACAACGCAAAGGTGACGTTCTGGCTCGCCGATCAGTGGATTCCGCGCAGCCGCCAATACGACGACGAGGTCCGTTGGGACGACAAGGATTCGGTCTACGCCTACCGCTGCGCTGCGCTCACCGTGGACGTGTCCAAGCGAAATGCGGACGCGGACGGCTGGGTGAGCATTTCCCAGGAAGAGATCCTCGCGAACGACTGCTTTCGCAGCCGCCCCGTCAAGGGATCGTCGTTCGACTACATCAGTTTCGCGCTCGCGCGGAAGGGGTTTGATTCCAATCAGGCGGTGCGGGTCACCACGCGCGTGTTCCACTCCTTCGACGTCGAGGGCAACACGCAGTACGTCGAAAGGGTTGGGAAGACGTCGGTCGACGAAACCGCCGTGTGCCAGCCGAACCCGCTCGAGCTGTTCTTCGATTCGCGATTCGATTTCTACGACTACGAGGGCTACTACCGGCAGCGCCAGATCGACAAGGTGCTCGGCGTCGTGCCGCAGGGGGTTGCCGTCGACATCTTCCCGAAGGGCGTAACCATCGGGCCGAAGGAGATGAAGCTCAACGTCGCGCAGGTGACGGTGACGCAGCACCCGATTCGCTCGCCGTCGCTCCCCATCGACATCAACTGGTACGTGGCGAACCTGAACCAGTGGACCTCGTTTTCGCCGGACTACTACGGTTGGGGCGAGAAGTTCCCGAACGACAACCGCTGGACCACCGGGTACGGCACCGCCGCGCTGCCGGACCTCCACGCGAACGTCTATCTCTGGCCGCGGGACGCGACAAAGGTCGCGCGCATCCCCGTCCTCGCGAAAGTTCCGCTCAACATCAAGGAATCGAACGCGAACGGATCCACCGTGTCGGTGGACGTGAAGATGCCGACCAATACGCGTCGGCAGTTCTTCAACCCGTCGTCACCGCTCTACATCCCGAAGGATCCGGGCTGGCGTCAGTACGACGTCTTCTATTGCATCGAGTCGGGTGTACCGGAGAAGACCGTCGAGACGCGCTTCTTCTACCCGAATGCCAAGCTCAAGTACGAGGTGATCGACAAGCCCTACTGGCTCCGTGTCGGCTCGGGCCACCTCAAAGCGCCGGCCGGGTCCGTCTACAACGAACCGGGCGTTTACAATCCGTGGAACGATAGCGTCGGCCCTGGCCAAGGCTGCCGCTTCGCGAAGGAGCCGCTCATCGTCTACGCGGACCGCTTCGAGCGGCCGCTGACGCCGGCGTCGGACTCGTCGTTCACGGGCTTGCCGAACGAGAAGGGCGCCGGCAGCTCGACCATGGCCGCCACCACCGACGCCGACTCCGAAATGACCTGCGTCGGCACCAACGAGCGCGAATGCCAGGAAGTGACGAAGAACGCCATGGGCAGCAGCGGTCAGATGGGCCGCTCGTTCTTCAGCGTGCACAACGGCCTGGACCGCGACGAGGGGCAGGACGCGTCGGTCGACGGTTCGGCTGAAGCGCTCGGCTTCCAGGTCATCGACCCGAGCGACCCCGAGGAGGACGACGTGTCCTGGGGCAGCTCGTCGACGCCCGTGACCATGTCGATCACGCCGCCTTGGGACGCGATTTGGAGTGCCCTCAAGAAGCTCGCCGCCAGGTCACCCATCAAGTGGGCCAAGGGCTTCTTTGCGGCCCTCGAGGGCATCGGCGTGGGATGGGGTATCGAGGTGCCGGTGCAGATCGGCCCGATCCCCGGCCTCATCACGATCACGTTCTCCGTGGGTGTGTCCCTCGACCTCCACGCGGAGCTCCAGTTCGCACCCGAGGAAGGGAAGGACTACCCGTGCATCGGGAACGCGAACTGCATCCAGTTCTTCAGTACGCCCATGTCGCAGTCCGATGCGGCGGACTACTGCGTGGAACGAGGCGGTCGCCTCGCGGAGTTCAGCAGCCTCAACGAAGCCACGGAGATCGTGAACGGGGCTTCCGCCGGGACGTACTGGCTCGGCGGCCAAGGTACCTACGGATTCACGGCGGAGGGCTGTAGCTCGGACAACTTCGACAAGTCGAAGTGCTTGAGTTCCACCACCACGTCGTTCCGTTGGCTCTCGAGCGACGAGGAATTCGCCTCGGCGTCCGCGGGGAACCGCGCGACGTACGACGCGACGAAGTTCTACTACGCCAACCAGTCGCCGCTCTATACGAGCGTGCCGACGAGCGTTGGTTTGGTGTTCACGTCGCCGTCAAACCACGTGGGCTTCAACGATCAAAGCGCGGAGCTGCCGTTCGTGTGTGAGTTCGACTATGCGACGTCGCGCTCGTTCCTTGCTTGGAAGCTTGGCATCGGCGCGGGTGCAGCGGGCGGTATCGGCCTGAGCTTCTGCGTGCCAAGCGACAACCCGGGTATCTGCATCGGTGGCTCGTTCAACATGGTCTCCCTCGGCATCGCTGTCGATTGGGTGAACCAGTACTTCTGGCTCAAACGCGGCAACACGGACTTCGGGCGTCGCGGGAGCACGGGGGTTGAGATCCCGTGGCAGCTCGCGATTCTGGAAGGTCAGATTTTCGCTCAGATCAACGCGCTCTTCTTCTCGACGCAGTGGACGATCTTGAAGTTCGATGGCTTCAAGCTCGCCGAAGGTAAGCTCCTCGACTTCACGTCCCCCGTGCTGGTGAACTACTGATGACGAACAAGACGAAAACCATGGTTGGCATCGTCGCGGCCCTCGGTGTGGCGGCGACCCTCGGCACGTATGCGTGGCTCTCGGAGAACGACACGAAGCCGGTCGCGAAACAGGACGCCGTGTCCAAGCCGGTACCGCCTCCGACGAGGTTCTCGTACCCGTCGCTGCCGAGCGCAGCGTCGGCGGAGGGCAGGGCGCCCGGCTGCACGTTCGCGAAGGGGGATGCCCTTTCCTACGACGTGTCGCTTTCGGCGTCGGTGACCGTGGACCCGACGCGCGTGGCGCAGGCAGCCAGCGCCCCGGCGCCCACCTTCCAGACGGACACGCGCGCGACGCTCGACCTCGAAGTACTTGAGGCGACGGGCGATTCTGCGGACGGCAACGGCACGGCGGCGACGCTCCTCGCCCGGTTCCGCTCCGTGGATACGCCGCTCCTCACGAACGCGTCGTACCTCACGGCACCGTTCCTCGTGAAGGTGAACGCCGAGTGCGCCATCGACGGCTTCGCGCGTGCGAGTGCGACGAAGAAGTCCCACGGGCGCATCCAGCAGGGGCTCGTCCATGAACTCCTCTTCCACTGGGCGGCGGACCCGGCCGTGGCGGCGCGTGACGACGAGAACAGCATGGGCCCGTTCACGGCCAGGTACGCCGTGCTTGGCGACAAGGATGGCACCCTCGTCCAGCGCCGCATCGCGTCCTACGGCAAGTTCTGGGAGGACGACTTCGGCAATGGCAGGAAGCTCGACGTGGTTCCGACCGACAGCCTCATGTCCGTGCGCGTGGGCGCCGGGCCATGGTTTGAGGGCCTCTCCGCGGTGGACGCCGTGGCGAACGGCATCGACTCCGTCCGTGAGGAACTCAACGTGCGCCGTGTGAAGGCGACGGCGGGCGCGCTTGCGGCGTCGTCGCACACGGCGAGTGACTACATCTGGGAGAACCTGCTCCCGCTGAACCTGCCGCTCGACAACCCCCAGCCGCTCACCGGGCGTGACATCGCGCTCCAGTCCCGCGTCGCGAACCTCACGACGGAAGAGAGCCTCGCGCGCCTTGAGGACCGCATCCAGAAGGAGACGGGAATCGCCGACCTCTGGCCCGAGCTCAGTGCGTACCTCGAGGCAAAGCCGCATGCGGCATTTGAGGTCGAGGCGAAGCTCCGGGCGGGCGAAGTGAGCCCCGAGGCGGAGTCCATGGTGTTTGTGGCGCTCGGCCACGCGCGCACGGAAGAAGCGCGCAGGGTCCTTCACGGCATCATGCTCGACAGCGCCGCGCCGGCCATGGAGCGGACGCGTGCCATGTTCTCGCTCATCGATCGCGAGGACGTCGGCGTTGAGCTCGCGAACGAGCTCCACGGCATCAGCGCCGCGATGTACAGCGGTCGCGATCGCAACGAACGCTTTGTGGGTCGGGAAGCGGCCCTCGCCGTGAGTGCCATGGCCGGCCTTAAGGAAGATCACGAGGACGTGGCGGCGGTTGCGAAGAACATGGCGCTCTCCATCATCCACCGCGGCGGCAGCGCACGGTCGTTGCGCCCTGGGTACAGCGCCATCGCCAACATCGGCGACCCGAGCCTGCTCTCCGAGGTGGTGCCCGCGACGCGCAGCAAGGACTGGAAGCTCCGCCAGGTGGCCGCCATCGTGGTTCGCCGGATGCATCCGACGGCCACGGCGAACTTCCTCGGTGATTGGCTCGCGCGGGAGACCGACCCGCGGGTCAAGCGTGAGATCTACGACACGGTGGAGCGTCAAACGCAGGACATCCACGAGTCGGTGGGTTCCGGTGTCATCGCGGCGGCCGTGCGCGACCTCGCGACCCAGCCCGGCCCGATTACGCGCAAGGCAATCCTTCACATCCTTGGTCGCGAGGCGGCCACGAGCCCCGTGGCGAAGCGGGCCCTCATCGACCAGCTCGCCATCGAAGTGCAGAACCCGAAGGGCTTGTTGGTGGTCATCTCGAAGTACCTCGGCCCGGATGAGCTTCGCCAGGGCATCAACCAGGCGGAGGCCCTTGGCCAAACCGTGGCGATGAAGGGCGGGGAGTTCTGAGATGCGCGTCCTACTGATCCTTACGACCGCATTGGCACTCGCCGTGGGCTGCACCACGGAGTCGAGCGGAAAGCTGCCGAAGGTCCCCGGCAACGGACAGCGTGACCTTCCTGGCTACGGCACGGCGGATTCGGATGGCAGCGTCGGGTTCCTCGACGCGAGCCCCGACTCGTCCCTTGATCGGGACGCATCGGACATTGATTGCTGCGAGACAAAGTTCGCCATCGCGGGCGAAGACAACTGGGCGACGGTCATGCTCAAGGGCAGTGCGCTGCCACTTAGCGACGGCGTGGAACTCACGTACGCGAACGGTGAGTGGAGCGCGACCGTCTGCCTTCGCCCGGACTACAACGAGGTCTACTACTACGAGGTTTCGCGCTACGGCGAACTCGAGGACGGCGGCGTTTCGGGTGATGTCGACACGAATTTCGTCGAGTTCAATCCGTTCTCCCCGACGGCCTATGACGGCAACCTGGGAACGGTGAACCTCGTCGCCTACGCGGAGACGTGCGAAGACTTCGACCCCACGCCGTACGGATGGTCGGAGGCCCCGCATGTGCCCGCCGACTGCAGCGAGCTCCTCACCGAGCGCCCGCACGCACCGTCGGGCGTTTACGCCATCGATCCCGATGGCGACCAGCTCGACGCCGTCGCGACCTACTGCGACATGGACACGGACGGTGGCGGCTGGACCCTCGTGCTCGGGGGCGACCTGAGCGGAGACAACGGCGCCAACGGTTACTTCGACGGGAATGGCGTTGGTGCGCCGTCGCCGTTCGCCGAGTTCAAACTCGGTGTGGACGCGCAGGCGCTGAGCGACATGGCACCGACCGAGCTGTGGGTGCAGACGTACTCGGGGCACTCCGCGATGTTTGAGATCTCGTCGACGGCGGGCTTCTCGGCCGACTACACGAGCTGCAACGAGGGTGGAAAGTCCCTCGGCGGCACGGTGTATTGGCACGCGGGGCGCGCGGGCTGCTACGGCTCCTCGCACCTTGGCGTCAGCGTCGGAACGGACACGGTCGAGGCCAACACGGTCGACACGCTGCACTACGGTCACTTTCACCGCTCGGGGGTGAATACGGGCGTCTACGTGTTCGGCGAGAATCCCGCCGGGACCAAGCAGTACATCAACGAGAACGAGTGGGAAGAGCAGTTCGCATTCTGGGTGCGCGACTAGCGCACGGGTTGCGTGATCACGACGGGTGATCGCGCAACCGTTTCGTGTGTCGCGCCGCGTTGACGAGCGCGATGTGAAGCCCCTAGAATGGGTGACGCATGCGCGTCGACGTTCGCATCCTGTCGCTCGGGCTCGTGGCGTTTGCCGCGTGCCAGGGCGACGCGGGCGGCGATGCGATTCCCTCGCACGTGAACGAGGCGCTGCGTTCGTGCGGCGAATCGCGTGCCGAGCGGATGGAATCCATCGCCGACGCGGTTCTGCATCTCAACGAACTTCCGGCGTCGGCGGACGTGAACTGCTTCGTGGCTTCGTGGCCGCGGCCACTTCGCCTTGTCGCGACGAGCGCGGTGACAAGCGCGCAGCCGGCCGATGGTCCGACGAACCCGCGCGTGTTTGCGCTCTACGACGGGCTCGCCCTCTCCGTCGTGCCCACCGGCGTGGGTTCGACGCTCGTCGAGTTCGGGGAGTGGGTTTCGGACACGCGTACGCGAAAGGGCGAACTTGAGCTGCCCATGCTGCGTCCCATCGCTGATCGCGCCCCCTACGACTACGTGCTCTATGAAGGTGGGGGCACGCGGTGCGGCCTCTGCCACGGCGCGGAAATGCCCGATCCGGATATCGAGGGCGCATTCCAGTCGATCGCGTTCCGCCCTGTCCCGGAGTACGACGTTGAGCTCGCCTTGCTCGAGCAGGAACACGACACCTGCATCGAGACCGAGGATGAGTCCGAGCGGTGCGCGATGTTCCACGCGCTCTTTGACTTTGGCCCTGTGGAGGCCACCTCGTTCGCGGACGACGTTCGCTTCTTTGGCCGGTAGCGCGTAGGCGGGGTGCTTGGGGGCATCCGGGGGGGTCTCGGTCGCCGGGAGCGCCGACCCCCGCGGGGACTTGGTACCCAACTTGGTGCGCGTTCGAAGGTGTGCACGGCGCCCCGTTCGCTCGGGTTTTTCGTGTGTGCGCAGCGCCGGTACATTGCGGTGATCGGTGGTCCGCCACTTGCAGTATTGCGCGTTGGGCCATGGTGAATTCGAGCCAGGATCGGCGCGCTTCGGAGCGCCGACGGACCGCGGGGCAGGTGAGCGTCGAGATGCTTTCGCTGCTTGCCACCGTCGGGCTCGTGGGCGCCGCGGCATTCGCTTCCCTTGGTGCGGCGTTCTCGCTCGCCATCGACGGCGGCGCGGCGGATGGGGTTGGCGTCGCCCCCGTCGCTTCGCGGGCACGAGGAACAACGGCGGCGGCGCCGGTCGCCGTCACCGCGCAGGCGGCCGGTGTGGAGGAGTTCGCTCGCTACGCCGTGGAGCTCGCGCGGGGGGCCGATGGCGTCTTTGGCGGACACGCGCCGAGCGCCGCGGAGCTCGCACGCCTTTCGCCGCGCGAGGCGGAGGCGGCGGAACTCGCGGCGAGGCAGGGTGGACGCCTACGCAAGGTCCTCGGGGACGTGGAGGTTCAGGGCAACGCGGTGCGGGTGGGCGTGCCTGACTTCGAGCACGAAAACGTGCAAGCCCTTGCCTATGCCCATGCGGAGGGGGGCGGCGCGTACTTCTTCGGTACCGAGGAGGGTGCGCCGGGGCTCGACGGGTTTTTCATGCCGTGGCGCGACGCGGGGCGGTCGGGGCTGCTCGGGTTCGACGGGTCCGCCTCTCGACTTGGCGATGCCTCCGTCGGCGTTTCGCTCAAGGACCTTTCGGGCAGCAAGCTCGCGCCAAAACCGTTCCTTCAGCACCTACGACGCACGTTGCTCAAGAACGCGGACATCGTTCTCCAGTACTCGGTGGAGCCGCCCCCCGGCGTGCCGGCGCCTTCGATGCGGGACCTGTTCGTGTCGCTTCGACAGCATTCGCGGGAGCGCGTGACGCAAACCCTTCGCAATCAGAGCTGGCTTCGCGACCTCATCGCACCACGCGGCGACCATGGTGGTGAGGCTCCGTTTCGGCAGCTCCTCGTGGAATCGGAGAATGGCATCGTCCGGCTTCGGCAGGAGCAGGACGGATCGGCGCTCCGCGCGGTGCTCGTGGAAGCGGATGGGTACGTGTCGCGTCCCGCGTGGGCAACGGCACCCCTCGCCGGCCCGTAGCATCGGGTGGCGCATGGCCTTGCGATTGCGTGCTGGTCAGTCGATCGGCCGGTCGGTGGTCCCAGGCGCCAGTCGACGCTCGCATGCCGCATGATTTGCGCCTGCATTCATTGACGGATTGAGCCGTCACGCCAGGCTTGTGTTTGCGTGCTTGTGGAATGCAGATTGCTATCCCGCACGCGGCTCCATGCCGCACCGTCGCGTGTGGCGGACCCCAAAAACCCGTGCGTGAACTCCTGATCATTCTCTTGGCCGTTGCCGTCGCGGCCGCGGCGGCCATCGCGACGCATGGCGGTGGGCTTACGGCGCATCGTGCGGGGCGCCTCGTGCTGCTGGTGGGGCTCTGTATCCTCCCGGTTCTGATCACGGGGACAGGCGTCACGGTCGGCGTGCATGAGTCGAGTCAGACGACGTTTTGCATGAGCTGCCACGAGATGGAGCCATACGGGAAAAGCCTCTTCGTCGACGGCAACTCGTTGCCCGCGCTCCACTATCAGCGGCGCCTGATCGACCGGGATACGGTCTGTTTTTCGTGTCACACGGACTACGCGATGTTTGGGGACGCGAAGGCGAAGCTCAATGGGCTTCGACACGTGTGGGTTCACTACACCGGGCAAACGCCGAAAAAAATCAAACTCTATCAACCGTACCCAAATCACAACTGCCTGCACTGCCATGACGACGCGCGCGGTTTTGTCGAGGTGCCCATGCACCAGGAAAAGAAGGCGGAGATCGCGAACGGCAAACAGTCATGCCTTGGTTGTCATTCGGTCGTGCACGACATGGACGCCGTCAAGGCTGGGAATTTCTGGGTGGGCGAATGATGAGCAGCTACGAGCGAAGCGTGCGGCGCGCCGCTGTGTTTGTGCTGACGGGGCTCGCCATTCAGCTGGGCATGCAGCTCTATTGGTCGCCACTCACGGTTGTGTTGGTCGCGGTGCTCGGCGTTCCGCCGGTGCTCATCGGTGTGGGGCTCTGTCTGGCCGCTGTGCTTAGGTACCTCAAGGAGCGGAAGGCACTCTGATGCTGCGCGGGGCGCTGACCGTGTGGAAGCGGGCGACCGCGCGTGGAGCGTGGGTGCTTGTCGCCGTGTTCGCCGTGACGGCGACCGTTGGCGTGTTCGCACACGGCGGAGTCTCCGAAGCCTCGGGTGCTCCCGAGGAGGTCCGCATCCCGCCGCTCAAGTCGCGTCCCATGCCGCCGCCCGCGACGTTTTCCCATTGGGGGCACAACCACCGCCAGTGCTACAGCTGTCACCCGACGGTGTTCCCGCAGTCGCGCATGGGGTTCACGCACCAGGATATGCAGGCGGGGCAGTTCTGCGGCGCGTGCCATGACGGTGCCCGGGCGAAGGCGGTCATCGCCATGAAGTGCGAGGGATGCCATGCGCCTTAGGTGGTTCGGCGTGGGGTGTCTCGGGGTCGCGCTCAGCCTGGGTGCGGTGGCTCCTGCGTTTGCGCAGCCTGCGAACGAAACACCCGCCGAGAAACACCGACGTGAGCTCCGTGAGAAGCTCGGCGTGAAGGCGTCGCCGAAGGCTCCGGAAACTTCGCCGTCGGATTCCGCGCCCGAGTCCGGTTCTCCGGACGCCGCCGGTGAGGCTGCCGCGACCGGTACGACGACGGCCGGTGCGAGCTCGGCGCCGCTCCCAAACTTTGTCGACGACGTGCGCCCGGTGCTGAAGAAGAAGTGCGCGTCGTGTCACGCAAGCGGGAAACCGGGCGGAATGTCGAAGCTCGTGTTCGGCGGCGATGCGCGCCGCGAGTACGAGCTGACGATGCGTTTCGTTCATCGTGCGAACGCGGCACAGAGTCCGCTGCTTCAGAAGGCGAGCGCGTCCGGCCCGCACATGGGCGGCAAGGTCCTCGCCGTTGGCTCCGGCGGCTACGCGGCAATCGTGCGGTGGATCCGCGCGGGCGCGAAGTTCGGTCCGGAGGCGGTCCCCGTTCGGGCTCCGGTCGCGGGTTCGAGCCGTCCCGCAACGACGCGACCCAAGCGGGCGGATGCGACTTCGTCCGTTCCGTCTGTGGCGCCGACCGATGCCGCGGAGGGCGCTCCGTCCGAACCATCGCCCGGTGCGGAAGCGTCTCCATCCACGCCCGCATCTCCACCGGCCGTGCCCCCCTACTACGTCGCGTTCGTGCCCCGCGTGCACGACGCGCTCATGAAGGCGTGCGCTTCGTGCCATTCGACGACGGGGTTTGCCGCGAAGTCGAAGTACCTCACCGACGCCGACCCCGGAAAGCATTTTTCGAGCGCGCGTGCCCTCGTGGCTCCGGGTTCGGCCGAGTCGAGCACGCTCTACATTCGCGCCCACGGCGAAGGGCACCCCGCGGGTGCGGTCTGGGCGAAGGGGAGCGCCGAACTCGCGCTCCTGGCCCAGTGGATCAACGAAGGGGCGCACGACGTGGCGGCTCCGGTCGTCGCTTCGGCGGGAACGGGTGAGCCGCCGGCCGCGGGCGCGGTCGACGCGGTGTCGCGCGCGTCGGTGGCTCCGGCGGGCGCGGAAACCGGTGCGTCGGATCAGGGCGCAAACCCGCACGCCGGGATCTCGCTCGGCACGCACCCATTCGTTGGAGCATTGACGTTGAACGGTCGCTTCGACCTCAACTACGAGCGCCGCGACTACAACGACAATCCGTTTGCCGGAAGCGCGAACCACGTGCTCCGGAGCTACCACCACTTCCTGTTCCTGACGCGCGAGTCCGCGGACGATCCCATCCACATCACGCTTGAGATGCTCACGCTCCAGTTCTGGGAAGTGGGCGCGCGCCTGAGTCCAGGTGCTTGGCCGGTGCGCGTCTCGGCAAAGTTCGGCAAGGTGCTCGTGCCGTTCGGTTCGGAACCGCTCTTTCACCACAGCTACGGTGGTCTGGCGGGGTTCGATCAGCGGGTGCTGCCGCCGGTGTTTGCGCGCGAGGGCATCAAGTTCAACGCGGAGGGGAAGCTCGGCGAGGTTGCGCTCTCGGCGGACCTCTACGCCATCGCGGGGTACGGGTTGAAGGCGGCGGATGGCGTCCTCAACCTTCAGTCCGACTTTGCGCCACTCGAGGACACGCGTCTCGGGTTCGGCGCGCGCCTCGGCGGCTCGTGGGGCGCACTGAGCGGGTGGTATTCGCTCTACTACAACCGCCTCGGCTACGACCGAGCGCTCGTTCTCCAGGCGCTTGATTTCGCCGTCTGGCGCCCGCACGGCGTGCCGGTGTTCGAAGACTTTTCGCTGGAGCTTGGGGCGTTGCGCGCGGATGTTTCCGGCGGTGGTCCCGGGCTCGACTACTACCACTTCGCCACGTACTTCCAGGTTCGGTACTACCCGCTGGCTTGGCTCTATCTGCAGTACCGACAGGGTATCTTCACGTTCAACAACCGTCGCGGTCTCATCGTGGACGAATCGGATCTGACGAACCTCGATAGTTCGAGTCACAACGTCGGCATCGTCGCGCGGTACCGCGGCTTTAGCGTCGGCCTCTTCCAGTTCTGGAATTTCGAGCGGGCGGATGAGATCCCGAACGACTTCACGCGTCTCATGGTGGCGTATGACTTCTAACCCGCTGCACGCCTGGATCCTGGCCGCCAGCGCACTCGGAGCACTGGTCGGGTGCGCGGGGTTCGAGCGAGGCGAGCCCTCGCCCGACGCGGGTGCCGCCGTGCCCGGCGCCGACGGAAGCTTGGAAGGTGACGGGGCCGTGGGCCCGGTGCTGTCGTTCGCCGTCGACGTTCACCCATTGCTCGTTGCCGGGTGTCGGAGCTGCCACGTCGCAGGCGGCAACGCCGGGAGCACTTCGTTTCTGCTCAAGGGCGATGTCGACGCCGACCGAGCGGCCGTGGACGCCTTGATCCAGCCTGGAAACCCGGCCAAGAGCCGCCTCCTGACCAAGGCCTCCGGCCAGGCCCACGGCGGAGGCGCTGTCTACGCCGTGGGCAGCTCGGAGTACGCCACGCTGTCCGCGTGGATCGCCGAGGGCGCGGCGCCCTGAACCCGCGGATGTGCGGAAGAGCAACAACGAAACGCAACAGAGAACGAACCCATGAATGTCGTCAGCCACCCCCATCGTGTCCTAGTCCTGTGTTCGCTTGTTGGAATGTCGCTTTCCGCGTGCGCTGAACTTGAAACGAAGAGCCCCCCCGAGGTCGTGACCTCCGGTCCCCACGCCGTGGTGGTGGGGGAGGGCATCGAAGTGAGTGCCACGACACAGCACGGGAAGGACACCGCTTACACGTGGGAGTCCCAGGACACCGGTGTGGCAACGGTGGACGAGTCGGGCGTCGTCACGGGGGTTACGGCCGGTGAGACCGCGATCAAGGTCACGGGCAACAAAACGAAAGCCTCCGCACTCCACGCCGTCGTTGTCGTCTCCGTCGTCGATTTGCCGGACGGGGGGTCCGCCATCGACCAGGTTCCACACTACGCGGATTGGGCAAGCTCCCCTCACGCGGACACGGCGTCCGAGGCCTTCACGCACTGGACCTCCGACGGCGAAGTGAGCAAGGAGTGCGCTCGCTGTCACAGCGCGGACGGCTTCGTGGACTACCTGGGTGGCGACGGGAGCGCCCCGAACCGTGTCGACCGTGCCGGCACCATCGAAACCGGGGTCACCTGCGCCGCGTGCCACAACCAAGCTGCGGTTGCGCTCACCTCGGTGACGTTCCCTTCGGGCGCGACGGTCGACGGACTCGGGGTGGAAGCCCGCTGCATGGTCTGCCACCAGGGTCGTTCGTCAGGGCTCGAGGTTGATCAGCAGATCATGGATGCCGCGCCCGCGAACGACGACACCCCGAGCGAGGGGCTCGGGTTTACGAACATCCACTACTACCCGGCGGCCGCGACGCTGTTCGCCGGTCAGGCGCACGGTGGCTACGAATACGCGAACGAAACGTACGACACGCGCTTCCGACACGTACCGGCGTTCGACAAGTGCAACGAGTGCCACGACTCGCACACGACGCGGGTCCGTTGGGATGCGTGCGCCACGTGCCATCAGGGCACCACGGACCTCACGACGGCGTTCAACATCCGACAGATTGCGTCACGCAATCAGGACTACGACGGCGACGGCGATCGGAGCGAGGGCATCTACTACGAGATTCAAGGACTCGCGGACAAGCTCTTCCTTGCGATTCGTCGCTACGGCTCAGAGAACAATGCGGCTGTCTGCTACGGCACGGCGTACCCCTACTGGTTCAACGACACCGACGGTGACGGCCTGTGCAATTCGGATGAAACGAAGTTCGCCAACAGCTACGCCCGTTGGACACCGCGCCTCGTGAAAGCGGCGTACAACTACCAGATGGCGAAGGTGGATCCGGGCAACTTCGCCCACAACGCCAAGTACACCATCCAGCTTCTGCATGACTCCATCGTCGACATCAACGGGGGCCTCGTCGTTCCGCTCGATACCTCGAAGCTCGTACGTGAGGACCCGGGGCACTTCAATGGTGCCGGCGAGCCCGCTCGACACTGGGACGCCGACGACGAGGTGCAGTCGAGCTGCTCCCGTTGCCATAGCGGCTCACCCGGCTATCGATTCTTCGTGGAGTACGGCGTTGGCGAAACCGTTCCGGAAACGGACAACGGTCTCGACTGCGCCACGTGCCACGAGAATTTCGGGGACACGTACGACGTCTTCATGCCCGCGAAGACGTGGTTGCCGGACGGCACGACCACGACCTTGCCGGGAAACGACAGCCTTTGCGCGAACTGCCACATCGGTCGTGCGTCGAAGGCAACGGTTGACGCTGCACTCGCCGCGGGCGGCAAGCTTCGCTTCATCAACATCCACTACCTCGCCGCGGCGGGCACGCGCGAAGGGACCCTCGCGAAGATCGGGTACGAGTACGACGGAAAGACGTATGCCGGTCGCCTGGTTCACGGGGGCGGCGTCCAGTGCCTGACGTGCCACGACGCGGTTCAGAGCAACCACACGTTCCACGTGACGGACGTTTGGGATCAGCGTTGCGAGAACTGCCACGGTGACGGCGAAAAGCCCGAAGACGTGCGCTTCGTTCGCACGCAGGACTACGACGGCGACGGGAACACGTCCGAGACGCTCAAGGCGGAGATCGACGGCATGGCGGCGCGCCTGCTCGTCGCGATGCGCGATGTGACGGCGAATGGCCTCTGCTACGACGGCAACGCCTATCCGTACTTCTTCAAGGACTTGAACACGAACGGAACCTGCGACGAGAGCGAGAAGGTCTCGTCGAACGGCTTCTCGGCGTTCACGCCGGCGCTCGTCAAGGCGACGTACAACTACCAGCTGAGTCGCAAGGACCCCGGCGCGTGGATTCACAACTTCGACTACGTTGGCCAGCTGCTCTTCGACAGCGTCGAAGATCTCAAGGGCGCAGCGCCTTCGAATATGACGCGCCCGTAACGGGGGTGGCGTCCCACGCCCTGGGCTCTCTTCTCCCCGGTGGCCCGGTTTGGCACAGGGAAAAGGCGTGTAATTGCTCTTGCGCGTGCCCGATGGGCACCGGCCCGCGTCTTGCAACTCCTGGGCGGGTGACCAATCCCGCCGAGAAATTCACGGACGCGAGTGCACACACGAACCCGTACCTTGGGTTGCTGGTGGACGGTCGCTATCGCGTTGAGGACGTCATCGGCGAAGGTGGAATGGGCATCGTTTTCCGAGTCCGCCACGTGCGGCTCGAATCCGACCTCGCCATGAAGGTCTGCCGCGTGCGATTTCAGGGGAACCCCAGGGCGCTCGCGCAGTTCGAGGAAGAGGCCCGCATCGCCGCGCGCATCGAGAGCCCCCACGTCGTCGGTGTTCGTGACTTCGGCCTGCTCGGGTGCGGCTCTCTCTACTCGGTCATGGAGTTCGTGGATGGCATCTCACTTGCCCGTCACCTGAGCCCGGGGCGGGCGCTGCCCGTGGAACGCGCTGCGTTCTATGCCCGACAGATTTGCGATGGGCTTGCCGCGGTGCACAACGCAGGCATCGTTCACCGGGATCTGAAGCCGGGAAACGTCATGCTGTCCGCTCGAGACGGCCGAGAGCTCGTTCGGATCATCGATTTTGGGATTGCACACGCCCTCGAGCTCACCGACGAGATTCGGAGGAGCCATCGAATCGTCGGGACGCCCGTCTACATGGCACCCGAACAGTGCCTCGGTCGAGTGGTGGATACCCGTGCGGACATCTACTCCCTGGGCGTCATGCTGTTTGAAATGACGACGGGACGCGTTCCGTTTGATGCGCCATCGGTGGTCGACATCATGGCGCGGCAGATGAACGAGCCACCACCTCGGCCGTCGACGTTGAATCCGGAAATTCCGCGCGCGTTGGACGAAACCATCCTCGCGTGCCTCGAGAAGTCACCGAAAAATCGTGTGCAGTCCGCAACCAAGCTGGCCGCGCGACTCGACGAACACACGCGGTCTCGGGCGATCTCGTTCGTTCGCGCGAAGGCGCGGCGCCCTTCGGATGTGGCCGAGACCCTCGATGCCTATGGCGACACGGCGCTCGAAACGCTGAGCGCGGTGTCGCGCGTCGAAGTCAGGAAGCGTTTGGCGTAGTGCGCGCGTTTCGCGCTTGCTCGAGCTTCCAAATGCCCCGGGCTCGCTTGAACGTGATGCCGAACGTGTAGGGCACGATGAAGATGGCGAGGTAGCTGAGGAGCAACGTCTCCTTTTGGAAGAGAACCGCGAGGGTGCCCCAAAGCGGCAAGTCCATCTCGGTGACGACGATGATCGTGCGGAGGCTCCAGAGGGCGTAGAGGACCCATTGCATGGGCGTCCGCTCGGGGGCCGGGCGCTCGATGGGGTCCACGGCCTTCGTCGCGCCCGTGAGGTCCGCCCGGATGCCGAGGTCGATCCACTTTGCGGTCGACGTGATGCCCGACATGGACACGTAGACCATGCCCAGTAGGACGTAGAGCACCTCGTTCGTTTCGACGTATGCCCGCGCGGAGATGGAGAGCACCAGGGCAAGGGCGATCATGCGATCGGGAACCTTGTCGATAAAGCGGCCGAAGGCGGACGAGGTTCCGCGGTAGCGGGCGAGGGCGCCGTCCATCGCATCGAACACGCTTCCCAGATGCCAGAGGAGGATGGCGGTCCACAGGGTCGCCGGCGTTTCGTGGATGCCGCCCATCGCCTCGGGCCAGAGCAGCGCGGCGGTGATGAAACGCATGATCGTGCTGACGAACGTGATGCGGTTCGGCGTGACCCAGGCGATGTCGGCGGTGGGAATCAGGAAGAGAATCGCAAGCGGACGGTGAAGGAAAATCGGCGTGAACGACGATTCCTGCTTCTGACGAAGTTTCGCGATTCGCTCCTTCGCAAACAGACGGGTCATGGGTGTGCCTCCTGGGCCTCTTGAACGTTCGCGTTGTGCTCGGCGGAACGGCGTTTGGCGAGTTTGAGTACTTGCGCGCCGAAGTAGACGATGGCCACCACGGCGACGGTCGTGTGGGCGACGACCAGCGGCGCGAACCAGCCGAAGGCGATCGCAAGGCCGTAGTAGGTGGAAATGGCGTCAATGCGGAGTGACATCTCCACCTTGCCGACAAAGCGCTCGATGGGCGTCTTCGTCTTGGCCCGGTGTCCCCACTCAATCTGTTGGAAGTTGCCCGCGCCACCGGCGAGCTGAGCGGCTCGGTACTGGAGCAGCTGGACGCCCATCCAGGCCGCCACGCCCACCGCGCCGACGGGGAGCAACCGAGGGTCGGCCTTGGCCGCTTGGTACGTGGCCGCGGCCACCAGAAGCGCGAGCCCGATGCCGTCGCACACGGAGTCGAGCCACTCGCCGAAACGCGACGACTGGTAGCGAAGGCGGGCGAGTTCACCGTCGATGCAGTCGACGACGCGCATCCAGATGTGGAGGAGACCGCCTGCGATCTGCAGTCCGCGGCTGTCCGTGCAGACGAGTGCCGCCGCGAGAACGGCGTGGGCGAACGTGACGATGGTCATCGCGTTGGGGGTCACGCGCGTGTTCATCAACATCCGTGTGAGATGCATGGAGATGGGGCGCATGTAGATGCGCTCAAAGACTCCGCCCGTCGCCTTTCGAAGACTCCGAAGGTGCGAACGACTCGCCGCGTGGCGCTCATCGGCGGTGCGGGCCGGGAGCACGAACTCCTCGGGCAGGAGTGCAGGTTCCGTCGCATCCGTGGGTGACGCGTCGTGGAGGAGTGCATCGATCGTCCGGGCGCCGCTACCGATGCTCGCCGCGTGCGGGGCCGTCGTCATCGAACCGAAGCGTGTCACCCCGTGCGTCGGCAGCTCGGTCGCGGCCCGGCGAAGGAGCTGTCGGTGGTACGTCGTGTCCGCACGCACCGCGAGGACCGGAACGGACTCGAGGTCAGGGGTCCACGGTACAAGCGTCCAGAGTCCACGCGGGTCGGCCGGGACCCGGTCGGTCGGAGCGCCCGCGACCGCGATGCAGTCGATGCCGGCCGATTGGAGCGCGAGGGCGTGGCGCAGTATCGGATGAACACCGCCCACGTTCGGGGTCTCCGGGAGCGGCTCGGCGCCGAAAACGATCACGCCGATGGGGCGGGCGTCGGAGCGGGTCTCGGGCATGGGGCCCGGGTCCTAGCACGATCACAGCAGGGCGGCCGTCCGCCCCGTGCCGAGCCATTCGCCTCCGTTCGCGGCCGCATTCCGTGCGCCGGAACCAAGCGGGAACCGCGGCACTTTCAGGGAAATCCACGCCTGCCTGCGTTAGACTCACGACCTCGCGATGAACGATTCCGGAGGCAGGGCGGCGAATTGGGCAGCACGGTTTGCTCGCGCGCAGGCGACGCGTCCCCTTTGGTTCGCGCTGGCTGCGCTTGTGATTTCCGTCGGGTCGGTGCCCTTCGTGCTCCAGCTCGGCCTCGATACCGAGTGGTCCGTGTTGCTTCCGAAGGATCGGCCGAGCGTTCAGGACCTCGAGCGGGTGGCCGGTCGTGTCGGTGGGCTATCGACGCTTTCGATGGTCGTGGAGTCCGACGACACCGAGGCGCTGACCCGCTTCGCGGAAGCGTTGGTGCCGCGCTTGGAGGCGCTGGAGGCTCCCGAGATCCGCAGCATCGACTGGAACGTCGGCACCTACGAAACGTTCGTACGCGAGCATCGCTATCTTTATGCGTCCCTCGAAGATCTCATCGAAGTCAGGAACTCACTCGATGATCGTCTCCAGTACGAGAAGGCGAAGGCGAACCCGTTCTACGTCGCGCTCGACGACCCACCGGAGGACCCCGAGAAGGTCATCGCGCGCCTCGAGGACCGAGCCAAGGCCAAACGGAAGGGAAGGTTTCGCGAGGGGTTCTATTTGCAGGAGGACGGCAAGTTGCTCGTCATCTTCCTCCGAACGGACATTCGCGGCGGAAACGTGGGAGCGGCGAATGCGCTCGTTGGAAAGCTCAACGCCGCCGTCGAGTCGCTGAAGCCGTCGACGTACGCGCCGGACCTGCGCGTGGAGTACGCGGGCGACCTCCGCGCGGCGGGCGAGGAATACGACGCCGTCATGGGCGAGGTCGTCATCGCAACGGTGCTCACCATCGTCCTGGTGCTGCTCGTCATTTACGTGTTCTTCCGGCGCGTTCGCGCGGTTCCAATGCTCGGGCTGGCGATTCTGACCCCGACGCTAGCGACCTTCGCCATCGCCGAGTTCACGGTGGACACGCTCAATACATGCACTGCGTTCCTCGGCACGGTGGTCATCGGCAACGGAATCAATCCGGGGTTCAATTGGCTGGCCCGCTACTGTGAGGAGCGGCGAGCGGGGCAAGATGTCGAGTCCGCCATTGCGCGAACCCACCTCGGCGTTTGGCGCGGCACGCTCGGCGCAGCGCTCGCGGCAGCGTTGGCGTACGGCTCACTCTACGTGTCGGATTTCCACGGCTTCAAGGACTTCGCCATCATCACGAGCGTGGGCATGCTCCTCTGCTGGGCGGGCATGCTGACGTTTTTGCCGGCGTATGCAGCGCTGTCCGAGCGCATTCGGCCGCTGTCGTTCGCCGGTACCCAGTCCGGAACAAGCTACGGTTCCACCATCTGGCGCATCGTCGAGTGGGCTCCGCGAGGCATTGTTTGGACGACGGTGGTGGCCGTCGTCGCCAGCATCGCTCTCGTGGTGGTCGCGGTTCAGAACGACCCGCTCGAGTACGACTTCCGGAACCTTCGTTCCACGGCCAAGGTCGCGACCGGCACGTCGAAGCTCAACGCGAAGGTCAGCAAGATCGTTGGCAAAGCCGCGTCCACGAGCAGCGCCATCGCTGTGCTCTTCGACGAGCGTGCGGAAGCGCCGCCGTTTGAAGATGCGCTTGAGTCGATGCGCGACCGGACGAAGCCCCCGCCCTTCGGCAAGGTGCGTTCCATCGACGACCTCGTACCCGACAAACAGGGCAAAAAGATCGAGGTCGTGGGCGAGATTCGTGAGCTGCTCCTGGATGTCCGTAAGTACGCCGATGCGGAGCTCCAAGCGCGCATCGACAGGGACCTGCCGCCGGCCTCGATTCGTCCCGTCACCATCGCGGACTTGCCGGAGGCCGTTGCCCGATCGTTCACCGAACGGGATGGGACGCGGGGTCGCATCCTCGTGGTCGAGGCGGTCAAGGGGAAGAGCGTTTGGGATGGTCGCTACTTGATCGAGTGGGCGAATGCCATCCGGTCGGTGGAGGTCAAGGGCGCGGCCAAGCCGGCCTTGGCGGGTCGCGCGACCGTGTTTGCCGACATCCTCGACGTGGTGGTGGACGATGGCCCGAAGGCCGTCGCCGTTTCGTTCTGCATCACGATGGTTCTCGTGCTCGTGGTGTTCAGGCGGTTCCGCGACTCAATGGTCGTGATGGCCTCGTTGCTGGTGGGCCTCGTCACCATGGCGGGCGCCATGGCCGCGCTCGGCATGAAGATCAATTTCCTCAATTTCGTCGCTTTCCCGATCTCGTTCGGGACTGGCGTCGACTACGCGGTCAACACCATGGGCCGCTACGTGCAGGAACGCGACGGCGAGCGAACGCCCGTGCGCGATGCCATTCGACGGGCCGTGTCGGAGACCGGCGGCGCGGTCATCCTCTGCTCGCTCACGACGATCATCGGATACATTTCGCTCTTCGCGAGTGCGAACAAGGCGCTCAACTCGTTTGGCCTCGCCATGGGGATCAGCGAGGTCACGTGCCTCGGTGCCGCCGTCCTGGCCATGCCGGCCGTCATGCTGCTGCGTATTGGCCGCAAAGATTCCGCGGCCTAGGGGCTACGGGCGTTTGCGCCGAAGGGACGCGAAGACACGTGTGCTATTGACGAGCGCTTCTCTGCCGGAGCGCGTCAGCGCAACAACACCGTAGCCGAGCAAGAGCGAAGCGGGCGCGCACACCGACACGCGCGCCGGTTCGGACCAGTCAGACAGTCGTGTGTCGAGGGCCCAGTACGTTGCGCTCAGCACGGCGGAGCAAATCCACGCGGGAATGCCGCACGCGAGGATATCGCGCGTCCGAACCGCCCCACGGCGCCCGATCCACGTGAGCAGCGTGGGCGCGCGGATCACGAAATCCGACAACGTGTACGCCATCGCAACACCGACCGCGCCCCACGGCAGGCCGACGGCGAACGCAATGCACGCCACCGTTGTCGCGAAGATGCCCCAGCGAAGCAGCTCTGAGGTGCGCCCCTGGGAAATGAATATCCAAATCGTGGTGTTCAGCACCGGCTTAGTGACGAGCCCAAGGGCGAGCCATTGGTACACCGGCACAGCGCCGACCCACTGGTGGCCGAGCACGGACGGGATCAGCCACGGCGCCATGAACATCGACAGTGGTGCAAGCGGCACCGTAAAAAGGAGGAGGGTCCGCACGACGCTCACGTAGACAGCCCGGTAGCGATCCGGCGCGGCCAGCAACCGGCTCAGGGTCGGCGTGACCACGGTTCCGAGCGGGCGATTCACCTCATCGAGCGGAAGGCGCATCACCTCGTAGGCCTTCGTGTAGAAGCCAAGCGCCTGCGGCCCGAGGAAGCGGCCAACCAAGAGGTTGTCGAAGTTCCGTTCGAAGTAGTTCGTGAGCTGAAAGCCGCTCACGTGCGCACCGAACTTCACCAATTCACGGACGTTGACGCGTTTGGGCCGCGACGGACGCCATCGGCACGCGATCCACAGCAGCGACGCGCGGACACCGAGGCGTACGAGCTGTCGGATGACGAGCGCCCACGCGCCGAGTCCGCCAAGTGCCGCGAGCACCGACGCGATGCTGGCTGCGGCGGCTGAGGTGGTGGCGATCCAGGCAATGGGCTCGAAGCGGAGTTCGCGTCGGAGAAGCGCCTCGTGCTGAAGCGGAAGCGCGCCAAGCGCGGACGCCGTGGAAAGCGCCAGGGTGAGCGGCAGCAGTTCGCTTCGGCCGTACACAAGCGCGACCACCGGCGCCATGG
Organism: Polyangiales bacterium; assembly: GCA_041389625.1. Taxonomy (GTDB): domain Bacteria; phylum Myxococcota_A; class Polyangia; order Polyangiales; family JAWKRM01; genus JAWKRM01. Next base: position 23,619 of record JAWKRM010000037.1, read on the forward strand.
CCGCATTGAGAAGCATGAGCGCGATGCCGATCGCGAAATTGATCCAGAAGAGCGCGCTCACCTCGTCGTGCTCGATGCGCTCGCGCTGAACCGTGGCCGACGTGAGTCCGAAGTCCTTGAGGAGGTCGAAGAACCCGGTGATGGCCACGATCATCCCCACAAGACCGAAGTCCGAGGGGGTGAGGAGACGCATCAGGAGCAGGGTCCCCGCTCCGCTCGCAACCGCTCGGGTGGCCTGTCCCATGGCCGTGACGACACCGCCCCGGGCCGCGCGCTGCTCCACGTCGTGCGCGACGTTGCCCGATTCGGGGGGCGGCGAGGAGGGGGAGGCCATGTCGAGGGTACCGTAGTCGCCGTCAGCTTGCTGTCGAACCCGCCTCGCGAAGCGCGGCGTTCGCGAGGGTTGGAGCACGTCGAACGGCACCGGCAATTGCCGCCGTCAGGGTGATCAGCATCAGCACCCAGAATGCGACTTCAAGCAGGACATCCGAAAGTAGTAGCGAGCTTACGGACTTTGCGCGCACGACGAAGAACACGGCGAAGGTCACGGCGAACCCCACCTTCAGCATCGCGAGCGACACCGATTGCCCAAGGTGACTATGCACGTCGATCGTTTCAGTGCGACTGCCGTTCGCATAGAGAACGAGCCCGAGCAGGGGGAGTGCAATGTAGAGGGCCGCCGTGAGCGCGAAGTTCAACGCCCAGGTTGCTTCGACGGGCGCGTCCGGCGGGAGCCAAGTGAAAAAATAGTTGAAATCGATTCCAGCGATTCGGCACCCGAAGCTCGCCCAGTGTACGGCCCAGAGCAGCACGAGCACACCGAGTGCGCGCAGGCCCGGGGGCAGGGAGGGCGCAACACGTGCGAAGAGCAGGAAGGCCAGGAGCGCGCCGAGCACGGGCTCGATTCGATCCAGGGTGCCTCCGAAGAAGAACGCGTATGCCGGAAGCGCGACGCAAATCGCAATCGGCGCCATGCGGGGAACGGCCAGCGCGATGACAACGAGTACCGGTGCAAGAACGCACGGGAGGATGGCGAATGCCGGTGGTGCCGTGACGACCGCGAGCGCCAAGAGACCGCCGAGGAACCAGCCGAAGGCCGCGCGCACGCCGTTTCCGCCCGCACGCCAGAGAAGCCACGTTGCCAACACGAAAAAGAACGTGATGACGGGCCACTCGTAGGTGCGGAGAAACTGCGCGTAGAAGCCGAATCGGAGGAGACGAAAATTGATGACAAGCGCCGACCATAGCGAGCCGAGCAGGGCGACAAACACGACCGATGCCAAGGCGGCTCGCCAGCGACGGTGTGCCATCGAAAAGACGAACGCGCCGAGGGCGACGAGGAGAAAGGCCCCTGTAGATGCGACGAATCCACCGAATCGATAGACGGTGGGAACCGCGAACAGGAACGTGAGCGTTGCCCATACGCTGGCCCAGGCCACGTGTCTTGGATCGGCTGCGAGGCGAGTGCGTCGTACGGCGAAGAACGTGAGCGTGGCGGGAATCGCCCACAGGATCCCGGGACCCAGCGCCGTCAGCACGTGCGTGCGCGCGTAGATGAGTGGGCGGTACGAGGAGAACTCGTAACCCATTGCGGCACCTAGGATGCCGACGATGACCGCGCCGCCGACGATTTCGACCTGTACAGAGCGCGACGGGGAACTGCAGTCCCGCGAGTCCGAGCGAGGAGCAGCAGTGACAGGGCGACCACGGAGAACGCAATCACGGTCGGCAAATGCACGCGGCTCGTGGACTCTCGGGGCAGCTCGGTCGTCGGAGGCGGATTTGCCCGCGGAAGTAGTCCTCGATCCACGGGACGTTCCCAAACCGCAGGCCGAACACGTGCGCCCGTGAGCGAAGCGTGGTCCGTGATCGCCATGGCGTGGTGGAGCGGATGCGAAAACGCCGGCCCCCAGTAGGCAGCGTAGGTGGGCGCGTCGATGCCCGCGAAGCGTGTACCGACTGTCCAGGAGTGGCCGTGGTCGCCAAGGGACAACCACGTGGTCCGTCGGCCTGAGCTTCGCGCGCGCCCGTTCGATGCGATCGTCGCTGGCCCGGAGCGCATCGGCGTATGCCGTGGACGTGGGGCGCTGTTTGTGGGCGATGTGATCCGGCTCCCGGAAATGAACAAGCAGGACGTCGAGTCGTTCGCGGTCCAGTGCCGCCATGGCTTGTTCCAGGACCTGTTCGTCCTCGAGCTTGCCCGTCGTCCACGTCCAGTCGAGGCCGCGTAACGCCGGCGCGACATCCTGGTCGCCGGCGAAGCCGACGCGAAGTCCCCGGGCCTGAAACGCCGCGAGGACGCTGCCCGGCGCCATGCCGCTTGCGTTGGCGAAGTTGCTTCGCGACCGCGAGCATCGAGAATCGATCGATGCCCGTGGTCATCGCGTTCAAGCAGGGGTGACGCTGACGGCATCGGAACACTTGCCGTACGGTCCCCGGAGGGCGGACGCGAGGTGTTCCCGGAGATGCGGCAGGCTTGTTCCCACCTCCACGTCCTCGCGGGCGAGGCTGTCGACCCAGAAGACGACGAGGCGGGTGGAGGGGGAGGGCTCCCCGAGCGCTTCCGCTCGAAGTGCCTCGCCCGAGTCGAGCTTCTGCACGAGCAGGAACAACGCGCCCATCCCGAGAACGATGGCCGCAGCGCCGCGCCCCAAATCCCGCATGACCCGCTGCGATAGCCCGCACCCGGACGTCCTGCCATCCGCGCGGAGGAGTGGCTTTTTCCCCGCCGCTGGGCGCGTCAATTGGCGTCGGCGGGCTTCGCGCTAGACACTGTCGCTACGATGAAAGCCCTTCTATCTTCCCTGGGTCTCGCCGCTGTGCTCCTCGCTGCGTGCGGTAATGATGACGACGGGAAGCCGAACGCAGATGCGGGGGCGCGCGACGCGGAAGCCGATGCCGACGCATCGACCGCAGATGCGAGCAAGTACGTAAGCCCGATGGACCTCATCGCGCTCGTTCGTCAGGCGGACTACACGGCCGATCAGACGGCGGTGACGGGCGTGCGCACGCCGGGCTCGGAACATTGGCAAGACGTTCAGGACAGCGTGAAGTTGAGGCTCACGGACCTGGGATACGACGTTCAACTCGAATCCTTTCACGCTGCTCCCGGCGCGTATCCCGAGTTCAACGACGGGGTGAACATCATCGCGACCAAGGAGGGAACCCTCAAGCCGGAGGAAATTGTTCTGGTCTCGGCCCACTACGATCACATCGCCGGTTGCGAAGGTGCCGACGACAACGCCTCCGGCGTGGCAGCGCTCCTGCAGGTGGCCAAGGCGCTTTCCAGCGCGAATTTCGAGCGCACGTTGGTGATTGCGGTGTGGGACCTTGAGGAGTTTGGTTTGAAGGGTTCGCTGGACTACGCGGCAAAGGCAAAGATGCGCGGCGCGAACATTCGTGCGTCGTTCGTCTTCGACACAATTTCGTATACGGACACCGCACCGAACTCGCAGACACTGCCAGAGGGCTTCAGCCTGCTTTTCCCGTCGGCAGACACGAAGGTGAAGGGGAACCAATCGAAGGCGGATTTCATCGCCGCGATTGGCGACTCGAAGTCGGCCGAGCCGCTTGCTGGGCTCGTTGCCTACGCGGGCATGGTGGGGCTCAAGGCCTTCGATTTACCCGTGCCGGATCTTGTCTTGAACTCGGATATTCTCCTCGACCTCCGGCGTTCCGACCACGCCGCGTTCTGGCTGAACGACTACCCAAGCATCTTCCTGACCGACACGGGGAACTTCCGGAACCCGAACTACCACTGCCTGAACAGCACGCACGACACGGTGGGGACGACCAATCCGGAGTTTGCGACGAAGGTCGCGAAGGTCACCGTGGGCGCAGCAGCGGACGCCCTCGGATTGCGCGAGTAGCGCCCCGACGCGCGCCCCCGTCGGCCCGCCGTTGGGTCACCACTGACGCGTAGGCCGGCTGCTGTTAGTCTCCCGGGCGGCGATGGGTGCGCGTCGTTACGTTCTTCGGTGGCTTTGGCCCGTACCCGTGCTTGCGGTGGTTGCGTTTGGGTCGGTGCTGGGGTTCGACTTTGTCTGGGACGACAAGAACCTCATCCTGAACAACCCCTTCCTGACCCAGTCCGCGACGCTATGGCGCGCGTTCACCCACGGGTTCTGGGAACTGACGAACGTTCCGCAGCCGATCCCGATGTACCGGCCGCTGGTCATCGTCTCGTACTATTTGGAACACGCGCTGTGGGGCGGGGTCCCGGGCGGCTACCACGCGACGAATCTCTGTCTTCACGTGGTGAACGCCGTGTTGGTGGGTGCTGTCGGTCGGGAGCTCCTTCGGAGCCCGTGGGCGGGGCTCGTGGCGGCGCTCGTGTTTCTCGTGCATCCGGTGCAGCACGAGGCCATCGGCAACATCGCATCGCGCACCGACCTCCTCGCGACGGCCTTCGGACTCGGTGCGACGTACCTGTGGTTTCATCCTGCCTCGGACCGTACGCGCGAAGTTCGGAACCAGTGGAGCGCACTCGTCCTCCTCTCGTTTGCGCTCCTTTCGAAGGAGTCGGCCATCGTGTGGCCCGCGTTGTGGCTTACGTTTGCTTGGGGCACGCGGCGCGGAGTGGGACTCCCCTCGCGGGAATTGGGGCCGTGGATCCTCACTGCGATGTACCTCGCGCTTCGTTCCGCCGTGCTCGGCGGCGGTTCCTTCGACGCGCCCGACGCAGGGTGGCAAGGGGGCCTGCGGCTCACGTACTACGCGATTCGTTTTGTCGCGCCGGCCTCGCACGGTCCCACGTGGGAGCCCGCTGCGGGCGGCATCGGCTGGTCCATTGGACTCGCGCTTGGGTGGTTCCTGTTGACCGGCGCGTTGCTTCGGCGGGCACGAACGCGGACGCTCGGGTGGTGCGTTCTTGGGGCGTTGGTGGCGCTTGCGCCGGTTGCGGAGCTGCTGCCCATTCGTGTGCGATTCTCCGATCTGCTGATGTACACGTCGATGGTGCCCGCGGCGTTCGCCGTGGGGTGGGGAGCCACCCGCTTCGGTGGTGGCCCGCCGCTCGCAATCCTCGCGTGTCTCGTCGTGACGCCTTGGACGGCGGCCGAAGTGGGGCACTTCCAAAGCGATCGGGCGCTCTGGGGACACGCCCTCGCCCACGATGCCCACGACGCCACGGCGGAGCTCAACTACGCGAACGCGCTCCGAGCCGCGGGCGACGAGCGCGAAGGGTGTGCGCGGCTTGCGGTACTGCGCACGCGGCTCGAGCACGCGGATACGAATCGCATCGTCGATCGCGTTGACTATAACCTTGGCAACTGCGCGTTACGGCGCGGCGAAGTCGCGGAAGCGGCGGATCACTTCGAGCACGCATACGCCCATTCCGGTGGACGACTCTGGCAGGCGGGCCTGAACCGCGCCCTGGCACTGCTTCGCATCGGGCGGCACGAGGCGGCTCTCGCCGCGGCCGTCGCCGTATCGCGCGAACACCCGGAAATCGCGGATGTGCACGAGGCGGTGGGTGTCCTCCACGCGCAGCGCGGTGACTGGCCCTCCGCGAGCGAGTCGTTCCGACGTGCGTTGGAGCTCGATCCGAATCGCCCACGCACGCAGGCCATGTTTGCGGACGTTGAACGGCGGCTTCGGGAGCGGACCGGGGCACGGTAGCCGTGGGCCGCCCCGACTATCGTTGGTCCGCGGCGTAGAATAGGCAGTCGCTAAGTGCGGCGGCGACGCTCAGGGTGATCATGGTGGGTACGAACGTGCGGACGGTTCGGACTTCGTCACCCACACGCTCGAAGTAGCTTTGTGCGCGATTTGTGCCGTCGGGGCCCACGACCCGGAACGGCAGCGTCTCGCACCGCGTCCATCCAATGCGGGTGCCGGCACGAACGAGCTGGAAGTTCAGTTGGTCGAGCTCGGCGTCGAGGGTGAGCGACGCGTCCGTGGGCCCCGCTCCGAACGCCAGGGTTTTGCCCTCGGCAAGCTCGACACGCATGGCGTTCGCGAGCACGCGCATCGGGGGATCCATTACGAGCACGGGTTCGATGTGGTCGGCGCGCAAGAACCGTCGGATGCCCGCCTCCGCAATCGCATCGGCCTCCGCCGTGTGCGCCTTGCCGCACTCGATGATGGCGGCGGGCGCACGACCAAGGAACGGCTCGACAAACGTTCCCATGAAGAGGTCGGAGAGCACCGCCGTGTGGGAAAAATGGGCGACCAGGCCGAGGTGCATGTCGTCCAGTTGATGAACGATGCCGTACGCGGGGTTTCGACCCGTGTTGTTGTGTACGTCGAGCACCGCCTCGGGCTCGAGGTCGAAGAGGCAGTCGAGTGCGGCCTCGGCAATGGCGCCGTCGACGCCTTCGAACGGCGCGCGAAAACAGCGATTGAGATCCCGTCGACCGGGCACGAATCGATGGGTGAGTTCTGGGGAGGTGCGCGCGGCGTCCACGCCACCGATGAAGAACGCCGTGCGAACGGCGGGAACTTCCCCGGAACCGATCCATGCGTGGATGCCGTGGAGACCCGAGGGTTCGTTCCCATGCATTAGGCCGCTCACGACGCGGGTTCGACTCGCGTCGCGTCCCTCCACAATTAGGATGGATGCGCGGCCAAGCCATTCGAGGAACGCCGCGGGGGAATCGGGTACGTCCTCCGCGCGCGGACGCAGGATCTGAACGGGAGACGTCACGGTCCGCCGCCCGCGTCCGCGATGGTCTCCCGACTGAGCACGATTCCCATGGGGTGTCCTCTTCATATCACCGACGGAACGTTGGCCGCTCGGCCATTTCACCGCGTGGGCCGCGGCATCCGGTGCCGGCGGGGGGGCGTCGATGGGCGCGGTTGGCGTAGGCATGGATCCCGTTCTCGGGCATCATGCGCGCCGTGGACCGCCCGCTAATTTCCGTCGTGATCCCGGTATACCGGGGCGCCGCTTTCCTCGAGGAGCTGCACCGCCGCTTGGCGACGACGCTCGAGGCGATCACGCCGGCGTACGAACTCGTGTTTGTCGACGATTGTTCCGTGGACGACTCGTGGGCGGTGCTGACCAAACTCGCGGAGGGGAACGCCCACACGCGCCTCGTTCGGCTCATGAAGAACCACGGCCAGCAGCGGGCGGTCCTCTGCGGCCTCGAGCACGCGCAAGGGGAGTTCGTCGTGACGATCGACGAGGACCTCCAGCACCGCCCCGAGGAAATCGCGCTTCTCTACAACGAGATTCGGTCATCGGATGCGGACGTGGTCGTCGGCCGATTTGAAAACAAGAAGCACGGTTTTGTCCGTGGCATTGGCACACGCGTGGTCAAGTGGGTGGCGTCGGTCACCATCGGCGTTCCTCGGGATCTCGATCTCACGAGCTTCCGAATCATCCGGCGCAAGACCGTGGACGAGGTGCTTCGGCTTCGAAACACGAATCCCGTCGTGGGCTTCCTCCTCTACCACGTCACCCATCGTTTCAAGAACGTGGTGGTCAACCACGACCCGCGGCGCTCGGGGAAGTCGGGCTACACCTTCAAGGCGCTGGTCGACTACTTCCTCTGCATGATCATCGACTACTCGGACCTTCCGCTCCGCGCCGTCGGATACTTCGGGTTCGGTTCCGCCGTGATGAGCGTGGTGCTCGGTGTGTACTACCTCCAGCTTTACGTGCGTCACCGCATCGGCGTGGCGGGCTTCCCGACCATCGTGCTCCTGATCATCTTGTTCTCGGGGCTCATCTTGATGAGCCTTGGGATCATCGGTTCGTACCTGCTCCGAATTCTGCAGAGCGCGAACGTCACGCGGATGTACGCGGTGCGGGATCGCGTCGGCTTCACGGAAGCCGAGTCGTCGCGGTTTTCAATGCAGCCGTAGCCAACACGCGGGTCGGGCTGTGTTCGAGGCGCGTGGTACCCTCCGACGCGTGCAATACCGCCCCCTCGGTTCCTCCGGACTCCGCATCAGCGAGGTGAGCCTCGGTTCGTGGCTCACCTTCGGCAACGCCGTGGACGAAGGGAAGAGCGTCGCCTGTGTCCGCCGCGCCCACGAACTCGGGATCAACTTCTTCGACACGGCCGACGTGTACGCCGATGGCGAGGCCGAGCGCGTCCTCGGGCGCGCCCTTTCCGCTTTTCCGCGCGATTCGTTCGTGGTTGGCACCAAGTGCTTCTTCCCGCGGGTGAGGGATCGCGCACGCCGGGGGCTCGGGCGCACGCATGTCCTTGCTTCGGTGGACGAGTCGCTAGGAAACCTCGGACTCGACGCCATCGACTTGATGCAGTGTCACCGGTTCGACCCGGAGACCCCCCTCGAGGAAACGGTCCAGGCCATGGGCGACGCCATGGCGGCGGGGAAGGTCCGCCACTGGGGTGTCAGCCGATGGACCGCGGCGCAGATGGCCGAAGCGTCGGCCATCGCATCGAGTCTCGGCGTGCCCGCGCCGGTGAGTCACCAGCCGCCATACAACGCGCTCAACCGTTCGGCGGAGGAAGAGTTCGCGGCGACTGCGGCGCTCGGTGTGGGCATCGTGGTCTACTCGCCGCTCGCCCAGGGTGTGCTCACGGGGAAATACGCCGAGGGCGTCCCGTCGGGCAGCCGCGGTGCGAACGCGGGAACGCGTGACGGCATGTGGGACCTCAAACCTGCGCAAATCGTGCGTTCTGCGCGCTTTCGTGGGGTGGCGCAGGGGCTTGGCATCGAGGCGGCCGCACTCGCCCTTGCGTGGTGCCTGCGCCGACCCGAGGTGACGAGCACCATCGTTGGCGCATCGCGACCCGAGCAGCTCGATGCGAACATACGTGCGTCCGGCCTCAAGTACGGCGATGATGTCTGGGCGGCCGTTGACTCGGCGCTGGCCGCCACGGAGGAGGGATAACCCATGCAGTTCACCATCGACGGAGTCGTCATGAACTACGACGTGGTCGGGCCCACCGAGCACGGCGATGACTACGTGCTCCTCGATCGCGACGAGAACCTTATCTCGGGACTGCCCTGGGAGCAGACCGGCTACACCGTCGCCCCGTTCCTGTCGCCCGCGGAGAACGCGAGCGTCCGCGAAGCCTTCCGCGCCATCGTGCGCGACATGGTGCACGAAGCCGGCGGGAGCACCGACGATGCGTTTACGCTCGAGCAGTACCACACGTACGTGAGCGACGACGTGCATGCGGGCGTCGTTCGACAGATCCAAGGTCGCATCCCCCTCGACCGTTTTCCCGTGCCGCTGACGCGCATGGAGGAGCGCATCTCCGAGATCGTGGAGCGCCGCGTGGAAATGTCGCGCACGGCGACGGCGGGGCCGGCGTACTGGATTCGCATCGTGCGTCCGAGCCGCGACGACAACAACCCATTGCACCGCGATGTTTGGCTCGACCGCCTGCGCCACAACGTGAACATCTACTTCCCGCTGGCCGGTAGCGACGCGAACTCGTCGCTTTGCATGGTCCCGGGTAGTCACCGTTGGCGTGAGTCGGAGATTACGCGTACCTCGGCCGGTGCCACGATCAACGGCGTGAGCTTCTCGGTGCCCGCCGTGGTGGGCGCCGCACGGGAAATCGCGGCCACTCGACCGAACCCGGGTCCCGACGAGGTGCTCGTGTTTTCGCCGTACCTGATCCACGGAGGCGCGACGAACCGAAACCAGGATCGAACGCGCGTCTCCCTTGAGGTGCGCTTCCAGAAGCCCGGCCAGACGCGCGAATCGTAGACGCTACCGGTCCGTTGCTTCGCATTCAGGGAGGCTCGGCCTGAGTTCCCGAAGCACGTGCTGCGTCATGGCGGCGTTCTGCCGTTGGACGTGCTCAAGGGAGGCGATGACGAGCGCACACATGCGGCGTGGGTCGGGTTCGAGACGCCTCGCGCCCTCACGGAACGCGCGCTCGGGGCCCAGCGCCGCGATGGCGTCATACTCATCCCAGTCGACCGGGTTCGGAAACGTCCGCTTGAGGCGTTGCCCCACGAGTTCGTGCCACCAGGCTTCCTCGAATCGACCGTGCTCCATGAGCACCCACGCGATGTTGAGCTCGTGTCGGACCACCCGCGGTTCCACTTCGTAGGCACGAATCCAAAGCGCGTAACGGTCGGTCCACGCGCGCCGAGGGGCGTGGCCCAGGCCGAGTTGGACCGTGAGGAACAGTGCCGCGATGCCCAGCGTCCGTGCCGAACCAAGTCGCGGGTACGCCCGTTCGAGGGCAAGGCCGAGGAGTAGTCCCGCGCCGAGGGTGGCGGGGTAGAGCACGCGCTCGGGGAGGTCGGTGATGATGGGGATGACAAGGTGCGTGACCAGCAGAACCGGACCAAAGAGCAGCATGAGGGCCGTCGCCATGACCGTGTCGTGCGCGCGCAGGGCGACAATCCCGGCGACGACACCGGCGGCCAAAAGCAGGGCGCCGGCGGCGGCGAGGGGGGCGAGGGCGCCCGGATCAAGCTCCATGGCGGCGTAGCCGTGGCTCGGAGCGATGCCCACGGGGAGCACCGTGAGCCCGAGGGCCCGCGCGAGGAAGTGGAGGCCCAGGAGAACGCGGTCGAATCCGTGCGCGACGTTTCCGAGGGACCACTCTGCCCGCGCGAGGTCGGCCGAGCGCGTGTAGGAGAGCTGCGCGGCGATGACGAGGAGGACCGGGAGGCCAAGCACCAAGCCGCGAAGGGTGAGCTGGCGCCCGCGGAGCCCCGACGTGTACGCGGTGACCGCGCCGAGAATGCCGAAGAGCACCGCCGACTCCTTCATGAACCCGGCGAAGAGGAGCAGCAGTCCGCCCAAACACGAGGCGGCGATGCCCCGTCGACGTGCGAGCACATCGAGTGCGGCGAACCCAAGGGCGGCGGCGCCCAGGTCGGCATGCGACACGATGGCGCCCGTTGTCTCCGAATTCACGGCGTGCGCTGCCAGGAGTGACGCGGCGATGACCCGTGCGCGGAGGGGTGTTCCGAGCGCGCCCAGCCATCGCCACGCGAAGAAGACGGCGACGGCGTGGAGCACGAGCCCGAGGGCGCGGAACGGGAACGGTTGTTCGTGCGCCAGCGACCACACCGCACGCCAAAGCAGAGATGTGGCCGGGCGGAATGACACCGCGTTGGGGCCGTCGAGCGACTCGCCCCAGAAGTCGTGCGTCAGAACGGCGTTCGCGGGGAGCGCGCCGTTGACGACCGGGTTATCGAGTAGTGCGCGACCGTCGTCGCCCACGAACTCGCCGTCGAGCGTCGACGCGCCGACGAGGATCGCGAGCGCGACCGGCAGGGCCCAAGCGTTTCGCCTCCACACGCGCTCGAGTATGCACGGCGCAACGCGCGCCGTGCGCGCCAAAACGCGGGGCTACCCGGCGCGAAGGGGCTTGAGCGCCTCGGCCCAGCGGAAGAGCTCGTCGAGCATGGCGGTGACGCCGCGGTTGTGAACGTCACCTGGGTCGAATACGCCGTCCTTGATGGACTTGGCGACGAATGGGATCGAGACCGTTTCAGGCAACGGCATCATTTTGAGGGCCGTCACCGTGAGCTTCGACATCTGAACCGAACGAAGTCCTCCGGAGACGCCGCCGTAGCTGACGTAGCCGACGGGCTTGCACTCCCACTCGCGCGACAGGTAGATGAGCGCGTTCGTGAGGCTGGGCGGTGCGCCGAAATCGTATTCGGGCGTGACAAACACATACGCGTCTGCGCGATCCACGATGGCGCTCCAACGTTTGGTGTGCTCGTTCTGATACTTCCGGAGGCGCGGCATCTCGGGCTCGTCGAAGAGCGGGAGGTTCACCTCGGCGAGGTCGATGGATTCCAGCTCGAACTTTCCGTGGGCCTCTGCCTTCTCGGAGAACCATTTCGCGACATGCGGGCCCACGCGGCTCGGGCGCGTGCTGCAAGTGATGATCTGAAGTGTGCTCAAAAGACGCCTCCGAGGTTCGTGGTTGGCCTTGCGACATGGGGCATTCGACGGCCATTGGCAAGGACCTCCGGGCTCCCCTATCGTCCCCGTCATGTCGGAACCGCTAAGTTACCGCGTTGATCGAGAGGTCGCCGTGATCACCATGGACGATGGGAAGGCGAACGCCCTCGGCCCGAGCATGCTGCGTGCCCTCGACGAGGCGTTGGGGCGAGCGGAGCAGGAGGGGCGTGCTGTCGTCCTTGCTGGACGCGCTGGAAAGTTCTGCGCGGGCTTTGACCTCAAGGTGATGATGTCGGCGCCAACGGCGGCTCGAGACCTCGTGCTCGACGGTGCGAAGTTGTTTCTTCGTCTATTCGAGCACCCGCGGCCGGTGGTGATTGCCTGTACCGGCCATGCGGTGGCCGGCGGCGCGCTTCTGGTTCTGTGCGGAGATTTGCGGGTTGGCACGGAGGGGCCGTTCATGATCGGGCTCAACGAAGTCGCCATTGGTCTCACGCTGCCGAGGTTCGCCGTTGAGCTCGCGCGTGAGCGACTCTCGCCGCGCGCGATGGGCGCCGCGACCGTCCTCGCGACCATGTACGCGCCGAACGACGCCGCGAACGCGGGCTATCTCGACGAAGTGGTTGAGGCCGATGCTGTTCTTGAGCGTGCGATCTCGGAGGCGCAACGCCTTGGAGCGCTACCCGCCGCGGCGTTCGCGGGTACGAAACAGCGGGTTCGGGAAACGGCGATTTCGCGCAGGCGCGAGGCCGTCAAGCGCGACGCGGCCGACATGGACGCGTCGCTTTCCTAGAAGCGACCGCCGACGGAGAACACCGCATCGCGTTTTGACACGCGGATGTCGGGGACAAACGCGCGCGCGTCGCGGTGCGCGTCTTCGGAGTCGAAGTCGATGACACCGAACAATGTGAGTAGCCCAAACACCAGGCTGCCCGTGCCGACGCCGACGATCACCCAATCCAACGCCAGCTCGCCGCTGCTCGCCGAGTCGTGACGTACACAAACGCCCGCGTCGCGCTGCGTGCATTCGCCATGGGTAGCGATGGCCACGGCTGCGAGCGGCACGGACACGAGGCCGCCGGCGGTGGTCAGCAGGCCAGCGGCCCATTCCGCGGTGCTGAGTGACGAGGCGTCGTCGCGTGTCGACGCGGAGGTCGAGTCGCGCTCCGG
>JAWKRM010000038.1:0-29134 GCA_041389625.1 Polyangiales bacterium
GAAACCCGATTCAGCCTTCGCGGGTTTCGGCGCGGCGTACTTCGTCATCCCCAATCCGATGTACGGCTCGTGGCTGGGCAACCCGCGTGAGTAGACGGTAGACTCGCCGGCGCGTGCCCATCGAGCTCATCTGGATTGCCGGGCTCGTTCTGGTGATGGTGCTCGGCTCGGCCTTTGTCATGGTGCCCCCGGAGGCGCTCATGGAAGCCGGCAACACACTCGGCGTCGGTTCGGTGCTCGCGGGATTCCCGCTCGAGCTCATCTACTTCGGGCTGCTCGCCTGGGCGCTTCGCAGGCACGGTGCGCGTCCCGCCGGGTGGTACTGGCGTTCGTTCGCGTACCACGGGTCCCTGTCGCGCGTGGAGCGATGGGTCGTGCTCCCGTGGTTCATCGCCGGTTCACTTTGCTTCGTGGGCGGAGTGCTCGGCATTGTCATCGTCATCATGGGTGCGATCGCATCGTTGCTCTGACCCGCGGCAGCACGCGGCCCACACCGGGCGGCGAAGCGTTACTCCTTGCTGCCCAACGCCATGCGAATTCGCTTGGTGTTGGCAAACGAGACATCCGATTCGGCCGACCGCCCAAGCGCACGCTCGGCGCGACCGCGCGCCGACCACAGCGCGAGCACCGGCACGGTGTCGGAGACCCCGAGGGCGAGGCCCTGGTTTGCAAGGTCGAGCGCACGTTGAGGCTCCCCGGCGCGCAGTTCGAGGCCCGCAAGCCGTGCAAACAGGTCCTGGCGCACCCACGCGACGTCATCCGGGGCCACGGCCGAAGGCGCCCGTAGCTCGAGAACGTGCACGAGCGCGGACCGGGCCTCGGAGAGCTCTCCGCGCTGGATCTGCGCCGCCGCAAACGCGTGGGCGGCGGCCACGCTCGAAGCCCATACGACCGCCGGTGCTGGGGGCGGAGGAGGCCGCTCGTGCGTTTCGTCGGCCGCGCGCGTGGCACACGCGGATGGCCACATCGCACCACCGACGAGGGCAAGAACGACGACGAACCGGTTCATCGGACGACCCCCCCGGGCGCGCCGTGCCGACGGGCCAACGAATCGAACCACCGCTGTCGATGGCCGTAGAGCGCCAACTCGTACGACTCGATGTCGCGCGCCAGTGCATCGCTCGATTCCGCCCGTCGCTCCGCATCCAGCAGCGCGGGCGAGACGCCCCCTCGGCGGGTAGATTTCGCGCGCCCGGGCCGTGTCTGCCCATCCACCGGCACGTTCGGCTCGCCGTCCGTGGCGGTCGGCCCGCCCGCGAAGTGCTTGAACGGCACATAGAGCGCCAACGCCAAAACCGCCGCAACGGCCACCGCCATGGGACGACGACGCCAACGCGATGCGAGCTTTGTATCGGGAACACGCGCCACACCAAGGATGCGTTCCCAGATCCCTTCGCTGCGCGCCTGACCGAGCGGCTCGTCCTTCGACGCGCGCAGAAGCGCCACCGTTTCAGCATCGCGGGCGTGTGCGGCATCCGCGCCTTCGCCAGGCCGTCGGTCAAGGGAATCGCGAAGTGCTTCGGCCGCTCTCCGCTCCTCCTCTGTCGGTTCGTCGTCGATGCTCAACGGTCCTCCCCCTTCCCTTCCGGGGCCCGGGCCGCATCTCCGGCCCGGCGTTCATCCCATGCACGTCGGAACGCACGCACGGCGCGTAGGAAGACGACGTCAAAGGTCGCAACCGACGTGCCGAGCGCCTGGGCGCACTCCGCGCGGGAGCGTTCCTCAAACAGGCGAAGTCGGATCGCCAATGCGTAGCGCTCGTGGACGGTACCCAACGTCTCGTGCACCTCCGCGAGCACCCGTGCCGAGTCTTCGCTCACGGCACTACCCACGGAGGATTCGTCGCTCGCGAGCATGCCCGCCACGGTCCGGAGCAGCTCCGCGCGGCGCGAACGGCCACGGAGCACGTCCATGGCGCGGTTCCTCGCGATCACCACAAGCCACGCGTAGATGCTCTCACCGCGAAACTCGAACGTGTGCAGTCGCTCGAAGGCCGTGCGAAAGGTGTCGGCAAGCGCATCCTCGGCGAGCGTGGGATCGCCGAGATAGCGCCAAAGGACTCCCCGAAAGAGACGGTCCGCATACGCGTCATAGATGGGACGAAAAGCGTTTCGTTCGCCCGCCAGAGTCTTCGTCACGGCCTTTCGCGCCCCACGCTACGGGTCCGAGCCGCCCGCGTGACCACCATCCTGTTCCGATTCGTCACCACGCACGCAATCAACGCTCCGCGGCCCAGGAACTTACACGCAACCGCGACCGCTCGCAGTGACGCCGCGCGGGCACAACGCCGCACGCCTGCAGCTTGGTGTTCGACGCCTCACGGTGTCCAGTTCTCACCCAGAGGATGCCGCCCACCAACGCCAGAACAAAGAAGAAGAGGGCTACGAAAGAGCGCACGCCGGCGCCAGCGCTGCGGGCCTCGTCCCAGCTTGCGCGCTTCACGTGTGCACCTGCCCGAGGGCGCAGCGATGTGCCTCCGAGCACACCGAGTTGCCGGGTCGACAGACCCGCGAAGGAGCCCTGTTTGCTTGTCCGGGTGGCCGAGCGGGAAGTCGGCCCGCCGCCTCCCGGGGCGGTCGCAGCGACGTGGCCGGCGGCGGCATCAGCAGCTTCACGCCGTCCGGGGAACGTAGCTCCACAATGGCGCCGATCCCATTGAGCTTCCTGCCGGAATCGCTTGGTTGCCTGCGGGTCGGCCTCACGAAGGCAAACGGGAGCCGACGCGACGAGTTGCCGCGCGATGGACAGCCAGCCCAAACACGCGCGCAAGCTCCGTGGCGGGCGCACGCGCGTCCGAGCGAAACCCCAGATGAGCCAAACGTCGGTACTCCAACTCATTGAAGCGGATCCTGAATGCCGCCGCGGCGCAACCGAAAAACCTGCCCGATCGCATGTCGCGGGCCCACCCCACGCGGGGTTCCTGCGGACCGCGAGGCCAGGTACACTGGGGGCGATGTCTGGCTAAGCGCCCGCCTCCGAATGTCGCCGCAGGCGTCCGACTGCGCCTGCTGCTTGAGTTCCCCATCGGGGTATATCGATCGTCCGAGAGGCTGGCAGCGAACAGTCCGTGGAGGTCGCGATGTCAGCGTGGGCGGCTTCTTCGCCATCTTCGCATCCGCGGCGCTTGATCACCTCGCCGTCGAGAGCCGGCACACGCTCCGAATCAAGCTCCCTGGCAAGGCGCCGATCGATGCGGTCGCGGAAGTGCAGGCACCGCCGCGGCGACCTCACCGGATCCATTGGAATGATGCTCGTCGATCCTCCAAGCAGCACGACTTCGGCCCTCGGTCGATACGTGGCCGAGCTGCTGGAGCGCGGCGCGCCTCCTGTGAAATCCCGCCGAGCCTTGCCTGTGGCGCATGCCGTGCTCTCCGCGCGGCACACGCCATGCGCCAATGCGCAGTCGCCGTCAGAGCGGGCGTTTCCCACGGTGCCAACCCCAATACGCGAACACCGACGGGAGCCTGACCCGTCCGCTGGGAGGAACTACATGGGACATCGGAACGTGATCGTACTCGCCACTTTGCTTGCCCTTTGGTGGGTGCAACGGCCAAATCGACGCCCGGACGAGCTTCCGGGCGCCAACGTCCTGAGGCCGTCAGCGACGAGATTCGCCTGATCGATGAGAACTCCGTGTGGCACCGACGTGACGGCGCGCCGTCCTCGGTGCCGCTGGAAGGAGCCTCGTTCAACGATTCGTCGTGAAACAGGGCCGCGGGGAGTCGGCTACGGCGACGGCGATGACCACGTAGCTTCAATGCCGGTTCGCCGCAGAACATGTCTGCTCGATTCCGCATCACGTTCAGCGTGGATGACCCGAGCGTCATGACCTCGCTTACGGCCCGTTTCGTCCGCGACGACGGCCCGTGATGTACCTGGACGGCCAGGAAATCCTTCGCGACAACATGCCGACGGGCACCATCACGGGCTCCACGCTCGCGAGCACCGGTGTCTACGACAACGACGAGAGCGCACTCCATGAGAAGTCGGTCCCACTGGCCGGCATCAAAGCGGGCACCAACGTGCTCGCCGTCGAGGTTCACCAGGCCGGGCCGTCCTCCGACCTCTCCTTCTGGATGGAGCTAGCGGCGAGCGTCGCACCACCGGCGACGCCGACGGTTATCTCGTCGAATGCGACGTGGCGCTTCCGCGACAACGGCGAGAGCTACGACGCCAGTTGGCGCACCGCCTCGTTCAATGACTCGGCGTGGAAGTCGGGCCGCGGCGAATTCGGCTACGGCGACGGTGACGAAACGACCACGACGGGGAAAGCCACCACGGTCCGCTTCCGGCACGTGTTCAACGTGTCGAATCCCGCCGCCTATTCGGCGCTCTCTGCGCGGATGGTGCGCGACGACGGCGCCGTTGTTTATCTGAACGGCTCCGAGATCGCCCGCAGCAACATGCCGAGCGGCACCGTCACGAACACGACGCTCGCTTCAAGCAACATCGCGGGTAGCGCGGAGAAGACCGTCCAGATGCTTTCGATTCCCCCATCGAAGCTCGTGGTCGGGGCCAACGTGATCGCGGTGGAAGTTCACCAGGCGTGGGCGAGCTCGTCCGACCTGAGCTTCTCCTTCGCGCTCGACGGCACCGTCGTGGCCACGGCGCCGACGCCCGCGCCTGCGCCGACACCGACCCCAACGCCGACTCCCACGCCCACCCCGACGCCCACTGGCGGCGTGCCGACCGAGGCCGTGCTTCCGGCACTCCCGAGCGGCGCCTCGCTCGTGTTCACCGAAGAGTTCACCAACGACACGTCGTGGCGAAACACGTGGCTCCCGTACCAGAACAACTACATGGAGCCGAACGGCATCAAGAACTACTGGCTCTCGAAGAACACCACGCAGGTCTCGTCGGAAGGTGGCTTCCTTCGCATGACCGGCCTCAAGGAGTCGGTCACGATGGGCGGGAAAACGTACAACTACACGTCGGGCATGGTTGGCTCGCGCGACAAGGGGAAGTACTTCCCGGCCTTCGGTCGCTACGCGTTCGCCGCACGCATGCCCCACGGCCACGCGGAATGGACGTGCATCTGGCTCCGCCACCGAAGCGGCTCGTCGGTGCTTGAGGTGGACCTCTCGGATCAGTTCGAAGCGCAGGGCGCGGGTACCGCGACCAACGCGGTGCACAAGCCCTCCACCGAGCGCATGAACCTCCTGAATCACCCCGTGTACATCGAGGACCCGTTCCAGGCCCCGACCTGGCACGTGTGGTCGGTGGACATCATCAAGATCGATTCGAAGACCGTGGACTTCAAGTTCTACGTGGACGGCCGACTGACCTCGACGTACCGAGACGCGAAGGCCGACTCGTGGATCACGAAGGCTCCGGAGGACGCCGCGTTCGACATCGCCATCGACCACAAGATTGGCGGCAACTGGGTCGCGGATCCGGACGTCACGCCCTACAACGGCAAACTGACGAACGGCACGACCGGCGTGCGTGCGGGCACCATCCCCGACTCGAAGTACCCCTCGTACCTCGACGTCGCATGGACGAAGGTCTGGAAGTTCTAAGCTACTCATCATCATCACCACCACCACCAGCGGAGGCGCCGGCGATTCCATCGGGGAATCGCCGGCGCCAGCACGTTCCATGTTATCCATGCGCTGTGAAGAACGGCGCCGCGGACAAATCTCGAAGCACGCTTTGCGCATCCAAACTCGCCGCGCACACCAACTGGGCGGGTCGCCTCGGTACGTTGGCGCTGACGTGCACGCTCTCCGCCTGTGCGAGCGCGAAACCCGACGCCCGGGTGGACGAGCACAGCGCGACACACGAGGGCACCGTCGCGTCGAACGCTCGCGGCTCCATTGCGGCCACCGCCACGGCGGAACGCACCACGGAGCCGCCGTGGTGGTCGCACGCGGTCTTCTACGAGGTGTATCCACGTAGCTTTCAAGACTCGAACGGAGACGGCATCGGCGACCTGGCGGGAATCACATCGCGCCTCGACTACCTTGTGGAACTCGGCGTCGACGCCATTTGGGTGACGCCGTTCTATCCCTCTCCCCAGGTCGATTTCGGATACGACGTTTCAAACTACGTCGACGTGGATCCGCAGTTCGGAACCCTCGCCGATTTCGACGTGCTCCTTCGCGAAGCCCATGCCCGCGGCATCCGCGTGGTGACGGACCTTGTGCTCAACCACACGTCCGACCAGCACCCCTGGTTCCTCGATTCGCGCGCGAGCACGTCGGCCACCAAGCGGGATTGGTACATCTGGCGCCCCGACCACGAAGGCAAGCCCCCAAACAACTGGGCCTCCATCTTTGAGCCGAGCGCGTGGACACGCGATGCCCGCACCGGCATGCACTACTACCACGCGTTTTACGAAGCCCAACCGGACCTAAACCTCCGAAATCCCGAGGTGGAGCGCGAGCTCCTCGACGTGGTGCGATTCTGGCTCGCGCGTGGCGTCGATGGTTTCCGGCTCGATGCGATCGCGCACCTCTATGAGGACGAATCGTTTCGGGACAACCCCTGGTCCGAAACCCTTCGGCCGGGCGGGCACGGCGAACACGAACAGATTCACGCGCACACCATGTTTCAACCGGAGTGCCACGACTTCCTCCGGAAGGTGCGCGAGGTCGCCGATACGTTCCCCGGCGAGCGCGTCCTCATCAGCGAGGCCTACACAGACGATGCGGCGGGGCTCCTGCCGTACTACGGGGCGAAGGGCGAAGAGATCCAGCTTCCCTTCAACTTCCAGCTCATGCGCGCGACCAAACTCGATGCTGCGGAGCTTCGGGGGCTCGTGGGCGAAGTGGAGAAGTCCCTCGACGGTCGCCCAACGACGTGGGTGCTCGGGAACCACGATCGACCTCGCCCCATCGACCGGTTCGCCCCCACGCATGCCCCCGCGGCAACGCGAACTCGCATCGCAAAGACACTCGCAACGTTGCTGCTCACCCTGCGGGGGAGCCCGTTCCTCTACTACGGCGACGAACTCGGGATGGTGACGACCGATCCCAAGCGCCTCGCGGACGTCCAGGACCCGGTCGGCAAGCGCTACTGGCCCGCCAACAAGGGCCGCGACGGCGAACGCACACCCATGCAGTGGGATGCTTCACCGGAGGCCGGGTTCACGACCGGCACGCCGTGGCTGCCTGTCCCCAAGGGCGCCCGCACCACGAACGTCGCCGTCGAGCGCAACGACAGCGCTTCGATATGGAACTTCTACCGCGAACTCATCGCGCTGCGCCGTCGTCACCCTGCCCTCACCCATGGGGCACTGCACCTGCTCGAAACGGACGACGCCGTGTTTGCCTACGAACGCGCCACAAGCGACGAACGCATCGTGGTGGCGATCAACACGGCGGCCACGACGCGCACGCTTGTACTTCAGGGTTCGGCAAACGTATTGCTGTCGAACGCGCGGGAGCGGGACGCAACCCTGGAGCAATCCGTCTCACTCGCACCGAATGAGGCTGTGCTCCTCATGTTGCGGGACTGATTCGCTCCGCCGTCAGGCCGAGGTCGTCGACGCGACCCGCTCTCGACGCATCCCGAAGGCATAGAGACCGCCCGAAACCAGGAAGCCCACGAACCACGCGTACGTGTAGAGCGACACGAAGAATGCGGGGGCACTCTCCACCGCACCGGCCGCCACCAGAAACCCGGGAACGTTCGGAGCGACGCCAACGATCAACGCAACGAGTGCCACCGGGTTCCATCCACCGCGGTACTCGTATGCGCCGCCGCGGCGAAACAGGTCGGAGGCACGAAGTTCCGTTCGTCGAATGATGAAATAGTCGGCGATCAAGATGCCGGCGATGGGTCCAAGCAGCGCCGAGTAGCCGATGAGCCAGGTGAAGATGTAGCCACCGGTGGATTCGAGCACCTTCCAAGGGAACATCACGAGCCCGAGTCCCGCCGTTAGATAGCCGCCAGCCCGGAAGGAGATGCGCTTCGGGTTGAGGTTCGAGAATCCGATGGCGGGCGCCACGACGTTGGCCGCGAGGTTTGTGGTGAGCGTTGCGATGGCCAAAGCGAAGAGCGCGAGGATGCTCGCGAAGCCGCCCATCTTCCCGAGGAGCACGACCGGATCCCAGATGGCCTCGCCGTAAATGACCACCGTCGCCGACGTCACGGCGACACCGATGAACGCGAAGAGCGCCATGGTTGGCGGCAGGCCGAGCGCCTGACCGAGGAGCTGATCACGCTGAGTGCGGCAATAGCGCGTGAAATCCGGAATATTGAGCGAGAGCGTCGCCCAGAAGCCGACCATGGCCGTGAGGCTAGGGAAGAACACCGACCAGAATTGCCCCTCCTTGGCGTCGCCGGGCCCGAACTGCGACGGGGTCAGAGGCATGGCGCCGAAACCGCCCGCCTTGAGATACGCCCAGACGAGCAGCGCGATCCCCATCACGATCAAAAATGGCGCCGCGTACGTTTCAAGCCAACGAATGGACTCGGTGCCGTTCTTGATGAACCACACGTGCATGGCCCAGAACCCAAGGAAGCAGAGCGACTGCGCCGCATCGATTCCAAGCACGGGCAGCGGTGTGCCCACGAACCAGTTCGACGACAGCGCGTTGAGCAACGTGTAGATCGCGGAACCACCCACCCAGGTCTGGATGCCGAACCAACCGCAGGCGACGAGGCCGCGGAGAAGCGCGGGGACGTTTGCGCCCACGGGTCCGAAGGAACTGCGTAGGAGAACGGGGAACGGGATGCCGTGCTTCGTTCCCGCGTGACCCACGAGCATCATCGGCACGAGGACGATGACGTTCCCGAGGAGCACGGTGAGCACGGCCTGCCACCACGCCATGCCCTGCTCGACCATGCTCGCCGAGAGCATGTAGGTCGGCACGCAAACGACCATGCCCACCCACAGCGCCGCGACGCTGACCCAGTTCCACGTGCGGCCCGCCTCGGCGGTCGGCGCGAGGTCGTCGTTGATGAGCGCCGGATCAGCGCCTTCGATGGTCTGAGGAGTGGCTTCGGACAACGCTCGTTCCCTCCGGCAAAGCGCCCGGCTTACGTCGGGTTGGCGGCCACCGCAACGCGCAAACGGCCACCCGAGTCGTCACCTGGAGGGGCGCAGTCACATGAAATAACTATCGAAATGCGGCGCTCGCCGGGGACCTCCGCGGGTCCGCTCCTTGCATCGGGCGTGGGCATGTTCCGGTCGACCTTCCGCCCCGCACCTCCCCTCGGCCTCGCCCTCGTCCTCGCGACCACCGGGTGTACGGCCAGCGCCGTCGATGCGGGGGATGCGAATCCGTTCCTCGCCGGCGGAAGCAAGACCGGCAAGGCGGACACGGATTACCAGAACCCCGAAGGCATCGAGGTGGAAGTCGATATCGAAGCCGACGTCGACGCGCCGAGCTTCCGCCGAGCGGATGCGCCCGCACAGCTCGGGCAGTTCGCCATGACCTACCTGCGGGAGCGGCGCGAGTTCTACCTTGAGTCGCTCGCGGAAGATCTTTCGTCGCGCGACCGCGTGGAGTGGCTCGTGGACAGCGAGTGGGTCGCCGCGAAAGACGCCGTCCACCTTGAGCCGGAAGCGCTCACCCACTTCCGCATCCGCGGCGTGAACGCGATTCTGCTCCGCGACGCCGGCATCGAGCCGAAGGTTGGCGCGACGCTGAGCGCAGAGGTACCCGCCCGTCCGTACTCCGTCATGGGCGACGCCGGCGATACCTGCGCGGACCGCAATTCGCACATCGAGCTCTCCCAATCGGTCTACTGGTACCTCTGGAACCCCGAACGACCGGGATGCACCGTCGACACGCAGGCCATGTCGATCACCGTTTCGAGCGTGTTTTCCCAGGCGGAAACCTACCCGGAGTACGACCGCTTGGTGGAGGACGGCAAGGTCACGGCGGTGATTCTCTACGGGCAGATCGGCGACGGCCCCATCGACGACTACGAGATCGGCGTACGCAACATGAAGCGCATGGTGTCCTGGCTCACGGCGGATGGCTTCAACGAAGCGAGCGCCGCCCCGGTCGGACGACGGTTTCAGAAGGCGGTCGGCGACGTCACGTTCGAACTCGACCTGTATTCACCCAACGATTTCTCGGGACTCGGGGACTACGCCAACTTCGGAAACCTTCAGCGTGCCATCACCGAGCACGAAATCGTCGTCTACGACGGGCACAGCATGCTGGGCGCGAGCGACTTCTGGAGCCGCCCCGAGTATCCCGACAACTATCAAATCTTCATCTACGGCGGCTGCCTCGGCTACGAGTACTACGTGCGCCCCATCCTCAACGGAAAGGGTGGCTGGGAGAACCTCGACATCGTTTCGAGCGTGATCGAGGTAACCGCGAGCGCGAACGAAATCGCCGGCCCGTGGTTCGCGGAACTCATGTGGAGCCTCGAAAACGGCTACCGCGCATCCTGGCGCGACCTGCTCATCGCCATCCGCGACAGCGTCGGCGACTCGACGTTTGGCGCGAGTGGCGTCGAAGACAACGCATTCGCGCCCAACTGAGCACGGGCGACGGTGCCGACCGCTACTTCGTGAGCTCGTCGACGCCGTACATGTACGCCCACGCGGGTAGGAGCACGAACTTGCCGTTCGCGTCCTTCGGCGAGAACGAGTTGTTGCCGCAGGTAGAGCCGTGCGGATAGCTCGACTGGATTGACGTCTGAAGTTGATGGCTGCCGCCGTAGGGAGCCGATGCCCCGTCCACGCTCGTGGGTGCCCCCGGGATCTTCAACTGACTCCAAAAGAGGCGGATGATCCCGTCCGTGTCGTCGGCCGTGTGTTCGAGGGCGAAAAATTTCTCCGGCGGCGTGACGTACGGCGCCGTGAGCCAACCGCCCGTATCGAAGTTGCCGCCGGAGTGCATCACGACGCGCCAGACGGGTCGGCGCATGCCGTAGACGGCGGCCGAGCCGGAACCGTGGGAAATCCCCGCGATGATGACGTCCTCCGTGTGGAGCGCGTCGTCACCGTCAAGGTAGTAGCCCCAGTCCCCGCCGGGATCGTTCGTCGCAAGGTACTTGAGCATGGCGATGGCACGGCCCTCGGCGCTGTCGGCGCGCGAGATACTGATGGCGGAGGACAAGTCTTCGCCCGTGAGCGCCTCCCAACGCGTCTTGCCCCCGCACGCCTGACCGCTGCACCCCTCCCACTCGTTGTCGTACTTCGGAATCACGACGTGAAAGCCGAGACTCGCGAGCGCGATCCCGTGCGCATGCCAGTCGTTGGGCACGTTGTTGTGCCCCGGCAGGAACACGACAAGCTTGCCGAGCGGCGCAGCCCGCGTGTCGAGCGAAGCGTAACCGTCCGCAAGGAACTGACTCGCCGCCGGATCGATCTCCTTGGGGTTCAACTTGAAGTCGTGGAGACTCGGGTTCGAACGATCGACCTGCGGCCCCGTACCGCCTCCTCCGCCCCCGTTGCCACCATCGTTCGCGGTGACCGATCCGTCGCCGCCAACGACGTTGCCATCGCGATCGACCGGAAGTTGAGCATCACCCGGATTCCGCACCGCGCCATCGAGCCCCACGTGACCGATGTCGTCGACACCATCCTGTGTACCACCCGCGATCGATCCGTCGCAGGCTGCGATGGCAACCGCTCCGATCGCAAGGAACGCGCAGCGAATGTAAGGTGGGCCTCCTCGACCGCCATGTGCGTTGAGCATGCGCTTGGTTACGCAACGCACGTGCCAACGCGATTCCCGTGCGTTTGCCGTCGCAGCGCGACAGCGCGCGGCGACACGGTTGGAGCCGTACGCGCGCCAGCGGCCCAATCCAAGCGCCGGCTGTACCGGACGATGACCGCTACTTGGACGCGTCGAGGCCGCCCGGGACCACGTAGCCCGACTCCACGCGGTCGTTCCACGTGAGGCGCTCGGGACCCTTGCGCTTGGTTTCCATGGTGATGCAGCCGTCCACGGGGCAAACGAGCTGGCAGAGGTTACAGCCGACGCACTCCTCTTCGTGCACGAAGGGCACGCGGGCGCCGGCGGGCGCGCCCTTGGCGAGGGCCATGACGTCGGGGACGTCCTTCGGGAAGGCCACGTGGCCGCGGGCGCGCTTCTCGTCGTCGCTCATCCCGGGCAGGTGGATGCACTGGTGCGAGCCGTCCATGCAGGCGACGTAACAGAGCTGGCAGCCGATGCATTTGTCGGGGCTGATCTTCGCCACCACGTGGTGGTTCATGTCGAGGTCGCCCCACTCCTTGTATTGCGGGACGGCGCGGCCGACGAGTTCCTGCGCGCTCGCCATGCCCTTCGAGTCGAGGTAGTCCGAGAGGCCTTCGGCCATGTCTTCGACGATGCGGTAGCCGTAGTGCATGACCGCGGTGCACACCTGCACCGTCGTCGAGCCGAGGGCCATGAACTCCGCCGCGTCGCGCCAGTTGGCGATGCCGCCGATGCCGGAGATGGGAATGTTGATGTCCTTCTCCCGAGCGATTTGCGAGAGGAGATGGAGCGCGATGGGTTTGACCGCGGGGCCGCAGTAGCCGCCGTTGGTGGACGCGTCGCCCACGCTCGGGAGCGGAACCATGTTGTCGAGGTCGACGCCGACGATGGACTTCACCGTGTTGATGAGCGACACGGCGTGCGCGCCGCCCTTCTTCGCGGCGTAGGCCGGCTCGAGGATGTCGCCGATGTTCGGCGTGAGCTTGATGATGACGGGCACGCTCGAGTACTCGACGGCCCAGCGCGTGATCTCCTCAAGCACCTTCGGCTCCTGGCCGACGGCCGAGCCCATGCCGCGCTCGCACATGCCGTGCGGGCAACCGAAGTTGAGCTCAAGCAGGTCCGAGCCCACGTCGACCACCTTCTTGATGATCTCCTTCCACTCTTCCTTGGTTTCCACCATGAGGGAGGCGATGAGCACGTTCTTCGGGTGCTTCTTCTTCACCTCGGCCATCTCGCGGAGGTTCACGGCGAGGGGCCGGTCGGTGATGAGCTCGATGTTGTTGAGCCCCATGAGCTTCGTGCTGCCGTAGCTCACGCCGCCTAAGCGACTCGACACGTTGGCGATGGGGTTCCCGAGCGTCTTCCACACGGCGCCGCCCCAACCCGCGTCGAAGGCGCGGCGAACCTGGTCGCCGGTATTCGTCGGGGGCGCGGAGGCGAGCCAGAAGGGGTTCGGGCTCTCGACGCCGCAGAACTTGATGCGCAGGTCGGCCATGGTCAGTTTGCCTTTCCGGTGCTTCCGGGTGCGGCACCCAGGGACGAATGGATGGCGCGCGCGGCGAGCTTGCCGTGCTGCGCGGCGTTGACGACCTCTTTGCCGCCGTTCACGCAGTCACCGCCGGCGTAGACCTTCGCGTTGCCCGTGCGGCACGTGGCCTCGTCCACGCGGACGCGGCCCTTGTCGTCGAGCTCGACGCCGGGGAACGCCGAGGCCAACTGCGTCAGCCGCGCCTGGCCGATGGCGATGACGATGAGGTCCGCGGTGAGCGTCTCGCGCTCGCCGTCGGTGGGCTTGCCGCCCGTGGTCGGCGCGACTTGGAGGCCCACGACGGCCCCCTTCTCCCGCACCACGGAGACCGGCTGGCGGTTTTCCACGAGCTCGACGCGCTCCTTGTAGGCGCCGGCCATCTCGTGGGCGTAGCCGCTCATGGCCGCCTCGTCGCGGCGGTAGACCATGCTCACGTGCTCGACGCCGAGCTGCGCGAGCTCGCGGGCCGCGTCGATGGCCGTGTTGCCGCCGCCCACCACGATGGCGCGCGTAACGCCCGCCACGCTCGCCTTCGGGTCGAGCTTCATGGATTCGATCCACGCCGTGGCGCCCACGACGCCGGGGCCGTCCTCGCCGGGAATCCCCATGCCGTGGTCGGAGCCTAGGCCGATGCCGATGAACACCGCGTCGTAGTCGCGGAGCAAGTCCGCCGCCGAGACTTCGCCCTTGACCGCATCCGCCTTGCCGTCGACCACGCCGACGCCCGTGCGGATTTCCACGTCACCGAGACGCTCGATGAACTCGACCTCGCGGAGCGCGTCGTCGGCGTAGAGCTTGTACGGCGCGACGCCGGTGCTGTTGAGGCCGCCGGGCACGCTCTTCTTCTCGAAGATCACCGCGCGGTGGCCTTCGAGCGCGAGGTGGCCCGCCGCCGCGAGGGATGCGGGGCCGGCGCCGATGAGCGCGACCTTCTTCCCCGTGCTGGGCTTCTTGGTCTTCGCGATGAGGTCCGGGTCTTGGGAGAGCGCCGTCGTCGTGGCGAAGCGCTGGAGCCGCCCGATGGCGATGGGCTCGCGCTCCCACGTGTTGTAGACGCAGGAGCCCGCGCAGAGCACCTCTACCGGGCACACGCTCGCGCAGGACGACCCGAGCAGGTTGCTCTCGAAGATGGTGCGCGCCGCGCCCTTCGTGTTCTCGGTGCTGATCTTGTGGATGAACTTCGGGATGTCGATGCCCGTGGGGCACGCCGCGACGCAGGGCGCATCGGAGCAGTAGATGCACCGATTCGCCTCCGTCACCGCCTCGGCGGGCGTGTAGAGCGCGTGCTTCTCTTCGAGCGAACGCTCAAGGCGCCGGTCTGCCAGCGGATAGGACTTTCCGGAGGTCATCCGACCCCCATCGCCTTGAACGACTCCGCGATGATCTTGAGGCCCTCGTTGATCTCCGCCTCCGTGACGTTGAGCGCCGGCGCGATGCGAATGGTGTTGCCGAAGAGGCCGCCCTTGCCGATGAGGAGGCCGCGCTTCTTCGTCTCTTCGAAGAGGTCGGCCGTCGCCGCAGTGTTCGGCGTGCGGTCCTTCACCGTCTCGTCGGCCACGAGCTCGAGCGCCTGCATGAGGCCCATGCCGCGCACGTCGCCGATGGTCTTCGGGTGCGACGCCTGGATCTTCTCGAGGCCCGCGCGGAGCACTTCGCCCATGCGGCGCGCGTTGTCGACGAGCTTGTCGCGCTCGATGATCTCGAGGGTCTTGAGGGACGCGGTGCTCGAAATCGGGTTCCCGCCGAAGGTGGAGATGGAGCCCTTCGCGAGGCTGTCGGCGATGGGCGCCGTGGTCACGACCGCGCCGAGCGGCAGGCCGTTCGCGATGCCCTTCGCCATGGTCATGATGTCGGGCTCCACGTCGTACTGCTCGATGCCCCACATCTTGCCCGTGCGGCCGAAGCCCGTTTGCACCTCGTCTGAGATGAAGACGCCGCCGTGCTTGCGCACCACCTCGGCAACCTTCGCGTAGTAGTCCTTGGGCGGCGTGATGAAGCCGCCGACGCCGAGGATGGGCTCGGCGAGCATGCCGGCGATGCGGCCCGTGGTCGTCGTGCGGATCACGTCCGTCACGTCGTCGGCGCAAATCGTGCCGCAGCTCTTCGGGTCCTGTTTCCACGGGCATCGGTAGCAGTACGGCGCCATGGCGTGCTTGATGGCCGCCACCTGGCTCGGCACCGCGCGGTAGCTCGAGTGCGCCGTGAGCGACTGCGCGAGCATGGAGCGCCCGGAGTAGCCGTGCCGAAGTGCGACGAGCTCGGTGTTCCCCGTCGAAACCTGCGCGAGCATGACCGCCGTCTCGTCGGCCTCCGTGCCCGACGCCACGAAGAAGCACTTCTCGAGCTTGCCCGGCGTGAGGTTCGCGAGCTTCTCCGCCAGCTCCACGATGGGCACCGTCGGGTAGAGCGTCGAGACGTGCTGGAGGCGACCGAGCTGCTCGATGATCGCGGCGTTCACTTCCGCGTTCGAGTGGCCGACCGACACCGTGAGGATGCCGCCGAAGAAATCGAGGTACTCGTTTCCGTCGAGGTCCTTGAGGCGCGTGCCCTTCCCCTCCGAGAGCACCACGGGCTCCTTGTAGTAGTTGGCAACGGACGGGAAGAGGTGCTTCTTGTGCTTGGCGCGGACGTCTTGGCTGTTCATGGATTCCTCGGGACGCGAACGTGTTGAGCTCGAAAACTAGCGAAGCGCTTCGCCCGTGCGGGCGCGCTTGATGAAGTTGCCGCCACCCTTGGTGACGAGCTTGTCCTTCTCGACCACCACGCGGCCGCGGGAGAGGACCGTTTCCGTGAACCCCTGCACTTCGAACCCTTCGTAGGCCGAGTAGTCGACCTTCATGTGGTGCGTGCAGGGGTTTTTGACGCTGATGGTCTCGCGGCGCTCGGGGTCGAAGATCACGATGTCCGCGTCCGAACCCACGGCGATGGTGCCCTTCTTCGGGAAGAGGCCGAAGGCCTTGGCGGCCGCGGTGCTTGTGAGCTCCACGAAACGGTTCAGGTCGATGCGACCGGGCACGACGCCGCCGTTGTACACAAGGCTCATGCGGTTCTCGACGCCGGGCGCGCCGTTCGGGATCTTCGTGAAGGAGTCCTTCCTGAGCTCCTTCTGTTCCTTGAAGCAGAAGGGGCAGTGGTCGGTGGCGATGGTCTCGAGGTCGCGGAACTGGAGGCCCTGCCAGAGTTCGTCCTGGTTCCACTTCCCGCGGAGCGCGGGGGTCATGACCCACTTGGCGCCCTCGAACCCTTCCTTGTCGTAGTAGCTGTCGTCGAGGAAGAGGTACTGGGGGCAGGTCTCCGCGATGACGTTCACGCCGCGGGCGCGGCCGCGCTTCACTTCCTCGAGCGCATCCGAGCAGGAGAGGTGCACGATGTAGAGCGGCACCTTCGCCACCTCGGCGATGGCGATGGCGCGGTGCACGCCCTCGGCTTCCATGCGCGTCGGGCGCGTGTGCGCGTGCCAGCGCGGCGCGACCTTTCCGTCTTCCACGGCCATGCGGATGATCTCGTCGATGACGATGCCGTTCTCCGCATGCATGCAGATGCGGGTGCCGTTGTCGCCGGCCTGGCGGAAGGCGCGGTAGAGCGTGCCGTCGTCCACGTAGAGAACACCGGGATACGCCATGAAGAGCTTGTACGAAGTGATGCCTTCGTCGGCGAGCTTCCGCATCTCGGGCAGCCGTTCCTTCGGCATGTCCGTGACGATCATGTGGAAGGCGTAGTCGATGGTGGCCTTGCCCTCGGCCTTCTTGTGCCAGGTGTCGAGGCCCTTGATCGTCGACTCGCCCTTCGTCTGGATGGCGAAATCGACGATGGTCGTCGTGCCGCCGTGGGCCGCGGCGATGGTGCCCGACTCGAAATCGTCCGCGCTCGTCGTGCCGCCGAAGGGCATGTCCATGTGCGTGTGCGGGTCGATGCCGCCCGGGAGCACGAGCTTGCCCTTCGCGTCGATGACCTTGTCGGCCTGGACCTTGAGGTCCTTGCCGATCATGGCGACCTTTTCGCCCTCCACGTACACGTCGGCGAAATAGTCGTCGACGGCCGTGACGATGCGGCCGTTCTTGATCAGCACCGAGCTCATGGCAGCTGCTCGACCATGGCGCCGTACGAATCCGGCCGGCGGTCACGGTAGAACTGCCAGGTGCGGCGCACCTCTTCGATCATGTCGAGGTCGAGCTCGGCCGTGATCACTTCGTCCTTGTCACGGGAGCCGGTCGCGACGAACTGGCCCCGCGGGTTCACGAAGTAGCTCTGGCCGTAGAACTCACCGATGTTCCACGGGGCTTCCTTGCCCACGCGGTTGATGGCGCCGACGTAGTAGCCGTTCGCCACCGCATGCGCGGGCTGCTCGAGCTTCCACAGGTACTCGCTGAGCCCGGCCACCGTCGCCGAGGGGTTGAACACGATTTCCGCGCCGTTGAGCCCGAGCAATCGCGCGCCCTCCGGGAAGTGGCGGTCGTAGCAAATGTAGACGCCGATGCGCGCGTAGCGCGTCTGGAAGGTCGGGTACCCGAGGTTCCCCGGCTTGAAGAAGAACTTCTCCCAGAAGCCATTCGTCTGCGGGATGTGGTTCTTCCGGTAGATGCCAAGAAGCGAGCCGTCCGCGTCCACCACCGCCGCGGTGTTGTAGTAAACGCCCGCCATGGCGCGCTCGTAGATGGGGATGATCATCGCCATCTGGTACTTCTTCGCGTACTGGCTCAGGCGCTCGACGGTGGGCCCGGGGATCGTCTCGGCGATGTCACACCACTTCGAGTCCTGGCTCGGGCAGAAGTACGGACCGTTGAAAACTTCCTGAAGGCAAAGGATCTGCACGCCCTTCTTCCCCGCCTCTTCGATGAGCGGGATGTGCTTCTCGAACATCGCGTCGCGCACCTGGGCGACCGTCGCCTTGTCGTCGTTGAGCGGGTTCGAACACTGAATCAGTCCGCCGATTACCTTGCGTGCCATGGCTCTACCTCTGGGGGGTCCGGATTGTGGGGCCGGAGTGGGGGTCAGAAATTTCTCGGGAATTTTCTCCGAGTAGCACCACAGCCCGCCCCGGCAATTTCGGGTGAGAGCTTCGTCACGGGGTTCGCCGGCGCGCGTGACCGAGCGAGTAGATTTCCGCCCGTGGCGCAGAAGGCGACGGTGTTCAAGGCCCAGGTCGGCATCTCGGATGTGGACCGGGGTGTGTACCTGGATCGCGCCGTGACCCTCGCGAGGCACCCCTCCGAGAACGACGAACGCATGATGGTGCGACTCCTGGCGTACGCGCTTCACGTCCCCGCCGAGGACGACGCGGGCACGCTCGAGTTTGGCCGCGGGGTCTCCGACGCGGAGGAGCCGGACCTCTGGAGAAAGAACCTCCGCGGCGAGATCGAGCATTGGATCGACTTGGGTGAACCCGACGAACGCCGTGTCACGAAGGCCCTCGGTCGCTCCGGCCGCGTTTCCATCCTCGGCTACCGGAACGCGTTTGCCGGGTGGTGGGACGCACACGGCGATGCCCTTTCGAAGCACGCTCGACTCGACGTGCGGAGCATCGACACGAACGGCGCCCGCGCCCTCGGCACACTCGCGGAGCGCTCCATGGCGCTTACCTTCACGATCCAAGAGGGAACCGCGTGGGTCGCCGGCGGATCCGAGAACCTCGAACTCCCCATCCGCACATATTTCGCGGGCACGTGAATCCGCGTGCGGTTCGGCGCAGCGCGCACGGATCGCAATCGCAGAACGCCAAGGCGCTTCCCCGCCGACTCCAATGCTTGCTGTTCGCACCGTCGGTCTGGACGAACGACGGCGCTGGCCCAACAATGCCGCGCATGTCGGAACACACCGCCTCGATCCGCTGGGAACGCACGACGCCTGATTTCAAGTACGCGACCTACACGCGCGACCACGACGTGGCGTACGGCACGGGCACGTCCATGCGAGTGTCCGCGGCACCCGCGTTCAAGGGGAACCCTGAACTCGTCAACCCGGAGGAGCTGTTCGTCGCCGCGCTCTCGAGCTGCCACATGCTCACATTCCTCGCCGTGGCCGCCCGCGACGGGTTTGTGGTGGATCGCTACGAGGACAACGCCGTGGGTGTGCTCGGGAAGAACGCACAGGGGCGCATGGCCATGACCACCGTCACGCTGCGCCCGCGGGTCACCTTCGCCGGGGAGGCGCCCGACGCCGCGTCGCTCTCGCGCCTACACGACACCGCGCACCACGGCTGCTTTATCGCCCAGTCCGTGACGACGGAAGTCACCGTCGAGCCCGCGGCATAGCGGCCACATGTGCCGTGACTCCGCGTGGTTGCGGCGGGTGGGTGATTCCCTCGGCGGGGCGTGTTACTAGCGCCCTCCATCCAACGAACCGGTACGGGGGTCCCGCCATGGTCAAGGGCAGTCAGCGCTTTAGTAAGGTCGTGATCAGTTCGGTCGCGCATGTCGATGCGCCGCATGTGGTCACGTCGGACGAAATCGAGAGCCAGCTTGCTGGAGCGCAGGAGCGGCTCGGGGTGCAGCCGAACCTACTCCAGAACCTCGCGGGCATTCAGCAGAGGCGGTTCTGGGATGTGGGGGTTCAGCCGAGCGACGTGGCCGCGCAGGCCGGCGCCCGCGCCCTCGAAATGGCCGGCGTGCGGCGCGAAGACATCGGCGTTCTCATCAATACGTCCGTATGCCGCGACTACATTGAGCCTTCGGTGGCTTGCATCGTCCACCACAAGCTTGGGCTCCCCACCACGGCATTCAACTTTGACCTTGGCAATGCGTGCCTTGGCTTTCTGAACGGCATGGCCCTCGTCGCGGGTATGATTGAGCGCGGCGACATCGACCACGGCCTCGTCGTCGACGGTGAAGGCAGCCGCTACATCACCGAGGTAACCATCGAGCGACTGAACCGCCCCGAAGCCACCGCGAAGGACTTCCGCGAGCAGTTCGCGTCCCTCACGCTCGGTTCCGGTGCCGCGGCGATGGTGCTTTCGCGCGAGGGGCTCACGGACTCGAACCACCGCTTCGTCGGCGGCCTGAGCCGCGCGGCCACCGAGCACAATGGGCTCTGCACCGGGCAGCGCGAAGAGATGCGAACGAACACCAAGAAGCTCCTCGAGGCTGGACTCGACCTGGCCGACGCCACCTGGCGCGATTCGAAGCAGGAATTCGGGGTCGGATCGGGGATCGCACGCCACGTCATTCATCAGATCAGCGCCGTGCACACCATGATGCTCAGCCAGCGTCTTGAACTCGATGTCACCACCGTGCCGCAAATCTTCCCGATGTTCGGGAACACCGGTCCGGCGTCCATCCCGATGGTTCTCTCGGGCGAGGTTCAGCAGAAGAACTTGAAGGCCGGCGACCGGCTCTGTCTCATGGGCATGGGCAGTGGTCTGAACTGCTCCGTCTACGAAGTGATCTGGTGACCATGGAAGCGACGCACACGGCGGACGTGCCTGCGCACCTCTACCCCTTCGCGGAGCATCGCGCGCGCATCGGTGGCCTCGAGATGCACTACGTCGACGAGGGCAAGGGGCACCCCGTGGTCATGGTGCACGGCAATCCCACGTGGTCGTTCTACTGGCGCGACCTCATCCAAGCGATCAAGGGCGACTGCCGCGCCATTGCACCCGATCACATCGGCATGGGGCTTTCGGCGAAGCCGAGCCGAGAGCAGTACCCGTTCACGCTCGCGCGCCGAACGGAGGACTTCGCCGCGTTCATGGATTCCCTCGGGCTCACGGAGCCGGTCACCCTCGTCATGCACGACTGGGGAGGCATGATCGCGACCACCTGGGCCGTGGATCACCCCGAACGCGTCGCGCGCATGGTCGTCCTGAACACTGCCGCATTTCTGCTTCCCCCGGGGCGCTCCCTGCCCGCGGCCCTCGCCATCGCGCGCTCGAAGCCCTTCGGTGAGCTCGCGGTCCGTGGCCTGAACGCCTTCGCTTCGGCCGCGACCCACGTGGCCGTCAAGCGAGCGCGCATGCCCGAGGACGTCCGGCGCGGGTACCTCGCCCCCTACGATTCGTGGGCGAATCGACTCTCCGTGTTCGAGTTTGTGAACGACATCCCGCTCACGCCGAGCGACCGCTCCTACCGCGCCGTGACGCGCGTGACGGAGAAGCTCCACGTCCTTCGCGACAAGCCCATGCTCATTTTCTGGGGCGGGCAGGATTTCGTATTCAACGCGCCGTTCCTCGAAGAGTGGCGCAAGCACTTCCCGAACGCAGAAGTCCACGAGTACCCGGACGCCGGCCACTTCGTCCTCGAGGACGCCTCCAACGAGATCATCCCGCATGTTCGCCGATTCCTCGGCCTCGCCCCCTAGCGCGCAGGCGCTCGGCGAGACGCTCGCCCCCGAACCCATCGTCCACGCACTTCGGAGGATGGGCTCATCGCACCCGACCATGGCCGCGACGCACGTGCCGGCGCGTGCGTGGCCCTTTTCCGAGCCCCACTATCGAACCGCGACCTTCGCGGAACTCGACCGACGAAGCGAAGCCATCGCCGCCGGCTTCACGGAGCTCGGCGTGGGCCCCGGGGTGAAGGTGGCGATGCTGGTGCCGCCGACGGAAGACTTCTTCGCGCTCGCCTTCGGGCTCCTTAAGGCGGGCGCGGTCCCGGTGCTCGTGGACCCGGGCATCGGCCTTGCACACCTCAAGGCGTGCCTTGGCGAAGCGGAACCCGAGGCATTCGTCGGCGTGCCGAAGGCGCACCTTGCACGCCAGCTATTCGGCTGGTGCCCCTCCGCACGCGTCCAAGTCAGCGTCGGCGGCGGCCTGCTCGGTCGCTTCCTCGCCGGCGGCCCTTCCCTCGCACACGTCGAACAGCGTGGCGACCTGGCGGTGAAACGTGGTGCATGGCGTGCGCCAAACATCGGCGGAGACACCCTCGCCGCCGTCGTCTTCACGAGCGGCAGCACCGGCGTCCCCAAGGGCGTTGAGTATCGGCACGCGGAACTCGCCGCCCAGGCGCGCATGCTCCGAACGCTTTACGGCATCGAACCCGGCCTCACGAACGTCGCCACGTTCCCCCCCTTTGCGCTCTTTGGCCCGAGCCTCGGCATGACCACCGTCATCCCGAAGATGGACCCGACACGCCCCGCGAAGGTCAACCCCGCACGCATCCTCGACGCTGCACACCGATTCGAGGCGACGATGATGTTCGGCTCACCGGCACTCCTCGACACGGTGAGTCGCTGGGGCGGGCGCACCGGCGCGCGGCTCCGTGGCATTCGGCGCGTGCTCTCCGCGGGCGCGCCCGTGCCTCCGCGCGTCATTCGTCGCATGCTGGCGATGCTTCCGGAAGGCGCGGAGATTTTCACTCCCTACGGCGCCACCGAGGCCCTCCCGGTGTGCAACATCGGCAGCCGCGACGTCCTCTCCCTCGTCGAGTCGCGCACGGGGATTTGCGTGGGCACCCCCGCCCCCGGCATCGACGTCGCCATCATTGGCATTCGCGATACACCCATTGAAACGCTGTCCGATTCGGATTTCGTCGAACGTGGCACGGTGGGCGAAATCGTCGTGCGCGGCGCAAACGTCACGCACGCGTACCACGGTCGCGACGGCGCCACGCGGCTCGCCAAGACCTCCTGGGGCGGAAGGCTCGCGCACCGCATGGGCGACCTCGGATGGTTTGACGCCGCAGGGCGCCTTTGGTTTGCGGGCAGGAAGGCGCATCGCGTGGAGACCAACTCGGGTCCGCTCTTCAGCGTGCCGATCGAAGAGGTCTTCAACGCACACCCGCGCGTCCTCCGAACGGCGCTCGTCGGCGTACCCGGCGCGAACGGCAAGGAGCCCGTGCTTTGTGTCGAGCTCGAACCCGACGCGCGGCCATCCGAATTCCTGACGCAGGAAATTCTCGCCCTCGGCGCCGCCGACCCCGAACACACCGGCGCGCAGCAGGTTCAGCGTGTGCTCTACCACCCGGGCTTCCCCGTGGACATTCGGCACAACTCGAAAATCAATCGCGAAGCACTCGCGGTCTGGGCGACCCGGCGATGACCGCGCTCGTGACGGGCGCCAGCGGATTCTTGGGCGGCGCCATCGCCCATGCGCTCCTCGACCGCGGCGAGCGCATTCGGGCGTTCGCGCGCAAGCCCATGCCCGAACTCGAAGCACGCGGAGCAGAAATCCACCGCGGCGACCTCGCCGACGCGGAAGCTGTGCACCGGGCCGCCGCGGGAACCGACCTCGTCTTCCACGTTGGGGCCAAGGCGGGCGTTTGGGGCCCGTTCGCCGAGTACCACGCATCGAACGTCGTCGGCACGACGAACGTGCTTGCCGCGTGCAAAGCGCACGGCATCCGGAAGCTCGTCTACACATCGTCGCCGAGCGTGGTGCACGCCGGTGCCGACATCCGGGGCGCCGACGAGTCGTTGCCCTACGCGGAGCACTTCGAAAGTGCGTACCCCGCGACCAAGGCGGAGGCCGAGCGCATGGTTCGCGCGGCGAACGGCCCCGAACTCGCGACCGTTTCGCTTCGCCCGCATTTGATTTGGGGTCCGGGCGACAATCAGATCACGCCGCGCCTCATCGCGCGGGCCCGCGCCGGGCGCCTCGTGTTCCCGGGCGGCGGCAAAGCACTCATCGATTCGACCTACATCGCGAGCGCCGTGGAGGCCCACCTCCTCGCCGCGGAGCACATCGACGTGGGTGCGCCCTGCGCCGGGCAGGCCTACTTCATTACCCAGGGCGAACCCATGGAAGTCATGGCGCTCGTGAACGCCATCCTCGAGACCGCCGGCGTGCCACCCGTTCGCCGCACCGTCCCCGTCGGAGTCGCCGTCGCCGCTGGCGCCGTGATGGAGACGCTCTGGCGCGCCGTGGGCGCGAAGACGGAGCCCCCCCTCACCCGGTTCCTCGCGCGACAGCTTGCGACAGACCACTACTTCAGCATCGAGGCGGCACGCCGCGATCTTGGCTTTGGTCCAAGCGTTTCCATCGCCGACGGCCTCGCCGCCCTGCGAGCCCACTTCGGTGAGGAGACCCTCCAGAACGTGTGACCTTCCTCATGGGCGTCGGTTGCCGACGCAGTGCGCCATCGCATCGTCCGCGAACGATGTCGTTCCTCACCCGCTCCCTGGCCCTTCCGCGCTGTCCCTGTGCCTCGCCATCGCCGGTTTTGCCGCGGGATGCGCGGCGGACGGCGTCACCACGGGCGAAACCTACGGCTTCGGCGCCGGCGGGAAAGCGGACGGCATCGACGGCCTTCCGTGTGATATCTCCGACATTCTCGTGGGGCACTGCGTCAAGTGCCACTCCGGCCCGGCGGCGCGCAAGGGCGTGCACCTCGACTCCTATGCCGGCGTCACGGCCGCATTGCCGAGCGATGCGACGAAACTCGTGGCCGTGCGCGCCTTCGAGCGCATGACGAGCACCACGAACCCCATGCCGCCCTTCGGCCAGAACCCCGTCAGCGCCACGGACGCCATGGCCTTCGCCAGCTGGGTGAATGCGGGAATGCCTGCCACTGGCTGCGGGCTCGCCGATCCGGACGCATCGCTCGATGCGGGCACCCTTCCGGACGCCGCGGACCTCGACGCGGGCGACGGCGCCACCACCGCAAACCTCGACGGCGGCGCTGCGGACCCCTTCGCGGCCCCCGCCCAGTGCTCGTCGGGCCAGTTCTGGACGAATGGGAACGAGGGCTCGTCCCGCATGAATCCGGGGCGTGCGTGCATCGCATGCCACACGACGAAGGTCGGGGCTCCGAAGCTCGCCATCGCCGGTACCGTGTTCCCGACCGCACACGAGCCCGACACCTGCTTCGCCCCCGCGTCCCAGGGTGCGCAGATTCACATCACCGATGCGAACGGCCAAACCGTCACGTTGCAGGCGAACTCCGCTGGCAACTTCGGCATGTTCGAAGGGCCGTCGCCCCTCGCCGTCCCCTACACGGCGAAGGTCGAGTTCAACGGCCGGACGCGCAGCATGCGGCACACGCAGACCAGCGGTGACTGCAACAGCTGCCACACCCAGAGCGGCGCGAACGGGGCCCCGGGACGCATCCTGCTCCCGTAGGCACCCGCCCGACCGTCGCCGGTCACGGCAAC
The DNA here is from genome assembly GCA_041389625.1 of Polyangiales bacterium. Lineage (GTDB taxonomy): Bacteria > Myxococcota_A > Polyangia > Polyangiales > JAWKRM01 > JAWKRM01. The sequence continues at coordinate 25,165 of JAWKRM010000038.1, forward strand.
GTTCTCGCGAACGCTATTCCGTGACGCGGCTGAAGATCACCGTGACGCGACGGTTCTGCGCGCGCCCGGCCTTCGTGCGATTGTCGGCGATGGGCTCCGATTGCCCCTTCCCGATGGCGGTAAGCCGGCTTGGCGGAATCTGATTCTCCGTCAGTGCCGTGAGAACGGCATCGGCGCGCGCCTGACTGAGCGACAGGTTCGCCGACTTGCCGCCCGTCGAATCCGTATGCGCCTCGATGATGAGGCTACGCTTCGGGAACTTCTTGGCGATGGCGGCCACCTGCGTGATCTCCGCCTGGGCCTGGACCGTCGGCTTTGTCTCACGCTTCTCAAACATGTCCGGTAGCACCAACGTGATGCCGCGGGGGGTCACGGACACGGAGCCCACCGAAATCTTGCGGGCCTCCGCGAAGATGGCGTCGTCCTCGTCGCGGCTCACGCGCTTGGCTTCGTCGGCCGCATGGAGCGGCGCGGCCGTCGCCTTGGCCTGCGCGGCCCCTTCGGTTGCGAGATCGGCAAAACGACCGGCGCCGCTGAAGTCCTTCGCAGCGAACGCGGCGTTCGCATCGGCGAGCGCCTTCTTCGCGCGGTTTAGCGCGTCGGGCGCGTGGCGCTCCGCATCAAGCCCCTCGGCCTCCTTGATTGCCACGAGCGCCGCGTCGAGCTTGGCCTTGGCGCCCGCCTGGCTCTCCGTGGCGGCCACCTTGCCCTCGAGCTCCGCAATGCGACGCAGGCGCGTGACCGACGTCGTCAGCATGTCGCGCTGGGCGTTCGCGGCCTCGAGCTGCTTCGAACTGTCGGCGTAGGACTTCGCGGAGTTGTTCGCGTCGTTCTCCGCATCGGTCGCCTGGCTCTGATAGACCGCGGTCATCCAGAACATGTTTGCGAGGCGCGCGTGGTGGAGCGCCAAATCCGCATCACCGTCTTCGTGCGCTTTGACGGACTTCTCGTATTCCGCGTCCGCGTCCTTCGCAAGCTGCGGCGAGCGCGCGGCGACGGCGTACGCATAGTTGCCGTTTCGCGAGTCCTCGAAGGTCACCATTTCAGCCGTATGGGGCGGCGGTCCGCCGCAGCCCATGGCCACACAAAGAACAACCAGGGAAATGCCTGCGCTACGCATGATCACTTTTCCTCCTTCTTGGAGAGGGTCGCGAGCTCCTTCTCAAGCGACGCCACATCGGCCTTCGCCTTCTTGAGTGCGGTGGCGGCATCGGCGGCCTTCTTGCGCGCCGCATCCGCCTTATGCACCGCAACGCCCTTCGCGAGCTTCGCCTTCATCATGGCAATCGAGGCGCGGATCCGTTTGACGGTGCGCGCAAGTTCCTCTTCGCGGTCCTGCGTGAGCTGCGCTTGAGCCTCGCCCAGCCAGGCCTTCGCGAGCCCGAGTTCCGTGGTGGTCACCTTCTCCGCATCCGACGACTCGATGGACTGAATGTCGACGGTGAAGGCGTTGATGGTTTCCTGCGTGGTGTCCTCGGCGAGGGCGGTGCCGGCACCGATCCAAAGCAAGGCCGCGGCACAAAGGCCCACCGCGCGCGTAACGAAAGAGAAGCGTGTTTTCATGTGAATCTCCCTACGGTGGGCGCATGGTAAAGAACCCACGCGTCTAGGGCAACGCCGCGAAATCACTCGGAGCCACGCTAGAGCGGGTGGAGAACCGGCGCGGCACGTGTGGCGGGCAATTCCACGGGCGTCGGGCCGTACACGCCGCCGAGCAGCTCCTCCATGGCACGTCGGTGGGCGCGCACGATCGCCCCCACATCCATGTCGAGCGCGCGGAGTGTCGCGCGGTGATCGAGCGAACATGCGATGAGCGCGGAAGCGGCCAAGAGTTCGATCGCGACGCGGAAGACGGGTTCGGGGACCGAAGTCTCTCGCCAGATGAGCGCATGAAAGCGGAGGTGCTCGAGCTCGTCGTCGGCGAGTTCCGCGATTTGGCGCTGGACGTCGCCGGGCGGGAGGGCCTCGCTCACGAGCCCGTAGAACACGCGCCCCACGACTTCGGCGCCAAGGGCGACGAAGAGCTTCGTTCGGACGCCCGCAAGCCTTCTCGTCAGAACAAACGTCCGCCGGGTCCAGTGATCCATCGGCGTCGGTGCGCCCCCGAGCGCCCGCACAAGTTCACCAAGGATCCGAGCGTGCCGCGCTTCCTCTTTCACGAACAGCTTGATGCACGCCCGAAAATCGTCGTCCGCGTAGGAAGCGACCAATGTGTCGACTTGGCGCGCCAGGCGCCCTTCCGACGTCTCGCCTGCCTGAAATCGGGCCAGCGACGAACGCAGCAACGGAAGCATGTCCAACTCGAAGCGCTGTTTGAAATCACGGGACTCGGGGAACGGCCTCCGCGCGTTCCTCTCGAAGTGCTGCCGCCAAATGTGAAAGGGAGAGGCACGTTTCGACATCGCTGAACCATTCCGTGGAAACCCGCGCAGCGACGCCCCTTTCCTGCGAGCCGTCCGATTTGCCCCGCGAGCCGCACGGTGGGCCGGGTGGAACGCCTGCGCCAACGCGGGTTGCGCTACCGGGGACGAGTTGCGTAGCGTGGGCGCCATGCGTACCTACCCCATCCTTCCCCTCGCGTGTTTCCTGCTTTCGGCCTGCGGAAGCGCTGCGGACGAATCCGCAGCGCCAGCCGCAACGACGAACACCGAGGCAACGAGCGGCGCCGAGTCCGCGGACGCGACGCCCACCGCGGCCGTTCAAGCCGCGACCGCCGTCGCAACGCTTGAGTCGAAGAGCGAGAGCCATGTGACTGGCACCATTCGCTTTCGCCAGTCGGCGGACGGCGTGGAAGTGACCGCAGATCTCGCGGGGCTTACGCCGAACACGAAGCACGGGTTTCATGTCCACGAGACGGGTGACTGCAGCGCCGCAGACGGCACGAGTGCCGGCGGCCATTGGAACCCCGCAGGCGTGCCGCACGCCCTACCGCCGGCCGCGTCGCGCCATGCGGGAGACATGGGAAACCTAACGTCCGATGCGGACGGGAAGGTACACGTTACCGAAACGTTTCACGGGTTCGAGCTTGCGGGCCCAAACTCGGTCGTTGGCCGCGCGGTCATCGTGCACGCGAAGGAGGACGTCGGCTCTCAGCCGTCGGGCGACGCCGGTGCTCGCGTTGCCTGCGGCGTCATCGTGGCCGAGTAGCGAGCGGCACCAACTTCGACGGCTTGGCCTCGACGACCTGGCGGCGCCGCGCGGCCCCGTGCTAAGAGAGGCGGCGCGATGGCAGACGAGGACGCACTCCGGGCAAAGCTCGAGCGAGCGATCCGCCAACAGGCGGCGCTGCTAGAGCTTTGGAGCGTCGACCACGAATCCTTCGAGGAGCGTGTCCGGCACGTACTGCGGTCCGCGTCCATCACGCTCGGCGTGGAACGGGTCAGCTACTGGTCACTGGCCGGCGCACCCGACGCGATTCGATGCGAGGCACTCTTCGTTCGAGCCGACGAGCGGTTTGAATCGGGCGCGGAACTCGCCAACTCAAAGTACCCGAAATACTTCGAGGCGCTCCGTGCCGGGCGGCCCATTGTCGCCACCGACGCGCATACGCATCCCGCGACGAGCGAGTTCAGCGACGGCTACCTCAAGCCGAACAACATCGGCGCGATGCTCGACGTACCCGTCTACGTCCAAGGACAACTCGCAGGCGTGGTCTGCCACGAACACGTCGGAGCCGAACGCAATTGGCCAGACGACGAACTCCTCTTTGCGATGTCCGCCGCGCAGCTCATTTCCCTCGCCGATGAATCACGTCGCCGTGCGGCCGCCGAGCTCGCGCTGCGGGAAAGCGAAGCGCGATTCCGTTCCATCGTTGAAGCGTCGCCGGTGCCGATGCTTGTGATCGGGTTTCCAGACGGCCTGGTGCGGTACGGGAACGCGGCTGCGTCAGAGCTCGTGGGCGTGCCCCACGACTCGCTCGTCGGGCAGACGACCATCGACTACTACGCGAACCCCGCGGAGCGCGCAGAGG
>JAWKRM010000039.1:0-26879 GCA_041389625.1 Polyangiales bacterium
CCCCGGCGCGCTTACCGATGCCTCAAGCCCGATCTACGGCATGCCGGTCCTCGAGGTTTGGAAATCGAAGCTTACGGTCGTGCTCAAGCGTGGCATGGCCGCGGGCTATGCGGGCGTCGAGAACCCCCTCTTCTTCCTCGACAACACGCGCATGCTCTTTGGCGATGCCAAGAAGAGTGTGGATGCGCTCGTTGCGGGGCTCCGCGACTAGAGCGCGTTCGTCGCCTTGTTGAGGGGGGCGGCCCTAGTAGCTCGGGACCGAGACGCCGGTCCGTTTGCCGGGCTGCACCGTCACCTTGCGACTGACCGTGCGTCCGTCCGAGGACTTCATGAGTACGGTGTGCGTGCCCGCGGGCACTTCGTATCCGATCACCGTTCCACTGCCCACGGACTTGCCGTCGATGAGAACGTCCACCGTGTCGTCGGGTGGGAGCACGTTGATCTTCCCGGGGCCGGATGGCGCGGGTTCGCTGGCGGAGGGAGCACTCGCTGTCGCGCTCGTCGTGTGGCGGCGAACCGCGGGGCGCGAGCTCGCTGATTTTCCGGTTCTTGTCGCGGCGGTTTTGGCGGGCGAGGTGTCCGCCGGCGCTTCGGTGCCCGTGGTCTCCGTGTCGTCACCGGTCGATTCGGACCCTTGCGCATTGTCGTCGGCAGTTGCCGCCGTCGAGGGGGTGCCTTGGGTGTCGTTCGAATGGGCGGTGTCGTCGTCCTGTGTACCGACCGCGGGTCCGGTTGCCGGCTCCGGCGTCGTGGAGGGGCCATTGCTGAGATCGTCGGGGCCATTGACGACCGGCGTCGGTCCTTCGACGTCGTCTTCGCTCGAGAGCGCCATGTACGCGGCCGCGCCACCCGTGAGGAGCAGCGCTAGCGCGACCCACCATCGGCGTTTGCGCTTGGGCTGCACCGCCATCTTCTCGAGGGTGCCGAGTGTGCCCGAACTCTGTGCCACGGGCGTAAGTCGAGTGCCCGACGTTTCAATGGGCGCGGGGCCAAGCGACTCCTGACTTGGTGGATCGCGTTCGAAGTCGACCGGCAAGGTGGTCGAGTCCGTCCGAAGAAGCTGTTCGCGCTGGCGTCGGCGCTCCGCGAATGTCTCGCTCATCCACGAGGCGACCTGCGCAGGTCCGGTCGGTCGCCCGAGGGCGTAGAGCGCCTGGTCGATGGCATCGGCCAACTCGGCCGCCGTCTTCACGCGCTGCTCGGGGTCACGGACGAGCGCCGACATCACCGCTTCTTCGAGGGCCTTCGGGTAACCACCGCGGAACTGCGACGGTCGCGGAATCTCCTTGTGGATGACATTGAGCGTGGTTTCGCCGTCCGTTTCGCCGCGGAAGAGGCGGGCACCGACGGTCGCCTCCCAGAGCACCACGCCGAGGCCCCAAATGTCGGACCGCCGGTCAATGGGCTGCCCGTGGAGTTGCTCGGGCGCCATGTACGCGATCTTGCCTTTGACTTCCTGGGCCTCGGTCTGCGTGATTCGGCCGCGGGCGCGCGCGACGCCGAAGTCGAGCATCTTTGAGAGCCCGTCGTAGAGCACCATGATGTTCTGCGGGCTCACGTCGCGGTGGACGAGGTTGAGCGGATTCCCTTCGTCGTCCACGAGGTTGTGCGCGGCGTGCAGGCCACGCGCCGCATCACTGACGACGCGGGCGCCGAGCCAAATGGGAAGGTTCTTGTTCTTCCAGCCGTTTCGAATGCACGAAGCGAGCGTCTCGCCATGGAGGTACTCCATGACGATGTGCGGTGCGACGTCTTCGCCGAACTCGATGATGGAGCAGACGTTCTGATGGTGAAGGCGCGACGTGACGCGCGCTTCATCGAGGAACATGTTGACGAACTTTCGGTCGCGGGAGAGGTGGCGGTGGATCACCTTGATGGCGAACCAGCGATCGAAACCGCGTGCTCCTTCGAGCTGGGCTAGGTACACGGTGGCCATGCCTCCCGTGGCGACTTCGTGCTTGAGCACGTATCGCCCGAGGCGACCTCCGGTGCCGTGTCCAGCGATGGGCACGATGTTCGTCAACGCGGAGCTACCAACCTTTCACGACGGGTTTGTCGAAGGAAACCGAATCACTGCTGCTTGAGGAGAGAAGGAGAATGCCCGCCACCACGGCGCCCGCGACCGCCACGCCGCCCACGGCGATCCAGGGCCAAACGCTGCCGCCCTCGTCCTCTTCTTCGTCACCGGGGCTCGCAAGGTTGAGGGTACCCGACTGGCCGTCCCCGGGGCCGAATCGCTCGCGCGCGGTAAAGATGGGCGCGCGTGAACTGGTCATGGCGGAGGCGCGGCAATTCACTTCACCTTCCACGCTCGCAAGCTCCACTTCGACGCGGGGAGGCGAGCCCTCCGCTTCCTCGGGTGCGCCCGAGCCGGAAACGCAGCGTAGGGACAACAGCGTCGCGAGCGCGACGGGCGCCGGGTCGAGAACCGCGGATACGACGAGTGGCTCGCTTGCGTTCACATCGCCTTCGGCTTGAATGGTGAGCGTTGCCGCCTTGCCGCCGAGCTCCTGGCGCAGCGACTCGAAGAGCTTCTCGAGGGCCTTTGGTGCACCTCGCGCAGGGGCCGCCGACGGGTCGATGGCGAGCGCCGCGCGCGCATGTTTCTCAGCCGCGGCCTTGTCGCCCAAGAGCGCGCGGAGCGTCGCAAGGTAGCGGTGTGACTCCGCCGCCTCGTCGGGGGTGAGCCCTGGTCGCTCGAGCACCGCCTCAAACTCCGCGAGCGCGGTCTCGAAGTCCGCGTCGAGGTAGAGGCTTCGCGCCTTGTCGAGGCTCTGCGCGAACGCGACGTTCGTAGCCGCACACACCAAGCCAACCGCCAGAAGCGGAGCCAACCAAAGCACGCGTCGAGCCATATTCCCTAAACCTTAACATCCAATTCGCCTGTAAACCAAACAATGTGGGAGTAATTCCAAGCACTTACACTTGAACACCTCTCGGCTGCATGGGGCACCGCCACGCCACTGAACGGACCTCCTCCGCCCGGACTCCCGAAAGTGGTGTGATCTCCTGTCCGCCTCGGCGTTGCGTTCGCTGTCGCCGGAATCGGCGGATGGCCCCCGGGGGTCCGGCGACGTACGAAGCGGCCGTGCCCACCGGCTCCGCCACGCCCCCAAACCGCCCGTCGGGCGATCGCTGGCGGGCCCTCGACGTGTTTCGATTCGTCGCCGTGTGCCTGATGGTGCAGGGGCACACGTTCACGGCGCTGCTCGACGCCCCGACCCGTACCGCCCGATGGTTCGACTGGCACCGATACGTGCACGGCTTCACCGCACCGATGTTCCTCTTTGGGGCGGGGCTCGCGTTCGGCATTACGACGTACCCGCGATTGTCTGCACACCGTGGCTGGGGGCCCGCCACTCGAAAGCGACTTGGGCGCTACCTAACGATCCTCGCGCTTGGCTACGTGCTCCACTTCCCTGAGCTGCGCATCCGCGAATGGCATTCGGCACCGTGGTCGGCGTTTGCCAGCGCGTTCCAGGTGGACGCGCTTCAGCTTATCGCGGTGTGCATGCTGCTCTTGATGGTGGCGGCTCGTCTCGCACGCACCTCGTCGGAGCTACGCGTGGGTGCGACGTTGCTCGGAGCTGGCGTGGTGCTCACGGGCCCGTGGTGCTGGCGTCTCGCCGTTGAGAATGCGCTTCCCCTGCCGATTGCCGCCTATTTCACGCCGGAAACGGGATCCCTGTTCCCACTCGTTCCCTGGGGAGGCTACGTGTTCGCGGGCACGGCCATGGCGTTCACCGTCGTGCGCGCTCGTGCCGCGGGCCAGGGCACGACGGCGCGCGTGCTGCTGGCCCTGGGGGGGGGCGCGATGGCGGTCGGTGCGGCCCTTCGGGCGTCCGGATGGAACCCGTTTGGTGCGCACGATCACTGGGTGAACGACCCATTCCACTTCGTGTTCCGCATGGGTGTGCTCACCACGTGCGTCGGCGCCGTCGACGCGTTCCTCCTGTGGCGCGCGCATGCGGATCGCGATTCGGGTCGACATGCTTCGGAGGACGTCGACGTGCGTCGGGCACGTCCTGGGCTCCTCGGCACGATCAGCCAAGAGACGTTGGTCGTGTACGTCGTCCACCTGGTCCTGCTCTACGGATTCGCGCCGGGGTTCGGCATCGAGGACCATGCGGCGAATGCCCTCGGGCCCGGGGCGGCGGGATTGGTCGCGGCCGGGCTGTTTGTTGTCTCGGCGGGGGCCGGGCTCCTCTGGGCCTGGTTTCGCGGTCGACACCCGAAGGGTTTCGCGCAGTTGCGCGTTTTTCTGGCGGTCGCCACCGTGGTCGCGCTCCTCTCCCATTGGTAACGGCCCCTTGCTCCGCGGGGGTGGTAGGGCTATTTCCCGCCCCCCCGATGACCCCGCTGGATAACCCGGCCGGGCATCGATCAAGGAGAGACGACAAATGAATACGCAGACGCTTTCGGCTGAGGTCCGCACGGGTGGCGGAAAGGGGCCGTCGCGTCAGCTTCGCATGCGCGGGCTGATTCCGGCGGTGTTTTACGGACCTGAGGTGGAACCACAATCCATTTCCGTGAGTCCGAAGGAGCTGGTGAAGGCCCTTTCGACGCAATTCGCGCGCAACGTTGTCATCGAGGTTGACGTTGCGGGCAAGAAGGAGCTCGCCATGGTGCGCGAGGTGCAGGTGCACCCGCTTACCCGCGAAGCGCTTCACGTCGACCTCTACCGCGTGATGGCGGACCGTCCCGTGGAAGTGAAGGTTCCGTTCCGCACCGAGGGCAAGGCCGTCGGCGTGCAGAAGGGCGGCGCCATCAACTTGAACTTCCGCGACCTTCCGGTTCGCGCGAAGCCGATGGACATTCCCGCGGAGATCGTCGCCGACGTGACGAACCTCGACATCGGCGATGCCGTGACCACGAAGGACCTCGTGCTCGCGGAGGGTGTGACGGTGGTGCTCAAGGCGGAGCGACGCCTCGCAACCTGCGACGAGTTCTCGAAGCTCGTGATGGAAGAAGAGGCGGCCGATGCGACGGCGGCGGTGCCGGGTGCGCCGGCGGCCGGTGCGGCGGCCCCCGCGGCAGCTGCGGCGGCGGACAAGAAGCCCGCCGACAAGAAGTAACGCGGTCTTCCGACCGTGTTTCTGCTGGTCGGCCTCGGCAATCCGGGCCCCAAGTACGCAAACCATCGCCACAACGTTGGTTTCATGTGGATCGATCGGCTTCGGTCCGCTTGGGGCGCGGATGCCTTCCGCGACAAGTTCAAGGGGCAGTACGCGCGTGCGACCGTTGGGCGTACGGACGTCGTGCTGCTTAAGCCCGAAACGTTCATGAACTTGAGCGGCGAATCGGTGCAGGCCGCCATGACGTTCTTCAAGGTTCCCCTCGACCATGTGCTTGTCGCGCATGACGAGATGGACCTGCCCTTCGAGACGCTCCGCCTGAAACGCGGCGGCGGAACGGCGGGGCACAACGGGCTCAAGTCCATCGTTGCCCATGTGGGCGCGGAGTTCGCGCGGTTGCGCATCGGTGTCGGCAGGCCGCCCGGCCCCATGCGGCCCGACGTGTTTGTCCTGAGCCCCTTCGACGCGGTGGAATCCGCTCGGCTCGGCGAGGTGCTCGACGAGGGCACGCGCGCCGCCACGGACTTCCTCGAGTCCGGGCTCGAGCCGGCCATGCAGCGTCTCCACGCGGGACCCTTCGGTGGAGGCGGGAAAAAAGGCGGGAATTCGCCGCCCTCCGCCCCGGCCTCCGGGGCTCCGAAGCGCACTGGCTAGCGCTCCGCAAACCTGCTAACCCTTCGCCTCCCTCGCTCCCGGGAAATCCCCCGGGGGCCAATGTCCAAGAGGTACACATGACAGAAGCGCAACCGCTTTCCCTGCGAACGCGGGAATACGAAACCATCTACATCCTTCGTCCCACGGCGAAGCCCGAGGACGCGGAACGCTGCGCGTCGCGCGTGTCGGAAGTCATCACGCGCGAAAAGGGCAAGCTGACGAAGGTCGACAACTGGGGCCGTCGCCGCCTCGCGTACCCGATCGAAGGGCATTCGCGCGGCACGTTCGTTTATCTTCGCTACCTGGGCGAAGGCGGCCTCGTGCAGGAGCTCGAGCGTAACCTGCGCCAGTTCGATCAGATTGTCCGCTTCCAGACCGTGAAGGTCGGTGCGGGTCCCGAGATCAACACGGTCGCGGTGGACCCGGAGGAAGTGAAGTTCCTTCCGATCGAGTCGGAAGAGGCGGATGAGGTTTTGAGCGCGGAAGAGCGCCTTGGCCTTCCCGTGGACCGCGGTTCGTCGCGCATGCATGGCGGCGGCGATGACGAGCGGGACTACTCGCGTGACGCGGGCGAGGAGGCTGGTGCCCCCGCAGCGGACGCCGAAGCGACGGAATCAAGCAGCGAAGCGAGCAGCGAAGAAGGAGACGCACAATGAGCGGCATCGACCAAGATTTCGATGGAATGGACGACGGCGGATTCCGCGACGGCAAGGACGACGGCTTCAAGCGCCGTGAGTGGCGGCGTCGCCGCCCTTTATGCAGGATGCGAACTTCAAGTTCGACTACAAGGATCCGCAGAAGCTCAAGTTCTTCATCACCGAGCGCGGCAAGATCGTTCCGCGTCGCATCACGGGCCTTTCGGCCACGCAGCAGCGCGCGCTGACCACGGCGATCAAGCGCGCCCGCAACATCGCACTCCTTCCCTACACGGCGACCAAGTAGTCGACGCGTTCCACTAGCCAGCAATACAGGTTCATCATGGCTACCCATACTCAAGTTGTTCTTCAGGAAGACGTGGACAACCTCGGCAACTCGGGCGAGCTCGTCCGTGTGCGCCCGGGCTACGCCCGCAACTACCTCATCCCGCGCGGCCTCGCGTCGGTGGCGACCCACGGCAACGTGGCGCGCATCGAGCACGACAAGCGCATCGCCCTCGCGCGTGCGGACAAGCAGCGTGCGGTGGCGAAGGGGCAAGCCGAGCAGCTCAACGGACTCAAGGTCACCTTGGCCAAGTCCGTGGGCGACGAAGGCAAGCTCTACGGGTCCGTGACCGCGCAGGACATCGCCGATGGCCTCCACGCGCAGCACTCGGTCGAAGTGGACCGCCGGAAGCTCAAGCTCCCCGCGGAGCCCATCAAGCTCGTGGGGTCGTACGAAATCTCGGTGAAGCTCGCGAGCGACGTCGTCGCCACGTTCTCCGTCGAAGTCACCCCTGAAGCCTAGTCGGTAAGCGGGGCGACGCCGGCCGTGGACGAAGGCTTCTACCCCGCTCGGCAACGCCGTGAGAGGCCATCGGAAGACGCGCCCCTCGGTCGAAAGTACCGCCGCACGCCCTTGAGGCGGAGCGCGCGGTGCTCGGCGGCGTCTTGCTTACGAACGATGCGATGAACGTCGTTCTCGAAGAGCTCGACGCCGAAGACTTCTATGGCGAAGCGAACACGATCATCTTTGAGGCGCTGAAGTCGCTCTTCGGGAGCGGCCAGCCGATGGATACCGTGACGCTCCGCGAGTGCTCGTGTCGCGCGAGCTCGCCGCCGTGGGCGGCGACGACCTCCTCAAACTCACGAACGATCCCGACCGTCGCCAACATCCAGGCGCACGCGAAGATCATCCGCGAGAAGGCCGTCGTTCGGCGCCTCATCGCGGCGTGCCACGGGGATCGGGCGCGTGGTTTATGGCGACTACGGCGAAATGGAGGAGTTCCTCGACACCGCCGAGCGCAGCGTCTTCCAGGTGGCGAAGGAGCGCGCGCGCAGTCCGTACGAACACATCAAGGATGTCGTTCTCCGTACGTTTACCGAGATCCACGAGGCTGCGGAACACTTGATGACCGCATCACGGGCCTCCCCGTCGGAGTTCTCGACCTCGACGACATGACCACGGGCATGCCCGGGCGACCTCATCATTGTTGCAGGCCGTCCCGGCATGGGGCAAAACCGCCTTCGCGCTCAACGTGGCGGCCAACGCCTGCCTCGCATCCAAGCAGCCCGTCGTCGTGTTCTCCCTCGAAATGCCGAAGGAGCAGCTCGTTCGACGTATGTTGTGCAGCGAAGCGCGCGTCGACGGCACGCTTGCGCGCTTCGCGCTGGACGCTTTGGCGCGAAGACTGGCCCAAGCTTGCGCGCGCGGCGGGCACGCTGGGCGAGCTTCCGGTGTGGATCGACGACACGCCGGCACTCTCGCTCATGGAGCTCGCGCGAAAGGCACGACGTTTGCGTTCGGAGCATGGTCTCGAACCATCGTCATCGACTACCTTCCAGCTCATGCGCTCGGGCGGCCGCAATGACGGCCGCGAACAGGAGATTTCCGAGATCTCGCGCTCGCTCAGAGCGCTCGCGAAGGGGAGCCGGCATTCCCATCATCTCGCTCTCTCCAGCTCAACCGTGGCGTGGAAACGCGCGGCGCGAGAAAGGACAAGCGGCCGCAGCTCTCGGACTTGCGCGAATCGGGCGCCATCGAACAGGACGCCGACACGATCCTCTTCATCTACCGTGACGAGGTCTATAACCGCGACGAACCGAACATGAAGCACAAGGCCGAAATCATCGTCGGCAAGCAGCGCGCGGGCCCCACGGGGACCGTGTACTGCGCGTTCTTCAACGAGTACACGCGGTTCGACAACTTGTCGCGCGACGACTACGGCGGCGACCCGGGCCCCGAAGCGCCGCCGGACTACGCGGACTGATCGCTGGGTGGACTGAACGCTAGGCGGACTGAACGTCGTCGAGCTTCTGCTCGATGCGGTCGGCAAGGGTGCGCAAACCCGTCGCGGTGCCGCGCACGACGAACGTCGTCGCGTGCATGAACTCGTTCGCAATGTCGTCGATGTCGATGCGTTCGAGCATTGCCTCAACGAACGTGCGCGCGTTGTCCTTCCACTCGAGGAGCCGCGTCTGGATGTGTTTCCAGCGATGTTGCGTTGATGTCACCGGCAGCACGACATCATCGTCGTCGCTCGCCACAGTCATCGTGGCGAGCGTCTCGCGGTCGTGGAGCTCGATCATGTGATTCGTCGGTGCGTCGTCGTCCATGGGCGACGCGACCACGGGTGGAGGAGGCGGCACGCTTCGCAGACGGGGCGCGGGCCGCACGGAATCGGCGGCTCGATCGAGGGCCTCGGCGTCCACCATGGTGACGGAGTCATCTTCGATGGAGAGGTCCATCGTGGGATCGCGACGGATGGGCGCGGGCGGCGGAACACTGTTCGGGCGCGACGTGGAGGGTGTCGTGCCGGTCGCCGAGTTCGGAACGCGGCTCTTCGGAAAGCCAACCAGCGTGCCCTTGCGAGCATCGACCGTCCGGGCCTCCGGCTTCGGGGGACTGCTCGGAGTCGTCGGGCGACTTCCCGTCGAGGTCACGATTGCCGTCGATTTGCGAACGCACTGCGACTCGACGAGTTCCCGCGTGTAGCTGTGTGCGTCCATGGCGCTTCCCGGTTCCGTGCGGTCGTCAAACCGGGGCATTTCCCCCATCTCAAGGCCTGCTCCCATCGTTCCCTCCGAAGTTCAGTGTGACTGGAGACTGTGGGTGCGCAACCTACGCACAGCCCATCGAGTGAAGATCGCGTGATCCCGCGCGGTTGGGGCGGCTGCGGAAGCGCATTGTCCCGTCGAGCACGGTCGGTAATAGTCCGCCACCGACATGCGCCATTCCCTGTCCCTGGTCGCGGTTTTGACCGCGACGGCCCTGGTTTCAGTTCCAATGACGGCCTTTGCCGGAGGGTACGAGTTCCCGTCCCTCGGCACGCGCCCCCTTGGCCGCGGCGGCGCCAGCTTCGCGCGATCGGACGATCCGCTGGCGCTCCTCTACGACCCCGCGAATCTCGCTTCGTTGCCGGGGCCGCAGCTCCTTTTCAACGCAACGCTCGCGTTTGAAGACGCCTGCTACACGCGCTCGAGTGCTCCCGGGACGGGGGTGGCCACGAACGGTGACGGCGTCCCGAATACCGTTGACGACGTCACGCTCGGGAGCTCGGGCACGAAATTCGCCGGCGAGAATTTCGCAAACGTGCCTTGGCCGACGGTCTGCAACGACGCCATTCCCACCGTGATGCCGACACTGCTTTACGGCATGAAGCTGACGCCCGAGCTCGGGATCGCGGGCGGTCTGCTCGTGCCCTCCGCCATTGGCTTTTCGCGCTGGGGCGACACGAAGGATGGAATCATTTCGTCAGGCGGCACCGACGTCCCGATTCCGAGCCGCTACCAGCTCCTTGAGTCGAAGGTGATCTTCCTTCAGCCAACGATTGGTGTTGGCTACGCGCCGCATCCGCGCCTCAAGGTCGGGCTCGCGCTCCAGTGGGGCTTTGCCGTGGTCGACTTCCTTTCGAATACGGCGACGTTCGGCAATTCGATGCTGGAAGCGGTTCAGGCGGATGTGCGCACGCACATGGTCACGTCGGACCTGTTCATCCCGGGCATCAACGTGTCGACGCACTGGGTCCCCCACGACAATGTCGATGTGATGCTCGGCTTCCGCTGGCAGGACGCGGTGCGCGCGAGCGGCCACATCGATTTCACGACGAATACCTATGGCTCGGGCAGCGAGACCGAGCCGGGAAACGTCCCCGAAAAGACGCGCATCCATGACGTGACGTTCAAGGCGCCGCAGCCGTGGAGCCTCCGGATGGGCCTTCGCTACGCCGACCGGATCAAGCCACGTGCCGTCGACTCGGCCGGCGCCTCCGCGGCGTCGGGGCGCGTTGAGGACTCCATGGCCAACGAGCGTTGGGATGTGGAGTTCGACGCGCAGTACGAGCACAGCTCCTCGCTCTACCAGTACGTCATTGGGGTTCCGTCGATGTCGACGGTGGGCGTGACGGCGAACACGGGTGGCAACGTGACGACGAACCCGCTTCCCGTGCCGTCAACGAATCTCGTTCCGCACAACTGGCAAGATCAGATTTCGCTCCGCCTCGGCGGCGACTACAACATCTTGCCCGGGTTTCTCGCGACGCGGCTCGGCGTTTCGTTCGAAACGAGCGGCGTAGATCCCTCCTACATGCAGCTCGACTTCTGGCCGGTGCAGCGTTTCGGCGTGCACGCGGGCGCGACCATTCGCCTTGGCCGATTCGACCTGTCGGTGGCATACGCGCACTTCTTTCAGGAGACGATCACCACGTCTCCTTCGGAGGCGAAGCTTCCGCAGCTCGCCGCCGTGCCGCCGCCGGCGGTCACCAACGCGGGCACATACATGTCCAACATGGACGTGTTCTCCCTCGGCCTGACCTGGAACCTCTGAGGCGCGCATGAAAGTCCACATCGTTGGCGGCGGACCGGGCGGGCTCTACCTGGCCATTCTGCTCAAGCGACAGGACCCGGCGCACGACATCACAATTTGGGAGAGAAACCGCCCGGACGACACCTTCGGGTTCGGTGTGGTGTTCTCCGACCGAACACAGAGCCATCTCGCGAGCGCCGACCCGGAATCGCACGGAGCGATCACCGAGAGCTTTGCGCAGTGGGACGCCATCGATGTTCACTACCGAGGGCGCACGCTGCGGTCGCATGGGCACGGATTTGCGGGGCTCTCGCGCAAGCGGCTCCTTGGCATTCTCTATGACCGTGCGCGTGAGCTTGGAGTGCGGGTCAATTTTCGCGACGAGGTGACCGACGTCGAGGCGGTTCGCGATGCGGACCTTGTGGTGGGCGCGGACGGCCTGAACTCGCTCGTGCGGCGGACGTACGAGACGGCGTTTTCGCCGACGCTCGATGTGAGACCGAACCGCTATGTCTGGCTTGGCTCGGACAAATCACTCGATGCGTTTACGTTTTCCTTTCGCGAGAACGACGCGGGCCTCTTCATGCTGCACGCGTACCAGTTCGCGAAGGCCGAAAGCACGTTCATCGTGGAGTGCGACGAAGCGACGTGGAGGGGCTCGAAGCTCGCCGTGGAGGACGAAGCGGCCACCATCCAGTACCTTGAGGGCGTCTTCGCGGCGGAACTCGAGGGGCATCGCCTCGTGGGAAACCGCTCGCGTTGGATCCAGTTCACCACCGTGAAGAACGCGCATTGGTCGCACGAGAACGTGGTGCTCATTGGCGACGCCGCGCACACGGCGCATTTCTCCATCGGCTCGGGCACCAAGCTCGCGATGGAAGACGTCATCGCGCTTGCGGCGAGCCTCAAGGGCGCACCGACGGTGCGTGCCGCACTTGAACGCTACGAATCAGAGCGCCGCCCACAGACCGACAGCATTCAGCGTGCGGCGCAGTGCAGCCTGGAGTGGTTTGAGAACGCCAGGCGCTACACGGGTCTCGACCCGGTTCGTTTCAATTTTTCGCTGTTGACTCGGTCGCTGCGGGTGACACACGAAAACCTCCGTGTGCGCGATGCCGCGGTCATCGACGAGGCGGACCGTTGGTTCGTTGAGGCGTCCGGTGAAACCCCGACCCTTAAGCCCACCGAGGGAACCACCGTTCCGCCCATGTTCGTTCCCTTCGAGCTCCGGGGGATGCGACTCGAGAACCGCGTCGTCGTTTCGCCCATGTGCCAGTACTCGGCCGTGGACGGCGTGCCGAACGAATGGCACCTCGTTCACCTCGGGAGTCGCGCGATCGGCGGCGCGGGGCTCGTCATCGCCGAGATGACGAATGTGTCGCCCGAAGGTCGCATCACGCCGGGCTGCGCGGGGCTCTGGAACCGCCCGCAAATGGAGGCGTGGCGCCGCGTCGTGGAGTTCGTGCACGGGCGCTCCCGGAGCAAGATCGGCATTCAGCTTGCCCACGCGGGGCGAAAGGCTTCGACCGAGCTTCCGTGGCGTGGTGGCGGGCCGCTCAAGGAGGGCGCGTGGCCCGTGATCGGCCCGTCGGCCGTGCCGTGGGCGAAGGGCTACCCCGTGCCGGCGGCCATGGATCGCACGGCGATGGACCGGATTCGTGACGCGTTCGTTGCGTCGACGCGCCTTGCGGACGAAGCGGGCTTTGACCTCGTGGAAGTCCACATGGCGCACGGGTACCTGCTCTCGGCATTCCTCTCGCCCCTGTCGAACGTGCGAACGGACGAGTATGGCGGTGACCTTGCGGGTCGTGCGCGGTTTCCCCTCGAAGTGTTCGACGCCGTGCGGCGCGTGTGGCCCGAATCGAAGCCGATCTCGGTGCGCATTTCGGCCACCGATTGGGAGGCGGGCGGCTTTGATGACGATGACGCCGTGGCCCTTTCGCGCATGCTCAAGGAGCGGGGTGTGGATCTCGTCGACGTTTCGTCGGGCGGTACGAGCGCCACGGCGCGGCCGCAGTATGGCCGCCTCTATCAGACCCCTTTCGCCGATCGGATTCGGAACGAGGTCGGTGTGGCCACCATGGCCGTCGGCGCCATCAGCACCTACGATGACGTGAATACGATCCTCCTCGCGGGGCGCGCCGACCTGGTGGCCCTCGCCCGCGCGCACCTCGCGGATCCGTACTTCGTCCTGCATTCGGCCCGCGAACTCGGCGTCGCCGATTCGCTCTGGCCCGACCAGTACAAGCTCGCGGCGAGCGTTCGGCACCTGGTCAAGTGAGCCGCCTGTAAGGGTTCGCACGCCGGACCGCAGATCGCCCTCGTTCCCCCGCGCCGACTCTGCTAGATCGCGCGGCGAGGAACCGAAGCCGATGTCCACCAAATCGCCCGATGAGCTTGCCGTCGACACCCTCCGCGCCCTCGCGATGGACGCCGTTGAGGCGGCGAACTCCGGGCACCCGGGCGCGCCCCTCGGACTTGCGCCACTGGGCTGGACCATCTTCTCGCGCCTCCGCAAACACGACCCATCGCATCCGGAGTGGATGGACCGTGACCGCTTTGTGCTCTCGGCGGGCCACGCATCGATGCTCCAGTACGGGTTGCTTCACCTCGCGGGCTACGATCTGCCACTCGACGAGCTCAAGCGCTTTCGTCAGTGGGGAAGCAAGACGCCGGGACATCCCGAGTACGGGCACACGCCGGGCGTCGAGACCACGACCGGTCCCCTCGGTCAGGGGTTTGCCACGTCGGTGGGTATGGCCATGGCCGAGCAGCACCTTGCGGCGCGTTTCAATCGCCCGGAGCATGCGCTGTTCGATCACCACACCTGGGTGATCGCGTCGGACGGCGATCTGATGGAAGGCGTCTCGGCAGAGGCCGCGTCCCTCGCGGGGCACCTCGGGCTCGGCAAGCTCATCGTGTTCTGGGACGACAACCGCATCACGATCGACGGAAGCACCGAGATCGCGTTCACCGAAGATGTTCTCAAGCGCTTCGAAGCCTACGGCTGGCACACGCTTGAGGTGGAAGACGGCAACCGTCTCGAAGCGCTCGAGGCGGCTGGCCGTGCGGCCATGAAGGAGACGGCGCGCCCGTCGCTCGTTCGCGTGCGCACGGTGATCGGCTACCCGGCGCCGAAGAAGCAGGGAACTTCGAGCGCCCACGGGTCGCCCCTTGGTGCGGCGGAGGTGGCCGCGACCAAGCAGGCGATGGGTTGGCCGAACGAGGCGTTCGTGGTGCCGACCGAAATGGATCGCGTGCGCGAATCACTTCGGATGCGCGGCGCGGATGCGTACGCGGCATGGGAGAAGGCACTTGGCGCCTACGAAGCGGCGCACCCGGCATTGGCGTCGGAGCTCAAGGATGTACTCGCGGGGCGGCTCCCGAAGGACTGGGAGTCGAAGCTCCCATCGTTCCCGGCGGACGCGAAGGGCATGGCCACGCGCAAGGCAAGTGGTGCTGTGCTCGCGGCGTTGTCGGATGCGGTGCCGAACCTCGTCGGTGGTTCGGCGGACCTGGCCGGTTCCAACAACTCGTACCAGAAGGGCAAGGGCGACTTCCCCGTTCACGGGGGCGGCACCATTCCGCGCAACGTGCACTGGGGTATCCGCGAGCACGCCATGGCGTCGGCGGTCAATGGGCTGGCGCTTCACGGCGGCGTGGTGCCGTACGCCGCCACCTTCCTCGTGTTCTCGGACTACATGCGCCCTGCGATTCGCCTCGCTGCGCTCATGAACGTGCCCGCGCGCTACATCTTCACACACGACTCCATCGGGCTCGGCGAGGACGGACCGACGCACCAGCCAGTTGAACACCTGGCCGCGCTCCGGGCGATCCCCGGGATGACCGTCATTCGCCCCGGAGATGCGAACGAAGTGGCGGAGGGATGGCGCGCCATGCTCACGCAGCGTGGTCCCGTGGCGCTCGTGCTCACGCGCCAGGACCTACCGACCTATGACCGCACCGCGTACGGCAAAGCGGAAGGGCTTCATCGCGGCGCGTACGTCTTCGCCGAGGCCACCGGTGGGGCGCCGAAGGCGATCCTCCTTGCGACGGGCAGCGAGCTTTCGATCGCCGTTCGCGCGCGGGAGACACTCGAACAGGGCGGCGTGCCAACACGCGTCGTCAGCGTGCCTTGCTTCGAATTTTTCGCGGCGCAGGACCAGGCCTATCGAGATTCGGTGCTGCAGCCGTCGGTGCGCGTGCGCGTGGCCATCGAGGCCGGCATTCGCATGGGCTGGGAGCGCTGGGTGGGGGACGGCGGCGCCTATGTGACCCTCGACCGCTTCGGCGCCTCGGCGCCGTTCGAAGTGCTCTACAAAGAGCTCGGCATCACCGCGGAAGCGGCCGTCGCCCGTGTCCGCGAGCTCGTCTAGAGCAGTTCGGGCGGCTTTGCCATGAACGCGTTCCGATGGGGCGCGTTCATGTGTTCGTAATCGATTCGCCACGGAATGAAGGCGATGCGGCCGGGGCCCCGTTCGATGGAGAGCGCCATGGGCGTCGTCCGACGGTAGATGGAGTCGGCGGGGAGGTCGTTGTTGTTGGCGCCGCCGGCGGAGAACACGGTGAAGAACTTGTGTTCGTCCGTCGTGCTCCAGTGCTGCCGGAAGCCCTCGGGTACTTTTTCATGACCACGAACCATGGCGTGGCAGCCGAGGCGATCGAGGAAGGATGCCGCCTGCACCCGCCCGAAGGAGAATCGCGCGGATTGCGCCTGAAGTTCGCTCGGAATGAAATCGACGTTCGCCGGGTCGCTCCACATCATCTGGAAGCGGATTTCGGGATCATTGAGCGAGGCGAGATCCTTGAAGCGCTCTCGAACGATCGAGTCCCGTGGGATCCCGCCGTGCACGAGTAGCACGCCGTCGAACAGCAGCATGTTCGGCATGGAGTCGAAGAGCGTCATGTAGTCGCGGAACACGTCCATGGGGACGAGGGGCTTCAGCGTGTTGATGGCTTCCGCGGGGACAACGCCACCGTGTATTTGGCCCTCGTACTCGATGTAGTACTCGTGGTTGCCGCGCAGGACGTAGACGTGCTCGGGCGCCGTCAAAAAGAGCTGGAGCACCGTGCGGAGCACGCCATTCAAGCTGAAGAGCCCTCGGTCGATGTAGTCGCCGAGGAACACGAGCTTCGGATTCGGGGTGTTTTCCGGATCGCGACGGTAGGCCTCGAGCTTCTCGAAGAAGCGGGATTGCGCGATGGCGGCCTTGAGGTTGCTATAACAGCCGTGGAGGTCGCCCAGTACGGTGACGTCGAACTGACCCGCGGGTGTCGTGGGCAGTACGTAGACGTGTTCGTCGAGGAATGGCTCGCGACCATCGAACGCGTGAATGGACTGTTTGCCCGCAAGTTGGCCACGACCCGTGGCTCGCTGGCTCTCCCACGCACGAATCGCGTCACGGAGGAGTGCGCGATCGGCCTCGAGCTGCTTGACCAGCACTTGGGGTTCCCGGGAGAAGTGCACCTCGAACTCGTCGAAGAACGAACCGGCTTCCTGTGGGGGGAGCGTCACGACGGCGCTCACCTCGACCACGGATGGCCTGCTCTTTCGCTTCTCAAAGAAGGGCGGCTGGCTCTCGCGTTCTCGCTTCTCGTCGGCACGGAGAAGCGTAATGAGTTCTTCGCGAAACTCCGCCTCGGCGGGGTGGACCTCGCCGTCCACGTCGATGAGCGCATTCGCCGTCGCGATGAGCTCCTCTTGGCTCTGCGGATCAAAGGAGCGAAAGATTTCGAAGCAGCGGAGCTTGAGCTTGGCGCGTAGGAACGCCTCGCGCCCCTCGCCGTCCGCGACGACCTCGTCCATCAGCTCGTGGATGTGGTGGTCGACCTCATCAAAAACTTCGAGGAAATGCTGGGTCGTTCGATCGGTGAGCTCGCGCTTGAGGGCATCGTCGGCGTCGGGTTTGCCGCGGCGAACCCGCTCGAACACGAGCTTGCGAATGTAGTCGCGAATGAAATTGCGTTCGCGATTGTCGAACTCACCGTCGATGTACCCGAACGACGTGAGGTAAAAAATGATCGCGCGCATCTGGCGATCGGCGACCTGCGTACTACGACTAAATTTCAGCATAAGGACAAGGGCCCGATGATAGAACATTCGGCAATGCGAGCGCGACCAGGGGCTCACTTCATTGCGGGCGCGACGGGATACGTCGGATCCGCCTTGGTGCGCGAGCTTCGGCGGCGTGGCGCGCCCGTCGTGGCCCACGTGCGGCCGGGATCGTCGGGCGCAGAGCGCTGGATCGAGCGGTTCGAAGCCGAGGGCGCGCTCGTCGATCGTTCCCCCTGGGGCGGCGACATGGCCGCGGTCTTTTCCCGTCGTGGCGTCGGGACGGTGTACGCGCTCCTCGGTACCACGCGGGCCCGCGGGGCGGCCGCGCGCCGGGAAGGGCGCGAGGAAAACTACGAAACGGTCGACTACGGGCTCACCATGGAGCTCGTACGGGCCGCGGAGTCGCGTGTGCCGGACGTGCGGGTCCTCTACCTCTCGTCGATGGGGGCGGATCGCCCCGGGCGCAACGCATACCTGAGCGCGCGGGCACGGGTTGAGGCGTATTTGCACGGTTCCCGGGTGCCGCACCTGGTGGTGCGGCCGGCATTCATCACCGGGCCAAATCGTGTGGAGAGCAGACCTCTCGAGCGCTCCGCCTCGGTGGTGGTGGACGGTGTGCTCGCCGTTGCCGCGGCGTTTGGTGCAAGCGGGCTTCGAGCGCGGTACGGCTCCATGACGAACGACGAACTCGCGGAGGCGCTGGCCGACCTCGGTGAGCACGGTGAATTCGACGGACGCGTGCTCGACCCCGGCGCCCTGCGCGCCCGTGCTACCCTGGAACCTCGTTCATGAGCGAGCGCGCCAACGGTTTTCGGCTGCGACGGTTCGCGGGGCATCACACGCACACCGAGCAGGCGAGCCGTATCCGTGTCGCCCACCTGACGGATATTCACGTCGGTGCCGTGACGCCCTACGCGGTGCAGCGCCGTGCGGTCGACATGACAAACCAGGAGAAGCCGGACGTGGTGGTGATGACGGGTGACTTCGTCTGCCACAGCCAGCTCTATCTCGATCAGCTTGAAGATGTGATTCAGCGCTTTGATGCGCCGGTTTTCGCGGTGCTTGGGAACCACGACTATTGGAGTGGTGCAAAGGAAGTGCGGCGTTCGCTCAAGCGCGCCGGCGCCGAGGTGCTCGACAACGCCAATACGGTGGTCGAACTCGGGCATGAGCGGCTTCAGTTGGTCGGCGTGGACGACGCCTACACGGGGCACGCGTCGCGGGAGCGCGCAACCAAGGGCATGCGAACGGGCATCGCGACCGTGGGGCTTTCGCACATCGCCGAGGAGGCCGATGGGCTCTGGCACGACGGTGTTCCCCTTGTGCTTTCGGGGCACACGCATGCGGGGCAAATCACCGTGGCGCGGCTCCACGAACTTTCCGTGGGACGTCTCGTGGGCCACAAGTACGTCCACGGTCTCTACGGGGCGCGCCACCCGGAAGGCGTGTACCCCGGTGCCGTCTACGTGGGTGCCGGCATCGGCGCCGCGGTGATCCCCGTGCGCATCGGCGAGCGTGCCAAGCGGGAGATCACGCTGTTCGATCTGGGCGAGAAGCCGGGGAGCTTTGACGAGCCGTTCGGCGAGGCGGTGCCGCTGCCAGGGCGGCCGCCGTCCGAGAAGACCAAGGCACGGCGTCATCTACGCGTGGCGAAGAAGTCGACCGGTCGCGACTCCGAAGCGCCAGGCGATCCCGCTAAGTAAGCAGGCGTACCACTTCCTCGGCGATGGCAAGGGAGGCCGTGAGCCCCGGGGACTCGATGCCGAGCAGGTGAACGCTGTCCGGGGCACCGTGGGCATCGCCGCGCGTAAGGACGAAATCGTGGAAGCCGGTGGTGCCGAGCTTCGGTCGTATGCCGGCGTACGCGGGCGAGAGGTGCTCGGGGCGAATCGCAGGTGCATAGCGAGCCACGGACGTGGCGAAGCGGGCGCCCCGGGTCGCGTGAACGTCGAAGTCGTGCGTTTCCACGGGCTCGACGTCGGGGCCCGCGAGCCACTCCCCGCCCAGAGTGCGCGTGAGGTGGATGCCAAGGCCGCCGTCGCCCGACGGGAGCGGATAAACCAACGGCACGTTCGGAAGCGGTACGCGCGGTGAGACCGTGAAGTAGCTCCCTTTGACGAGACGCGGCACCCAACCGTGACGTTCGAGGTCGATGCCCGATTCGGCCGCCACCGTCGGGGCTTCGAGGCCTGCGGCGTTGACGATCACTCCGGCGGTGACGCGCTCCGGTGGTTCCGTCGCCCGTGCCGCGAAGGGAGTTCGCCGAATGTCGACGTGCCACGCGTGGCCGTCGTGGCGAAGGGCTGTCGCCTCGGCACCGAGAGCGACGATGACCCCGGTTCGCTCGGCCTCGGCGCGGAGCGACTCGACGAACGCGTGCGCATCCACGAGGCCCGACGCGCCGAAGTAAAGCGCCTCCGCGGCGCGCAGCGAAGGTTCACGCCGTGCGAGCTCCGCGGCCGACACGCGCTCGATGGGTCCGGTTGCGCCGAGTTCGTGCGCATGGGCGTCGAGTGCTTCGAGCTCGGGTGCCTCCCCGGGCTCGACGGCGAGCACCCATTTCCCGGTGCGCGCGTGGGGCACGCCGTACCGTTCGCACCACGCGTAAAGCCGGCGGGCGCCCTCGATGCAGAGTCGCGTCTTGAGCGAGCCCACGGGGCCGTGAATGCCGGCGTGGACAACGCCGCTGTTGCGTGCGGAAGTGACGGTGCCTGCGCGGCGCTCGCGTTCGACGACCGCCACCGTGTGGCCGTGCACGCGAAGCATCGTCGCGCACGCGAGGCCCACCACGCCCGCGCCCACGACCAGGATGTCGAGTTCCGTGGCGAGCGTGGTGGCGGTGCTGGGCATCGGTATGGCAGAGTGCCGGCCTTCTTCGGGAGGTGTCCATGTCGCAGGTATTCGCCAAGGATTTGCTGAGTGGTCGCGTGGCATTCGTGACGGGCGGAGCTTCTGGAATCTGCCGTGCCGTAACGCGAAAGCTCATGGCGCACGGGGCCGACGCCGTGATCGTGAGTCGCACGCAGGAAAAGCTCGATGCGGCGGCGAGGGAGCTTCGGGCGGAGACCGGTCGGCGCTGCGTCGGCCTGCGCGCGGATGTTCGTAAGCCCGAAGAGGTGGAGGCGGCGGTCAAGGGCGCCCTCGAACAGTTCGGCCGGCTCGATGTTGTGGTCAACGGCGCGGCGGGGAACTTTCTCTGCCCCGCGGCGCAGCTTTCCTACAACGCGTTCCGAACGGTGATGGACATCGACACGAACGGGACGTTTAACGTGTCGAAGGCCGCCTTCGAGGCGTGGCTGCGCGACCACGGTGGAAGCATCATCAACATCTCCGCCACGTTGCACTACGGCGCAACGCCCCTTCAGGCCCACGCTTCGGCGGCGAAGGCGGCCATCGACTCCCTGACGCGCACGCTCGCACTCGAGTGGGGCCGTCTCGACATTCGCGTAAACGCCATCGCACCGGGGCCCATCGACGAAACCGAAGGCGTCTCGCGCCTTGTTCCGCCGGACCTCCGGAAGAAGATGGAAGACGCGATCCCGATGGGCCGATTCGGTCGTGCGGACGAAATCGGTGATGTGGCGCTCTTCCTCGCTTCGGACGCGGCGTCGCTCCTTACGGGCTCGATCCTTGTGGCGGACGGTGGCGCTTGGCTCGGCGGTCGCGCGCTCGAATTCTAGAAACCGACTAGCGCCCGGCAGCTTCGATGAATTCGCGCGGAAACGCTTGATCTGCGCCAAAGGCGCGCATGCGCACAATGGGAAGCGTGGCGAGGTCCGCGAGGGGGACTCCGCCGATGCGTTCCGCGGGGCGCGTGGCGAGGAAGGGAACGAGTGCCGCGTCGTCGCCCCGCTCGAGGAGCGTGAGCACGTGCGTGAGCGCGTCGAGGGAGTTCATCTTCATGTATGGGCACGTCGCGCAGCCGCCCTCGGTCGAGCAGCCTTCGCCCGACGCGGGGCCCGGCACCACGGGAAGGCGTGGATCGGCGGTCGTGGTCACGGCTTCGGCGGCCACGGGAAAAACAATTTCGACCTCGGCATCGGACCCGCGGAGTTCGCGCTGAACCCGGCGCACGATGGACGTGACCATCCCCGACTCGGTGCCAAGCACGATGCGGAGTGGGCCGGCGCGCTTGTCGGTCACCCGTTCGGCGGTCTTCGCGCCAATGAATTCGAGGATGTTCGAGGTGGAGCCGACCACACCACGACCTTCGCGCTGAGCGTTGAGCGCGAGGCGAAACATTTCGCCGGGCACTTCGAGGTGTGCCGTCAGGAGCGCATCGCCGTACTCGTGCGCCACGCGCTTGGCCACATCGGCGCCGAACATGTGATGCACGACACACGTGCCTTGGTCGTAGTGGTGAAAGCGCGGCAGGAATGCGCGCACGCTCGCCGCCGTGTGGGCGGGGTGAACCGCGCGGACGGCGTCGTCGCCGAGCTCGGTCAGCGTGCGCAGAAGCGCCGCCAAGTTCTCGCCCATGTACGTGTCGGGCCCGAACCACACGTGCACGTCTGGGATCGTGGCTGCAGCCTCGAGGACGGTGCGAACCACGTTCGACGACGTGCACGTGATCGTCGGGAGTCGCGCCTCCGCCTCGGCTTTCGTGCGGAGACTCGTGTTCACGTAGATCACGTGGATGGAGTGGGGAGTTCTTGCGGCTCGCTCGAGGTACGCCGCATAGCCGGGCGTTTCGGCCGCCGCCGCGAGTGAGCACCCGATGCTTCGTGCGTCCGCGCGGTACACTGGAACGTGGTCAAAGCCCGCCGCGTCGAGCGTGGCGCGGGCGCTCTCGCTCATGAAGTCCACGCCGAGAACCACGAGGGCCCTCGCATCCGCCTTCGCCATGGCGACGCCCCGCTCGGCCATTTGAAGCGAATCGGCGATGTGCACGTGCGGGTGCCGGAGGGACGCGAGCACGCCCTGGAGTTCGGCATCCATGTAGAAGTGGGCCACCACACCGGTGTTTGTGCGCTTGAGCAGCGCGTCGATACGCGCCACCTCCGCGGGGTCCGGTGCGAGGAAGGCTGCCTGCGCCTCGGCGAACTGTCCTTCGGCGCGGATGCTCTTCGCGCCGATGCGGAGGGATGGAAACACGCCGGAACTCTAGGGGCGAACGCCCTAGAACGCCACGGGGTCGGGCTTCGGATCGGGGAGCGCCAGCGAGAGCGACTCCATCGGCGTGCCGTCCTGCGCGCGGTATGCCGCATAGTGCGTGAGCACGCGACGCACGTAACGATGCGTCTCATTGAACGGAATCTCTTCGAGAAACGCGTCGAGCGGCATGTTCTCGCCGTGCACCTGAATCCAGCGACGCACGTTGTGCGGGCCGCCGTTGTACGACGCGATGGCCAGCGGAAGGTGCCCATCGAAGCGCCGAATGAGCGACGCGAGGTACCAGGCCGCGAAGTCGAGGTTGGTCTCCGGGTCGAGCAGGTCGGCGGGTGTGAAGTGGTCGCGGCCGAGTTTCTGCGCGATGAGTCGGCCCGTGCGCGGCATGATCTGCATGAGCCCAATGGCGCCCGCGCCGGAGAGGATTCGGCGTTGGTAGACGCTTTCGACGCGCATCACCGCGAACAGTAGGTTCGGGTCGAGGCCGTGGCGCGCGGCCACGCGCTGAACCATGGGGGCGTACGCCCTCGGTCGCGCCTCGACGCGATCCCAGCCGCCGAGTCCCGCGGCGGTACCCTCGTCGCCAAGGGTGGCGGCGACGTTGGCGAGCGACTGTCGGTTCTCGTAGGAGAGCGCGCGCCGTGCCCGCTTCGTTGGGAAGGGAACGAAGCGGCGTGCCCGTTCCTTCCCGCGGTAGACCGCTTCGAGACCCACACGGCGCACGGGGCGTCCGGTGGCATCGCGCCAGGCGAGGTAGCCCTCAAGGATCTCGTCGGACGCGGCGTCGGGGTCGTTGAGTCGGAGCATCGCCTCGGCGCGCTTGAACCACGGGTAGGCGTCGCCCACGTCGGCGGCCACGGCGCCCACGGCCTCCGCGAGGGTCGCCGTGTCCACGCGTGGCGGTTCCACGGCGGGGTCGAGGCGAGTCGTCATGCCTTCGTAACGGGGTTCCACCGTT
The DNA here is from genome assembly GCA_041389625.1 of Polyangiales bacterium. GTDB lineage: Bacteria > Myxococcota_A > Polyangia > Polyangiales > JAWKRM01 > JAWKRM01. The sequence continues at coordinate 23,291 of JAWKRM010000039.1, forward strand.
TGGGCGTAGGGGATCGGCGAGCCTTCGAGGGCCGCGAGGAATGCGGGCCTCGCCTGCGTGTTCGATTGGATGGCGTCCGGCATGCACTCGCGTGCAATGCGGTCACGCATCGGCGCGAGGCGTTGCTCGGCCCACATGCCGTAGTAGTGGTTCTCGGAGCGGTCGAAGGCTTTGACGTGTTCGAAGAGGATGGTCGCTTCGGCGACGCGACCCAGGCGCTCAAGGGCGCGCGCCTGGTGATAGCGTGCGGGCACGGCCCACTTCGGCGATTCGGCCGCGCGCCCGAAGAGGCGCTCGAGGACGGCGTCGTCGGCCACGCCCGTCGCGACGATGGCTGCGCCAAAGAGCACGTCGGGGTGCACCTTCTTCGACTCGAGTAGCGCAGCGACGGCGGCGTTCGTTTCGTCCTTGAGGTTGGCGCGTGATGCGATCTCGATCACCGACTGAAGGCGAAACGCCGGGAGCTTCTCCCATGGCTTCGAGCCCTTTTGTGTCGCGATGAGATGTTTGGCCCAGTCGGCCTCGCGGGCGCGGGACGCTTCGGCGGCCTCGCGATCACGGTCGGACGCGGAACCGCTTCCCTTGGTCTCATCGAGGATGGCGCGCACCTCGTCCCAACGGCCCTCCACTCGCGCGATGCGAGCCGCCAGGTGGAGCACTTCGACCCGTTCGGTGGACGAGAGCTTTTCGGCGAGCAAGCGGCTCACTTCGTCCTTGGCGAAGCCCATGGGGCCGCTCGATACGAGGCGCTCGGTGCGCGTGATCTGCTGCGCCAAGGAGAGCGGTGCGATGCGGGCGCCACCTTCGCGGAGTTCGTCGAGGTGGGTGCGCGACCACTCGCCGGCGAAGGTCCCCGGCTCCGAGAGCTCCAGGCGTCGGTAGATGGCGACGGCTGCGGTTGCCTGGCCCGTTCGCTCGTACATTTGCGCGAGTTCGAGATCGAGCTGCGGCTTGTTGGGGAGGGCTGGATAGCGACGATGGAGTGCGTCGAGTGCGGCGGAGGCCTTTGGGCTTGCCTGCTGCATCAGGCAACGCACGGCACCGACGCGAGCACGAACTTCGACCGTGCTGTCGATCGTAGACTTGATGGCGCTCTCGTACTCCGAGCACGCCGCCTTTCCATCCTCGAGACCCAGGCGAGCGTCGCCGCGCGCGAGTGCGACGCGGTCGGCGATCTCGGGGTACGCGCGCGCCACCACATCGAGGTGCGGGAGCGCTTCGGCGTACTGTCCCGCGCGGATGCGCTCGACGGCGTTCTTCCAAGCAAGGGAAGCGGGCTCGTCGCGCGCGGCATCGCGGTTCTCGAGGATGCTCGCGGGGAGGAGAGGCGTCGTCGCCGCGATCTCGGGGCCTTCGACGATGATCGAGTCCCACGCGCGGGCAGCGGACGCTAGAGACAGAGGTGCGACGAGCGCCGCGATGGATGCGGCGCGGATTCGAGTTCCCCTCCGAATCGCGCGCACGGGTTTCATCTTGGGGTCGCCCGCGATCACACGCAAAAAAGCCGTCGAAAACACAACGAAATCGTGGACGGCGGCGGACGCCATCCATTCGAAAGTCCACGGGAAAGTGTGGGCTTTTCTCCCACACGAACGGGTGTGCGTTGGGGGGCGCTGCGCCTCGGATGGCGCGCGCGAGTAACCCTACGCGCGCGGCCGAAGCGCGACGCCGGCGCTCGTGATCTCGCGCGCAAGCTCGGCGGCACCCGTGTCGAGTGGAAGGAACGAAGGGTCCTTCTCCGTGCGTCGCTTGAGCTCGAGCTTGCCTTCCTTCAGGCCGCGTGCGCCGATGGTGACGCGAAGCGGGATGCCGATGAGGTCGGCATCGTTGAACTTCACGCCGGGGCGCTCGTCGCGGTCGTCGAGGACTACTTCGACACCGAGTGCGCGAAGTTCGCCATAGAGCTTCTCGGCAGCGCGCATGACTTCTTCGTCTTTGCCGAGGGGGAGCACCACCACGTGGTACGGCGCGATGGCGAGCGGCCAGCGGATGCCGTGTTCGTCATGGTTCTGCTCGATGCTCGCCGCCACGAGGCGCGAGATGCCGATGCCGTAGCAGCCCATGACGACGGTGTGTTCCTTGCCCTCCGCGTCGAGGAACTTCGCGTTCATCTTGCCGCTGTAGTGCGTGCCGAGAACGAAGATGTGACCGCCTTCGATGCCGCGGTACGCCTTCAAGGCTTTGCCGCACTTCGGGCACGGGTCGCCGTCGCCCACTTCGCGGAGATCCGCCTCGATCGTGGTGTGTCCACCGATGCCTGGGCCGTAGTCGCGGCCGTAGACGACGTTCTTGAGGTGCTTGTCCTTCTGATTCGCGCCGGCGACGGCGCCAAGCACCGCCGTCGCAGCGTGATCGACGACGACGCGCGCCTTCTTCGCGAGGCCCACCGGGCCGACGAAGCCCGGGTCCGTGCCCGCGAGTTCGCGCACCTGCACGTCGGACGCGAGGGTGACTTCCGCCACTTCGAGGGCACGCGCAAGCTTCACCTCGTTCAGCGTGTGGTCGCCGCGCACGATGGCGAGCACGGGTTCCTTCCCGTCCCAGTAGACGAGCGACTTGAGCGTACCCTCGGCCGTGAGCCCCGCCCCGAGGAATGCGACCACGTCTTCGATGGAGTGCTTGCCGGGGGTTTCGACCGTCTCGACGGCTGGCGCGTTCGCCGGCGTGGCGGCGCGCGGTTCGATCTTGGCCGCGGCCGCCTCCACGTTGGCCGCGTAGTCGCAGGCTTCGCACGCGACGAGGGCGTCTTCGCCGGTCTGCGCGAGCACCTGGAACTCCGCGCTCGTGTCACCGCCGATGGCGCCGCTGTCGGCGGCCACCACGCGGTAGTCGAGGCCGAGACGCTTGAAAATGCGGTGGTACGCCTCGCGCATATGCTCGTAGCTCTTGAGCGCGGCCTCGGCGCTCACGTCGAACGAGTACGCGTCCTTCATGACGAACTCGCGGCACCGGAGAAGGCCCGCCCTGGGCCGCGGCTCGTCGCGGTACTTGAGCTGAATCTGGTAGAGGTTGATGGGCATCTGCCGGTAACTCCGCACTTCGCGGCGCACGAGGTCGGTGATGATCTCTTCGTGCGTGGGGGCGAGGTGGTACTCGCCGCCCTTCCGGTCCTTGATGCGGAGCAGCGTCGGGCCGTAGAGGTCCCAGCGGCCCGTCTCCTTGAAGTACTCACCGGGGAGGAACGTGGGCATGAACACCTCGAGGGCGCCCGCGTCGTCCATCTCCTCGCGCACGATGGCTTCAATCTTGTGGAGCACGCGCGTGCCAAGCGGCAGGAGCTCGTAGATGCCGGCGCCCACCATGCGTGCGTAGCCCGCGCGCAGGAGCAGCACGTGCGACGGCATGGTCGCGTCCTTGGGTGCTTCCTTCTGGGTCGGGATGAGGGTCTTCGAGAAGCGCATGGCGCCGGACCTATGCCACGGCCCGATTTCTCAGTCCACGATCTCGAAGCGGTAGTCCTCGATCACGGGATTCGCGAGGAGCTTTTGGCACATTTCCTCGAGTTCCTTCGTGGCGGCATCACGGGTCTTGCCGGCGAAATCGATCTCCACGAGCTTGCCCACGCGGACGGTCTTCACCTGGTCGAAAC
>JAWKRM010000040.1:0-22109 GCA_041389625.1 Polyangiales bacterium
AATCAAGCCCACTCTCACTCGCGCTCAGGCTCTCGCGGAGCAGGAAGTTTTCGGTCTGCGGTAGGAAATAACCGAGCCCGAGTGAAACATCGTCGGCGAGTTGGCGAACGTAGGTGATCGCCGTCGGCGCGGTAACGAACTCCGTGACCGATGCATCACGGGACGCGCCGCCGACCGTGTGGAGAAAGGCGCTCTCGTGGTAGAACCGAAGCGCGTAGACCGAAGCGGACAGATCGAACTGATGTTCCTTGATGTTCGCGAGACCGGCCGGGTTGTAGTACGTCGCGCTTCCGTCATCGACGGTGGCCACCACGGCGCCTCCTGTCATGGCAGCACGGTTTCCGACCAGAATGCCATCACCGTTCCCGGCACGCGCCACCAATGGAACGGAGAGAAATACGGCAACTGCGACGAGTGCTTGCGCCCGGCGTTTCACGGCGGCAATCCAACACCGTTTCGTGCCCGGCGTCCATGGCGAGTCGCGGTGGCGCCGGGCGGGCGCCGCTAGCCACGCGGACGTTTCTTTTGGAGTTGCGACTGGACGGCCTTCGACGGGGGGGCCTTCGCCAGCTCAGCGTGACGCTCGAACTTGTCCGTCGCTTCGGCGCAGATGGCCTCGAGCGCAGGATGGTGAAATTTGCGCGCCACGGTGATGGCGAAGTACCGCTCGACGACCGGATCGAGGGCGTGCACCGGCACCAAGCCGTAGACGCGTTCAAGCTCCGATTCCAGGATGGACGGCGCGGCGATGAGACCGTGCCCCTCCTGTGCAAGCAGTTTCTGGAGCGCACTGTCATCGATCTCCGCAACGACGCGCGGCACGATTTCGTTCCGCTCGAACCAGTGATCGATTTCACGTCGAGTCGCGCTGTTGGGCGTGGGAAGGAGCACGGGCGCACCCGCAAGCGAACCGGGAAAGCGGCGACGGTAGCGGGCAGCGATGCTCGGCTCGCCGAACAACGACACCGAGCTCTCCCCAAGCAACTGATTGTAGCCGCGGACGCTCATCTCCGAAGGAATCGGCGCGTCGCACAGAACCAAATCGAGGTGGTGTGCCGCAAGATCCAAAATCAGCTGTGTCGGCTTGTCCTCGAAGCATGCGACCTGCACGTCGGCGAACGTTCCGTCGAGGACCGGCCTCAGGAGAAAATGCGTGACGAGCTTCGGGATCGAGTTCGCCACCCCGACGCGCAGACGCGCCGGACGCCCGGTATGCGCAGAACGAACGGTTTCGGTCATTTCGCGACCAAGGGCGAAAATGTCCTCCGCGTACCGGTGAACCAGTCGGCCGATGTCCGTCAGGACGAGGCGCCGCCCCGAACGATCGAACAGCTTCTCACCGAGGGCCTGCTCAAGCGCCTTGATCTGCACGCTCAAGGTGGGCTGCGAGAGACTCAACGTGGCACTCGCGCTCGCGAGCGACCCCTCGCGCGCCACGGTCCAGAAATAGTAAAGATGATGGTAGTTGAGCCAGTTCACCCGTCGCCCACCCTTGAAGCCGACGGGTCGAACCCGCGCACCACATCAAAGAGAACCGAAGTGACAGCGAGCTCCGCCTCCGCCACGGTGTGCGCCGCCTCCGCGTCCGCGGCCGCCTCCTCGCGCAGATTGACGTGAAGGAGCGTCGAGACCCCGAGCTCAAATCGTTCCCTCTCCCCCTGTGCGACCGCTTGGCTTACGCGCACTGCGGCTTCCGTGAGCTCGATCTGCTCGCGTGCGGCACGGAGGCGCGCGAGCACGTCGCCGACCTCCGCCTGAAGTTGATCCCGCAGCCAACGCACGTCGGCCTCGAGCGCCGCCTGCTTTGCCTCCGCGTTCCTGCGTTGACCACGATCCGTACGCAAGGGGATCGGGATCTTGAACAGAACGCCACCCTCGAGTTGCGGGCGCGCGAGTCTGTCGCGCTCCTCCTCCGTCGGCGCATCGCCCAAGTCCTTCGAACCGAAGAGCTCAAAATCAAGCCGAGGCGCGACACGGTTCCTCGCCAGGCGAACCGCCGCTGCCCCTGCGGCGAGCTTCGCGCTTGCCTCCTGAAGCTCCGGGCGCTGCGCACGGGCCAATGCCACGTGGTTTTCGTTCTCCCCCTCGGGTACGTGCAGCGACACCGCGGCGGGCAGCCACTCACGCTCAGGCACCCACTGCTCGCCCGCATGATCTCGGTGGTAGAGCGCGAGTCGAATCGCCGCGCGCTTGAAGTCCCGCTCCGCCTCCACCAACGCACTCTTGCGCCGAAGGACCGCCCGCTGGTTCTCGAGCGCTTCGATGCTCGGAATCGCGCCATTCGCGACACGACCGCGAACAAACTCGTCGCGCGACTCGGCAAGCTCCAGCAGACGCTCCGCGATACGGAGCTTTTGCCCGGAGGCGACCCACCCGTAGTACGCAGCGGACGCGTCAGCGATGAGCTTGAGGCGTGTCGAGGCAAGCTTCGCGGTGGCCGCCGCCGTGCCCGCTTCGGTCTGCGCGACGGCGGCACGACGTGCATCGTAGGATCCGTCACGAAGCAGTGGGACTCGAACACCCAGCCGCAGCTCACCGCCGGAAAGCGTGTTGTACTCGCCGTAGTAGTCCGGAATGTTCCCGTCGGACCAACGCCAGCCGGCGATAAACGAAGTGCCCCAAAGCGGCGTCGGCTGCTCCACCTCTGCGTTCATGCGCCGGTACCGGTAGTACCCCTCCGCCACGGCGTTGCCCTTGAGCGACACCGTGGGGTCGAAGCCACCCTCCGCCGCAAGCTGAGCCCCCCGCGCGGCCGAGAGCTCCGCGCGTGCCGCCACGATCACGGGAAGATGCTCCGTGACGCTCTCGAGCACGTCCTCGAGTGAAAGTTCGCGCTGCTCACCGTCTGAAGCCCACGCCGAATGTGGCGCCGCGAACGGCGCTACCAAACTCAGCAGGGTCATGACGACCCACGTGAAGTACGACGGGCGCATCACTTTCGGCGCTCGATCGGATGGGTCACGGCGGGCGTTTCATGTTCAGTATCCGGAGCCTGCGAAAGCGCAGGCGGGAACCCGTTGAACCGCCGCCAAAGCTCGAAGCCGACCGTGACGCGATCGAGAAGGACCCAGGCGTTCACCTGAACCCCCTGCCGGAGGTACCGCGAACTCGGCCAATTGGAGCTTCCCTCGTCCGGCGTGATGACCACTCGAAAATTTCCGTGGCCATCGTCGTGCGCGTCCACGAACGCGACGGTGCCAGCGAACGTTCCGACGGCGATGGACGGCCACCCCGCAAACTGCACCGCCGGCCATCCCTCGAACTGAAGGCGTGCGCGACGTCCCGGCGTGATCAGCGCCGCGTCGTTGCCGTCCACCCAAATTTCGACGGCCCGCACTTCGGTCTCTGGAACCAGGGTGGCCAGCGCGTCACCTTCCTTGACCAGGTCGCCCATCTGGTACGCAAAGAGCCGCTGGACCGTGCCGCTACGCGGCGCGCGAACCACCTGCTGCTCCTGGCGTGCGATTTTCACCGCAAGCTGCTGCAAATCGACTTCGGTCGCCGCGACGAGCGCCTTGGCGGACTCAATCGAGGCCTCCGCCGCGCGCAGGTCCGAATCCAGCGTCGCTCGCGCGCGGGCACGCTCCGCCTCCGCCTGCGCCACGCCCCCCTCCTGAGCCGATACGCCCGCGCGTTTTGCATCGCGCTCAGCACGCGCCGTTGCCTCGGCAAGTGTCGCAAGTTCGAGTTCGCGTTCCGATGCGAGCCCCTTCTCGTGAAGCGTGCGCTGCCGCTCCAGGTTGAGCTCGGCCGTGTGGAGCTCACTCTCTGCCGCACGAAGCGACTCGCGCGCCCCCGCGTGGGTCTCCTGTCCAATGCGAACCCGTGCGGACGCGGACTGGATTTGCTCTTGATTGATCGCCCGTACCGCGTCGAGTCGCGCGATGAGCGCGTCGACCTGCTTCTTGTAGCTGTCGCGCGCGGCGATTTTTGCCGCCTGTTCCGCGCGAAGGCGTTCAAGCAAATGCGGATCATTGTCGCGTAGCTCAACGAGCGGATCCCCCGCTCGGATCTGCGCGCCTTCCGCAACGTACCAATGGGCGACGCGACCAGTGAGCGGCGCCTCGATCATCTGGCGGCGCTCGAAGGGCGCATAGGCGATCACGCGGCCCGCACCGGTCACGTTCTGTTGCCACGGCATGACCACCGACAACACCGCAACGGCAATGGCACCCCAAAACACCCAACTCGCTTGTCGCCGGATGCGTCGAAGCGACGGCACCGTCACCATGATCGGCCCATGGAGCGGAGCGGCAATCCAGCGAACCTGTGAGACGCGCTTCATGACGCCACCAGCTCCCCGTCGTCCCCTTCATCGCCGGTTCGCCCCACGCGTACGAGCAGTCGACCGTCTGGTTCCGCAGCGCGTCGTGCCTTCCGCTCCACCCAGACGCTCCGCGTCACGAGGATGACCGACGTCCCGGCCGCGAACGCACGCACGGCGCGCAACACGGCGATCAACGCGTCGGCGGTGAGCGAATCGGCGATACCGTCGATCACCAACACCGCCGGCGGCCGAAAGAGGATGGTCGCGAACTGGAGCAGGAGCGGCGCTTCACCTCGCAGCGGCGAGCCGTCCACCTCGACCATGGTCTCGAGCCCGGCCCGCAGCTCGCGCGCCGTAGCGTCGAAACCGACGGCCGCAAGCAGGCGCTCTGCTCGAGCGAGTTCACGCGGCGTGATCGCTTCAAAGCCAACAACGTTCTCAAGGATCGTCCCAGGCAGAAGCGCGACGCCACGGACCACATGCGCGTCCCTTGGCAACGACGCGATGAGCCCGTCGGACGTCGCACCCACCGGGAGCCGCACGACCGCGACCTCCCCCGGCTTGGCCACCACGCGACGTTCGCTTCCTCCACCGTCCGCGTCGGGCAACGTCACGACGGCGAGCAGGGGCTCTCGCGCGGAACGGTGCGCAACGACACGATTCTCGTCCTGCTCTTTGCCGTCGACCGCATTCGCAAGGTCATTCAGCTTCGCGACGGCCGCCACCGCGTCGTAAAACGATTCGATGTGCTTGCCCAGGCGCGCAACCGCAGCGACGACCCCCGTCACCACGATCTCCGCGGCGACAAGCTGCCCGACGGTGAGCTGCCCCTTGAGCACCAGGAACGCCCCCAAACAAAGCAACGTCACGTTGGCCAACACCTGGAGGACAAGTGACGCACCGATTTGCCTCAAAACGACCCGGTAATGCGCGGACCGCATCTGAAGGTACTCGTCCGCCAACGCCTCAAGTCGCACGTCGCGTGACGCAGGACGCACGGCACCGCTGTTGATGGCCACCTGACGCGCCCGCGCCTGGACCCACGCCACGAAGTCATATTTCGAGTGGGATTCGTCGATGGCCGTACGGGTCCCGTTTCGGCCCATGCCGAAGACCACGAAGTAGAGCCCCGCCAAGAGGACGATGTCGAACGCCAGGAGCGCCGGGTGATAGAACGCGAGCACCAGGCAGCCGACGCCAACCGTCAGCACCGCTTCGACCCCCCCGAGGAACCACGCCGCCGTTGCCTTCTGAAGCGTAAACGTCTCGAAGAGACGATTGACCTTCTCGGGCAGGTACTCCGCGACGTCCTTCGGCGCCCGTGCACCATCCGAGGGGCGGCGTCCCACGGAAGCTGCGATATGGGCGGCGACGCGCGCAAAGAGGCGTCGCTGGATGATTTCCGCGACCCACGCCTGCGCAAGGCGGAGGAGCGCCCCAACCGAAAGGCACATCAGCAGCAGGAGGCCGACAACGAGAACAGGCTGGAGCAGCCCGGCGAACGCCACGCTGGAAACCAGGGCCTGGACGGCCACCGGCGTTGCGAGCGCGGCCAGGCCCACCCCCATGGCGAACAGAACCACGAGGCGCAGCGCGCTCGACTCCGTTCGTAGCAATTCAACGAGCTGACGCCGGGCCTCCCGGGCACCCGTCGCCTCAAGCATGGTGGACTTCATGAAGCGTCGTTTTTAGGACGACAGTTTCATAAAATCAACCCAGACAACAAACTGTTAGATTTTATCAAATCAACAGTTTGAGCGAGCCGAAGCGCCGGGGGAGCCCCGGCAAACGACGCTTCGTTTCGCGATTCCCTAGAGGACCGGCGTGATGCAGACGTGCTGGTAGCACTCGCGGCCATCGCAACAGTCCGCACCGGTCGAGCACGTCTCGTTGTACTCGCGGCACTCTTCCGGCGGCGGCGGCGAACACACGAGCTTGTTGTTGGCGTCCGGACGACAATCGCCACCACAGCACTCGGAGTCGACGGAGCAATCGTCGCCGTCCACGCGACATGCGCGCGGCGCCCAGAATGCGGAGATGTTCCGCGACTCCGTGCTTTGCCCGGGGAGCCAGTACGGTACAGCACTCGGGTCTTCGCCCGCGGGGGCGTTGTCGCGGATGGCGGTCACCCAGATTTGCTGAAGCGCCTTGCCCTTCGTGCCGACGTCGGTGTTACCGTAGTCGCGCCGCGACAGGAAGCTCAGCCAGTAGTAGCCCCCCTGATGGAACACCGAGAACCGAGGCTGGAAGTTGTTGGTCGCCGGCGCCGCGTTCTCGAGCTTCACCACGTCGCTGCCGCTCCGATTCATGATGTAGAGCGACGACTGGTGCGACTCGGAGCGACTCCCGTGCCGTGCGCGAAGGCAATCTTCGCCGAATCGGGCGACCACGTGGGATACGAGCTCGCCTTGCCCCCGGGAAGTGACGTTCCCAACTGGATGACGTGCGCGTTTCCGAACGTGTCCGGCGCCGTCACGTCGAGGATGGCAATGTCACCCTTCGTATTTGCGCCACCCCACTCGAGCCCCGGGGTCACGAACAGGTTGTCGCCCTTGTTCGCGGTGTACGCGACCTGGGCGCCATCCGGCGACCAGGCCGGATGCGTCGCGTTCCAGGGCAGCGAACCCGAAATCGGGACGAGGATGCCATTGATTGGGTCGTAGAGCCGCAACCAGCCGATTCCAAAGTTCCCGGACCCGATGAGCAGATCCTCGGAAACGATGATGCGCGTCTCCTGCGGATTCCACGTCGAGAAGAACCAGTTGCGTGTGCTCGTCGTCACGGGCACCGGCGGGTCGGTGCTCAGGTCCGTCGTGAGATCGTAGACAACGCCGCCCTTGAAATTCTCAAGGTCCGCGAGGTCACTCAGGTCGTTCACCTGCATGCCCAGCTCGCCCGAGATGTAGCGACCGCTCGGCGAAACGGAGTGGCAACCCAGGCAGTTCTGCCCCTTGAAGCCGGGCGGATACGGCATGTACTCGTGGCGTTCCGCGGTTCCGTCGTCAATGCGCACGGACAGGCCCCGCTCGATATCCCAGTAGTACACGCTGCCCGTGACCGCGGAACGCGCGAAGCTGACGAATACGGGCGTCCCCGCAACGGCGGTGCTGTTCGATGCGAGCCATCGGTCAACCGTGAGTTCGCCGGCGTCGTCCACGTCGGACTGCGCCGCCGTGCGCCACGTATCCTCGGCGACGACCCAGTGATTCTTGAACTCCGCCCCCGTGTGCTTGATGTAGTGCGTAATTGTGAGGTGCGGCTTCGCGAAGGTGATGCGGTAGAGGTCATTCTCGGCGCCGCGCGTCCACTGGACGTCGGCCGGGAATACGTTCTGCGGGAACACCACACCATCGAGCGGGTAGAGGACAGCCGCCTCGTCCGGGGCGGAGGTGGTGACGGTCGCAAACCGGTCAGCCACGTCGCTCGGGACGTCGTCATCGATGACCGTACGGGAGACGTTCACGGCCAGGGACGTGGTCGCCGTCAGCGTGTCGCCGCTCGACGTTTGGTACGAGGCCGTCACCGTGCCAGAACCGCCAATCAGGCCGTTCGCAACGTACTCACCCGACCCCGCGCTCATGGTCCCCATGGCGAGGTTGTCGATCTCAAATGTCGCACCGAAGAGCTTCCGCTCATCGCCATCCGTGTAGTGCGCGTAGACGTCGAAGTCCGTCATGGGCTGCGATCCCTCGACCGAGTCGAGCACCACGTCCATGGGCTCGATTCGAATGGAGTCGACGTGAACGTTGCCGCCGTCCTCCATCTCGCCCGCATCCGCCCCAGTCTCGGGGACGCACTCGTTCTTCACGCACACGTAGCCGTCGTCACAGGGCCGAGACTTGCCGCATGTGATGCCCGGCGCCTTCGATGGCGGGTCACTGCAGTCGCACCCCGCTAGCGAGGCGAGCGAGAAAAGAACAATGCTGAAAAGCAGAACGAACGAATAAGAAGAACGTGTCAAAGCCACCTCTGGATTTGGATGCGACGGCACGCCATCGCCCCGACTTCGCGGTAAAGACTATTCAGGCCCGCGCACGCGCAATCAAGGGGGACTTTCGCGCCAGACCGCATGTCACCGCGGCCAATCGCTTGAGCACACATCCCCCCACACACGAAGCGTGTCATCCGTGCGCGTCGCATCCGCACACGCCGTACAGCAAGCGCACCACGCCCACATCCACGCTCGTGAACACTTCCGCAGGCTTGTGTTGTTCAGTGTTCGATGCACACTTCCGTCATGGCGGGAAATGCGGGCTTCGGTCTGGCCGGTTCGCTGGACGCAACCGGCGGAACTGAGATCATCGGAGTTGGACCGGATCATGTTGTCGGCGTCTACCGCAACATGGTTTTGCTTCACTGGGTGCGAAACCCGGAATCGACAGATGGCATCGAATCACTCAAGCGCGCGTTCACACGTGCCACCCGTTGGACCGACCGTCCCATCGCGTTCGTCACACTCATCGATGCAGATGTAACGCCTCGCACGCCCTCCCAGGCGTTCCGAGATGAGCTAGCGACGGTGCTTGGCACATGGTCTCCAAAGATCGGCGTATCCGCGATCGTCTTTGAGCGCACGGGGCTGATGGCCTGTGTCATTCGGAGCCTAATCACAAGCATCGATCTCATCATCAAGCCGAGCTACGCGAACTCCGTCTTTGCGGACACCGAATCCGCAATCGCGTGGCTGCAGAAGCAAGTGCATCCATCGAAGCTCACGGCGGACGATATGCGGGAAGCAGTGGGCGCCGTCCGTGCGGCAGCGGGTGAAGCTACGCTCGAGAGCGGCGTTGTTCGAGTCTCGCGCTCTGCTTAGTCGGGGCAGCTGAGCCTACTTCCACACAAGCGGCGAGGAAGCCTCGATACGTGTCGAGTGCTCGCGTCCCTGCATTGACCATCGCGTCAACGAAGGTTGGGTGCTCTCCGAGGAACGACGCCATTTGACGCGAATTGTATGCAGTGTGCCCCACGTCCAATGCCACATGTTCCTGAATAAAGCTGAGCCTCGAAGTCACCTCTTCACCGAGAAGGGCGACCGCCTGTTGAATTACCCGCGGCCCTAACGAGACAGAGAGCCGTTCAATCTCGTACTCGATCGCTAGCTGGGCGTAAGGTGTCGTTCCGGCGATCGTCGACTCATGCAACTCGCGATATTCCTCTACGCTCGGCGGTGGAGTTCCCAACAGCACCTGATCCGCATCGAGTTCCGGCACGTGACTGTTGTTCCACACGCGAACGAGATACCGAGTATCTGCGACCAGCATGGTATGGTGGCCGGCCTCGTGACGCGCATGTTTGACGAGTGAGCTGCCCAACTCCGGATAGCCGAGGGCCGAGCAACGCTCTCCTGCCCGCCGGATCCAAGACTCGACCGGCTCGGTCATATGCACGCCGAAGCTGCAATACTCGATGAGCGTCCGAAGCATTTGCTCCGGCGTCAGGTCCCCGGACGCCAGTCGTGCAACAAGCGGGTCCTGCGCGAGCCGACCTCGTGCAGACGCGATGCCAGCCTCATAGAGGTCGAACGCAGGCGATGTTGGCTTGCTCATGACTGTGCTCCTTCATTGTTCACTGGTAAGGAATTCTGCCCCGACCGAGGTTGGGTCCGCACTTTCCGCGTGCCGAATTGAACGCGAAGAAACGAATCGTATTGACGAAGACCTTCGGCGTTCCAAACGATGCAACCCATTCGCTCGTGGAACCGCAGTCCCGCGTCGGAAGCCCCTCGAAACTCCCCTGGCGCTGCAACAATAATCGGCTCTCCCAACATGCGTTCGTGATAGGGAGCACGCGCCGCTTTCGCCAGAGCGGCCTGTGCCATCGCTGACGGGCCGCCGCCATCTGCTTCGAAGAACAACTGTGCGAAATTGAAGATATTGAAGAGCGAAAGCGCCGGGTTGCCAAACTCACAGATTGCTGTGCCGACAAACTTGCCGTCTTCGAATAGCACAAGTGCTTCACGACGCCGCTTTGCATGTCCGGCAGGGTCCTGAAAGAGTTCGCCGTCAAGTTTCCCAGGCTTGAGGTCATATCCATCGACTGCCAATGCAGGCAGACTGCGCTCGATGCAGCGAAGCACCGCAAGCTCTTCCCCAGCACGCATACGTCGCACTTCCACAAACGCCGACAGTGCGGATGCAGCCGGTAGCGCAGACGCGTCGTTCGTCTCTTTCTCGCTCTCAGGGATGGGCTCAAACCGATCACGATGGAACATCACAGCCTGTTCAGGCCGATCGAGCCACTCCACGAACGTCTCGAAATGACGGAGATGCCAGGGCAGTTGCGGATTGAAGTACGACATCTGGTTCGCATCAGGGCAGTTGAGCTGTGCCCAGTTCGCGCCGTGTGAGTAGAGGTCCCTCAAACACTCGATTCCTTCACGTCGCGTCGCAAGGGTCGCTAGTTGGTGCGCCATCCATGTTCGTTCGTACGCTCGCGTTACGGAAATATGCCCGATCGGCACGCCGTTCTTGTCTGGGAACACGACATCTGAAGAAAGGGCGTCATCCCATTTGGCAGCGGTCCATACCGAGTCCATTGGCGCGCCATCGCGTAGATCGACGTAAGCCGATCGCGCCATGAGTCCAGCGACGTCCTCGGGTCGAGCATCCGCGCGCGGGATGAGACGCGGATAACGTACTCGATGGTAGAGCCGAGCGAGCGCCCGGGCGGCTTCCTCGTCTCCTTGCAACTCGATGCCGCAGTCGCCGTCAGACGTGTACCAATGCCGCGGCTGCGCGATGCACGGAATCCGACGCTTGCCGAACACGAGTTCTGCCTCACATGGACCGTGAAGCGCGATTCCGTTTGAGTTCGCGATGCGCACACCGGAAGGGCTCAGATCTTTGACGGCCCGCAGCGCGGAACTTACCCGGTCAACGACCAAGAACGCGGTCCCAGCCTCGACGGGCACGCGAGCGCCCCGTCGTTGCGTACGCGCCGCAATCGTCGCCGGCATCCTGGTGGTCACGACTTTCCCGCACGCGCTAAATTCGGCACCAAAGGCGAACGGAACTCCGTGCAGCTCGAAGGAAACGGCGCCGTGGCCGCCCTCGAGTGACCCCTCCACGAGCTCGATCTCGATCTCGTCGTCGGTCGTCGAGCGGACCACGCCGGTCGCCGGGGACGCACCGTCCGTTTCGAGGTGAATCCGGCATGCCTGTGCCTGGCATGCCTTGAACACGCTTCGCTTGAACGCTTGGTGAAGGTCCTGTCGCATCTCCGCTCCCCATGCCTACCAAAGCAACGGACGGGCCAACGGGAGGAACCTCTGTTTTCCGTGGTTTTTGGGGTCTTGATGGCATCCGTTCAGGGCCCGGTGTACCCGTCCCCGTCGTTCGAAGTCCCCAGGCTGACGGGACAATTCGTCGCCATCCGGACCGGGACGCCCTGCCCTCGACCCTAGTGCGAATAGGGTTCGCCGCGGGAGATCGTGAAGGCGCGGTACACCTGCTCGAGCAACAGGAGGCGCGCGAGGCGGTGCGGGAGCGTCATGTTCGAGAGGGAAAGCTGAACGTCGGCGGCCTTCGAGAGCTCCGGGGGGCAATCCGTAGGAGCCGCCGATCAAGAACGCCACGCCGTTCGCGCCACTCCCTCCACACGCTCGACAAACTTGGAGAGGTCGTGGCTGACCACGACTTCCTCAACCTCGAGGGCGACAACGGTCGTGCGCTCTGGAACAGCCTTCCGAAAACGAGCGAGTACGTCCGCCGCATCGCCATCCTTGAGCTCGATCTCTTCGAACCGCGCGTAGCGCTGATGCGCTTCGCATAGTCGTCGACCGCCTCACGGATGCCGCGCTCTTTGATCTTCCCAACGGCGATGACGAGGACGCGCAAGCGCCCCCGACTTAGAACATCGGGCTATCGAAGTCGAGGCGCGCTGCATCGATCCAGAGCGACTCGAGGTCGTAGTAGCCCCGCATGTCCTCGTGGAAGATGTGCACGACCACATCGCCGAAATCGAGAAGCACCCAGTTTCCCTGGGAAACGCCCTCGACGCTGGCGCACACGACGCCGCGCTCTTTCATCGACTCTTCGATTCCGCGTGCGATGGCGCCCACCTGACGGTCGCTGCGGCCGCTCATGACGACCACGTAGTCCGCGTAGTCCACCTTGCCTCGCACGTCGATGATCTCGATCTGCAGCGCCTTCTTATCGAGGGCAGCCTCCGCGATGGCGAGCGCAAGCTTGTTGCCTGCCATCTGCGTCGCGGTCGGTTTCACTGCTTTCGTTGCTTGGGCAGAGTGTTTGATGACCAATTCGCTGACCTCCGGTTCCATTAGCTCCGAACGTGTCCTTCACCTCTGACAACCCACTTTTGGGTGCAGAGCTCTTCAAGGCCCATGGGGCCGTAGGCATGAATCTTCGTGGTGGAGATGCCGATTTCGGCGCCGAGCCCAAGCTCACCGCCGTCGTTAAAGCGCGTGGAGGCGTTGACCATCACCGCGCTTGCATCCACTTCGCGAACCCATCGTTCAGCGTTCGCCACGTTCTCCGTGACGATGGCTTCGGTGTGGTGGGAACCATGTTTCGCCACATGCGCGAGGGCACCATCAATGCCGTCGACGATACCCAGACTGAGGATCAGGCTCAAATACTCCGTGTCCCAATCGTCGTCCGAGGCGCGCTTGGCCTCCGGAACCAGGGCACAAACCCGCTCATCCCCGCGAATTTCGACGCCCTTCTCCCGCATGGCCGCCGCCACACGCGGGACGAACGTCTCCGCGACGGATCCGTCGACGAGCAGGGTCTCCATGGCGTTACAAACGCCCGGGCGCTGGACCTTCGCGTTGAGCGCAATGGCGAGGGCCTTGTCGAGGTTCGCGCTCGTGTCCACGAACACGTGGCAGACGCCCTTGTAGTGCTGGATTACCGGCACCGTGGCGTTCTTCACGACGAACTCGATAAGCGACTCACCGCCACGCGGAATCACCAAATCCACCACGCCCGACTGCCGAATGAGTGCGTGGGCGGCTTCCCGGTCCGTCGTTGGCATGAGCGTCACGGCGGCCCTTGGCAAACCACGTTCCTCGAGGGCGATGTCGAAGGCCTTGGCGAGGGCCTGGTTCGATCGGAAGGATTCCTTGCCGCCGCGCAGGATCACCGCGTTGCCGCTCTTTAGGCAAAGCGACGCGGCGTCAATGGTCACGTTGGGGCGCGACTCGTAGATGATCGCGATGAGGCCAAGGGGCGCACGCACGCGACTGACCACGAGCCCATCCTTGCGTGCGTGGGTCTTGGTCACCGTGCCCACCGGGTCGTCGAGCTTCACCACGTCCTCGACCGCCTTGGCGATGCCGTCCAGGCGCGCGGGAGTCAGGAGGAGGCGGTCGAGCATGGCCGACGTCAGCCCGCTCCCCTTCGCGGCGACCATGTCCTCCTCGTTCGCGGCGAGGATTTCGGGCGCCAGTGTTCCGCGGAGCAGGCTCGCCACGCGCTCAAGCACGCGGTTCTTCGTGTCCGTCGAAGCGACGGCGACGGGTCGCGCGGCCGACTTTGCGTTTGCCGCGAGGCGGGATACGAGCTCGATGATCTCGCCGGAGTTTCCGGACACGTGCGAGAAAGATAGCACGTGGATCGGCCACGGGAAGTGGGCTTCGATCGGCCAGTTAGATTTCGACCAGGTCGTCGCGGTGGACGACGACGTCGCTGCCGTCGTGCCCGAGCCGCGACGCGATTTCGCCACGTTTAGCCCCGGCCAAGGTGGCCACGTCTTCCGTGGCATAGCGCGTGAGCCCACGGGCGATTTCTTTCCCGTCGGGGCCGACGATGCTCACGGCATCGCCCTGCGCGAAGCGACCGCGCACCCCGAGCACGCCCGCGGGAAGCAGGCTGCTCTTCCCGCCGGAGATGGCCTTCGCAGCGCCGTCGTCGACAACGATGCTGCCCTTCGGTTTGAGTGTGTAGGCGATCCAGTGTTTGCGACTCTGGAGCCGCGCCGTCGATTCGAGGAAGAGCGTGCCAACGTCATCGCCCCCGAGGATGCGTTCGAGCACGTGTGGGTCCGCGATGTTTGCTACGACCACCGCCACGCCACCGCGCATTGCGCGCTTCGCCGCTTCGAGCTTCGAGGCAAATCCCCCGCGCCCTTCCGCAGACTTGTCCGCTCGCACGAGGTGGCGCACCGACTCCACGTCACTCACGAACGAGACACGACCACCTTCGGCATCGAGGAGTCCGTCGGCCGAAGTCAGAAGCACGAGCAGTTCGGCGCCGACCAGCGTCGCGAGCATGGCCGAGAGCTCATCGTTGTCGCCGAAGCGGATCTCTTCGACCGACACCGTGTCGTTTTCGTTGATCACGGGCACGGCACCGAGCTCGAGAAGCGCGTCGATGGCTTCACGCGCGTTCAAGTAGCGCTCCCGCGCCGCAAGGTCGGCATGCGTGAGCAGCACCTGCGCCGCCACGAGACCGTGCGGCTCGAAGGCGTGCTCGTAGGCACGCATGAGCCGCGACTGCCCGGCCGCCGCCGATGCCTGGAGTCTCGCCATGTCCGCCGGGCGAGCGTCGAGACCAAGGCGCTTCCACCCGAGTGCGATGGCACCCGACGAGACGAGCACCACGGATCGGCCAGCCTTGTGCTGCGCGGCGATTTGCTCAGCGATACGCGCGAAGACCTCCTCGGAGGCCGCAAGCGCGTTGCTCCCAACCTTGACCACCACGCGCCGCGCCGCGTCACGGGCGCCCTCGATCATCGACTGACACACCGCGAGTGTAATCGAGCGCACGGGATCTCGCCGCGTCCCTGCAATCCGGGTACCATCGACGACCGCGTGTTCCTGGTCTCCGACTTCTCCCCCTGGTTTTTCCGCGCCTTCGCCTTCTGCTTTGGCGCCCTTTGGGGGAGCTTTTACAACGTGGCCATCTACCGGTGGCCGCGGGAGATGTCCGTGGTCTCCCCGCCCAGCCACTGCCCGGGTTGCGGCAAGCCCATCGAAGCGTGGCGAAACCTGCCCATCGTTGGGTATTTCCTCCTCAAGGGCCGCGCCGCGTGTTGCGGCTTCAGCTCTCTGCCGCGCTATGCGCTCGTCGAGTTCCTCACGGCGATGCTCACGGTGGCGTTGGTGGAGCACACGGTCATTGCGACGCCCCCGCCACTCCCTCTGGCCGGCGGCCATCGAAACGCTCTTTTACTTCTTCTCCTTGGCGGTCTTGTCATCGCCACCTTCGTGGATCTCGACTGGATGGAGATTCCGGACGAAGTGTCGCTCCCCGGCGCCGCCCTCGGACTCGCCTCCGTCACCTGGCGCCACGACATGGACGCGACGGACGCAGCCCTCGGCGCAGGCGCGGATACCTCTCATCCAAGTTCTCTTCGTGGGTCCTACGAACGCATCCTCGGCCGACGCGGCATGGGCGAAGGGGATTCGAAGCTGCTGATGATGATCGGTGCATTCCTTGGATGGAAAGGCGCGCCTTTGCCCTCGTCGGTGGCGCGGTGCAGGGACTCATCGCGGCCGTCGTGCTGCTCGCGACGGGAAAGTCGCTTGTGCCCGACATCCCCGAGCGCCCGTGGCTCGAGGACATCAACGCCCCAATGCCCAAGAACCTGGCCGAAGCGGAACGCCCTTTCCGCCGCGGCGCGCGAGGCCCGGCTGGCGGCCACGAACGGCGAAGCAAGCGGCGATTCCTCCACCACGGACGCCCCGCCTTCTCCGGCGGCCGAAACCGGGCCCGAACCCGAGTCGGACGGCGGCCTCAAGATGCCCTACGGTCCGTTCCTCGCCCTCGGCGCCATCGAGTTCTTCTTCTTCGGCGATCGGATCACCGAACTCTTCATGCAGTTCATGGGGCGGTAGTCGCCGCACTCGGAACGCGCGCCCCTGCACGAACGGGAAGCGGGCGGAACCACCGCGCGAAGAGCACGAGGTTCATCGCGATGACGAGGGCGCAGAGCAACGCGAGCAAGAAGGACGGGAGACACGCCTTCGGCGATTCGCCCTCGCGCACAAGAAACGTCTCGGACGACACGGGCAGGCTCATCGAATCGGAGAGGTAATTCGCCACCTCGCCATACCGACCGCCGAGCTCACCAAACGTAACAAGGCGACCCGTGAACTCGCGTTTGGCCATCCGCTCGGGGTTCTCCGCATCCTCGGCGCGCATCTCGACAAAAATCGTGCGCTGCCCCGCCAGCGGAAACACCACGTAGCGCGCGCCACTCACCGCACGCCGGTACTCCACCGTATGCGCGAGCATGGGGCTGCCCGCCACGTTCACGTACTTCTCCGGGGACAACCGGTTCGACTGCACGTGCGAGGCTTCACCAAGCACCCGCGGCGACGAGTTCGCGACGAAGTAACGCAGGTCGGCACGCAACGAGAAGATCGTGACGATGCATGCCACGACCGTGATCGCCATGACGACCATGGCCAACAGGCGCGAGCCGGACGGCGGCGCGGTCAGCTCGGACAGTTCTGGTCCGAGGGAATCGGGCTCCTCCCTAGCGGGTGGGGCTACCGGCGGATCTCCGTGCATCGGTCACCTGACAACCATGCGGAGGGAAAGTTCCCCGGCGTGGCCCGGCAGCGTGGCACGTGGGCTCAGTTTGCGGCGGACTTTTTGACCGTGCGAAGACGGTCGTAAAGGCGCGGAACCGGCCAAGATTCGTACCGATTGCCGGCGTCCTTGTCCTTCGCGCGGCCCTCGGCGCTCACGATCGCTTCGACGAGCTTCGAGCGGGACCCGAACTCCTTCTTCACGACCGAAAGGGTGTCGTGCAGCTTGAGGAGCTTGCGGTTCGGCGCGCGATCCAGGCCACTGGCCACTTCACGGTCGAGCCAAAGGTCGCCCTTGGCGAGGTCACGGACGGCCTTCACGAGGCCTTCCTTGTCCTTGAAACGGTCTTTAACGAGTGCGAGCGGGGCTTTGGCCATGGGAATCTCCAGCCGGAAAGGGCGCGGTCTCTAGCACGGGGCCCCGAACCCATGCAAGGGCACGGGCCCGGGGGCGCGGGAAGTGGCTCCCCCGGGTCCACGATTTTCGGACGTGGCGGATGGAGGGAAATGTCGTACATTTCGCCACATTGCAGCCCCGGGACGAATGGGGGCAGAAAGCGCGGCATGGGGACCAGCAGGAAACGCGTTACCAAGCTCCGGCCCATCGAGGATCGGGGCCGAATTTACATCGAAAATGTCACCCCCGCCGTGGACGCGGGTCGATACCGCACGAAGGCGCAGGTGGGCGTGGCGCTGCCGGTCGCCGCGGACGTGCTCCGGGACGGGCACGACCTTCTCCGCGCCGTGGTCCGCTTCGCCCCCCGCAAGGCCCGCAAGTGGGGCGAGGCGGAGCTCACGTACGACGCCCTCGGCGACCGGTGGCACGGCGCATTCGCCGCTACGGCCGTGGGCCTCTGGAAGTACGAAGTCGAAGCGTGGACCGATCGGTTCGGCACGTGGCGACGCGACCTTGAGAAGCGCGCCGCTGCGCACCAGGACCTCGACGTCGAACTTGAGGTGGGCGCGGAGCTGATTGAAGCGCGCGCGAAGAAGGCCACCAAGACCACGCGCGCCGTGCTCGCCACAGCGCTCAAGAACATCCGAGCGAAGAAGCACACGGGCGAAGGCCCCACCGACAGCCGCGTGCAGGCGGCGCTCGATGACGCGCTCCTCGCAGCGATGCGTGCGCTCGACCCGCGCACCGATTCGGTCACGTCCCCCACCCTCGAGCTCACGGTGGATCGCAAGCTGGGTGTCGTTGGGGCGTGGTACGAGTTCTTCCCGCGATCGACGGGCGAGCGCGCCGGCGAGCACGGCACCTTCCGCACCGCCATCGAGCGACTGCCGCACATCGCGAGCATGGGCTTCGATGTGATCTACCTGCCGCCGATCCACCCCATCGGCACGGCGCACCGCAAGGGCAAGAACAACACCCTCATCGCGGACAAGCACGACGTGGGGAGCCCGTGGGCCATCGGCTCGAAGGCGGGTGGCCACACGGCCGTGCATCCCGACCTCGGAACGCTCGCCGACTTCGACGCCTTCGTCCGCGCCGCCAACGGCGAGAACCTCGAAGTCGCCCTGGATTTCGCCGTGCAATGCGCGCCCGACCACCCGTGGGTCAAACAGCACCCCGATTGGTTCCAGCACCGCCCCGACGGTTCGATTCGCTACGCGGAGAATCCGCCAAAGAAGTACCAGGACATCTACCCCATCGACTTCGACACGAAGGACAAGCAGGGGCTCTGGAACGCGCTCCGCGATGTGCTCGCGTTCTGGGTCTCCCACGGCGTGAAAGTGTTCCGCGTCGACAATCCACACACGAAGTCGTTCGCGTTCTGGGAGTGGGCCATCGATTCGCTCAAGGCCGACAACCCCGAGCTCGTGTTCCTCGCCGAAGCGTTCACGCGCCCCAAGGTGATGGCGACGCTTGCGAAGCTCGGTTTCACGCAGTCGTATACCTATTTCACGTGGAAGAACACGCGCTGGGAGCTTGAGGCGTACCTGCGCGAGCTCGTTGGCGAACACGCGAACTACTTCCGCCCGAACTTCTTCGCGAACACGCCCGACATCCTCCACGAGTATCTGCAGACGGGCGGCGCCGCCGCGTTCCGCATCCGCCTCGCGCTCGCGGCAACGCTCTCGCCGACCTACGGCATCTATTCAGGGTACGAATTCTACGAGAACGTGCCCCTCCGCGAAGGGAGCGAGGAGTACCTCGACTCGGAGAAGTACCAGCTTCGCCAACGCCCGCTGGACGCCAAGGGAAGCCTTGTGCCGATGATCCGCACGCTCAACGAGACACGCCGTGCGCACCCATGCCTCGAGTCGCTCACGAACCTCGTGTTCCACCACGCGGACAAGGACGCCATCCTCACGTACTCGAAGCGTACGGGCGACGATTGCGTCCTGGTGGTGGCAAACCTGAACCCCCACAGCGTCGAGGAGGCGACGGTGCACGTCGACTTGAGCGCCCTCGGCGTTTCCCCTTCCCGACCCTACCAGGTCCGTGATGTGCTCTCGAACGACGCGCACCTCTGGCAAGGGGGCGCGAACTACGTTCGGCTATCGCCCGAACATCCGGTCCACGTTTTTCACGTCACCCAGTCCTGAGGGGCTTCGAACAACATGTCCAAGAACGTCCTCAAGTCCGATCCCGAGTGGTTCAAGAAGGCGGTCTTCTACGAAGTCTACGTGCGTAGCTTCTTCGACTCGAACAACGACGGCTACGGAGATTTCCAAGGGCTCACGTCGCGGCTCGACTACCTCGAGAAGCTCGGCGTCACGTGCATTTGGCTCCTGCCGTTCTACGAATCGCCGGAGCGCGACGGCGGCTACGACATCTCGGACTACGAGAAGGTGCAGCCCAAGCTTGGGACCGTGGAGGACTTCCGCGCGTTCATGGAAGCGGCCCACGCCCGCGGCATTCGTGTCATCGCCGACTTCGTCATCAACCACACGTCGGACCAGCATGCGTGGTTTCAGGAGTCACGCATCCCCGGGTCCCCGAAACGCGACTGGTACGTCTGGAGCGACAACGACCAGAAGTACGCCGAGACGCGCATCATCTTCACCGACACGGAAAAATCGAACTGGACGTGGGACGAGAAGGCGGGCGCGTACTACTGGCACCGCTTCTTCAGCCACCAACCGGATCTGAACTTCGACAATCCCGCGGTGCAGGCGGAGATTCTCCGCGTCATGCGGTTCTGGCTCGACATGGGCCTCGACGGCTTCCGCCTCGACGCCGTGCCGTACCTGTTTGAGCGGGAAGGCACGAACTGCGAGAACCTCCCGGAGACGCACGCGTATCTAAAGCGCCTCCGCAAGGAGGTCGACTCGCACTACACGGGCAAGGTCCTCCTCGCCGAGGCCAACCAATGGCCCGCGGACGTCGTTGACTACTTCGGCGACAACGACGAGTGCCAGATGTGCTTCCACTTTCCGATCATGCCGCGCCTCTACATGGCGGCGCAGCAGGAGGACTGTTCATCCATCCTCGACATCCTCGAGCGCACCCCGGCCATTCCGAAGGGCTGCCAATGGGGAATGTTTCTCCGGAATCACGACGAGCTCACCCTCGAAATGGTCACGGACGAGGAACGTGCATTCATGTACGAGGCCTATGCGCCCGATCCGCGCATGCGCTTGAACGTGGGCATTCGTCGCCGGCTCGCACCGCTCCTCAGCAACTCACGCGGCGCGCTCGAAATGTTCAACGCGATGCTGCTGTCGCTCCCGGGGAGCCCGATCCTCTACTACGGCGATGAGATCGGGATGGGCGACAACATTCAGCTCGAAGACCGCGACGGCGTTCGCACGCCGATGCAGTGGGACGCGTCGCGGAACGCGGGTTTCTCGAAGTGCGACCCGGGCAAGCTCTACTTGCCGATGCTGCTCGACGCGGTCTACGGCAAGGAGCGCGTGAACGTGGAAGCGGCGGAGGCCGATCCCGGCTCGCTGCTGCACGCCATGCGGCGATTGCTCGCGGCACGCTCGAAGCACGCGGCCTTTGGCCTTGGCACCTTCACCCCGGTACGCGTCTCGAACAAAGCCGTGTTCGCCTACGTTCGCGAGCACGGAGGCGAGACAATTCTCTGCGCGCACAACCTCTCCGGCCGCGCGCAATCCGCGCGCCTCGACCTCGGCACGTGGAAGGGACGAACGCCGAAGGACTTGCTCGGCGGTGCGGCCTTTGACCGCGTAGAAGGCGACGGCCACCCGATCACCTTCGGTCCGCACGGGTACTACTGGTTCGCGCTCGGAGCATCGGCCTAGGCATGTTCGACCTCGACGAGCTGCGTGCGATTCTTCCCGGTCGTCGTTGGTTCGGTCCCGCGACACGCACCATCGACTCGTTTGAGCTCTTCGACTACGTGACGCTCACCGAAGGCGCGCACACCCTTGCGCTCTGCCTTGTGAAGGTGGCCGCGGAAGGCGGCGAGCCCGAGCTGTTCCATCTCCCGCTGGCGCGGCGTCCCGACGGCACCTTCGGGGACATCACCGAGAGCCCGAACGCGCTTGCGCCACTCGCGGCGGCTTGCATGGCGCACCGCCGCATCGAGGGGGAGCGCGGGGCGTTCTTTTTCCGCGGCCGTGCATGGCCCGAGAACGCCGCATCCCACGCTCGTCCGCTCGGGCTCGAGCAGAGCAACACGTCGGTCATCTTCGACGATGCGGTCATCCTCAAGCTGTTCCGTCGCGTGGCCGTGGGGCACAACCCGGACGTGGAGGTGAGCCGCTGGTTCGCCGAATCCAACTTCGAGGGCGCCCCCAAATACGTGGCCGACGTTTCGTACGACAGCGACACGCTCGGGCACGTCGACGTCGCCGTCGCCCACCACTTCGCCGTCGGCGCACGCGACGCGTGGAATGAGCTCGTCCAGAAGCTCAGCACGTGGGTCGAGACCGCAACGGCGGACTCGGGCGGCGCGGGCACGCCTGGCCTTGACGCCTTCGTGGATTCCCTCGCGCTCCTCACGGCGGAGCTCCACGACATCCTGGGGCGCAACACCGATGACCCGGATTTCGCACCGGAGCCGCTCCACGCGGATCGGGTAAACGCCCTCGCCGTCGACGTACGCGAACACCTGCGCGTGACCACCACCGAGTACGGCATCGCAGCGCCGAGCATCGAGGCGTGGCTCCAATCGCTCGACGCAAGCGACACGCCCGCGTGGGGCGATGCCATCCGCGTGCACGGCGACTACCACCTTGGGCAGCTTCTGGTGACGGGCGAAGGGCTCCGCGTCGTGGACTTCGAGGGCGAGCCCTCGCGCTCGCTTGCGGAACGCCGGTCCAAGCATTCGCCACTCAAAGACGTCGCCGGAATGATGCGCTCCCTCAGCTACGCGGTGGGATTCGCGCTTCGGCAAACCACGGACCCTACCAACACCCTGCGCGCCG
>JAWKRM010000041.1:0-20346 GCA_041389625.1 Polyangiales bacterium
ATCGTGTCGTTCTTCATGCACAACCTGGGCGCCTACCGCGTGGACCGACGCATTCAGGCTTCGCTCTACAAAGCGGTTCTCAAAACCTATTCCTGCGTGCTCATTGAGCGGGGGTTTCACTCCCTCTTTTTCCCGGGTGGAACCCGTTCAAGGTCGAACCACCTCGAGTCGCGCCTGAAGCTCGGGCTCGCGGGTTCCGCGGTCGAGGCGTTCACGCGCAGCCAGGCCCTTGGCCACCGCACGCGCGTGTGGTTCGTGCCGACCACGATCAACTACGACCTCGTCCTCGAAGCGGAGACGCTCATCGATGACTTCCTCAAGGAACGTGGCAAGGAGCGCTACATCATCGACGACGACGAATTCTCTCGCGTCGAGCGATGGGTGTCGTTCTTCCGGAAGGTCCTCGGCCTGCACAGCGCCGCCGTTGTTCGCTTTGGTGAACCCGTCGATCCGTTCGGCAATCCGGTGGCCGAACGGGGTGATTCCGTGGTGCACGGCGGGCGCAGCATCGACCCGGCCACGTACGTGATGCGGGAGAATCATCCCGTGATCGATGAGGCGCGCGACCGTGCCTACACCCGTGAACTCGCCGATGTGCTCGTGCGACGCTTTCGCGAAGAGACGGTGGTCATGGGGAACCAACTGGTGGCTCACGCACTCTATCGGCGATTTGTACGTGCCACGCCGGGGCTCGATATCTTTTCGCGCATGCGTGAGAAGGGATCGGTGGCGGTTCCCATCGAGCGACTGGGCGCGGACGTGGGCGAGGCTCGCGATGCACTGCTTGAGCTCGAACGCCAAGGTCGCGTGCACGTTTCCGAAACGCTCCGGCATGCGCGTCCCCTCGAGACCGTTCATCGCGCCCTGCTGTCGTGGCAGGGCTACCACACCAAGACCGCCGCGACCCTGCGGGAGGACGGCGTGGTGATCGACGATCCAAGCCTTCTTTTCTACTACCAAAACCGCCTCGTTCCCTTCGCCGAGGCCATCGCCAGCGACGCGGACCGGCCCCTGGCCCGCGAAATCGTCAATCAGCAGGTGCGTTGATGCGTGTCGGGGTCATGGGAGGCGGTTCGTTCGGGCATGGGCTCGCGGTCGCCGCACACCGAAACGGGCACCGCGTCACATTGTGGAGTCGTCGCACGACCGTCGTGAATGCAGACGTGCGCACGACCCAGAGCGAGGCCGATCTCGCGGATTCCGATGTCGTCTTCCTCGCCATTCCCTCCGAGCACGTGCGCGCAATCGCAGAACGCGTCGGTACGTTCCTCGACGGCCGCCACTACCTGGTGCACGTGAGCCGCGGCTTGGTGGGCGACGACCTTGAAACGCTCACACGCGTCCTGCGCGACGCGACGCCATGCCGCCGCGTTGGCGCACTCGCCGGCCCCCTCGTTGCCGACGCCCTTGAAAACGGGCGTCCGAGCGGCGCCATCGTGGGCACGTGGTTCCCCGAAGTCGCCGACGCGGTGCGTTCCGCGCTTGCCGGACCCAACATGCGTGTCGAGCACACGGAGGACGTGATCGGCGTCGAAATCGCCTCCGCCATGGTCGGCCTCTTCGCCCTCGGTGCGGGCTACCTGCTTGGCCTCCATGCCGAACCGGCCGCCCTGTCGGTCTACCTGACCCGCGGTATGGAGGAGGCCACGCGGCTCGGCACCACGCTTGGTGCGGACACGCGCACCTTCGCCGGGCTCGCGGGCTTCGGGGACCTCATTTCGGCGGTGGCGGGCGACGCCCGGCCGGAAGTCCGCCTCGGACAGGCGCTCGCCCAGGGCGAGGACCTAAGGACGGCCGCCGAGCGCACCGGGGCTTATATCGAAGGCGTTTCCATCGCTTCCCGCGTGGCCGCCTACGGCCGACGACGCGCGCTCAGGACCCCCATATCCGGGCTTCTCGACGATCTCGTAGCGGGTAGAATGCGCCCGTCCGAAGCCGTCGCAGGCCTCGCCCTGGGCGGCACCAGCAGCAGGCAATGATTCAGTACTGGCACTTTCCAACACGCACTCTCTTCGGTGAGGGAGCACTCCAATCGCTCACGGTCGAAGTGGCCGCGCTCGGCGCAAGCCGGGCACTCGTGGTGACGCAGAAGGACGTGGTGGGTGCGGGCGTTGTCGACCGAGTCCTCGAGCGGGTGCGTAGCGCGAACGTCGAAACGACTGTCTTCGATGCCGTGGTCATGAACCCGAAGGAGAAGACGGTCCTTGAAGCCTCGCTCCTCGCACGCGAAGCCAAGGTCGACCTGCTCATCGCCGTCGGGGGCGGGAGCGCCATGGACGTGGCCAAGCTCGCGTCGTTGCTCGCCCAGAACCCTCCCCCGCTCGAAGCCTACGCGACCGGCAGCCTCGAAGTGCGCGCCATCCAGGGTCCGCTTCCGCCGGTGATCGCCATTCCGACCACGGCCGGGAGCGGCGCCGAAGTCTCGGACGGCGCCATCATCACGTTGGAGGCCACGGGCCGAAAGGGCGTCGTGCGTGCCCCTGAACTCATGCCACGCGTGGCCGTCGTGGACCCGGCCCTCGCGACGTCCCTCTCGCCGCGGCTCACGGCGGAGACGGGGTTCGAGGCCCTCTCGCACGCGATCGAAGCGTACCTCGCCAAGGGGGATCACCCGATGGCCGACGCGATCGCACTTCAAAGCCTGGAACTGATCGCGGCACACTTCGAGCGGGCCGTGGAAGACGGCTCCAATGCCAGCGATCGAAGCGCCCTCGCGAAGGCTGCGACGATGGGCGCGGTGGCGGCACAAAAGGGTCTCGGCGTGTGCCACTCCCTGGCACACGGACTCATGGTCGAACACGGACTTGGGTACGGTCTCGCGCTTTCGGTCTGTTTGCCCGCGGCCCTCGACTTCAACCGAACTGCGGTGCCCGAGCGAGTGGCGCGCGTTGCCAAGCTACTCGGCGCACGGGGAAGCGATACCGAAACGCTCGCGTTTGAATGCGCGGGCGCGGTGCGCGCGCTTCGACGACGCGTCGGCTTGCCCGGCGGACTTCGTGCCGTGGGTGTCGAGGATCCCGACTTTGAACGTTTGGCGAACCTCGCGCATGCCGACGATTTCCACCCGATGAACCCCCGCGTCACGACCGTGGACGATTTGGTGGCGCTCTTCCGCGCTTCGGCCTGACATGAACACCGAAGCGGCGGAGCTCCTAAGCGAATCGAAACCCATCGCGGCGGCGGCCAAGCGACTGGGCAAGTCCTCTCGCATCGCGCTCGATTCGGAAGGCGACGGCATGTTTCGCTATCGAGCGAGCCTCTGTGTGCTCCAGCTGGCGAACACCGAGGAGATTGTGCTCCTCGACACCCTTGCCATGGACGACCTCGCGCCGATCGCCGCGCTTCTTGGCCCCAAGGGGCCGGTCAAAGTGATCCACGACGCATCGTTCGATCTCCGCCTCGTGCGGGAGGCCGGCATGACGCTCTCGCCCGTGCTCGATACGTCGATCATGGCGCGGTTTCTCGGCGAAACGGCCCTCGGACTGGGGAGCCTTGTTGAGAAATTCATCGGCGTTGTGCTCGAGAAGAGCAAACAACAAGAGGACTGGGGCAAGCGCCCTCTGTCGCCGGACCACATCCGGTACCTCGAGGACGACGTGCGCTACCTGCTGCCACTCGCCGATGCGCTCTGGCAGAAGGTCGAAACGGCGGGGATCCACGATGAAGTGGCGGAGGAATGCGCCTACGTCGTCTGGTCCGCAACCCAACCCGACACGGGCCCAGTCAAACCCGTTTGGCAGCGCATCAAGGGCTGGGACAAGCTCGACGAACGCGGGAAGGCCGTGCTGCGCGAGGTCTGCCTCGAACGCGAGCGACTTGCCGAGGCGCGTAACGTGCCGCCTTACCGCATTTGTTCGAACGCCGCGCTCCTCGACCTCGCGCGTACGCCGCCACGTGGTCGCGATGACTGGAACCGCATGAAAGGCGTTCCGAAGCCCCCGCCGCTGGCGCGGCCTTTGCTCGACGCCGTTCGCCGTGGCGTGTCCGCGAAGCGTGTTCCCGACGAAGAGCGGCCCGAACGTCAGCCCGCTCCAGCGCCGGACGAACGCGCGCGCACAAAGAAGCGGCATACGGCACTCACAAAGTGGCGCGCTGCGGAGGCCAAGGCCCGCGAAGTGAACGAACAGGTCGTTCTTCCTGGGCACTGTCTTCATGACCTCGCCGCGCGCGGACCCGCCAATGCCAAGGAGCTACTCGACGTGCCCGGTTTCGGTGCATTTCGCGTGGAACGCTACGGCGATTCGGTCCTCAAGGCGCTCAGCTCCGCGAGCTAGAACGGCGCGATAGGCCTACTGGAGCGGCGTGCGGAGGGGCGCGATCACCGCATAGGGCGTCGTCGAACGCCCGACGATCACTTCGGCCGTCTTCCACATTCGCCAAAACACGTTGTGCTTCACGTACGGCACGCGGTGGGCACGGCAAATGGCCTCGAGCCGCGGCTGGGCTTCGCGGTACTTGAGCATCGGTAGGTCGGGCCACACGTGGTGCTCAATTTGGTAGTTCAGGTAGCCCTGAAGGAAGTCGGTGATGTCGGTTCCCCCGTGGAAGTTCGCCGAGCCCACCACTTGCCGCAGGTAAAACTCCCCCTTGCCGTGGCGCGCCGGTCCCTCAAAGCGCGGAATGTCATCGCCGGTGTGGTTCGGCACGATGACGGCGAAGGAGTGCATGTTCATGAGCGCTTCGGCGACCACAGAGTTGATGAGTACGTACGCCGCGGCCGCGGCGCCGAGCGGAAGAAACGCGGCCGGGATCAGCACGAAGCGGATCAGCGCATACGGCAGCAGGCACTTGGTCCAGAGGTCCGCACCTTCGGGTGTCCGCGGGTCGAGAAGGGCCTGCCACTGCGCGCGCCCCTCTGGGTTTTTCACGTCATAGAGCTGCCGGAACGTTTCCTCCGGGGAGGCGCCGTCGGGGTTGCCCGCGCGGCGCCGGCGTGCACGGTGCAGTTCCCGGATGGTGTTCGGTACGTAGTACGCAAAGCGCCACGTCATCATGCCGAGCAAGAGCGCGACCCACTTGAATGGCTTTGGAATACGCGCTTCGCGGAGGAAGAACGCATTGCGCTCCACGAGATCCGGGTCCGCTTCCTGGCCCGTGTGCGGATGGTGGAGGTGGTTGTGCTCGTGGGCCCACGCCTCCGGCAGCATCCAGTCGAACCAGTCGATGTACCGGCGCCAACCCTGCGCGTATACGCGGCTCGTAAGCTGCTTGGGCATGCCCGGCACCTTGTCGTAACCACGGTGGCTCACGTGGTGCATCGTGATCCACGCGGACACGGAGCCGATGCTGATGAGGAACATGGAAAGCGGGTTTGGCGCGATCCACGCGGTGCCGTAGCCGAGCAAACTGCACGCATGGCTCCACCGCCGCATGCGCTTGAGGTGTGCGATGTCCCGCGGCCCGAGGTCCGCCATGAGATCCGCGTGGAGGGCGTCCACATCGCGGGCGAAGGCGTCCAAATTCACGTGCGTCAGGTCCACCGACGGCACCACCGCTCCATCACCCCTCGCCACGGCGCGAAACGTCGCACACCCGGGCCTTCGACGGCAACGGTCGAACGGGAGGTGAACGTCAGCGGGCTTTGCGCGGCTTGCGGGGTGACCCCTTTGTGGAGCGACCCGCGGGAGTGGTGTTCTTTGTGGCGATCCAGATCACGTGGGCCCTGCCCCGGGTCCCACGCGCCGGCGCCAGGACGGTGCGCGTATCGAACCCCCCGCGCCGCAGGCGGCTGGTGTAGCGCCGGTCGTCGGATACGGACCACACCGCGAGCACGCCCCCTGGCTTGAGCGCGCGCCAGAGGTGCGGCATGGCCGCGTGGCCGTAGAGCGAGTCGTTGCTCTCAACCACGAGGCCGTCGGGGCCGTTGTCCACGTCGAGGAGGATCGCGTCGTAGCGCCCCTCGGCCCTTCGAATGGGATCCCGCACATCCTGCTCAATGACCGTCACGCGCCGGTCCCCGAGTGGATGGTTTGCGAGCGGACCGAGCGTCTCGCGGTTCCAACGCACAACGGCGGGGACCAACTCCGCCACATCGATCCGCGCGTCGGAACGAAGTACATCGAGCGTGGCACGGAGCGTAAAGCCCATGCCGAGACCACCCACCAGCACGCGTGCACCCGCAACGTCTTTGACGTGCGCGCACCCGAGCTCCGCGAGCTTTTCCTCGGACCCGTGCTCACGGCTTCCCATGAGTTCCTCGCCGTTCGCACGGATCGCGAACTCGTGCCCGCGCGCATAAAGCTCGAGGTTCCCGCCATCCGGGAGTTCCACGCGATCGAGGCGTTTCCAGGGAATCAAAGCGCCTCTCCATCGCACGCCCCCCGGGGCATCGCAACGCGCTGTGGAGGGAAAACGCTCGCCAAAACGAGCGAATTCATTCGCCGCGCGTTCGAATCTGCGGCAGCCGGCGCGCCGCGAGCATCACCGCGTACGCGCCAAAGGCGGCGGCCATGGCCGGGAGATTCACATACACGTCCTCGGCCCATGGCGAAGCCACCCACCAATTGGATGCAACGAAGCCGGTGACCATGATCACGAGGGCCATGGCTCGTGAATAGGGCCAACCGAAGAGCGAAATGACGAGAACCGGGCCGAGCGTGCAAGAAAGCACAGCCCAAGCATCGAGGACGAGCGCAAACACTCCATCGGCGGAGGAGACCGCAACCAGGAGCGCGACGCACGTGACCCCCACCGTTGCCACCTTCGATGCCGTATACGACTTCTTCCAGCGAGGAAATACGTCTTCGATGAGCGCACTCGTACAGGCGATGATCTGCGAATCTGCCGTCGACATTGTGGCGGAGAAAAGACCAGCAAGCATCAACCCGATGAGAACTTCCGGCAACATCGTCATACCCAACACGGGCAGTGCGTGTTCGCTGCTGAGCCCCGTCTGCGCGGTGATGTCTGGAATGATCGCACGCGCGAGCAACCCCACGGCAATGGTCATCGCGTAGAAGGGGAGAAGAAACAGGAAATAGTAGCGTCGAGCTCGCTGGATCAACGCACCGTCCTCAATGCACATGCTGCGGACCAGCACATGCGGTTGCCCCACAACACCAAAGCCGCCGAGCACCATGCCAAGGAAGTAGATGCCAAAGCCAAAGCTCGCGTCCGCGGGAAAGAGCGACATGAGGGACGGGTCCAGGCCCCGTAGGGAACGCTCAAGCCCTGTGGTGCCCCCGACATTCACAAACGCCACGAACACGAGCAACGCCATGGTCGCAAACATCACGATGGACTGCGCTGCGTCGGTCCAAATCGACGCGCGGATGCCACCTGAGTAGCAATACACGAGTACGATGGCAGCCCCCAAGACGGACCCCACGTTCTCGGGTGTGCCGAACACGGTCTGAAGCGCCGTATCCCCCGCCTTGAGCTGCGCCGCGGCATACATCGACAAATAGAACACCGACAGCACACCCGCGATCGGCACAACCACGCCTTGGCTTCGCACGTTGGGTGGCTTGAGCAACGCGATCGCGGAAACCGCCCCTCGCCTTTGCGACACCTCTCGAAGTGGACGGTAAAAGAAACGCCACGCGAAGTAGTCTCCTGCCGCCCAACCCACGAGCATCCAGATCGATGAGAGGCCGGTTCGGTACGTAAAGCCGATCATCCCCACAAACATGAAGCCACTGCTCATCGTGGCGACGGTCGACAAGGCGACCAGCCATGGACTGACGTTCCTGCCCGCCAAGAGGTAGTCGGTGGTGCTCTTCTGTTTGTGTCGGCTTGAAACGACACCGATGGCCATGAACGCAAGCAGCGACGCGATAAACACAGCACCAACAAGCCAGCGCCCGGTGGGGATCAACGCAGCGGATTCGCTCATTCGCTAGCCGTCACCGCGGGGAGGTTCGTCAGGCGCTTCGACATGGCCCACCAGGGTACCCCCGAAAGCGCAGAATGGAGCCCAAATCCTGGCCAATTTGCAGTTTTCATGACAAACAGACATTTGTCTGCTTTAACCCCTTCATGGCTCCGAACCGCCCTTCCGCTTCCCGCCCCGACACGCGTTCCCGTGTCCTTTCGTTTGTGCGCGAGTGCGTGCAGCGGGGGACGCCGCCCACGGTGCGGGAGGTGCAGCGGGCCATGGGGTTCCGCGCTGTCCAGAGCGCGCAGCAACACCTCGAAGCCCTCGTCAAGGACGGCGCCCTCGTCCGCGAGCAGGGGCAGGCGCGCGGGTATCGACTGCCGTCCACCGAACACACGGCGCCGCTCTTCGTGCCCCTCGTCGGGCGCGTGCAAGCGGGCGCACTCCACGCCGCCATCGAGCACCACGAAGGACACGTGCCCATCGAAGCGCGGCCGCGCCTGCGTCCGCGCAAGCCCGACGAACTCTTTGCCCTGCGCGTGCGCGGCGACAGCATGCAGAACGCCGCCATCCTCGACGGCGACGTCGTCATCGTGCGAAGGCAACCCCATGCCGAAACGGGCGACATCGTCGTGGCGCAGGTCGACGGCGAGGCCACGGTCAAGCGCCTCAAGCTGCGCCCGGGTCGCGTGGAGCTCTGGCCCGAGAACCCCGACTTCGAGCCCATCGTGCTTCGGCCCCCCGCGGAACCCGAGATCCTCGGCAAGGTGCTCGAGGTGCGCCGCTACCTCGACGGCCACCGCGCACCCTCCTCGACCTTGTCGTCCGCCCCCTCCCGCAGCTCGAAGGGCGGTGCCCGATGAGCGCCGTCGCGCCCCTCTTCGCCGAACGGTTTGCCGAGCGGCAGCTCTCCTTCGCGCGGGATCTCCCCGCCAACGACACCGCGCCCGAGATGGGCTGGAAGCGCCGCGCCCTCGCCGGCCGCATCGTCGAGCTCCACGCCCGCGGCGCCTCCGCCTCCCTCACCCTCGCCTTTCGCCTCGTGCTCGACGCCCAGGCCGAGGGCGAACCGGTGGCCTGGGTCACGACCGCCGCGCGCACCTTCTACCCGCCCGACGCCGCAGCGTCTGGCGTCGACCTTCGCGCGTTGGCCGTCGTGCGCGTGGCCGAGTCGAGCGACATTCCCCGCGCGGCGGATCACTTGGCGCGCTCGGGAAGCTTCGGCCTCCTCGTTCTCGATCTTCCGCGCCATGCCCGCGTGCCGGCGCCCCTCGCATCGCGGCTCCTTGGGCTCGCGCAGAAACACGCCATGGCTGTCCTGTGCTTAACGGAGTCCGCGGCCTCCGCCTCCTCCAGCGCGACATCCACCTCGGCACCCGGCGGCGCGAGCAGCCTCGGCTCCCTCGTGTCGCTCCGCGCCGAGACCACCCTGCGCCACCACCGGCGGGGCGCGTTCACGTGCACGCTCCGCGCCGTCAAAGACAAACGCCAAGCGCCGGGCTGGGTCTACGAGGAGGTGTGTCGTGGGCCGGTTGGCATGCGTTGATCTCCCTTCCTTCCCGCTCCAGCTCCTCCAACGCGGGCACGCCGATTGGCGCGGGCACGGGGTGGTGCTCGTCGATCGCGACCATCCCCAGGGGCTGATTCTCTCGGTGAACGAGCGTGCGCACCGCCGCGGCGTGCGGCCCGGCATGCGCTACGGCGTGGCCCTCGGCCTCGATGGCGACCTGCGTGCGGGGGAGATCTCCCCAGAAGCGCTCACGACGATCACGGAAAAGCTCCTCACACTCCTCGTGCGTTTTTCCCCCGTGGTCGAGCCGAACCGCGACGAGCCGGGCGTGTTCTGGCTCGACGTGGACGGGCTTTCGCACCTCTATCCCTCCCTCGACGACTGGGCCACCGCCGTCTGGGAAGCCCTCCACGCCGAGGAGCTCGCCGCGTCGGTGGTCGTGGGCTTTCGCCGGTTCGCCACCTACGCGATCGCAAAGTCGTACCGCGGGAACGGCATCGTCGTGTTTGCGAACACGAAGGACGAGGATGCGGCCTCGAAGCGCGTCCCCCTCCGCCACCTCACCCTCTCCGCCGAAGCGCACGCCCTCCTCGAAAAGCTCCACGTGCACACGGTGGAGGCGTTCCTCAAACTGCCCTCCGCCGGCATCCTCCGCCGCTTCGGCCCCGAAGCGCATCGCATCCATCGCCTCGCCCACGGCGACGGACTCGATCGCGTGCACGGCCGCCGCCCCACGGAAACGATCACCTTCTCCCTCGTCCTCGACGAACCGGAAACGGTGGCCGAGCGCCTCCTCTTTCTTTGCAAGCAAGGCCTCGACCCCATGCTCGCGCGCCTCGCCAAGCGCACCGAGGCCCTCGGCACGCTCGAGGTTTCCTTGCACGCACGCAGGCGACCGCCCGAGCGCCTGCGCATCCGCCCCGCCGTGCCGAGCCTCGACGGCGCACAGATCTTGAATCTGCTCCAGCTCCGCCTTGAGACCGTCTCCCTCGAAGACGGCATCACCGAACTCCGCCTGCGCGCCGACGGGCTCCCGGCTTCACGCGAACAACTCGCACTCTTTGCCGAACGCCCGAACCGCGACCTCGACGCGGCGGCCCGGGCCTTCGCACGCCTCCGCGCCCTCTTCGGCGAGCACGCCGTATGCGTCGCCACCCCCGAGGCGGGTCACCTCCCCGAGGCAACGTTCTCCTGGAAGCCGCTCGAAACCCTCCCCGCGGCACAGCCCACGAAGACCCACGCCCTCACCCTCGTGCGCCGCATGCTCCGCGAACCGGAGAAGCTTCCCCCTTCGCCGCTCGTGCACCCCGAAGGTTGGCTCATTCGCGGCGTCGAGCATGGCCCCGTCATCAAGGCCACGGGCCCCTACGTCATGTCGGGCGGTTGGTGGCGCTCGGAGATCCAGCGCGACTACTACTTCACCGAGCTCCACTCCGGCGAATGGCTCTGGGTTTACTACGACCGCAAGCGTCGCCGTTGGTTTCTCCAGGGGCACGTCGCATGAGCGCGACCTACGTCCCCCTCTGGTGCAAGAGCAACTTCTCGTTCCTCGAGGGCGCAAGTCACCCGGATGAGCTCGTCGAACGGGCCCACGCCCTCGGGCTCCCCGCCCTTGCGCTCACCGACCGCGACGGTGTGCACGGTGTCGTGCGTGCCCATACCAAAGCGCGCGAACTCGGCCTCGGTCTCCTCGTCGGCGCGGAGGTCACCGCCTCCGACGGATCAACCCTCGTGCTCCTCGCCACCACGCGCGTGGGTTACGGGAACCTCTGCTCGCTCCTCACCAAGGGGCGCCTCCGCTCAAAAAAGGGCGAATCGGCCGTGAATTGGCCCGAAATCTGCGATCACGCCGCGGACCTCGTGGCCCTCTGGGGCGGCGGCGAGAGCCTGCTCCTCCGCGAGGGCGACCCACACGCCGTGGCGGCGCCATTGAAAGACGCCTTCGGCGACAGGCTCTACGCGCTCCTCACCCGGCATCGCCTCGCCTCCGACGCCGAACGCGAAGAGCGTCTCCGCATGCGCGCCGAGGCCTACGACCTTCCCCTCGTCGCGGGCACCGAGGTGCTCTACCACACGGTCGCACGGCGCCCGCTCCAGGATGTACTCACCTGCATCGATCACAAGGTGAGCTTGCCGAACGCGGGGCGCGTCCTTCGCTCGAACGCCGAGCACGACATGAAGAGCGCCCACGCCTTCACGGAGCTCTTCCGTGACGACCCATCGGCCGTCGCCCGCACCCGTGAAATCACCGAGCGCTGCACCTTTCGCATGGATGCCATCCGCTACCGCTACCCTTCCGAGCGCTTGCCGTCGGGAATGACCTCCGCGGAGTGGCTCCGTGCGCTCACCCTCGAAGGCGCACGACGGCGCTACCAAGAGGACGTCCCCGACGCCGCCCTTCGGCAGCTCCACAAGGAGCTCGACCTCATCGAAGAGCTCGAATACTCGGGGTATTTCCTCACGATGTGGGAGATCGTCGAGTACTGCCGGCGCTCGAACATCCTCTGCCAAGGGCGCGGCTCCGCGGCGAACTCCATCGTCTGCTTCTGCCTCGGCATCACCGCCGTGGACCCGGTGCGCATGGAGCTCCTGTTCGAGCGCTTCCTCTCGCGGGAGCGCGCCGAGCCGCCCGACATCGACCTCGACATCGAACACGAGCGCCGCGAAGAGGTCATCCAACACGTCTACGAAAAATACGGCCGAAGCCACGCGGCCATGGTGGCGAACGTCATCCGTTACCGACCGAAGTCCGCCGTGCGCGACGTGGGAAAGGCCCTCGGCCTCCCGGAGGTCACACTCACCCGCGTGTCACGGCTCCTTTCAAGCTGGGGGAAGCTCGACGAAAGCGCCGTGCGCATGTCGGGCATCGCGTGCGACCCGAAGACACTTGAACATCTCCTCGCCCTCTCGAACGAGATCCAGGGCTTCCCGCGCCACCTATCGATCCACCCCGGCGGCTTCCTTCTTGGGCACGAGCCCGTACACACGCTCGTGCCCATCGAAAACGCCACCATGGAAAAGCGCACCGTCATCCAATGGGACAAGGACGACGTGGAAGCCCTCGGCCTCTTCAAGGTCGACCTCCTCGGCCTCGGCGCACTCACGCACATGCACGCGTGCTTCGATCTCCTGCGCAAACACGCCAGCACCGACCTCTCCATGGCCACCGTGCCCGCCGACGACGCGCCGACCTTCGACATGATCGGCCGAGGCGAAACCGTGGGCGTGTTCCAGATCGAGAGCCGCGCGCAGATGTCCATGCTCCCGCGCCTCCGCCCGCGGAACTACTACGACCTCGTCATCGAGGTGAGCATCGTGCGCCCCGGCCCCATCACCGGCGGCATGGTGCACCCCTACCTCGCACGCCGAAACGGGAAGGAGCCCGTCGAGTACCCGCACCCGAGCCTCGAACCGGTGCTCAAGAAGACCCTCGGGATCCCCCTCTTTCAAGAGCAGGTCATGCGCCTCGCCGTGGTGGCCGCCGACTACACGCCCGGCGAGGCCGACCAACTCCGCCGCGACATGGCCGCGTGGAAGCGCACTGGGAACCTCGAGCACCACCGCGAAAAACTCCTCTCACGCATGATCCAAAAGGGCATCGCACCCGAGTTCGCCGAGCGCGTGTTCAAACAAATCTGCGGCTTCGGCGACTACGGTTTCCCCGAGAGCCACGCCGCGAGCTTCGCGCTCATCGCCTACGTTGGCGCGTGGCTCAAGTGTCACCACCCCGACGTCTTCACCTGCGCCCTCCTCAACGCCCAACCCATGGGCTTCTACTCTCCGTCGACCATCGTCGAGGAGGCGAAGCGCCGTGGCGTCGAGTTCCGACCCGTGTGCGTGGCGCGAAGTGCGTGGGATTCAGGCCTCGAGCCCGCGGCGCCCGACGCGGCACCCCCCTTCGCCATCCGCATGGGTGGACGACAGGTCAAGGGTCTACAGGAGACCGAGTGGAGACGCATCGAAGACGCGCGCACCCTCCGCCCATTTCTCACCCTCGATGATTTCGTACTTCGCACCGGCCTCCGTGAACGGGCCTTCGAATCCCTCGCCGAAGCGGGCGCCCTCCGCACCCTCGAACGCAAACGACGAAGCGCCCTTTGGCAACTCCGCGGCCTCACCCGCGACGAGGCCCCCCCCGACATGCCACTTGATGCGCACGACGGAGCGGCCTTCCCCCGCCTTGAAGCACTCGAACTCATCGAATGGGATTACCGCCGCACGGGACACAGCACGCGGGGGCATCCCCTCTCTGCGCTCCGCCGGGATCTCAAACGTCGTGGTCTTCCTGACGCACGCACGCTCAACGACTTCGGCAAACGCACGCGCGTCGACTACGCGGGCCTCGTCATCTGTCGCCAGCACCCCGCCACCGCAGCCGGCGTGACCTTCATGACCCTCGAAGACGAAACCGGTTTCGTGAACGTCGTTCTTTGGCGCCGTGTTTTCGAACAGTACGAAGTGCTGGCACGCACACAGTCGTTCCTCGGTGTCACGGGGTCACTCCAGGCAGAAGATGGCGTGACGCACCTCGTGGCGGAGTCTCTCTGGGTGCCTGCCCTCGAGCGCACGCCCCTGCCCCGTGGGAGCCGCGATTTCCACTGACCCACACACGTCGCTCCCATGCGCATCTGAAAAGCTTGGGGTTTCGGCCGCCTTCATCGCAGCCCGTTGGACAGGAGCGTACGGGTTCGAGAAACTGAGCCCTTCGCATGCGGCTTCGTACTGCTTTGCTTGTAACTGCGATTGCGTCGACGGTGTCCATCGCCCGCGCAGACGGCCCCAAAAGTGAAGAGGACCCGGCCGCCGCGGCCCAGGCCTTTCGCGCGGGGGTCGCCGCGGCCCAAGCCGGCCGCTGGAAAGAGGCCCTCGACGCATTCGACCTCTCCTATCGACTTCGACGCCACCCGAACACCCTACTCAACATCGCCGGCGCACAAGCGCAGACCGGGAAGCTCGTCGAAGCCGTGGAGAGCTACAAGCGCTTCCTCGCCGAATCCGCAAACGCTGAGGAAAACCAGCCCGCACGCAAGGCGGCAACCGACTACGCCACGGGTCTCGAGAAACGATTCGCCCACCTCAAGGTGGAAGTCGCGAACTTCATCCAAGGGGACATCGCGCGCGTCGACGGGGCACCGCTCCCCGAACAGCCCCCCCACGAAACCTTCAACCTAAACCCCGGCGAACACTCGATCGACGTCCTTCGAAACGATCGCGTCATCGTCGCGGAGCACTTCACCCTCGCGGACGGCGAGTCGAAGAAGGTGGTGCTCAATGCCCCGCTTTCCGTGGATCCGACAACCGTTCTCTCGACCACCGCCCCGGCGATGCCCGACGACGACGGTTCACTCCTCGAAGCATGGTGGTTTTGGACCCTGGTCGGCGTCGTCGTTGCGGCCGGGACCGTGACCACCATCGCCCTCGTGAGCGCCGACGGCGGTTCCAGTGTCGACGGGGGAAGCCTCGGTACCGTGGGGGTTCCATGACACAACCTTGGGGGGTTCTCGCCGCCTGTATCCTCGCCTGCGGCGTCTCCGGGTGCGCAGAGGACGCCACGCAGGTGATGGTGGTGGTGCGCTCAGATCTCCGCGTCCCCCCACACGCATACCCGGAGATCGATACGGTTCGCATCCTCGTTTCGAGGAGCCCCGATGCGAAGGACGCGGCCGAAACCCCCGTTGCACTCGACGGCTCGGAAACCTGGCCACTGACCCTGGCCGTCACCCCCGCGGCGGCGTCGAACACTCTCTACGCACACGTCGTGGCGGAACGCGATGGGGAACTCGTCATCGAGAGGAACGCCTTTGTGCGATTCGTAACAGGCGAGAAGCGCATGCTCGTCGTCGATCTGCTACGCGATTGTGTCGCCTCAACCTGTGAGATCGGCGAAACCTGCACCGTGGACGGCTGCGTGTCCGACGACCAACGTGACGCGAAGCTGGCAGCGTGGACCGGCAAGCCCCCCGAACCGCTCACGGCCCCGCGACTCTGCGCCGGCGAATGGACCGACATCTACGAAATTTCCGTCACGGAGAATAGCGACTACGACGACGACCCGAGTTTCACGGCCGACCTCCTCGAGTTCTACTTTTCCTCGAACCGAGGCTCGACTCCCGACACGTGGGTCGCGAAGCGCGAATCGTCCGACGCACTTTGGGGCGCTCCCGAAATCGTTCCTGGCATCGCTGGAACGGCAAGCGAGGAGACACCGCAGATCTCAAGGGACGGACTTCGTCTGTGGTTTGCGAGCACCACGGGGGAGGGGGACAAGGACATCTTCCTCAGCACCCGTGAAACGCGGGAATCGCCGTGGTCCACGCCCGTCGCGCTCAACCTGTGGAACAACGAGAGCGAGACGGACTACGACCGCGACGTGGGGGAGTTCAACGACGGTCGCAGCATGTTTTTTTCGTCAAATCATCGATCCGCAGGCCAAAGCGGCGACGACTACGACATTTTCGTCGTCAATCGCGTCGGCGATGACTTCACACAATGGGGAACGCCCGTGCGTGTTTCGCAGGTCTCCGTGGACGGCGAGAACGACATGGGCCCCTTCCCGTCCGTCGACGGCTCGCGCCTCTATTTTCACCGTCAACACGCGTCGACCGGAGACGCCGATCTCTATGTTGCCGAGCGCGAGCCGAAGACGGGGGAGTTCGGCGAACCGCGACTCGTCACCGAGCTCAGCATCGTGAGCGATGGTCCAAACGACATTTTCTACGAGCAAGATTGGGACGTGTCCGATGACGAGTGTCTTGCAATGTTCTCTCGTCAGATGGTCGATCCCGACTCCATGCGCAACGTCAGCAACGTCTACGTGGCGACGCGCGAGGAGTAGCCCTTGCCCCGACGCCCAACGAATGGGCGTTCATTTTGGTGGCGCGATGAACATGGGCGGACCGTCTCCCGTGACAGGCGTCTGCTTCGGCTTCGTTCCCCGCGACGCATGTCGCGACCGTCGAGAAGCGGCGGACACCTTCGGCACCGCGGTTTCAGTCGGCGGCAGAGACGCGTCATTGCCGGGCACGGGCGCCTCGCCCACCGACGACGCACTCGGCGATTCCCCCACGCCCGCGTCCACGACCATACGTTCTTGAGAACGTGAGGTTGCCGTAGGCGCATCGAGCGTCATCCCGCCCGCCGCGGACTCGGAGCCGGCCCCCCCGCCCTCCGCTCGAATCGTCGTCCAGAACCAAGCGCCGACGGCAACCGCCACAACGAGCGCAGCTCCAGCGGCGAACCAGCGTCGAGAACTCCGCAGCTCCGGATGTACGGAAACCAAGCGCCCCTCCCGCCACGCGGACTGGAACTCCTCGAGCTCACGCTTGATCTCGGCCATGGACGCCTGGCGATCCGCCGGAGAACGCCTAAGGGCACGCGCGACGATGTGCCCAAGCGCGGAGGGCACGCTCGGCGCAAGGTCCGTGAGGCGCCCCGGCTCCGCTGGTGCCGCCGTTCCGCTGCTAACCGCCACCGCCTCCGCACCACCATACGGAGGCTTTCCCGTGAGGAGCTCGAACAGCAGCACGCCAAGCGCATAGATATCCGCACGCGCGTCCACGTTGCCGGCGTCGCGAAGCTGTTCGGGTGCCATGTACGCCGGCGAACCGAACACGCGCCCTTCACTCGTGAGCGTCGTCGTCGCGCTCGAGAACTTTGCGATGCCGAAGTCGATGAGCTTGACGGCGTCGTGTCCGTCCTGCGTGCGAATCAGAAAGACGTTTTCGGGCTTAACATCGCGGTGAATGATCTTCTGCTTGTGTGCCGCTTCGAGCGCGGAAGCCGTCTGAATCGCGATATCCAAAACCCGCGCAAGGGGCAGCGGCCCAGCATCCACCAATTCTTCCTTGAGCGTGACGCCCTCAAGGAACTCAAACACAACGTAGGGAATCCCCTCCGCGGTTTTCCCCATGTCCGTGGAGCGCACGATGTTCGGGTGGCCAAGCCCGCCGGCGGCGCGCGCTTCGTTCACGAATCGCTTGACGACCTCTGGACGCGCCATGAGGTGCTTGTGAAGGATCTTTACCGCGTGGCGGCTCCGAATCGATTGGTGTTGGGCCTCGTAGACGATGCCCATTCCACCGGATCCGACGTTTCGAACGAGCAGATACCGACCGTCGAGCACGCTCCCAATGTTCGCGTCGACGAAGTCGTCCCCAATGTCGAAGTCGTTCGGATGACTCACTTTCCCAAGCAGAATAGCAAGCCGTGAAAAGGATCACAGATCCTTGTACGTTGGAACGCATGGCAACGGAGACGCCCATCGAGCGAGCGGAATGGGGCTTGCGGAGACAGTGGGCAGGTGACTTCGGCAGTGCAGCACCGGTCTTGGCCGCGCTCGAAGCACACGGAAATGAAGTGGCTTCCGCGTGGGTCGATACCCTTCACCTGAGTCACTGGCTTGCTCAGCCCAAGGGCGCACCGCCGACGAGCGTCACGTCACTTCGTCGCTTCGCTGGCTCGAGCCCCGCCGCACGACGTGGCGCGGGTTTCGCCTGCCTCGACCTTGCCCTCTACCATTTCATGACACTCGATCTTGACGCCCTGCGTGAGCTCGATGTTCTGCACGGCGAACTCGCGCGTGGCCTCGACGGAGATACGAAGGTTTGCCGGGACACGGTCACGCTCTACCGGCGGGCCCTCGAGGGTGAAGTCGCCGAGTTCGACACGACGGCCGACGACGTTGCCAAGCGAGCAGCCACCATGGATTTGGTCCCGCCGCTCCTCGCCGCCAACGCCATGCGCGCCTACGCCGCCTTGGTCGCCGGGAACCTTACGGCCGCCCGTGCCATTGCGCGCCGGGCTTCGCGGATGTCCCGCACGGAAGCGCTCCCCCAGTACGAGTACCTCGCCAACACGATCCTCGCGAGCGTCCGTCGTCGGACCGGAAACCCGCATCTCGCGACACGGATTCTCATGGCACTCGCGAAGCTTGCGCCGGCCACGTGGCAGCCGTGGCTGGCCTGGGAGCTCGCTTGGTCCGGAAACGTTCAGGCCGCCACTTCGACACTCGAATCCCTCGAGCCGGCCCGCACCGAGACGCCTCGCGCCACGTCGACGAGATGGTTTCTAGCGGCCATCGAAAGCGCACGCTCGGGAAGCGACGGGGCGTGGCAGCAGGCGGAGGC
Organism: Polyangiales bacterium; assembly: GCA_041389625.1. GTDB lineage: Bacteria > Myxococcota_A > Polyangia > Polyangiales > JAWKRM01 > JAWKRM01. Next base: position 18,452 of record JAWKRM010000041.1, read on the forward strand.
GTCCGCCACCGCCGCACTCGCGCCGTGTCCGCTCGACGCCCGAGACTTCGGCTGGTTTGCGGCCGCGGTGGATACACGCATCGTTCCACCAAGGAAGCACGCGACAGAATTGACCGACTGGCTCTCTGGCGAATCGACGGATACCCCCGGCGTTCTCTCGGGATTCGCCAACCGTCTCGTCGCAAGCGAAGATACCGGTTCAGCCGTTGCATGTGTGCTCGTCCGACCCGAGCTCCCGGCTCGCCGCGTACTGACCCTCGGCACAAGACTCGCGCGCAGTGCACTCGACATCGCGCAGGTCATGTCACCCGAGCGCATGCAGGAACGCCGCGAAGATGCGACCGCCATCCTGGCGTTCTTCGGCACGTTGGGATGCGACGAAACCACGTTTTTCGATCGCCTCTACGCCGTTCCCTACGATCGCGCGCAGCACCGAGGCATGCTCGATACGCTTATCCATCGTGTCCGGGAGGCGCTTGGAGAATCGGCGGACATTCGACGCGACGACCATCGAATGATGCTTGTCCCGAAGCGCACGTTCCTCGTGGCGGACCCACGGTGCGCCGAGCCCCTCTCCGACCGAATCCTTCGCGCAGTGGCCGAGGCCCAACTCGGAAACGCGAAAGATCTCTCGGAACAACTCAAGGTCCCGCTCCGCACCGTTCAAGCCTGCCTCCGCGAGCTCTCCGACGACGGCGCATTCGAGATTCACACCGAAGGCCGGAAAAACCACTACAAGATCGTCGACACAACGTTCTCCGAGCCGACGCAGCACTGAATCACGGCGTTCGCTCCGCGGGCGCCCTCACGAACGCGGCGGACAGGCACGGACCACGCGCTCTCCCCCAAAGCCCACCCTTAACATTCCTGGCGGGAGGCACTAACGTTATCGCATTGTTCGTACCCGCGTGCCGTGTGGCGACACTTCCGAGTACGAACAAGAACAGAGATCAACTAACGAAAGGGAGGCGTTCATGCCTTTTTGCCATGCCTGTGGGGGAGAGGTTAGCGACAAGGCTGTTGTTTGCGTCAAGTGCGGGGTGGCGCTCAACAATCAAGGCGTCGGGGGTGCACAGTTGGGTGCAACCTCGGACAAGCAGTGGCTGGTCGCCTTGCTGCTTTGCTTCTTTCTTGGTCCGCTCGGCGTACACCGCTTCTACACTGGCCATACCGTGCTTGGCGTTGTTCAGCTGCTGACATTGGGCTGTTGCGGTATCTGGTCGCTCGTTGATTTCATCTTGATCCTGACGGGCAGCCTGAAGGACGCAAACGGTCTGCCTCTCAAGAAGTGAGCGGACGAACGCTCTAGGCACTTGGGGAGTGCACTCCTCAGAGCCGTGCGTTCCACACAGCACATGTTCTGCCCGCGAAGGTGGCCCCCCTAATCGAGCCCGCAACGCAGCTCGCGTCGGTCCCATCGAACTCGTTCGCACCGCAGCCCGCGACGGTGGCCGCCAAGCGTTCGCAACGCGAACGCCCGCGCAAAGCGCGCCCCCGCCAGGTCGCGAAAACATCCAATTCCGCGATCGCTCGCGTCAGCGAGCGATGCCGAAAAAAAAGACCCCCCCAAGCTCGTTTCCAAGCGTGGGGGGGTCAAAAATAACCCGGCAGCGTCCTACTCTCCCACAAGGAAAACCTTGCAGTACCATCGGCTCTGCGGAGCTTAACTTCCGAGTTCGAGATGGGATCGGGTGTGGCCTCCGCGACATTGCCACCGGAAATTCTCGGAAACGTAATCATCCAATCGAATCGTATTTGTTGTGACTCGGGTTGGACGAAGAGCTGTCACGGCGACCAGTGTCGCAGTGAACGAACTCTTGTTTCCAACCCTGACCTTGAAGGCTTCGCTCGATACGAACCTTAGAGATAGGTCAAGCCGCACGGCCGATTAGTAC
>JAWKRM010000042.1:0-19650 GCA_041389625.1 Polyangiales bacterium
TTCGGCGTAGAGGTTCGCCAGGAATCGGCCCGTTCCAATGACGAGAATGGGGTAGAGCGGCAGGAAGTACCAACCGTAGTGCCAGTTGCCGGACGGGATGGCGATGGCGACGAGGTATCCGATGAGTGTGAACGCGAGGAGGCGACGGTCCCGTTCCGTATACGTGGCCCATGCGCCGGCGAGGGCGATCCACAGGAACACGATCCAGCCCGCGCCGAACCGATTGTGGTTCACGAGCGGCTCGGCGAAGAACCGGAAGAACACGTTCCAGTGGGCGTGCCGTAGGGTGGCCTGGATCGCCGTGGCGTGCGTGAAGACCGACCAGCTCACCACCGCGCCGTAGACGAGCACCAGTGCGCTCACGAGCAGCCCGCTGATCGCGACGCGCCCGGCGGCACGCCAATCGGATTCTGCCCAGACCAACGCGACGAAGACGGGAACGAGCACACCCGCGGGGAGCTTGGTCAGCGCGCCGAGGCCACAGACGATGCCGAGCCAGACGAGGAGCCGCGGCGTGCGCCCGTCGTCACGCCACCGTAGGAAGAGCCACATCGCGCCGAGAAGAAGCGTCGTGACGAGGGTTTCTTCCTTGATGACGCGCTGCTGGAGCACAAGCGGTGGCAGTACGGCATAGAGCAGTCCAGCGAACTCCGGGGCCGGCCCGTCGCGCGAGAGGCGTTGTGCCACGAGCATGACAAGCCAGGTCGCGAGGACCGAGAGCGCAATCGGAACAAGTCGGGTGTACTTGAGCTTTGCGTGGAGCCAGTGGTGGGCACCCGACAGCTTCGCGGCGATCCCCACGAGCACGTGAAGCAACGGCGGGTGCTCGAGATAGGGCTGAACCACGTAGAACGGACGCTCCCGGAAGTACGACGGGAGCTCAAAGCGGACTTCGTTTCGGCGGTAGCGTTGCGGCCAGAGGGTCCAGCCGCGCGTGCCACCGTCGGTGAGCAGTTGCCAGCCGTTCCACGTTGCGAAGAGCTCATCGTCGTTGTCGCGGAACGTGGGCATCACGTCGTAGTCGTAGAGGCGTACGCAGGTGGCCAGGAGCAGCACCGCGGGGACGGCGATACGGCGCGCGAGGTGCCAAGGTGCATCGGTGCGGAAGCGTCGCGCGAAAAAGAGCCACCCGAGCGCACCGAGTGCGAGCGCCACTCCGAACCACAGCCAGACGCGCACGCCACCGTTCGATGCGGTGGGTCGAAGTGCGGAGCTCGGCACCGGTTCGAAGACTTTCCCGTCGGTGCTCCATTCGAGCGTCAGGCCGATGGGCAGCGGCGAATCCCAGTGAGGGTCGTTCGCGGCGTAGGTCTTGTCCTTCCATCGGACGGTGAGGGGGTGGGTGCCGGGTGCGAGTCCTGGTCGCTTGGACGCCGACGCGGGCTCGAGGGTCACCTTGTTTGGGCTTGCGATGCGCAGCACGCGCGGGGCGCCGTTCGGCACCTCCAACGTGGCGCGCAGCTCGGCGTCGAGGTCCGGGAATCGCTTTGGCACGCCCCAGGAGTCGGCCCCAGGCGTTCATGTACCGCGCGAGCACGCGGTTCGCGTTCGGGAATCGCACGCGGTGCTGACCGACTCGGACGCCGGCGCGCGTTTCCCGTCGACGGCCACGAACCATTTCGCGCTCCAGCCATGGCGAAGGTACGCGTCGGCCGTTCCTGCGACGGCAAGCACGCCGAGGGCGACCGAGACTAGAAGTGCGAGCCGTGCGCGCGACACCGCGCGCGAACCTACATGCCCGGCCCGGCGCGGTCACGTGCTAATCTACGCGCGTGTCGAGCGGCGGCCTTGAGCTCTCGGTGATCGTCCCTGCGTACAACGAAGAGGTGCGCATCGTCGTGACCCTCCAGCGGACCCTCGATTACCTTGAGAAGCACCACCCCGAGTTCGAGCTCATCGTGGCGGATGACGGCTCGACGGATGGCACCGCGGACTTGGTCACGTCGCTGGCGGCACGGGCGCCCCGGCTGCGACTCCTTCGCTCGCCGCGGAACCAAGGAAAGGGCGCCGCCGTGCGCCGGGGGATGCTGGACGCCACGGGACGTTGGCGCCTGTTCATGGATGCGGACCTCTCGACGCCCATTGAAGAGCTCGAGAAGCTTCTCGGGATCGGTGCGCAGGGGTTCGATGTCGTGATCGGTTCCCGCGGCCTCGCCGAAAGCGACATCCGCGAACGGCAGCCGTTCCCGCGCGAAGCCATGGGACGCACGTTCAACGCGATCGTTCGCGTGCTGCTCATGGGCGGTTACAAGGACACGCAGTGTGGCTTCAAGCTCTTCTCGGCCGCCGCCGCGGAGGAGGTCTTCTCGCGGCAGACCCTCGATGGCTTCGCCTTTGACGTCGAGAACCTCCTGCTCGCGCGCGAGCTCGGTTACCGCGTAAAGGAAGTGCCGATCATCTGGTACCACGCGCCGAATTCGAAGGTGTCGCCCATCACCGATTCGAGTCGGATGCTCCGTGACCTGATCGGGCTTCGTCTACGCGCAGCGAAGGGGCGCGGCTAGCGCGATCAGTGATTGGACGCGGGCGCGAGTAGGGCCTTCGCTTCCTTCGTGCGGCCCTCTTGCTTGTAGGTCTCGGCGAGCGCGGCGACGTCCGCATCGGTTCCTTCGGACCCCGTCACCTTCACTTCGAGCAGCGCCGCGCGGTCGTGGCCGGGTGGGTTCCATTTGCGCACGACGCGCGCCACCGTCGGCAGGTACTTCGGGGCGTCCGGCGGCACGGTGACGAGCGGATACAACATGGCCGCCGCCAGGGGAAAGGCGAGCAGCGTGCGCCAGTTCCATTCGCGGCTGGCAATCCAAGCGACCGCGAGTGCAAACACGGCGAAGACAGGCGCCATCGAGAGCGTGCCCCAGAGATCAAACCGATTCCCTTCGTTCAGCGGCGCGAAATCGTGTCGGATGAGCACGTCGAACAGCTGCGGGAGCGGGCGCACGAACTGTTCGGGGATGTGGGGGTAGTAGACGGACGGAATGCCCGACGCCACGATCCCCGCCACGACAGCCGACAACGCGAAGACGCGGGAAGTGCTTGGCAATCGCTCCGCGAGCCAGTCGAGGCCGAGCAGCGCGAGCCACGCGAGGAACGGGACCGTCAGCATGATCAGGCGTGGCCCAACGGTCCAACCGCCGCGCCAGTTGTCGAGGCTCGAGACCGCGAGGAAGGTCGACGCGGCCACGGCGAACGCAAAGAGAACGTCGGTGCGAATGTCGTATCGCACGAGCCCACGCCCGAGACCGAGAACCGCTGCGAGCAGAAGCGGGCACAGGGGAAGGAGCCCGTAACCAAAATCAAAAAGGAGCGACGCGGCGGTGGAGCGTTGAAAGCCAGTCCATCCGAAGAACCCGCGGTGGTGGAGCGCGCGGAAGTAGGGGTCTTCCAAATACAGGTGCCCCGGCGTGAACGGTGAACCGAAGGCGGCCCACTGGAAGTGCATCACGGCCAGGGCGGGCACCAGGCCACCGAGGATGTACGCAAGGACGTGCGACGGACTGCGCACGGCGGTGATCGCGTAGAGCGTGAGGACGACCGACGCGACGAGCCCCTGGTACTCAAAGCACGTCGTCATTCCGGCGAAAAACCCCGCGAAGAACGCCGAAGCCGCCGAATACGTGACGCGTTCGCGCGCGTTGAACGTGATCATGAACGAGGCAAACGCCGCCGCCGCCATGGTCGTGTGGCTCACGAAGAGAAGCCCGTACGCGTAGAGCGGCGAGCCTATCGCGACTGCGTAGAGTGTGGCCTCCCGGAGAAACGCCGAACGCGTGTGTTTCCCAAGCCAGCGTTGGAAGGCGACGAGAAAGAAAAGCCACGGAATGATCGTCGCGCTGACGCGGCAGATGCGGACGGCCGTCGCGAGATCGACGCTCTTTTCTTCTGCCGCGAGCCAGCGGTAGTAGACCCAGTACGCGGGCACGCCGAGGAGCGACGTCGCGGGGCCCTTCACGCTGAACGCTTTGCCATTGAGGACGGCCGCGTCGTTGGTCCAGCCCCAACGCTTGCGCATGGGTTCGATGTCGTACGAACCGTTCTCGGCGATGGCCGCCGTCATGTAGACCCGGACGTTCTCGTTCGGGTTGTTCACTTCCGGGAAGTACGGAAACGCGTAGCCGTAGGCCACGGCGCAGAGCACGAGTGCGAGGGCGGATTGACCGACGGTGGGGACGGATTGGACAGCCATGGCGCGCGTTCGAGGGGCCCCGGAGGGTCAGGTGACCACTCGATTTCGCCCGGCGTTCTTCGCTTCGTAAAGTTTCTCGTCCGCGGAGCCGAGAATGTCCTCCGCCGTCTTGAAATCCTGGCGCCATTCGGAGACGCCGAGGGAAATGGTGGCGCGAATAACGTTCTGTTCGAAGCGAAATGGCGTTGCCTCGACGATGCGCCTTAGGTCTTCGGCGGTCTCTTCGCCGGCGCTCAAGGGCGCCTCCGGGAGGAGAACGCGAACTCCTCGCCGCCGATGCGAGCGACCAGGTCGTCGCGACGAACGCGGTTTTGCACCAGGGCGCCAATCTGACGAAGCACCGTGTCTCCGGCGAGGTGGCCGTGCGTGTCGTTGATGGCCTTGAAGTGGTCGATGTCGAAAAGCACGAGCGTGAACGTTCGATCGTAGCGACTCGAACGGGAGACTTCGCGCTCGAGGAACTCGGCGAAGTAGCGCTTGTTGTGCACCGCCGTGAGCGCGTCGATGGTCATCAGGCGGTAGATTTCTTCGTGGTACTGCGCCTCGATGTTGCCGCCGGTGATGAACTTCATGATCGTGCGACCCACCTTGATTTGGTCGCCGTCGCGAAGGACGAGTTCCTCCACGAGCTCATCGTTGACGTAGGTGCCGTTCGTCGAGCCGAGGTCGCGAATGGTGTAGCTCTTGCCCGAAAGGAGCACGCGGCAGTGGTTGCGCGAAACGCTCTCCTGATCGATCTGAACGTCGCACTTCGACGAGCGACCGACGACAAGCGGTTCCGCGTTGAGCGGGATCCGCCGGCCCATGTCGTCGCCGTAGATCACGACGAGGCACGCGTCGCCCGTCTCGCGCTGCGTGGGGTTCCGCGTCACAACCGTGATTACGGTGCGATTCGGATTGGTATTTCGCTCCTCGGAACCCATGCCTTGAAACTATAAACGTTGATTGGCGGCGCGCTGTTCCGCGCTCTGAGTGGACGCACTCACGTGGCGACACGGTAGGAGGTCGGCCGACATGCTTCCGCGTCCTCGACTTCCTTGCGCGCGTCCTCGAAGCCTTTGCGGCCGAGGAGCCCGAAGGCAAGGCGCTTTCCCGCTTCCACGCCGGGCTGGTCGAAGGCGTTGATGTCGTAGAGCTCTCCGGCGATGGCCGTCGCCGCTTCGAAGAGGAAGAACAGTGCGCCGAGGTGTTCGGCGTCGACCCGCTCGATCTCGACAGTCATCGACGGCCGACCGTCGCGCGCGAGGGCGAGTCGCGTCCCGCGCAGTTCCGCGTCGAGCACGCCGAGCAGTGTGTGCCCACCGAGGTACCCGAAGGCACCGTCCGCCTTTGGGATCGGTAGATCGACGGGGCGCTCTTTCACGTCGATGAACGTGAGGATCTTGTCGCGCGGCCCTTCCATGAAGAGCTGCATCTGTGCGTGCTGATCCGTGGCACCGATGGCGGGTACCGGCGTCGGACCGACCTCCACCGTGCGACCCGCGCGGTCGGTGCGCTTCCCGAGACTCTCGGCCCAGAGCTGCACGAACCAGGCGGTGAGGCTCCGGAGCGAGTCGGCGTAGGGCATGAGCACGTGAATGTTCCGGCCGTGGAGTCGGTGCTGGAGCGTGCTGACCACCGCGAGGACGCCCGCGGGGTTACTGGCAAGCTGCCGGGACCGACATTGCTCGGCCATGGACGCGGCGCCACGGAGCACACCCGCCACGTCGAGGCCCGCCATGGCGGCGGGGAGAAGACCAACGGCCGTCAGCACGGAGAAGCGACCGCCGATGTTCGACGGCACATCGAACGCGGCGAGGTCGTGTGCGCGCGCCATCTCGCGGAGCGGGCCGACATTCGGGTCCGTGACCACGGCAAAGCGCTCGGTCCATTTCGCGCCGAGTCCTTTTTCGAGCCATTCGCGCACGACGAGCACCTGGGCCGCGGTTTCCACGGTGCCACCCGACTTGGAGACGGCGAGGGCGAGCGTCTTTCCCGGCGCGAGCAGTCGAAGCAGTTCGGCGAGAACCCACGGGTCGCTGTTGTCCGGAAGGTGGATGCGTCGGCCTGGGCGCGCGTAGGTCAGCTCCGGCGGGCCGGCGAGGGCGTTCATGATGGCGCGCGTCCCGAGGGACGAACCGCCGATGCCGAGCACGAGCACGTCCTCCACCTCCGCGGGTACGCGGGCGGCGAAGTCGGCGATGGCCTTGCCGAGGGCGGCGTCCGCCGGTGCGTCCCAGAAACCGAGGGTCCCGTCGGTCACCTTGGCGAGCACCGCGTCGAGGGCCGCCTCGAAGCTCGGTTGGGCGCGATCGAATTCGACGCGGTCGAGACCTCCCGGGGTCCCGTCCCGCATCGCGTAGGCGTAGTCGAGGGCGATTTTCAGCATGGGCGGCGCGAGCATAGCAGCGGACTCCGCGGCGCACCCCCGGCTCGAACCCCACGAAAGACGCGTGTTTTTGACCGATCCCGTACCCGTGGCTACGGTCGGGCCCATGCGCTCGATCGATCGCGCCCGGGCGGCGCTCTACCTATTGGTCTTCGGTGCGGTGGTGGTGCTCCCTGGGGGCATTGGCGCTTCGCCGCCCGCCGCCGGAGACGAGGGAACGATGCATGCCCGCGGCGGGAAGGGCGCCGAGTCCAACAAGCCGGACGGTGGCCTGCGCGCACCGGACCTCCGAGGTGTCGATCCGCGGAAGATGGAGCGCGATGGGGAGACGATGCACGTGGCGCTCCCCGGTCGTCGCGACGCGCGCCTTACCGTGGACGCGGGCCTCCAGGAGCACATCGAGCGGGAGCTCCGAAAGAACGCGGTGCCGCGCGCCGGCGTCGTGGCGCTCGACCCGCGGACCGGTCGCGTGCTCGCGTATGTGTCGCGCGACACCGGTGAGTTCGGGCCCGCGGTCGATGTGGCGCGCGATGCGAGCGCACCCGCCGCGTCCGTGTTCAAGGTGGTGACGGCCTCGGCACTCGTGGATGCGGGCGTCGGACCCAAGCGCACGGCCTGCTACCACGGCGGGCTCCACGGTCTGACCAAGGACGACATCGTCGACGGTCCGCGCGATCACCGCTGCGATTCCCTGAGCGACGCGCTCGCACGCTCGCTCAATGCCGTGTTCGCCAAGCTTTCCCTTGGGCACCTCGACCAGAAGTCGCTGACGGCGCGCGCCCGGGCCTTCGGCTTCGGGGCGGCCCCCGGGTTCGAACTCCCCGTGGCGAAGAGTGCGCTCGACGTGCCCGACCCCGCCAAGGATCGACTGGAGTTTGGGAAGATGTCCGCGGGTTTCTTCCACACGACAATGTCGCCGATTCACGGCGCACTCATCGCCGCGACGGTTGCGAACCGCGGCCGCATGCCGACGCCGCAGCTCATCGAGTCGGTGCGCGACGCGGAAGGTCGTGCCGTGTACACCGCGCCTGCTCCGTCGTCGCACGAGGTGATCGGCGCACAGACGGCGCGTACCGTAGGGCGCATGATGGAGGGCACGGTGGCCTTCGGGACGGCGCGCTCCGCCTTCCTCGACGACAAGGGCTGGGCGTTCCTCCCCGACATCAAGGTCGCCGGTAAGACCGGCACGTTGAGCGATGCGAAGCCGTACCGCGGCTACACCTGGTGGGTGGGTTACGCGCCGGCGGACGACCCGCAAATCGCCGTGGCATCGCTCGTCGTGAACACACCGCTCTGGCGGGTCAAAGCGAGCTACGTTGCCCGGGAGGCGCTTCGGTACTACCTCGTCGAGAAACCAAAGCGCGACGCGCGTGCCAAGAAGGCCGCCGCCCGCGCCGAAGGGCCCGAGGATCATCCGTGACCAAGAAACAAGCTCCCGTTGTCGGCGTCGTGATGGGCTCGCGTTCCGATTGGGAGACCATGCGCGGGGCGTCGGAGATCCTCGACGAACTCGGCGTTCCGCATGAAGTGAAAATCGTATCCGCGCACCGAACGCCGGACCTGCTTGCGGAGTACGCCAAGGGCGCCCACGCGCGCGGGCTCAAGGTCATCGTGGCTGGCGCGGGCGGCGCGGCGCACCTGCCCGGCATGCTGGCGGCGCATACGTGGCTGCCCGTGCTCGGCGTGCCGGTGCAGAGCAAGGCACTTCGCGGCCTCGATTCACTGCTCTCCATTGCGCAAATGCCCGCCGGCATTCCCGTCGGCACCTTGGCCATCGGCGAAGCGGGCGCGAAGAACGCTGCACTCCTCGCGGCTTCTGTCCTCGCGCTCGAGGACGAGACCGTGCGTCGCGCCGTGGAGGCATACCGCGCGAAGCAAACGTCGAACGTGCTCGACAAGCCCGACCCGCGGCACGGGAACTAGACGATGCGAATCGGGATCCTTGGCGGCGGACAGCTCGGCCGAATGCTGGCGCTCGCCGCGCACGAGCTTGGGGTGCAGCCCGTGGTGTTCGCGCAGGGGCCCGGGCCGGCCACCGAGGTCGCGGGCACATCGGTGACGGCGCCGTGGAGCGACGCGACGGCGCTCCGCGGGTTCGCCGCGTCGGTCGATGTTGTCACCTACGAACTCGAGCAGTTGCCGCTGGCGGCGGTGGCGGCCGTGGCGGCCGTGCGGCCTGTCTATCCGCCGCCGAAGGCCCTCGAAGCCATGCAGGACCGCCTCCTCGAACGGGAGCTCCTTGGCCGCGTGGGGCTTCCCCACGCCGCGTTCGTGCCGTTTGAAGGGCCCGCCGACATGCCCGCCATCGAAACCAAGGTGGGCTACCCGAGTGTGATCAAGGGGCGCCGCGGCGGCTACGACGGCAAAGCGCAGTGGCGCCTGGGTTCACGCGCGGACCTCATGCGTTTGGCCGCGGACGTGTCCGAGCTGCCATCTGCGAGCGGTGGGTGGACTGGCGCGGCGAGTACTCCTCGTTTGCGTGCGGAACGCGGCGGGCGTGACGTGCGCTTCTATCCGGGCTCACGATGAACCATCACGAGGGCGGCGTGTTCGCTGGTCAGCCCCCTGCGCCCGGTGTGACCGCAGACGCAGAAGCCGAGGCGCAGCGCATGGCGAAGGCGCTGCTCGAAGCGACCGACTACGTGGGCGTGCTCGCCATCGAACTCTTCGACACACCCGACGGTTGGCTCATCAACGAGCTTGCACCGCGCGTGCACAACTCAGGTCACTGGACCCAGGACGGCGCCGTGACGAGTCAGTTCGAAAACCACGTTCGTGCCATCGCCGGCCTCCCGCTCGGCGCCACGGACGCGCGCGGCCACTCGCTCATGGTGAACATCCTCGGCGAAGAGCCACCGCTTGAGGCGCTCCTCGCCGTGCCGGGCGCCCGCGCGCACCGCTATCGGAAATCCGCCGCCCCGGGGAGGAAGCTCGCCCACGTGAACGTCTGCGCCGAGACCGCGGAGGCGCGCGACGCGGCGCTCGAGCAACTCGGTCCGTTGCTTGGGGTCCACCCCGCGAGGAGCGGTGCTCGCTGCCTAGCCGAGTGCAGCCTTCGCGACTTCGGGTGTGATTGCGCCGCCCTGGAGGAGTGGCGCCGACACTCCATTTCGAATGTTTGCATGCCGTAGGGGCGCACGCCGCGCTCCATGACGTCCTTGAGCGGAGGTTGTTCTGGGATTCCGGATGGACGCTGCGCGCGGTGCCCGTCACGACGAGGACCTCGGCGGCGAGCACGCGGCCGCCGTTCGCTCCGGGCAGCAGGCGCTGCGCGACGATGCCCTTCAGGTTGTCGGCGAAGCGTTCGCGCACGTCCTGCGAGTTCATCTCGCCGGCGAGCGAGAGGACGCGGCCCATGGTGCGCTGCACGTCGGGGGTATGCAGCGTCGACAGCACCAAGTGGCCCGTTTCTGCCGCCTTGAGCGCGATGTCCATCGTCTCCTCGTCGCGGATTTCGCCGACGAGGATCACGTCCGGGTCCTGGCGAAGCGCCGCACGAAGGGCCGAGGCGAAGTCCTTCGTGTCGAGGCCGATTTCGCGCTGTGAAATGGAGGAAAGTTCGTCGCGATGCACGAACTCGATCGGGTCCTCGATGGTCACCACGTGCGCGCGGCGCGAGCGGTTGATGTGGCCCACGACGGCGGCAAGTGTCGAGCTCTTACCGTTTCCCGCGGCGCCGCAAACGAGGACGAGACCGCGTTCCACTTCGGCGAGGAGTTTCACCGAGGGGGGCACCCGCAAATCCTCAAACGTCGGAATTCACCGGGATGGCTCGCATCTTCAGGGCGATGGCGTCGCGCTGCCTGTAGACGCTGACGCGGAACTGCCCCATGCCCGAAACGCCGTACGAGCAGTCGAACTGCTGAAGCGTGTCGATGTTCCCCTCAAAGCGTGAGTGCGCGAGGATGATCTCGGCGAAGCGCTTTCGTCTGCTCGGGCATGAGTCGGTCGCCCTGAGGTAGTGCAGGTCGCCGCCGACGCGAAACGCCGGGGCTCGTCCTGCATCTTGAGCAGAACGTCACTCGCAGCGTATTGCTTACCCTTCGCGAGCAAGGCTTGGAGCGTGGCTTCATCCATGGCGGGGATGATAGCGATGCACGTTTTTGCCGGGAACGGTCTTTGCGTGTCGGCGCGCGGAATTGGCTGCTATGCTGTGCCCCCGATGCGGGCCGCCGGGTGGGGCGCCGCAAAACCGCTGGTTGGAGGAAACAATGGAACAGGAAGTACAGGAAAAGCAGACGATGGGCCGCCGGGAGATGCTCCTCAAGGCCGGCGCCGCCACGGGGTTCGTGACCCTCGTTCTCGCGGGCTGTGATGACAGCTCGTCGGGCGGTGGCACCGACGGCGGAAACAACAAGATGGACTCCGGGAATGGCAACCTCGATTCCGGGAACGGAAACCAAGATTCGAGCGTGCCGGACGACTCGAGCGTGCCGAACGACGCCGCCGCCGATGCGAAGGTGGACGCGCAGATGGACGCGTCGAACGGCCCCGTGGTCGACATCACGTGCGTGAACGCTCCGACCGTTGAAACGGTCAACTCACACACGCATACGCTGTCGATGGCGATTCCGATCGCACACTTCGAGACGATTCAGCAGCGAACCTACGTGATCAGTGGTTCGGGCCACACGCACAACGTCATGCTCTCCGTGAGCGACTTCAACAACATCATCGCAGGGTCCACCGTCACGGTGACGTCGGGCGGTGGTCACCAGCACGACGTGACGTGGACGGGCTGTAACCCGTAACGGGCGGCGTATCCTCTAAAACAACAACGGGGAGGCGTTCGATGGAACGCTTCCCCGTTCTTGTTCCGTCCGGCCGCGTGACCGGCGGAACGGCTAGTGGTTTCGAACGACGAACGTGTTCATGCGCTCGGTCGACTCGAACGCGGCGCGATACTCCTCCGCCGCTTTCACGGTCTCGAACGGCCCCACGCGGACGCGATGGTAAATGCCGCGACCGGGGATCTCCGCGCGCATCACGAAGGCCCGGTGGCCGCGTGCGCGGAGGGCATCGGCGAAGGAGTTGGCCTCCGTGGGGTCCTGGTATGAGGCGACCTGAAGCGTGTAGGCGCCGTCAGCGCCCGCGGGCGCCCTGCCGGTGGATGAGGCCTGCGTGGCGCTTGCCATGAGCGGGTCGCGGAGCGCCTGGGCCGGCGTCGGGTGGGCGCGCGGGGTGGCCGCGACGGCCGCAGGCAGCGGCTCGGGTGCGACTTCCGGTTCGATTTCCATGACCGGTGCGGGTTCGGCGATGGCCGGTGAAGTTGCAACGGCGGCGGGCGCGGGCATCGCAGGTGACTCCGCGATGGGGTCGGGGTGCGCGAGCTCCGCGGCCGCGGCGGCCAACGCCGCTTCGACTTCGGGACGCGCGTCGTAGTCGGCCAGCGTGTCGGGGAACGTGAGGTCCGTCGGCTCGATGGTCGGCGCGGGGCGCGTCGGGTCTGCCTTTGCGGCGGCCGCCATCTCGAGACCGACCGCATCCGGGTCGATGCCTTCGCCGCGCGCGGCGCGGTCGAGGGCGGCGAGCGGGTCGGTGTTCTTCTTCTCGGCTTCGGTGCCCGTCGCTCGATTGAGGAGCACGCCGACGGAGAAGACGAGTGCCGCCGTTGAGAGCGCGGCCACAAACCACATGCCAAGGCGTTGGGTCGCCGAATCATCCCGTTCCCTGAGCCGCTCCATGTCGCGCATCGCCGAATCCATGCCGTCGCCTCCCGTGTTCCGCTCCTACGTGTAGAAAGCGGGGATCGGGGGGTCAAAAAGCTGCGATTCGGTTTGCGAGCCGATCGCCATGGGGCCCACGAACGCGGCCTGGCGTGGCGACGGTGCCCCGGCCGTGTGCTAGCGTCCGTGCTCCCGGGACCGGGCCCCGCCGGCGATTTCCTCCGGAAAACGGCGCCCGCTCCCCCGCGAAATCCCATGACGGACACCACCCAGAGCGCCGCCCGAAAGCCCGAAGCCGACCAACAAGCTCCCGGTGACCATCGAAGACGAGATGCGTCGTTCGTATCTCGACTACGCGATGAGCGTCATCATCGGTCGCGCCATCCCCGACGTGCGCGACGGCTTGAAGCCCGTGCACCGCCGCATCCTCTACTCGATGCACGACCAGAAGCTGGTTTGGAACCAGTCGCACAAGAAGAGCTCCCGCGTCGTCGGTGACGTGCTCGCGAAGTACCACCCGCACGGCGACAGCGCCGTGTACGACGCCCTCGTGCGCATGGCGCAGGAGTTCTCCATGCGCTACCCGCTGGTGGACGGGCAGGGCAACTTCGGTTCCGTCGACGGCGATCCGGCGGCCGCCATGCGTTACACCGAGGTGCGCATGGCGCGCCTCGCCAGCGAACTCCTTGCGGACATCGAGAAGGAGACCGTCGACTTCATCCCGAACTTCGACGACTCGGAACAGGAGCCGAGCGTGCTCCCGAGCCGCGTGCCGAACCTGCTTATCAACGGTTCGGGCGGCATCGCCGTCGGCATGGCGACGAACGTCCCGCCGCACTCGCTGCGCGAGGTCATCGACGGGACCATCCGCCTCATTGCGAACTCCGCAGCTCACCATCCCCGAGCTGATGGTCGACGACACCGAGTCGAATCGCCTCGGCATCAAGGGCCCGGATTTCCCCACGGCCGGCTTCATCTACGGCACGAACGGCATCCACGAGGCCTTCCGCACGGGGCGCGGTCGCGTGGTCATGCGCGGGCGGGCCGAGATCACCGAGATGCCCGGCAAGACCGGCCGCGAGCAAATCGTCATCACCGAGATCCCGTTCCAGTGTGAACAAGGCGGAGCTCAAGAAGATTGCTGAGCTCGTGCGCGAGAAGCGCATCGAAGGCGTGAGCGACATCCGTGACGAGTCCGACCGCACGGGGATGCGCATGGTCATCGAGCTCAAGAAGGACGCGTACGGCGAGATCGTTCTGAACTCGCTCTACCAGCTCACGGCGCTCCAGAGCACGTTCGGCGTCAACATGCTTGCCATCGTCGTATGTGCAGCCGCGTCTCCTGAACCTCAAGCAGCTCCCTGAGCACTTCATCGCGCATCGACGCGAGGTCGTCACGCGCCGCACGCGCTACGACCTCCGAAAGGCCCTCGAGCAACTCGAGATCGTCGAAGGCCTTCGGCATGGCCACGACGGACGTCGACCTCGTCGTCTCCACGATCCGCAACGCGAAGGACCCGGACGAGGCCCGCGAGGCGCTCATGAAGTTGCCGTCAAGGGCCTCGAAGCGTTCGTGACGCGTGCGGGTCGCCCGGAGTCGGAAATCAAGGCGGCCAAGGCCCGCGGTGACTACTTTCTCTCGGAGCGGCAAGCGAAGGCCATCCTCGAGATGCGCTTGGCCCGCCTCACGGGTCTCGCTGGAGCGCGAGAAGCTCGCCGGTGAGTACGCGGACATTTGCGAGCTCATCGCGCGCCTCAAGGAAATCCTCGGCAGTGACCAGAAGCTGATGGGTCATCATCGTTCGCGAGCTTGAAGAAATCCGCGAGCGCTACGAGGACGAACGCCGCACGGAGATCGTGCAGGCGGAGGGTGAAATCACCATGGTGACCTCGTCGCCGACGAGGAGGTCATGGTGACGGTGACCCACAAGGGTTGCTGATCAAGCGTGTGCCCATCACCGAGTACCGCGCGTAGGTCGCGGCGGAAGGGGCTTCGCGCCATGTGGACACGCGTGACGAGACTCCCGTCACGACCGTGTTCGTCGCCACGAATCACCAGCAGGTGCTCTTCCTCTCCGACAAGGGCAAGGCGTACCTCAAGAAGGCATACGAGATTCCGGAGGGTCCGCGGCGAAGCCGCGCGCGGTCGCGCCATCGTGAACTTCGTGGGCATGGAGGAGACCGAGCGCGTGGCGGCGGTTGTTCCCGTGAAGGAGTTCACCGAGGAAGGCTTCCTCCTGACCTGCACGAAGGGCGGCACCGTCAAGCGTACGGCGCTCTCGAAGTACGCCAACATCCGCCAGACGGGCATCATCGGCGTGGCCATCGACGAGGGCGACGAGCTTCTCGCGGCGCGCATTGTGAGCGCCGGGCAGCACGTCATCCTCGCGACGGCGAGTGGCAAGAGCATTCGCTTTGATGTGAACGATGTTCGCCCCATGGGTCGCGACTCCCGCGGCGGAAGGGCATCGAGTTCAGACGACGGATAAGGTCGTCGGGTTCGGCGTGGCGGACGACGAGTCGAAGCTCGTGCTCTGCGTAGCGCAAACGGCTACGGCAAGCGCACGCCCGTCGCGGAGTGGCGCATCCAGAACCGCGGCGGCAGCGGCATCATCGCCATGGATACCTCCGAGCGAAACGGCACCCTCGTGTCGCTCCGCCTCGTGGCGCCCGGGGATGAGCTCATGGTCATCACCGATGGCGGCCAGGTCATCCGCACCCGCTGCGACGAAATCCGCGAGACGGGCAGGAACACCCAGGGTGTTCGCATCATCCGCCTGAACGAAGGCGAGAAGGTCGTTGACGCCGCCCCGGTCCCCGCCGACGAAGACGGCGGCGAAGAACAAAGCCCGCCCGAGCCAAGCATCCCGCCGAGCTGATCGGCGGACGCTAGCCGAGCGCCCGCTCACTTCGTGACGGTGGCCCCCCGGCCGCCGTCCCCGTTCAGGAAGTGTCGGTGGCCGACATACGTTGCGAAGCCGCCCACCCGGCGATCGCCTGCGTCAGCAGGCGATGCCGATGAGACCGCACCTTATCCACGGAACGCGACAGGAAATCGTCGGACGTTTCGGCGCTGCTGAAGCCGTAGCTCGGCGTGTCGATGCCGAGGGCACGGAGAATCGTGACGTGGGTCTTCAGCAGTTGCTGCCCGGCTCGCGCACGTGCACGCCTGTGGCCATGCCGCCCGAGGCTTTGCCCGCGAGCAGCACTGGGAACTCGCCCACGCCGTGGTTATTGCCTTCCCTGCATTCGCTCGTGCCGAAGACGAGGGTGTTGTCGAGGAGCCGCTCTTCGACGTCCGTGCTGCCGCGTTGCGGAGCTTGGTGAGGAAGAGGTTGAACGCCTGCATCTGAAACTTGGTCGTCTGCCGAATGACTTCCACGCGCCGTCGTGGCAGTGCTGGTGCATCGACGTGGTGGCACCGGACCTCGCGGAAGACCTGGTTCGTCGCCGGTGAGCTGAACATCATGGTGAACACACGGGTAAGGTCGCACTGCAGCGCGACCACCAGGAGGTCGGTCATCGCACCGAGCTTCGCGTGTAGCTGGTCGCTCGGCGTTGGGTTTCCGTAGTCGCCGGGCTGTGCGGGGCTCTGGCAAAGGGCTGCACCGCTGTTCAACCGCCGATTGATTTCGTTGAGGTGGGAAAGGTGCGCTTCCACTCGCTGCCGGTCGCGATTCCCGAGTCGGCGCATGAGCGACTTGGCATCGTCGCTCACCGCATCGATGACGCTCGATCGCGCGCCGAGTACCTTCGTGTCGGGTGGAACGCCGAAAAGCTTGCTGTAGAGCGGCGCAATCGAACGAATGGGCAGGTTCAGCATGTTCGGGCCACTGTGCGAGATGCAATTCCAGTGGCCGTAGTCGTGGAAGCGAATGTCGCTCACGCTGAGCTCGAGCGAACGGAAACGGGTGGGCGAGCCGCCGTAGAACTGTGGGTGCGTCGCGATGTACTGGTCGATGGTCGCTCGACTGAACGCGAACACGTGGTCCGGGTGCGAGAAGCCCTCGGGCATGCAGCGGTCGCTCGTAAGCGCACACGCCGCGCCGCGCATGTGACCGTCCTCTTGGCCTGCGGGGCTTGCGGTCCACGTGGTCTTCGGGGTCAGCCCCGTCACAACGTTCACGTAGCCCTTGTTCTCGGCGAGCGGTGCGAGCAGTTCCGACGGTTGCCAATCTGCGCCGCTCGATGGTGGTGTCCAAAGATCGGGCTTGTTGTCGTGCGTCCAGGTCTTGCCGTTCGCCCAGAAGAAGACGCCGAATCGGCGTGGAAGCCCCGAACCATCCGCGTGGGCGGTGGCGTTGGCGTTCAGCATGGCTTCGAGTGGCGGGAGCCCGATGCTTACCGCCGCGCCGCCAAGGGCACCCCGGAGCATGGTTGCCTGGCCGCGAAATGACCACCGCGACTTCGATGGTGCGTTCCCTCCGGATTGAGTGTTCGCCCTCCTGTGCGCGGAGTGTAACGGAAACCGTCGCTTGCGACGAGGTCCACGAGGAGCCAGTGCTCAGGCGCGACCCGGAGGCCTCGAACCGATCCACAAGATCACGGATGACCGCGTCTTCGCCCGGTTCCGAGGCGCACTCGCATTGCGATATTGTTTGACGAAGCAACTCGAGGTGCGCGGATCGGTCGCGAGCAGCTCGCCAAGCGCTCGACCGCTCAGGAAAGTCCTCACCGTCGAGCGCGCCGCTCGCGTCCACCGGTCGGTCGCCGCTTGCCGTGATCTTCCGTCGTGCGAAACGCGCCGATGGCGTCGTGAAGTCTTCAAGCCCGAGGCCGATGGGGTCGATGGCGGCGTAGCAACCTGCGCACGCGGATTCGTGCGGTGGATCTTCGAGCTTCCGCACCGTGGCATCCGGCCGAACGGCGCCCTGCTCGATGTCGAGGAGAAGTTCAAGGGGAGGCGGAACGAATTCGCAGAGCAAGCGCTCGCGCACGAACTGGCCGCGCCGGGTCGGCGATGAGCGATCGACATGCGACGCAATCGAAAGGATCCCCGCCGTGGTCATGAGCCCTGCGCGGTCCGTCCACGGGCAACTCGACGTCCACCCATGTACTCGCGTCGGTCGCGCCGGGCGCGTCGACGCCGTAGAGGGCCGCGAGCTCGCTGTTCACCGTCGTGTGCCGGGCCGTGAACACTTCGTGGAAGTCCGTGTCCTCGTCGATGAGAACCCGTTCAAAGAGTCGCTCCACTTCCGTACGCATGGCCACGCCGAGCGCCGGCGTCGCCGTTGGGAACAGGGTGGCGTCGCGGTCGAGCGCGTCGAGCTTGTTCAGCGACAGGTATTCCGCGAAGAAATGCTTGAACGCGGCCCGCAGGCGCGCCTTGTCGGCGATCATTCGCTCCGCCTGTTCACGCACGCCGGCTTCGGTGACGAGGTCGTCGTTCGCTGCCGCGCGGAGAAGCAACTCGTCCGGAATGGTGCCCCAGAGGAACAACGCTAGGCGCGAGGCCATCTCGTAGCTTGTGTACCGGCGGCGCGTGGTTCGCTCGGGGTCGATTTCGCCGAGTTCCACGCGATAGAGGAAGAACGGCGATGTGAGCATCCCCGCCGTGGCGTATCGAACACCCGCCCACGGGTCGCCGTTGGCCGTGCGACGCGCGACGTCGACGTAGCGGGTCAGCTCCTCCTGTTCGAGGGGGCGGCGCCATGCGCGGAAGCCAAAGCGCTCAAGAAAGTCACGCGTGCACGTGTCGCCGGCGCCAACGGGTTCGCATCCGAGGAGCGCCGTGCGCCGCGGCCCGTCGCCGAACACCGCCGCCGTGATATCGAGCGCCGCCTGTTCCCAGCTGCCCACGCCGTTTTCCGAAATGGTGGTCAGGCTCGCGCCGATGGTGGAGAAGAGGTGGGGTTGCGTATCCGCCTCGAGCGAAACGTTCGGGATGGGATCGCCGAAGAGGTCCACCATGGCGTTTCGGTACTGGTCGTCCGTGAGTCGGGGGAGTACCGACTCGGCCGGGGCGAACGCCGGTGCGCCGTTCGAGTCGCCCGCGCCCATGGGCCCCGCCGTGCCGTCGACGGCGCCGCCCTGGCAGGCGCCGACGAGCACCGTCAACACCGCCAGAGTGGAGGTCCCACCGGTAACGCCATCGAGCCCCGCCGAACCCCGAGGGCGCCGCTTCCCGTTACTCACCGCTCGTGAAGATATTGCACAACGCGTGCCCACAACTAGACACAAAATCCCTACAAAATTACAGCTTCGGATGGCCCGGCGGGGGGCATGCGGTCCCCGATCTCCGGGGACGGAAAGGACCACCGGGGCGTGCGGGCCCACGATTCCCGTTGCGGTCGTTTTCCAGGATCTGGGAGAGTCGCCGCCCGCATGCGTCACCTCCATTCGCGTCGCCGCCACGGTTGGCTTTGGGGAGGCGCGCTTGCGCTGGTCGTCGCGACGGGCGTCGTCGTCGGTGTTCGAGGGGCCGATGCACAGGACACCGGCGGAAGCTTCGGTGGAAGCGACTTCGGCGGGAGCGACACCGGCGGAGGCGGTAGTGACTACGGCGGTGGTGGCGGTAGCGACTACGGAGGCGGCAGCGATTTCGGAAGCGACGAGTCGTCCGACTACGGCGACAGCAGCTACCACGGGTCCTCGTCGAGTTCCGGCGGCGGCGGAGAGCCCCTCAGCGGCATGGGGCTCTGCTGCTTCGTGTTCATCTGCTTCGTCGTCACCATTCTCATCTTCGTTCAGCACGCGAAGAACAGTCGCCTCGAGCGCACGGTGGGTCGCCCACGTCGCGGTACCGGCGGCCGCGGTGGGATGGATGTTTCCGCGGTGATGCTCGCCGTTGACTGGCGTGCGCGGGCAGCACTCCAAGCGCACCTCAATCAACTGGCCGCGACGGGTGACACCAAGACCCGCGCCGGTCGTGCGGCGTTGCTGCACGAAGTCGTGATTGCGCTCCGTCGTATCGAAACCAGTTGGCTCTATGCCGGAGCCGTGAATGCCGCGCCGGCGTCCCCCGCCGAGGCCGAAGCGACGTTCCGCCGGGTCACCATGGATGCGCGTTCGCGCTTCAAGGTCGAAACCGTTCGTTCCGTCGACGGTCGCACGATGGGCACCGCGGCGCCGGAGATGCGGGCGCGCGCCGAGGAAGGCGAAGGGGTGGTTCTGATCACCGTGGCCATCGCGGCGGACGGCGAGATCCCCGATATCGCAAGCGCCACGGACGCCAATCAGCTGCGAACGTTGATGCGTGCGTTCGGCGCGATCCCCGCGAGCCAGCTGGTTGCGCTCGAAGTGATTTGGTCGCCCGCCGTGGAGAACGATCGCATGAGCACCGCGGAGCTCGAAATGCTGTATCCGGAGCTTCGGCGCATCGATGAACGCACCATCGGCGGTCGAGTCTTCTGCGGCTACTGCGACTCGCCGTTCGCCGAGGAGCTCATGCGGTGCCCGCATTGCGGTGCACCGGCCTCCGACGCAAAACGGCG
>JAWKRM010000043.1:0-19255 GCA_041389625.1 Polyangiales bacterium
GACGGGTGGGCGTCGCTCACGATGGCGTTCCTTCGCGTTTCGGACACGGGACCGGGCTTCAAGTCGGAAGTCCAGGACGATCGGGAAGTCTATTCGGTCGATCGAATTACGCCCGAAGTGGGGCACGGCCTCGGGCTACTCATTTGCCGCGAAATGGTCGAACGCTGGGGCGGAACCCTCGAGATTGCGGACGTGGATGGAGCAGGCGCCGCAGTGATCGTCGGGATTCCGCGCGAGTAGTGGCAGCACATCAACCCGCCAGCCCCACGGGGCAACCATGAAAGATCAACGCCCTACGTTGCAGCAAGCGACGCAGATCGACGATCGGATCAGCGCAACCCATCCGGTGCGCGAGCCGAAGGACGTCGACTGCTACGGCATCGAGCCGGGCGTCATGCTCTACGACCGATTCTGCGCGCTCGACCACGCCGACGGCGACAACCGCCGCTGGCGCGTCAGCGCCACCGACATCACCCGCCAACTCGGCGACGCCCCAAACCACCGCGTCACAATCCATTTCGTGTCGCAGAGCGAGCTTGATCGGGAGGTGTTCCGGAAACTTGCGTTGGCAGATCAGCTTGTACAGCCAAAGGCACTGGACTTCGTGTCGACATCGAATGGACTCGCCGTCGTCTGCGAGGAGATCGCTGGCCGCCCCTTTGGAGGCAACCTGGACGATGAGCGGTCGATCGAGCTGTCGCGCGCACTCGGCACGTATGTAAAGCGCCTTCACGACGCCGGCGCCCAAGGGAGTCAGGTCGACAATGCGGATGTCCGACTCGTCGGGAACCGTGTCCGCATCGCAGACTTCAGCCACATCAGCAAGACAGGATCCGAAGAATCGAGCGTCGCATCGCTCGTTCGGCTCCTCGACAGAGTCGAATCGGCACCCCTCACCGAGCGACTAAGAAACCAGCCCCGCACGATTCGGGAGTTCCTCGAACGATTCGACAACGCACCCGCGGAAGTCCAACCCTGGTACACGGTTCTTCCCAATGAAGCGCCACTTGTCGGGCGCCGAGAAATTCTACGAGACCTTCACTTACAATTTGCACAGGCACGTCTTGCTCGTTCTTCGGTTGTGGTGCTTCGCGGGGAACGCGGGATTGGCAAGACGCGCCTGCTCAACCAGTTCACGGTCGACTTGGGGCGAGGCGGCAATGCGATTGTCGCACGGGGTGTCTTTCAGCGATTCACCCCCACGACTCGTGGCGGCATTGGTGAGGCCCTCGAAGATCTTGCCGGGCAACTTCCAGCACTGGCACCGCTCGAAGCGCAAGCTGTTCAGGCCCGAATGCGCAATGCGGCTGCAGCCCTCACCGGAGTGCTCGAACGTTATTCACCGAACCTCGTCCAATGGATCGGAAATTCGGGTGCGGTGCCAGAGATTCCACTAGGCGAAGACTTCGTCCGTCTATCCAATGTGATTGCTCGCACACTTGGTTCCATTGGAACGCAACGTCGTCCGTTCGTGCTTGTGCTCGACAATCTCGAGTCCGCGGACACCGCTACACTCGCTGCACTCCGCAGCCTCGGGAAGCTACGCGGCGACCATCACACACTGGTCGTCGCGAGCATTCGCGGCGAACTACCCGCGGAGCTGGTCGGTGTGGCACGCGTCGTAGACGTGGCGCCCCTCAGCTCCACGGAGATTCTCGAGTATGTCGATCGCACTTTGCCGGGGCCGGTACGACACCTCGAGCAACTCGCCGGAGCTCTCGCATCAGACACTCACGGCAATCCTCTCGATATCTGGGCGGCACTGAATGGCTGGCTGGACCGAGGCGTCATCAACCGTGCATCCACTTCCACGCCGTGGGAATTCTCCGCATCATCGCCAACGCACCCCACCCCTATCGCAAATCTGTACGCGCTGCGTGCAGAAAAGCTCTCAGAGGATGCTCGCACTATCGCTCGTTTACTGGCGATTCGCGGCGGCGAAGTCCGCTCGGCATGGATTGCTGACGTTTTGAATTGGGAAAAAGGCACGAGTGATCTGGCCATTTCTGAGCTTTGCAACGCGGGACTTGTCCAGCATCGCGCGAACGGTACCTACACGTTTCTTCACGACTCACTTCGCGAGCTTGTGATCGAATCCGCGACGAAGCCACAGCGCCTTTCCACTCACCACGCGATCGTGCGTTGGTTGGATCGACACCCTGAAGATACGCAGGTGGGCCTAGCCGCATTCCACCGCGAACACCTCACGGACGCGGGGGAGAATCCCGAGCTCGCAGCTTTGCATGTTCTCGCCGGCAACGAGGGTCTGACTCGCTTCGATCTCGACGCGTCAGCCTGGCATTTCGCGTGTGCCCAGGAGCGTTCAACCTCAATCCAGACTACGGTACGTAGCCTAACAGGCTCCGGCGACGTCACCGCGATGCGGAATCAAGGAGAGACGGCATCCGCGTTGTACCAAAAGGCCATCGAACTCGCTGAAACACGAGCGGAGCGCGCGGAGATTGGTTCGAGGGCCGTGTACACGCTGCATTGTCGCACTGGGAATGAGTACTCCCTCGCGGTGGCTCAGCATGCGCTGCGCGCACTCGACCAACCACTGCCTCAGACAACAATCCAAACGATTTGGGCGCTCCTCAAGAACATCGTCATGATCGCGCTCAATGTGCACTCACGGGAGTCGGAGGACGTCCAGGATCACCTGGCGGCGCTCTACACACGCCTGTCGCCACTCCTCATTGTTCGACCAGCCATGCTCCTGGTCGCCGCAATGCAGGGCGTCCGCGCCGCTGGCACGCGTACCAGCGGCCCCGCAGCGACCGCGCTGGGTTTTTGGGGTGTCCTGCACTGCTCGCTCGGCATGTACAAGAAGGCGGAGCGGATTTTTGACGACGCAGAGTCACGAGCAAGACAGTCCGAACACGCATGGAGCCTCGGTGTCGTGTTGCATATGCGCGGACATTGCCTTGATCTACCGCGAGGCAGTTATTCCGCAGGGCAGCAACACCTCGATGCCGCGGTGGAGTGCTTCGAGCAGAGCGGGGATCAGTCCATTGCGTCGTTGACGTTGATGTTCAAGACGTTCTACGGGCGCGATCGAGAGAACGTCACACTGCTGGGGGAATGGCTTGAAAAAGCCAAAGCAATAGCAACACGACATGGGAACCAACTTGCGGAGCCTCCCCTCATTGCGCTGGGACTGTTGTTGCAGGCGCGTCTCCGCTCGGCATCGGTCAAATCGGATATCGCCGTGTTCTTGCGTGACTTGGACGAACGCGAACCTGGCGTGTTCGTTGGGGACGTCGTCACCGCGCGAACGCTCACAGCCGAAGCGCTTCAACTCATCGGCGACGCGGAAGGCGCATATCAACAGGCGAGGCGGGCGACCCAACTACTGGGCAAAGGACCTGTAATCGAAGTGCTTCTCGAATCGTACGCGGCTCTAGCAAGTTCGATCGTCAAATTGCCTGTGGTTTCCGCGTCTCAGAAGCGTGAGTTGGCTATTGCCATTTCCAAGTTACGGGCAAGCGCTGATTCGGCGCCTCGAATGCACCTCGCGGCGCTGGCGGCAACGGCACAGCAGCTCAACCTGAATGGCTCAAATGAGTATGCCGCGGTGGCATTCGAGCGAGCAATTTCAGAAGCTGACAGGAACGGAAGCGCGCTAACCGGAGCGAATCTTCGAGTCGATTTCGCCGAGCTTCTGACGAAATTGGATGCCGGTCGGAGCGCAAGGGAGCTGAAGTTTGCGCGCAATCAATTCCGCACTCTTGGATTCCCGCAACGAACGACGGAGTGCTCGTCCCGCGGTGATGCGCTCCCCACACTAGAATCCCCGGTGATCACCCCGGCATCACGTCGAGCTCTTAACGGTTCACTCGAAAATGCATCGGAGCGTGTGCTTGTTGCTCACACGAACGCATGGGCTCGGAGCACGATCGTGCAGAGGTTGAATCAGCTTGGGGTTACGAGTATCGACGAAGCGGGCACTGTGCCGCCAGCCGGATACTGGACGATGGCATTTGTTGAAGAAGCGCTGGTTAGCGATCTGGACAGAACCCGTGCAAAGAAACTCGTGACGCTCGTCCGCAGGCTTCAGAACAGCGACGCGGACGTCGTCTTGAGTTTTCCATTCGCGGCGAACGAACTCGCAAAACTTCTAGTGGAATCCGGAATCACACCCAACGAAGAAGAGCCGCCGACTGAATAAGCCCTGCCCCCGGCGAGTATATGAGAACGACGTCTCCTCGGCTGAGGCGACCCTGCTCCTTCGCGGATATCAGATTAATTGCACTGCTCGCGGGCATCAAGTGGCCGTACTTGGGATAGGTGCAAAGGGTTGAAGTCGGCGGGATCCCAAGACCCATCGCACACGCGAAAGGAAACCACGCGCTAGGTTGTGACGCAACGAACAGCGATACATCAGTAGGAAGGCATCTCGCTTGCTCGAGGAGCGGCGTACAAACGGCCCTGCACGCATCGACGATTGAAATCGTCGATTCGCGAGTACTCGCTGGATCCATGCTCTGAAACACAAGACGAGACTTGTGTACTTCGCCCGCGTACCACGGTGTGTGCGGCGTCTCGAGAGGGGCCACTCGAACCGTCTTGTGGTACTGCCCGAGAGTCATTGAGTTCGATGCGACGAACCCTAGGCCACTCATGACTGGTGCGAGGACGAACGCCGTCGCCCCATCTCCGACGGTGATGGATGCAGGGCGTCTCCAGTTCATCAGTCTTGTGGACGCATTGCTTTGGACGATCAACGCCGCACGATAACCACCGACGGCCAGCAGTTGACTCGCAACCGACAGGTGCGCGATGAACGACGCGCAATCCGTTCCAATAGTCATGGACGTCGCGTCGGTTCGCATACCGAGTTTGTGCGCCACCAACGCATGGTTCCCGGGGCACGGGAAATCAGGCACTTGTGAAAATGTGATCAGCAAATCGATGTCTGCTGCGCTCATTCCCGCGTCACGCAGCGCTGCTCGAGCGGCTCGCACCTCGAGGTCTGAGGAGGTCTCGCCATCATCGATCACGTGACGTTCGACCGCCCCCCGAAATGGGTCGCTCGCATATCGCTGGACATACTCGACGATTTCGGGATCCACGTCGGACGGCGTATCGGCAACCGCTTGATTCAATGCGCCTACGACATCTGCCCCCATTTCGCGGAGATGTTCGTCGATCCAGTCCCGCGGCCACCAATCATTAGTGCGAACGGCTTCCGGCAAATAATACCCCGCGCCAACGATGCCAAATCCGTTTCCGACAGCTTGGTTCACGCAACTTCACTCGGGAAATTCAAGGTCTCGTCCCGCGGATTCACCGGGCGGACCGCAAGATCGATGGGAACTTCGATGAGTTGAGGGCGCAGACGATTCCCGTGTGCGAACTCGGCGAATTGTGCCGTGTCCGTTAGGCGCGTCGCCGCGAGTCCCAGCGACCGAGCGAACGCGACGAAGTCGACGGGCGGAGTGCGCCAGTCCGCGGAGCGACCGTACACACGCTCGCTGCCGTGCTGCACCATGCCCAAACATGCGTCATTCATGACGACGACCGTAACCGGAAAGCCGTAGCGAACGGCGGTTGCCAATTCCGTACCGCACATGAGCATGCCGCCATCGCCACAGACGACGACTACGTTGCGCGTCCCCTGATACGCCGCAGCAAGTCCAATCCCCATTCCGATGCCGGATCCCATCCCACCGAGCCCCATCGAAACGTGAAATTGGTCCGGTAACTCCAGTTCGAGCCCGCTTCCTGCGAACAGCAAATGATTCCCAATATCGGAGACGTAGACGGTGTCGTGCCGGAACGCACTCTGAAGATTTCGAATAATAATTCGCGGATCGAATGCACCGGGACTCGTCACTTCGGGTGCTGGCACGACTCGGTTCAATGGCTGAACGGCGCTTTCACGACGTGCGAGTGTAAGTCGGTCTACATACACGTGCTCGTGAATCCTGGAGAGCGTCAGAGGAATATCTGCAGCGAGCATGATCGAAGGAGCGAACGCACGACCAAGGCGTCGCGGGTCGTAATCGATCTGCGCAAACGTTCCCGATGGAATCAGGAGCGGGTTGAAATTCAGCGTCGTGGTGTCGTCAAGTCGAGCGCCGACCGTCAACAGGAAATCGATGCCCCCAGCCAGATACTCCGCGACGCGCCCCCGTGAACCGACGCCCCAGATTCCCATCGACAGAGGATGCGATTCAGGAAAGACCCCTTTGCCCTCGAGATCGGTCGCAACTGGGCATGCCGTCGCTTCCGCGAGCGCGCGCAGTTCTGCGGCCGCCCCCGAACGCCCACCGGGGCCACCGACCAGAATCAAAGGACGTCTTGCCGATACCAAAGCGTCTGCGATTTCGGCACATAGACTCTCGTTCGGCGGAAGATTTCCGCCCAGGATTTGCGGTGGCGTTCGAAGCCGAAAGGACGCACCACCGGCAGTGGCCGCGCAGATGTCGACCGGCAGCTGAAGCACAACCGGACCTCGAGGATGTTCCATCGCGCACTCGAATGCCGCGTCAATCATCGACTCGATTCGCGCAGGTATGTCGAGCGTGTCTGCGTACTTGGAAATCGGCGCCACCATCTGGTGGATTCGAAGACCTGACTCACCGCCATCTTGCAGGACGCCTTTGCCAGCGGATACGGTCGCCACCTCGCCGACAAGCAATACTACCGGCGCTTCGTCATGGTAGGCCGCAGCTAGCGCCGTCAATGCGTTCAACACGCCCGGGCCGGAAGTAACCAACACGACGCTTGGCACTCCCGTGGCACGCGCATAGCCAGTGGCCGCATACACGGCCATTGATTCGTGCTGGCATGTAACGTGCTCAATGCCAGAACCGAACAGGGCGTCTGTTACAGGCGAGATAGGCCCCCCTGGAATTCCAAACACGCGCGTGACACCAAGCTGCGCGAGTCGTCGGACTAACACATCCGAAGCGCGTTCCTTGTCAGTACGATCCGCCACATCGGGCACGCACTTCTGAGCTAGCGTTTTATCGGTATTCGCCACCTCACAATTTCTGGCACCGAGGCGACGGTGCGCAACGCAACGTGGCGTGAGTGCGTGAGCGTTCTCAGGACCGTGTCGTGAGCGACGACTAAGTGAACCGCACAGTCGGGAGATCTACGCGCGACAAAAAGTCGAGCGATAATCAGCGTCTAGTTACCGCGAATGTACTGTTCCCGGCGCCGGCCCGAAGACGCACGGCCTCTCGCGGAGTCCTCCAAGGAATCAGCGGATCTGCGCCAATTCAGGAGGGGCGGTAGCGGCGGTCTGGATCGGTTCGTACGCAGATTTATTCGGGCCTCCGCTGAGCGCACTCCGACCATGACATGAACGAACAAAGCTTGGTCGCTTGCGCTGCCCCGGGCGCGCTCTACCGTCGCGCAACAATGCATCCCCAATCCTATCCTGGACCCAGAGCAACCCCGTTCATTGGACCGCTTCGGCACCTGGTACGACAAGACGTCCTCACCCACTTGTGCTCGCTTCGGGCTCAGTACGGGGATGTTGTGCATCTCGGCGCCGCTAGTGGTTCGCCAACGTTCCTGATCGCAGGACCGGACGCCACAAAGCATGTGCTCCAGGACAACAATCGAAACTATCGCAAGGGCAGGGCCGCCCAGAGAATGAAGTCGGTGTTCGGTTCTGGGTCGCTACTGCTCGAAGGCGACCAGTGGAGAATTCGAAGGCGACTTGTGCAGCCGGCATTTCACCGTGAGAAGATCAGTTCGGTTGTAGATACGTTTGCTGAGGCGGCGGAAGGTCTGGCCAAACGCTTGCGAAATGAAGGTGAAGACTTCGACGTTCGCGAGGAGATGCTCGCGCTCACCATGCAGCTCACTGTTCGGAACATGTTCAGCTCAAACATTCAGGGAGAACTCGGAGAACTAATCGGCGCGTGGCATGTTCTCTATGAGAGCCTTACTTCTAGTCGTTTTTCGCCTCTGCAGGCACTCCGTTGGTTACCAACCCCGACCAGCCGCCGACAAAGAGCTGCTCGCGAAACCGTAGATCGTGTCTTGTTTCGGTTGATTGAGGCGCAGCGACTCGCGGACACGGACGACGGCAGCGTCCTTTCTATGCTGGTTCGAGCAGTTGATGACGATGGCGTTTCAGGAATGTCCGACGCAGAGATTCGAGATGAAACAATGACAATCTTTGTTGGCGGGTATGAGACGAGTTCCAATGCGCTGGCTTTTTCGCTTGCGTTGCTCGCGGACAATCCCAGCTTCGCGGAACGGCATTTTGAAGAAGTGCGTGGCGTGCTCGGCGCAAATCGGCCAACCATTGCCGACTTGGCCTCGCTTCCATTGAACCGGATGCTCCTGCAGGAAAGTATGCGCCTCTATCCGCCTTCGTGGCTCATCACGCGGGAAGCTATCGCCGAGGACGTACTGAATGGCGTCCAGATTCTGGCTGGCGCGCAGTTGCTGCTAAGTTCGTATGTTACCCACCATGATCCGAGTCATTGGAACGCCCCGGATGACTTCAATCCGATGCGCTTTTCAGATGCAGAATCTGCTTCGCGTCCCAAGTTCACCTATTTCCCGTTCGGGGTGGGCCGCGACTTTGCCTAGGTGAGCAGTATGCGATGACTGAAATTCAGATCATTCTTGCAACGCTAGCCAATCATCTTCTCATTCACGCTCGCACCCGGCGTTCGCATCGCAGCTCAAGCAAATGTTGGGCTTCGTCCAAGGTACCCGTTGTATCTCAGGGCGCGCGCTCGAGATGGCGTCTAGAAGAACGCGTTCCGAGCACCGGGCATGCGGAACGGAACTCGTGTATGTCTCGCAGACTCGAGAGATTTCCCCGCCTTCCTACTCAGGTAGCGATCTGAGCTCTCTTCGGGAACGCGCCGAACGCCGAGTAAGAGGCCAATCGGGAGCAACGCGAGTTCCGACTTCGGAGCGGCTTGGAAGCCCCGTTCGTTTCCCCTGGCCCAATACCTGCATCCTTCGTGGTGTGAGGGCGTTTGGATGTCGACCCAACACAGGGGGATGTGGGAAAGTGCGTACCTTGGTTGGGAGCGATGCGGGGGATTCGGCGGATCGCGGCGAGCAGACCGGAAAGTTCCGGTGTGTGCGCGTTGACACGGATAGCGCGGGGAACCGGGTGCCGATTCGCTTGGCGGAGGCGGCAGATGGGCCTATTTTGAGCGGTCGGCGAAGCACTGGTGATGGGCCCGAACGCAAGCAAGAACGAGTCGATGTAGGACGCATGGCCGGGAATTCCAGCAATCGCGCGCCTGGACAGCGACTGAGCATTCTGCTCGTCGATGACGAGCCATTCGTGCTGCGCGCGCTTCAGCGCATCCTGCGGGACCACGACGTGCGCACCGCCCAGAGCTGCGAGGAGGCGATCCCACTTCTTCGGGAGCGCGCCCCGGACCTCCTGGTGACGGACAACGCCATGCCCGGCTGCGGTGGCGCGGAACTGCTGCGCCTGAGCCGTGAGCTCTGCCCGTCCGCGGTGCGCGTCATGCTCTCCGCCACACCGCCGGATGAGACGCCCGCGCTCATCGCGGAGGGCATCGTGGAGCGTGTGCTCGAGAAGCCCTGGGGTCCGGACATCGGCGTGATCCTCATCGCGACCTTCCAGAACGCCCGCCGCTAGGCACCACGACCGCCCGGCGCACCCTCGCTCGCCCAACCGAACCCTCGGAGGTTCGAGGCGCGGGGTCATGTGCCAAGCACGCCGACGGAAAGAAGAAAGCCCCCGCGGACATGCGCGGAGGCTTTCGGAGTTGGTCCCTCAAAACTGAAGCGGACATCCGAACATCTATCGAACCACCGAAGTGGCTCGCGGTTACCCTGACGGGATTGACCGAGCTGTTTCCTCGATTTCTCGAGGAAAATGCTCCTTAGAAAGGAGGTGATCCAGCCGCAGGTTCCCCTACGGCTACCTTGTTACGACTTCACCCCAGTTACCAAGCCCTCCTTGGGGACCTGCCTCCCTTGCGGGTTAGCACGGCCACTTCTGGAGGACTCGACTCCCATGGTGTGACGGGCGGTGTGTACAAGGCCCGGGAACGTATTCACCGCCACCTGCTGATTGGCGATTACTAGCGATTCCGCCTTCATGCAGTCGAGTTGCAGACTGCAATCTGTACTGAGGTCGGCTTTTTGCGATTGGCATACTCTCGCGAGTTAGCTGCGATTTGTACCGACCATTGTAGCACGTGTGTAGCCCTGGACATAAGGGCCATGAGGACTTGACGTCATCCCCACCTTCCTCCGGCTTGACGCCGGCAGTCTCATTAGAGTGCCCAACTGAATGATGGCAACTAATGATAGGGGTTGCGCTCGTTGCGGGACTTAACCCAACATCTCACGACACGAGCTGACGACAGCCATGCAGCACCTGAATGTAGATTCCCTTGCGGGCACCCCCGTATTTCTACAGGGTTCTCTACTTTTCTAGCCTGGGTAAGGTTCTGCGCGTTGCGTCGAATTAAACCACATGCTCCACCGCTTGTGCGGGCCCCCGTCAATTCCTTTGAGTTTTAGCCTTGCGGCCGTACTCCCCAGGCGGAGTGCTTAACGCGTTAGCTACGACACCGCGGGGGTCAATACCTGCGACATCTAGCACTCATCGTTTACGGCGTGGACTACCAGGGTATCTAATCCTGTTTGCTCCCCACGCTTTCGCGTCTCAGCGTCAGTAATCGTCCAGGAAGCCGCCTTCGCCACCGATGTTCCTGCTGATATCTACGGATTTCACCCCTACACCAGCAATTCCGCTTCCCTCTCCGACACTCCAGACACGCAGTTTCGGATGCAGTTCCTGGGTTGAGCCCAGGGATTTCACACCCGACACACGTATCAGCCTACACGCGCTTTACGCCCAGTAATTCCGAGCAACGTTTGCACCCTCTGTCTTACCGCGGCTGCTGGCACAGAGTTAGCCGGTGCTTGCTAAGACGATACCGTCAAGAGCTAGCCCTATTCGAACCAACTGTTTTCGTCTCGTCCCACAGAGCTTTACAACCCGAAGGCCTTCGTCACTCACGCGGCGTGGCTGGATCAGGCTTGCGCCCATTGTCCAATATTCCCCACTGCTGCCTCCCGTAGGAGTCTGGCCCGTGTTTCAGTGCCAGTGTGGCTGATCATCCTCTCAGACCAGCTACCCGTCTTAGCCTTGGTAGGCCGTTACCCTACCAACTAGCTGATGGGCCGCAGGCTCATTCTCTAGCGCTAGCTTTCATGAAGAGGCCAGCTTTGACCGCATCCTCCGCAGAGGTCGTGGTCTTATGGGGTATTAGCGTCCCTTTCGGAACGTTATCCCGCCACTAGAGGGCAGATTACCTACGTGTTACGCACCCGTGCGCCACTTTACTGCTTCCGAAGAAGCTTCTCGTACGACTTGCATGTGTTAAGCCCGCCGCTAACGTTCGCTCTGAGCCAGGATCAAACTCTCCAGTTAGAAAGCTTGAGCACCTGACTGGTTCGATGGTTCCCCGATTGCTCGGGGTCGAACCGCGAACATTCGATCTTTCGATCGCTGTGTTCGTTTACTCGGTTACTCATTTTGTTGAGTTGAAAGAAACCGAAGTTTCTTTCGGGACCCGTTCAAGGTCTTTTCAACGTTCGGAGTCCGATTCAGTTTTCAAGGACCAACTTGGAAGGAGCCGGCTCGGGGCCATTTCCTTCGACAAGGGGGGCGTAGTCTATCCACGCAACCTTTGTCGTCAAGTTCAATTTCGGGGGTGCTCGTCGATTGTCGGACACCCGGGAAACGCACCCCTCTGTGGGGCGGGGCAGGCTCTCTACCATGCCGGTTGGGGCTGTCAACCGTGATCCATTCGAAGAAATCGGATAGTCTCTCGTCTACGTACGAATCCGGGAATTACCCCGGGAAATTGGACCTCTGGAGGGCCTCTCATGCGTCGTTCTTGGCAAGGTGTGATCGTGGTTTGCGGGCTTTTGGGCCTCGCGTGTTCGATGAATGGGGGCCCGGGCGCCCAGGCGCAGCCCCTCGAGCCGGCCAATACGCCGGTGGCGGCCCCCGCGGAAGCGACGCCGAGCCCCGCAGAGCCCACGGAAGCACCCCCAACGCCGGCCGAGCCCGCGGATGTTGCGGACGAAGAAGCCCCCGCCGCGCCGCCAAGGGCCGTGCAGCTCGACAAGAAGGACAAGGGCGGTGCCTGCGGCGACGAAGGTCAGCCCGCGTGTCCGCTCGAGGGATGGATGGAGAAGAACACGACGCCGGCCGTCGAGAACCAGGATCTCAAGGCCCTCGCCGCGGCGCTCCACAAGATCGAGTTCATGGCGCCCGACCCGAAGTGGGATGAAGGGGCGAGTGGCTGGGCGAAGATCGCGCGCGAAGGTGCCGCCGCGGCCGAGAAGGGTGACTTCAAGGCCGCCAAGGCCACGTGCAAGACGTGCCACAAGGCGTGGAAGGACAAGTACCTCGAGTCGTACAAGACGCGCGCCGTGCCGAAGCTTCCGGCGGACGCGGACAAGGGTCGCAAGGACATCAAGTAGAACGAGCACAACGCTCGTACGCACAACACGTGCGGAAGCGGGGGACGGTGTGAACGCCGGCCCCCGTTTTCTTTTGGTGCGGTTGGGCCGTGCTGCGCGACGGTGACGAGCGGGGACGCCGTCGCAGCTCCGATCGACTCGAATCGGCCTAGGGGAGTCGGAGTGCCCAGAGCGCGCCAGCGTGGAGTTCACGCAGGGCATCGGCGCTGCTCGGCTCGAGCTTGAGTTGGTCGCCATCGAGGTGACCGGCCACGGTGAAAGCGCGGAACCACGGCGCAGCGTCCCAGGCGGCGCCCACGAGAAAACGGTGCTTCGGTTGTGCGTCGATGGATTCGATTCGGACGGCGCAGGCGTCGCGGACGAGGCTCACTTCGTTCGTGGGGGCGACGAAATGCGGGCCGCCGTCGAAGGGGTCGACGCGATCGGCGTAGCGGAAACCGATGCGCCGGAGCATCTTCTCGACACCCTTGGTTTGCGGGCCCACTTCGCCGATGACCGCCTGGGCCTCGGGCGCGAGGAGCGATGCGTAGATATCGCCGTCGGGAAAGAGCCCGCGAATGAACTCCTTGTTGCGCTTCGAAAGCTTGTCCGCCTCTTGGTACGTCATGTCCGTGAAGTGACGACCGACGGCCTCCCAGAGGACGCTGGTACCGTCGTCCTTGAGCGGCGGCATGAGCTCGGCGAGGAGCTCGTCCTGGAAGAACGGTCGCTTCATGGCGATCCAAAGGAAGCGCACGTAGGAGATGAGCATGCCGAGGCGTTCGGGGGCGCGGCGGTAGCCGGGGTGCATGACGAGGCCGCCGATCTCCGTGGGCCCGTTGAACGAGTAGCCAATGCGGAGCACCTGATGGACGAAGTGGCGATCGAGCGTGCTTGAGTATTTTTCCTCTTCGCGGACGTCGAGATAGATGTAGGGGACACCGCGGCGTCCGAGCTGACCGAAGACCATCGACGTGCCAACGGCGCGCTTCTCTTGGTGGTCGAGGAGCACGAAGACGTACTGGCGATTTTTCGGGTTCGGGATGGCGCCGCTGAAGGACTCTTCGCTGCGTTTGAGGACGTCGATGATCTCGTCGCGGTTGTGCGGGAGGTTCACCGAGTCGAGGAACTCGGAGAGTTCGTAGAGACCGTCGAGGTCGGCGGAGGTCGCCGCTCGGATTTCGTAGCGCGGGAGCATGGGTCTCAGAAGAGCTTCTTCGAGTCGATGAGGATGGTGAACGGGCCGTCCACCACGGAATGGACGTCCATCATGGCACGGAACTTCCCCGTCTCGACGGGGAGGCCCTTCTTCCGCAATTCCGCGATGACGGCTTCGTAGCGGGTCTCCGCTTCGGCGGGGGGCGCGGCGCCATCGAAGGAAGGACGGCGACCACGGCGGACGTCGCCGAAGAGCGTGAACTGGGAGACGACGAGGATCGCGCCGGCGATGTCGGTGACCGAGCGGGAGATCTTGCCGTCGTCGCCTTCAAAGATTCGCAGCCCGGCGAGTTTCTCGGCCATGTAGACGACATCGTCGTTCGTGTCGCCCTCCGCGGCGCCAAGATAGACGAGGAGGCCCTGGGCGATTTGCCCGACGGTGGCTCCGTCCACGTCGACACGGGCTTCGGAGACACGTTGGGCAACGGCGCGCATGGCGAATGACTAGAGCAGCGGCGTCCGTCACGTGTCAATGACTCGAGCACGGCGGGAAGCGGGACGGCCCCGGGAAACCGATTCGCGCTTGCGGGCGAAACGGGCGGGGGATATCAAACGTTCGTGGCGACGCCGACGGTTGGACTCACGGGGGGGATCGCCTCGGGCAAGAGCAGCGTGGCGCGACTCTTTGCCGAGCTCGGGGTGCCCGTGGTCGACGCCGACCAGGTGGCACGCGACGTGGTGAAGAAGGGAACGAGCGGCTACCGCGAGGTGGTCACGGCATTCGGCGCCGAGGTTCTGCGCGACGACGGCGAGCTCGACCGCGCGAAGCTCGGGGAGCGTGTCTTTGCGGACGCGGCGGCGCGGGGACGGCTCAATGCCATCACACATCCAAGGATCGCGGCGGAGAGTGCGAGCCGAATTGCAGCCGCAGCAAAGCCCGGGACCCCGTACGTGATGTACGAGGCAGCGCTGCTCGTGGAAAACGGGCTCGCGGGCATGTTTCCGGCGCTCGTGGTGGTCACGGCGCCTCCCGAGCTTCAGCTTTCTCGGCTCATCGCGCGGGACGGGTTCTCGGAGGGCGAAGCACGGGCGCGGATCGCCGCGCAGCTGCCCACCGAGAAGAAGGTCGCCGTGGCGACGCACGTCATCGAGAATGCCGGCTCGATCCACGAACTCCGCGAGCGCGTGCGCGAGGTGCACGAGGCGATCCTTGCGTCGCTTCGAAGCAGCTAGCGTGCTGGAAGCGCCCGGGAAGCAACCTACGGGAATTGGGGGACACGAGACTTATTTGCGCGGTGCGTAAATAAGTCTCGTGTCCCCCCAATTCTTACGGGGCGGTGAGGCGGCGTTTGCCGTCTTTGGAGCGGAGCACGGATTTGTCGTCGAGACGCTCGCGGTCCCAACGTTGGCACGTGACCTCCTTGTGACCCTGGTCGAGGGCTTCGCAGTAGTTGGTGAAAAAGCAGCGACGCACCGCGGCGCCCTCCCCGCGACGAATCTTCGCAAAGACGTCGGGGTCGGCGAGGGCCTGGCGCGCCATGGCGACCACATCCGCTTCTCCGCCCGCAAGGATTTCCTCCGCCTGCCACGGTGACGCGATGCCACCAGCGGTGACGACGGGCGTCTCCAAGCCCGCGTCGCGCACGGCACGACGCACCGCACCGGCGAGCGGTACGTTGCGACCGAAGGGGCCCGCGGCGTCGATGCGCACCGTCGGCATGCACTCGTGACCGCTCGGGCCCGTGTACGGGTAGACGGCCTCACCAACCTTCGGCTGCTTCGCGTCGTCGAACTTGCCACCCTTCGACACGCTCAGGTAGTCGAAACCTGCACGTGCAAAGGCCACCGCGTAGTGCATGGCGTCGTCGATGCGACCGCCGCCGTCGATGACTTCGTCGCCAAGGAAGCGCGTACCCACGGCGTAGTCCGCGCCGACCGCCCGGCGGACGCCCTGGTAGACCTCAAGGGGCAGACGGACACGCGCGTCGCGGGAGCCGCCGTAGCCGTCGGTGCGCGTGTTCGTCGGAGAAAGGAACGAGGCCATCGTGTACGCGTGGGCGTAGTGAAGTTCGACGCCGTCAAAGCCCGCGTCGCGTGCGCGCCGAGCCGCTTCGGCAAAGGCGGGGGGCAGCGTTTCCGGAAGCGCTCGGATGTGTTCAAGGTGCGTGTCGGTGACACGCTCCCGGTAGCCGCGTTCGTAGCTCTCGCGGTCGCGGGGGGAGAGCACCGCGAGGCGGTCGGGTTCCCCGGCGGCGAGCAGGCGAGCACGGAGCGCTCCCTCGGAAGCCGCCCCGAGCGCGGGTTCGCCGAAGTGCGTTGCCATGCGAGCCGCGAGGGCCGCGTCCACGGCGAGATACCGCCCGAAAAACGCCTCCGGCGTCGGACGGCGGCGCACGGTCAGGAAATCGATGAGCTGGATAAAGAGCTTGGTCTCGCCGTCGCTC
Source organism: Polyangiales bacterium (assembly GCA_041389625.1). GTDB lineage: Bacteria > Myxococcota_A > Polyangia > Polyangiales > JAWKRM01 > JAWKRM01. The sequence continues at coordinate 16,050 of JAWKRM010000043.1, forward strand.
GCCTCGCGCACGACGCGCACGAGATCGCGAAGCCCGGGCAGAAAGCGATCGTCGCCGATGCGAAGGAGCGGCCCACTCGCCACGTCGCGCACGCCGGTCGCTTCCACGACGATGCCCCCGGGGCGCCCACGCGCGAAGCGCTCGTACCACGCGAGCACGCTCGGCGTAACGAAGCCCGTGTCCGTCGCGCGCCATGGCACCATGGCTGGAACCCACGTACGTGTGCGGAGCTCGAGGGGACCGACGCGCACCGGTGAAAACCAGCGCATGGCGCTCGCCTCGGCGGCGGTGGGCCACCGTGGCACGGGCAGGAGGCGTTCGAGTCGATGATCGGCCACGGGCGCGCGTACGGCCATGAAACTCGGCTAGCGACCCGCAATGGTCATGGCACTCACACGGAACGTGGGGCTCACGGTCGACGTGCGCATGTCGAGGTCGCTCCCCACCACGTCGATGCGCTGGAGGAGCTCGTTGAGGTTCAAGGAGATGGTCACCTCGGAGACGGGGAACGCGAATTCGCCGTTCTCGATCCAAAAGCCCGACGCGCCGCGACTGAAGTCGCCCGTCACGGCGTTGAACCCGAAGCCCATCATCTCCGTGACGTAGAGGCCGCGTTTCGTGCTCCGAATGATTTCCTCGGGCGGCGTGGTGCCAGCGGAAAGGATGAAGTTGCTCGTGGACGGGGAGACGCCCCCGCTTGAACCGCGGGCTGCGCTGGCGGTGCTGGCCTTGCTTAGCTTCTTTCCGGAGTAGGTATCGACGAGGTACGTGCGAAGCACGCCGTTCTCGACGACCACGTTCTTTCGCGAGAGGAGCCCCTCGCCGTCGAAGGCGCGGGAGCCGGGGCCGCGCGCGACCCACGGGTCGTCCACCATGGTGACGGCATCGCTCGCGACGCGGGTGCCTTCGCGGTCGACGAGGTAGCTCGACTTGCGCCAGATGCTGCTCCCCATGATGCAACCGGCGAAGGTGCCGACGATGGAGCGGGCGGCGTCCGGGTCGAAGACCACGGGCGCTTCCTGGGTCTCGACTTTGCGTGCCCCGAGCTTTCGAAGCGTGCGGGCCGCCGCCTCCTTGCCGACCACTTCGGGAGCATCCAACTCGCGAAGATGCCGGCGAGCGCTCCAGTGGTAGCCGGTGCGCTTCTTTCCACCCTCGTCGTCGACCACCGGGCGCACCACGAGTGACGCGTAGGTGCCGCGGCTTGACCCCACGAAGCCGCCGCTCGTCACGAGCACGCCGCCGCCGGCGATGCGCGAGTATGTCGCACCCTCCGAATTGGTGATGCGCGGGTCCGCGTCGAAGGCGGCCTTCTCCGCGCGCTTGGCGCGGGCGATGGCTTCGCCGGCGTCGAGGGCGCTCATGTCGGCGTCGAAGAGGTCGAGGTCTTTGTGCTCGCTGGCCTTCGAAAGGAGCGACGGGTCCGGCGGTCCCGCGAACGGGTCGGGCTCCGAAAGGCGCACGAGCTCAAGGGCGTCGTCGACGAGACGCGCGATGCCCGCCTTCGACAGATCGTTCGTGTGGGTGACGGCCACCTTTTGGCCCTGCATCACGCGGAGGCCGAGGGAACGGCTCCCCGCCTCCTCCACGAGCTCCGGCTCGCCCATGCGAACCTTCACCGAGAGGTGGGCGCCCTCGCGCACCGAGGATTCGGCCACCGTGGCCCCGCGGGACATGGCCGCGCGCACCACATCTTCGCCAATGCTGAGGAGCTTTGCGTCGTGCTCGTTCATCGCTTCACCCGATCTGCGTGCCACCGACGGTGACTGAAGAGATTTTGATGGTGGGGCAGCCCACGCCCACGGGTACGGACTGTCCGTCCTTGCCGCAGGTCCAGATGCCGTCCGAGTGCTCGAGGTCGTGGCCGAGCATGACGACCTTGCGCATGACCTCGGGACCGTTGCCGATGAGGTTCACGCCCTTGAGCGGCGCGGTGATCTTGCCGTCTTCGATGAGGTACCCCTCGGTGAGCGAGAAAACGAAATCGCCGTTCGAGATGTCGACCTGCCCACCACCAAACTTCTTCGCGTACACGCCACGCTTGACGCTCTTCAGGATGTCCTCGGGGTTGTCCTTGCCCGCGAGGAGGATCGTGTTGGTCATGCGCGGCATGGGGTGGCTTCGGAAGCTTTCCCGGCGGCCGTTCCCGGTGGCATTCGTCTTGAAATAGCCCGACGACAGCCGGTCGTGCATGTAGCCGACGAGCTTGCCGTTCTCGATGAGCGTGGCGCTCTCGGGGAGGTTCCCCTCGTCGTCCACGTTCACGCTACCGCGGCTGTGATCGAGGCGTGCGTCGTCGACCACGGTGCAGAGTTCGCTCGCAACGTCGTGGCCGATCTGATCGGTGTAGTTGCTCGTGCGCTTTCGGTTGAAATCCGCCTCGAGACCGTGGCCCACGGCTTCGTGGAGCAAGATCCCGCTGTCGCCGGGGCCGAGGACGACCTCCATTTCGCCCGCGGGCGCCTCGCGCGCATCGAGCATGGAGAGCGCCTGGCGAACGGCCTCCTTGGCGTGGGCCTCGGGCGTGATGCGCTCGAGGTACGAAAGACCCTCGCGCCCACCACCTCCGGACGAGCCCGCCTGACGCTTCCCATTCTCCTCCGCGATCACGCGGATGCCGAAGCGAATGAGCGGCTGCGAGTCGCGCACGAAGCGGCCATCGCTCGTGGCGATGAGGATCTCACGGATTTCCTCGGAGAGGGACGCGTCCACACGCACGATGCGCGGGTCGGCGGCACGGGCCGCCCTGTCTGCCCGCTCGAGGAGCGCGCGCTTGTCTTCGCCTGCCACGTCCATGGAGAGCACGTCCACCTTGTAGCGACTCGGCACGGCCCAGCGTTCGAGCTTGATGGCTTGCTTTGAGCTGCCGCCCGCGGCGATCTGCGCGGCCGTGCGCGCCGCATGCTCCATGGCTTCCATGGAGAGGTCTTCGACGTGCGCGTAGCCCGTGGCGTCGCCCTTGACGACGCGGACGCCGAGGCCGAGGCCCGTGGCGCGACCCGCCGCCTTGAGGATGCCTTCGTCGTAGGCGTAGCTGCCGCTCGCCGTGTACTCGAAGAACAGGTCGGCGTAGTCGCCGCCCTTGTCGAGGGCGAGGGTGAGGAGGCGCTCGGCCGTTTGGGGGTCAATGGCGTTCGGGCCGCCGTCGACGAACGGCGCCTGGTAGCGGTGCAAACCCATGGGCGGAGTGTAGGACGGCGGTTCGG
>JAWKRM010000044.1:0-18166 GCA_041389625.1 Polyangiales bacterium
AAGACCGCCTCACCCTGTGCCTCCTCGTTGGCCTGGATGGGCGCATCGGCGAGAGCGTGCTCAAGGATCTCCTCTTCACGGCGACGAACATGGGGCTCGAGCTCCGCTTCAAGGTGGTGGACCCGAAGGAGTCGGGCCGCGACAAGAACGCGGTGCGCTACGCCATCACCGCCATCGGCGACGGCATGGGCGCCAAGGGCGTGTTGGTGCTGTCGGAGGTGCTGGCGAAGGAAGGCGCGAACATCGAGCACATCCAGCGCCTCTCGGAGGACGACCTGGCCTCGGTGGAAATCGTCGTGTCGCTTTCGGGCGGCGAAGAGCACGCCATGCGGCTCCGGCGGCTCCTCCTCGAGGCCGCATCGAGCCATCCGGACATCGACATCGCCGTACAGCGCGAGACGCTCATGCGCCACGCGAAACGGCTCATCGTCATGGACATGGATTCCACGCTCATCCAGATGGAAGTCATCGATGAGCTCGCGGCGCTCCACGGCGTGGCGGACAAGGTTTCGGCCATCACCCGCGATGCCATGGGCGGCGCCCTGCCCTACGAAGAAAGCCTCAAACTCCGCGTGGCCATGCTCGAGGGGCTCGAGCACGCAAAGGTGGTCGAACTCGCGCAGCGCTTGCCGCTCACCGAGGGCGCGAAGGACATGCTCAAGGTGCTCCGGGCGCTCGGTTACAAGACGGCCGTCATCAGCGGCGGGTTCGATGTGGCCGCGGGCGCGCTCAAGGAGCTGCTCGGCCTCGACTACGCCTACTCGAACCGCCTCGAGGTGAAGGACGGCAAGCTCACGGGCAAGGTGCACGACCCCATCGTCGGGCCGCAGAGGAAGGCCGACCTCCTCGACGCCATCGCGCAGCGGGAGGGCATTGCGCTCGAGCAGACCATCGCCATCGGCGACGGCGCGAACGACCTGCTCATGCTGGAGCGAGCCGGCCTCGGCATCGCCTTCCACGCCAAGCCCAAGCTCAAGGAGGCCGCCGACACGGCCCTCAGCGCCGGCGGGCTCGACCGCATCCTCTATCTCCTCGGGTTCCGCGCGCGCGACATCCGCGACCTGCTCGCCACCATCACGACCAACGTCCATGTTTGATCCGATCACGCCGCAGGTTTCCTTCCCCACGAAGGACCACGAGCTCCTCGAGTTCTGGGAGCGCGAAGAGGTTTTCAAGAAGACGACGGAAAACCGCCCGAACGCGAAGCCCTTCGTGTTCTACGAAGGCCCGCCCACGGCCAATGGCATGCCGCACCCGGGCCACGTGCTCACGCGCGTGATGAAGGACGTCTTCCTCCGCTACCGCAGCATGTGCGGCTACCACGTGCCGCGCCGCGCGGGCTGGGACACGCATGGGCTCCCGTCGAAGTCGAAGTGGAAAAGGAGCTCGGCATCCACGGCCGCGAGGAGATCGAGAAGTACGGCGTCGAGGCCTTCACGCAGAAGTGCATCGAGTCCGTGTTCCGGTACACGGAAGCCTGGCGGAAGATGACCCAGCGCATCGGCTTCTGGGTCGACCTCGATCACGCGTACGTCACGTACCACAAGAGCTTCGTCGAGAGCGTGTGGTGGGCGCTGTCGGAGCTGTTTAACAAGGGGCTCCTTTACCAGGACTACAAGATTGTCTGGTGGTGGCCCCAGGGCGGCACGGCGCTCTCGTCGGGCGAAGTGGGCCAGGGCTACAAGGAAGTCGACGACCCGTCCGTGGTCGTGCGCTTCAAGGTGAAGGGCGAGGCGAACACGTCATTCCTCGCGTGGACCACGACGCCGTGGACCCTCTCGTCGAACATCGCGCTCGCGGTCAATCCGAAGGAAACCTACGTGACGGTGGAGGTCGAGGGCGGCGAGCGGCTCGTGCTCGCCAAGGCGCTCCTCCCCGCGATGCTGAAGGACGCGGCGCACACCGTCCTCGAAGAGCGCCCGGGCAGCACGCTCGTGGGCACGGAGTACGAGCCCCCGTTCCGCTACAAGGAACCCGAGGGCGGCCCGGCGTACCGCGTCATCGCGGCGGACTTCGTCAGCATGGACACGGGCAGCGGCATGGTCCACATCGCGCCGGCCTTCGGCGAAGACGACTTCCAGGCGTGTAAGCGCGAGGGGCTCGGGTTTCTCCAGCTCGTGGACCCGAGCGGCCGGTTTGTGCCGGAGGTGACGGACTTCGCGGGCCGCTTCTGCAAGGAGGCCGACCGCGACATCCTCCGAAACCTCCGCCAGCGCGGCCTCCTCTTCCACGAAGAGACCTACCGCCACGACTACCCGTTCTGCTGGCGCGCCATGGAAGACCCGCTCATCCAGTACGCGCGGCGCTCGTGGTTCATCCGCACGACCGAGACGATTTCCCGCGTCATCGAGAACAACAAGAACGTCCACTGGGAGCCCGAGCACATCCAGGAGGGCCGTTACGGCGCGTTCCTCCGCACGAACGTGGACTGGGCGCTCTCACGCGAGCGCTACTGGGGCACGCCGCTCCCCATCTGGGTAAACGACGAGACGGGCAACAAGGAAGCGGTGTCGAGCGCCGCGGAAATCCTCGCGCGGAACCCGAAGGCCTTCGACCACTTCAAGGCGGCCCAGGCGAAGGACCCGTCGCTCTCCGATCACTTGATGGTGCATAAGCCCTGGGTCGACGATGTCACGTGGACCAAACCCGGCGAGCCCGGCGTCTACCGCCGCGTGCCCGAGGTCATCGACTGCTGGTTCGACTCGGGCTGCATGCCCTTCGCCCAGTGGGGCTACCCGCACCAGGGCAAGGCCGAGTTTGAAAAGGCCTTCCCGGCGGACTTCATCACCGAGGCCGTCGACCAGACGCGCGGCTGGTTCTACTCGCTGATGACCATCAGCACGCTCCTCTTCGAGAAGGAACCGCTGCCGCACCCCTACAAGAACTGCCTCGTCCTCGGCCTCATCACCGACGCCAAGGGCAAGAAGCTCTCAAAGCGCGACCGCAACTACGCCGACCCCATGGACATGATGGAGACCCACGGCGCCGACGCGGTGCGCTGGGCCCTCTACGCGAACACGGTTCCGGGCCAGGGCACGAAGTTCCACGACGGCGCGGCCGTCGATGCCCTGCGCGACCTGCTGCTCAAGGTGTGGAACGTCTATAGCTTCTTCGTCACCTACGCGAACATCGACGCGTGGGACGCGAAGGCGGCGCGGCCCGAGGTGGCCAAGCGTTCGGACCTCGACCGGTGGATCCTCGCCGAGCTGGACGCCACGGTGCGCGCCGTGCGGACGGAGATGGATGTCTACCGCTCGCACATGGCCGTGCGTCGAATTTCCGAGTTCAACGAGGCCCTCTCGAACTGGTACGTGCGCCGGAGCCGCGACCGCTTCTGGGCGGCGGGCGACTCGGCGGACAAGCACGCGGCCTTCGCGACGCTCTACGAGGTGCTCGTGGACTACGCGAAGCTCCTCGCGCCGTTCACGCCGTTCCTCTCGGAGCTGCTTTATCAAAACCTTGTTCGCAAGGTGGACGCGGGGGCGCCCGAGTCGGTGCACCTGGCGGATTTCCCGCTCGCCGTGGACGCACGGGTCGACGACACGCTGCGGTCCGACGTGGCCATCACGCGGTCGCTCGTGGGCCTCGGTCTCCGCGTCCGCACGGAGCAAAAGCTCAAGGTACGGCAGCCGCTGGGCACGGCCATCGTGGTCATCGCGTCGGACGACGAGGAGCGCGCCGTGAAGCGCTTCGAAGACGCCATCCGCGGCGAGCTGAACGTGCATGCCATCGAGTTCACGCGGGAGCCCGCGAAGTACGTGGAGTTCACGCTTGTTCCGAACTTCCGCGCCCTCGGCCCGAAGCTCGGGAAGGATATGCCCGCGTGCAAGAAGGTTCTCGCCGACGCGGATGGCTCAAAGCTCCACGCGGAGCTGTCGGCGAACGGCGCCGTGGAGGTGACCCTACCGAGCGGCACCGTGCGCCTCGGCGCCGAAGACCTCGAAATCCGCCTGAGCGCGAAGGAAGGCTTCGCCGCCGCCTCCGAGCTCGGCCGCGTGCTCGTGCTCGACACGCGCATCACGCCGGAACTCCGCGCCGAAGGCCTCGCCCGCGAGGTGGTGAACCGCATCCAGCGCGCGCGGAAGGACATGGACCTCGCGCACGAGGCCCGCATCGAAGTCACGTACCAAGCCGACGGCGAACTCGCGGACGCACTCACCGCCCATGCGGCCTACATCGCCGAAGAAACCCTCGCGGCGAAGCTCCTCGCCGGCACCGACGGCAAAGGCAAACGCCACGACGACACCGTCGACGGCCTGCCCTTCGTGTTCTGGATCAGCGAACCGCCGAAATAGGGGAACGGCGGGCCGGTTGTGTTGGTGGGCCCCTAGGCGTTCGCGTCGCGAACGCATGCGCGAAGCGCACACCCGCCAGGTTGCGAAAACATCCAATTCCGCGATCTGCACCGTCAGGTGCAGATGCCGAAAACTCAGCCGGCGTCGCCGCCGTCGGTCGTGTTGCCGCCGTCTTGGGCGACGCCTTCGCAGAGCGCGACGCACGCGTCTTTGATCGGCGTGCACTCGTCTTCGCTGTTCGCGCCGTGCGCGGTCTCGTGGCACTCGGTGACGTCGGCGTTGCTGCCGTCATCCACTTCGTGGCACGCCTCGATGATCGCATCGCAGCTCGGGCCCGCGCCGTGGTGATCACCGGTGTGGTCGTGATCCTTGTCGTCGTCGCAGCCGAACGCGCCGAGGGTCAGCGCCAAGCCCATCAAGAGCATCGCATTCTTCATTTCGGTTCTCCTGTGTCCTTCGTCATGTCCGGGGCGCGGCCGTCGAGGGCCGTGCCACCCGGCAAATCGGTGCCTGAATCTAGTAGTTTGGTGCGTCGCGCCCAGAGGGCGCGACAAATCGCCGCACACGCGGCCACTACCCCGAGGCTGATCAGCTGCGAGGTGGAGAGCCCCCCCATGCCACCTCGATCGTCCGCCCGCCAGAACTCGAGCACGAATCGCAGCACCGAATAGAGCGCCAGGAACGCGAGGAGCACCATCCCGTCGAAGCGCTTGCGAGGCAGCACGTACCAGGCGAGAAATGCGGCGATCGCGAGCGACCCGAACGCCTCGTAGAGTTGCGTCGGGTGTACGGGCAGCGACTCAAGGCCCGGTCCGGCGAGCGCGCCCGTTCGAAACTGCATCTCGCTCGCGGGGCTCCAGGCGGGGAAACGCACGGCGAGCGGGAAGCCGTCGTCCGTGACGCGCCCGAAGCAGCAGCCCCCGAGGAAGCAACCCATGCGGCCCCAGAAGAGCCCGAGGGAGATGCCCGCCGCCGCCACGTCGCCCACCTTGAGCACGGGGAACCCTTCGCGTCGCAGGAACCATACGCACGCGGGAACCGCGAGGAGCAGGCCGCCGTAGTACGTGAGCCCGCCATTCCAGAAGGCCGCCCACGCGAAGCAATCCTTCTCGGTGGGGCGACAGACCTTCTCGGCCGCATCCCACACGGCGCCTTCGATGCCCGAGCATTCGCCGCGCGTGATGTGCCACCCCACCTGACTCGGGTCCGTGCACATGTGCACGTAGTCCCAGAAGTAGCCGTCTGCGAACACGTGAAGGAGGCGCGAGCCGACGATGCCTGAAACGAGCGCAAGCAGACCGAGGTCGATGATCACTTCACGGTCGAGGCCGTTGCGTTCGGCCCACCGCGCGGTGAACCAAATGGCGAGCGCAAACCCGATGCAGAGCAGCGTGAAGTAGGCCGGGACCGGCTCGCCGAAAATGCGAAAAAGTTCCGGGCGCACGTGCCGTTAACTCGAAGCGCCCGCTTCCTCGGCCGCCGCCTTCTTCTTCGATGGCGACCCGTCGCCGGATTCTTCGAAGAGGCTGTGCATCAGGAGAAGCACGATCCCAATGGTGATGCCGCAATCGGCCACGTTGAACGTCGGGTACTCGTACTTGTACTGCCAATGCGCGCGGATGAAGTCCACGACGTAGCCATACCGAATGCGGTCGACGAGGTTCCCGATGGCGCCGGACACGACGAGCGGCACCGCCCACGCGAGGTACCGAACACCCGTCGTTTGCAGGAAGCGAAGCATCAAGAAGATCACCGCCGCGATGGCCGCGCCCACGAACACGGCGCTCCGAAGCCAGGGCGCTTGATTGCGCATGAAGCCGAAGGCTGCGCCGCAGTTCTCCGCGTAGTGGAGCTCCAGGTAGTCTTCGATGATCACGTACGGCGCCGTGGCAATGCGTTGCGGCCCGAGCAGTTTGCCGGCCTCGTCGGTCGCGCAGACCGCCGGCGGGTCCCACGACGGCGCGCGCGACAACTGCTGCTCGACGGCCTGCTTCGACCACAGGTCGAGGGCGGTGAGCGCGACGATGACGAGCACGCACGCGACGATGGCGCCCGGGCTGCGGCGAATGAATCCAGCCTTCGCGGCGTTGGACGGGGAAGCAGAATCGGTCGGTTCGGCGGGCACGGTCGGGCTGACATAGCACACCCGAAGCACGATGTACCGCCGCTGCATTTTTCCAATAGCTCCGTCATACCGGCTACTTAGCCGGCGCACGGAACGCTCGATGCGCCGGTCCGCGGGCGAATTTCGCTGCATTTGCGTGTGCCCGCGAACGGCTCGTTTTTTGCTGAGTTAATCCACGAGTGCTTTCGTTCCACCCGATGCTTTTGGCGATCTGGCTCTACGCGCACCCCGCGATTGGGATGTCGGCCGCCGCCGCCGTGTCCGTGGGCGACGAGACGATCGCCACGCAGACGGAGCGCCTTGTGCGTGCCGACGACGCCGTCGAAACGGGCATGCAGGCGGAGCTTCGCACCGCCGCAAAGAACATCGCGGCCATCGCCCACGAAGGCATGGTGGCGTACGAGCTCGACCTCGGCGACGGCGAGGAACGCGACGCGTTGCGCATGGAGCTTCGATTCGTCCCGGTTCGGGGCGGAGCGGGCATCACCATCGCCGCGACGTTCTAGCGCTGGGGTCCACTAGAACCGCCCACCGGACACGCCACTGACCGGGTGAGCGACCGGAACCCGTGGTTTCTGCGACGGTTTTGCGGCGTTGGCCGCGCCTCCGGTGTGGCACGTCCGTTGCTCATCCGCGCCACGAACGCGACGGGATTGTCGACGCGCAATTCGCGTACACGAAAGCCACGATCATGCATTTGAGTCACAACACCCGTGGAACCTCCGCGGAATGGAGCGTGGTGCTTGGCGCCGTGGTGCTCCTCGGCGTCGCCCCGATGGTGGGCCTCGGCGGAAGCTACGCCTCGAGCATCGCGGGTTCGACCCGTGGCGCGACGATGCGGCCCACCGCGTCGACCCCGACTCCATCGCGCGGCACCGCAGTCGGCGCGCAGGCGGCCGGTGGAACGCTCGTTCGCGCGCTCGCGGCGCGCGCCGGAGACGTGACGAGCTGGTTTGTTCGCGACGCGAGGCTCAAGCCGCCCATGGGTGACCTGTGGCTCGAACCGTCGGCGGTCTCGAGCGAGGCGCGCGCGGCGGGCGTCCCGAGTCGATTCGTTGTGGCCCCCGGTGCCCGCGAGCTCCACGGCTCGCTCATCGACACGTTGGCCACGAACCTCACGCGCGGCGACCAGCTCGCCGACGACGTCGTCTCCGCCATGCAAGGCCTCAGCAAGGAGGAGCGGAACGCACTCATCGACCGCGCCCTCGACGTGCGTGGCGTGCCGCCCGAGACGCCCGAAGCGGTTCGAGCGCCCCTCGGCGCACTGATGAAGCAGGTCAATACCGTCCCCGAATGGGTCGACTGGAAGAACATCGACCGTGGTGCCGACACCATGGTTCGGACGGGCCCGGCGGGGCTCGTGTCGCTCATGGGCTACTCCCTGCCCCTCACGTACACGTCGCCCGCGGGCGTGAAACCCCTCGTGTGGACGAAGGACCTGCTCGAGCAGACGCCGCGACGCCTCGCCGAGACCTTGGATTTTGTCACCAAGACCAGCACGCGCGGCTCCCTTCGACCCGGCGCCGACGGTTGGCGCACGACCGTACGGGTGCGGCTCATTCACGCGCAGGTGCGGCACGCGCTTTCCAACATGCCGCACTGGGATGCGGGCGCCTGGGGTACGCCCATCAACCAAACCGAGATGGTCGGCACGAACCTCGCGTTCTCGTCCATCTTCATGGATGGCACGCGCAAGCTCGGCGCTCGGTACACGCCAGCGGAAGCGCAATCCATCATGGACCTGTGGCGCTACTCCGGTTACCTGCTCGGCGTCGATGAGCCGCTCTTGGCGCGTTCCGATACGCAGGGGCGGCGCATCGCCGCGGCCATTCTCGCGACGCAAGCACCGCCGAACGAAGACTCCCGGCGCCTCATCGAAGCGCTGACCCGTGTTTCGCTCACGGCGAACCCTCCGGCGGCCCTCGGCGACGTGCAGCGCTCCATGACGCACTACCTGATCGGCGACTACTACGCGAACGAGCTGAACCTCACCGCGGACGTGGGGCGTGACGCGGCGCGGGCCACCGTCCCCGCGGCCGGGCGTTCGGCGGACCTGCTGCGTGGGTTACCCTTCGGCAATCGCGTGTCGGTGCGCTCCGGGCGCCTGCTCTGGAAGTCCATCACCAAGGGCCTCCTCGGCAAGAACCCCTCCGAGTTCCTCATTCCGGAGCACGGTCAGGGCGTGCGTTCCGCGGCACTTCCCTAGCCCGCCGCCGCCCGCGATACGCAACTCGCTACGGGTGCGGCGCGTCGTGCCCAGCCTGCTGTTGCTCTGCCTCGCGCCGTTCACGCGCCTCCTTGGCGGCGCGCAGCTGAACCACCGCGCGGTAGGTCAGTGCGTAGGCGGGGATGCCGAAGGCCACGCCAAGAATGATGCAGCCGACCCAGAGCTCGATCCCCATGCCGAGGATTGTGTTGAGCACGCGTTCCCAAAAATCCTGCGTGAAGACACCGCGCGTCCAGTCTCCGCCGCCCGCGGTACCGGCCAGCTCTTCCATGGCGCGTTCCGTGCGCGCGGCGTTCTGCGGCTTCGAGCCGAGGAGCCATGCTCCGAAGCGCCACGCGAAGTAGTAGAGCGGCACCGCGGTCACGGGGTTCGTCACGAAGACGATGGGCAACCCTGAAAGCTTGTTCGCGCGAAGCAGCGTCGCGACGAGCAGGTAGATGACGATTTGAAATCCCAGCGTGGGCGTCGCGCCGACAACGCACCCGAGAAACACGCCCCACGCAATGCGATGCGGCGTGTCGTCGAGTCCGACGATTCGACGAACGAAGAAGTCGCGAATCCGGCCGCCTGCATCCATGACGTGCGCAGCCGATTATCACGCCCAGCGCGAATTGGAACCACTCTTGCGTAGTTCCCCCGGCGGCGCCGCGGGGGGGGCGGCCTAGTTGTCGCCCCCGTGGGCCCCGTCGACGATGGCGTCGTAGTAGGACTCCACGAAGTCCACCGAGTGCTCCTTTTCACCTGCGAATGCGCGCAGGTGCTCGATGATCTCGATCTCGGTCACCGGCTCGTCCTCGGACGCCCCTTCGTGCGGCCGAATCAGAATCGAGCCCTCGAGGAGCTCGAGAACCTCGTTTCCCCACGTCTTCTGCCAGCGACCGATGACTTCAAGCCGGTCGCCGCCCTTGCTTCGCTTGCTCGTGGCGAACCGCCAGACGACGTTGAACTCCACGGTGATGAGGTCATTCACGGTGTTTTCAAGTCGGTGGCAGAACTCGATGGCGGCCGGCAGGTCCTCGCACTCCTCGGCGCCGTCCTCCGCCGTCGAGACCTTCCACTTGTCGACTTCGGACTTGTGGACGGTGTTGTCGGGCAGGCGCATGGCCGCGTAGGTGTCCTCGAGGCTCGCCTTCACGTAGCCCCGGGAATGGACCAGGTAGAAGTCCCTCGTCGGCAGGTCGACGATCGAAAGGGTCTCCGGGGTGGGATCCCCGTCCTTCGGGGCCGGGAACTCCGCGATGTTCTCCTCGAGCGGCGTCATGTCCACGGGAAAATCCGTGGAGATATTGTCGAAACAGCCCGCCGCGAGGACGGCAAGGAGGGGAAGGAGGGCCTTCTGCACGGCCGGAAGTTGGCCCGATTGCGACCAAGTTTCTACACTTACTGTGAGCAGACTTATAAGCTTTGGTCCGACTCCCTGCGGCCCCTATGGAAACCGAAGAGATTCAGCTTTCGACCGTCGTCTTGGCGAGCCCGAATCAGGTCTACTCGGCCTGGCTAGACGAGCGACAACACACGGCTTTTACCGGCGCCCGCGCCACCGTGGAGCCGTGGGTTGGCGGCCGCTACACGGCCTGGGATGGCTACGCCACGGCCCTCATCGTCGGGCTCGACACCGGCAAGACCATCCTCCTGACCTGGCGAACGGCCGACTTCGCGCCCGATTTCCCCGATTCACACGTGGAATTCCACCTCGAGTCCATCGCGGGCGGCACGCGCGTCACCATCAAGCAGCGGGGCATCCCGAAGGGCCACGCGGCCCAATACAAGGATGCCTGGAAGAAGCACTACCTCGACTCGATGAAAAAGCTCTTCGCGAAGCCCGAGGCCCTTCGAAATGCGCTTCGCGAAGCTTCGCGGGCGGGGCGTCTGCCCATCCCCGGCGTGACCGCCGCGCGTCCCGGGACGGTTCGGCCGTTCACGGTGCGGAGCCCGGACGAGATCGCAGCGGTCCAGAAGACCAAGGCCAAGATCATCCGCGACGACGATGATGACGATTCGGACGATCGCGAGGGTCGATTCCAGCGCTACGACCGCCACGATGACTACGACCGGGATCGCCCTTCCCGGCGTCCCCTCTCGCGCGATGCGTCCGCGCGTCCGCGGAGCAAGCCCGTTCCCCTTCCGAAGTCCATGCGCGAAGCGGCGAAGCAGCCCGCCCCTGGAAAGAAGTCGGCGAAGCCCGAGGTGAAGGCGAAGGCCGCGCCCAAGGCAAAACCCGCGTCGAAGGCCAAGTCTCCCGCGAAGGCAGCGCCGGCACCGAAGGCGAAGGCCGGCGTGAAGGCAAAGGCGAAGCCCGCGGCAAAGAAGGCGCCGTCGAAGAAGGTGCCCGCGAAGGCCGCGAAGAAGCCAGCCAAGGCCCCTGCCCGCAAGCCCGCGCCGAAGGCGAAGGTGAAGAAGGCGGCCAAGGCCAAGCCCACGCGCAAGGCCGCAAAGAAGGCGCCCGTGCGCCGTGCGAAGCCTGCGGCGAAGAAGAAGCCCGCGAAGAAGAAGTAGGCGTTCAGCCGGGCGGAACGATGCTCTGCGCCTTCCGTCGGTCGCGTTCGAGGACGACCGCCAACGGCTTCGCGAGATCGGGGGAACCAAGGAGCGTCAGCTCGTCGAGGTTCGTGTCTCGGCGCATGCATGGCACGAGGCGCTCAAAGGCGGCCTCCGCGGGCACGGCGGTCGGCACGCCCGGAAGCTCCCAGGCCGCCTCGTGCACCTCAAGCTCCGCGAGGACCCCGAACGTTGCCGTCGCCACCGCCTCAAACGCGTCCACGTCGAATGCCCGCTTTGGGCCAGCGCCGACGACGACAACCTTGTCGAAGGGGAACTTCCCGTTCGTTCCGAGGAGCACGCGCTCGCCGACCGCCCCTGAAATGAAACCGTCGCGCATGCGGCGGGAAACCGCGCCCGCGAGGCGCCAATCCACCAGCGACAAGACGCCCCCCGCGGGCCGCTCATCATCGAACGCCACGCAGCAGACGGCGCGCACGGACAGCATGTCGAGGCGAGCGAGCGTCGGATCCGCGAACTCGAACACGGCGCCGCCTACGCCTTGCCGAGGTTCGCCGCAATCCGGTCGAGCACGCCGTTGACGAACCCCGCGCTGCCTTCCGAGCCGAAGCGTTTTGCCAGTTCCACGGCTTCGTTGAGCGTCACGCGCCGGGGCACTTCCTCGAGGCGAAGCAGTTCGTAGGTCGCCACTCGGAGAATGTTTCGGTCGACGCGCGACATGCGCTCAAGCCGCCAGTGCTCGCTCACCCCGCGGATGGTCTCGTCGATCTGCGGGAGCTCCGCGGCGCAACCGATGACGAGGGTTCGCGCGAACTCCTCCCCTTCGTGGTTCGGCGCGAAATTCTCGAAGTGGTACTTGAGCGCCTGCTCGGCGGAGAACTCCGTCGATTCGAGCTCGTAAAGCACCTGGAGCGCGGCCTCGCGGCCCTTTCGGCGGGAACCCATGAACGCTTACCCCCGTCCCCTTTGTGCCGTGAGCGAGCGGCGCAACATGGCCATCTCCACGGCGGCTTCAGCGAAATCGCGCCCCTTGTTGCCGCGGCTCGGCAGCGCGCGGTCGAGGGCCTGTTCATCGTTGTCGGTGGTGAGCACGCCGAAGACCACGGGCACGCCCGTGTCGAGCGCGACGCGCATGCACCCATCCGTGGCGCCGCTGGCCACAAAATCGAAATGCGGCGTCGCGCCGCGCACGATGGCCCCAAGGGCGATCACGGCCTCCACGCGTCCGGTTTCGGCGAGCCAACGGCACGCCACCGGTAGCTCCCACGCCCCCGGCACCTCGTGGACGTCAATCTGTGCGTCACCGACTCCGCGCACCGCGAGCTGGGCCTTGAGCCCCTCGAGCATCGCAGTGACCACCGCGCCGTTGAAACGCGCGGCGACGACACCCACCCGAAAATCCGCGGGGGCGGTGAACGCAATCGGCAAGGCATCGACGGGGCGCTGTTCGCTCATGGTCGTGGGCCCCGTCAGTGCGTGGCGGGCCGGGCGCCCGCGGTGATGCCCTCGACCTCGTCGAGCTGAATCTGCTCGACGATTTCAAGGCCGTAGCCCTCCAGACCCGCGATGCGACGGGGACGGTTCGTGAGAAGGCGGATTTCGCCGAGGCCAAGGTCCGCGAGGATCTGCGCGCCGATACCGAACTCGCGGAGCACATCGCCCGCGTCCGCCGCTGGGCGTGTGGACGGGCGGGTTCCGTCGACATAGGCGGCGAACTCCGCATCGAGGTCGGCACGGGAAGGCAGATAGAGCACGACGCCCTTCCCTTCGACTTCCATGCGCGTCACGGCGTCGCTCACCGCAAGCCTCGAGTCGCGGCGCACGCCGAACACGTCGCCAAACACGTCGGACGTGTGCACGCGGACGAGCGTTGGGCCTTCGGTGATGGGGCCGAGAGTAAGGGCGAGGTAGCGGCGGTCTTCCACGCTGGAGGCGTAGAGGTGCGCCTGCCATTTGCGACCCGTGGCCAAGGCGATTTCGCCCGTGCGGGTGCGTTCAACGAGGCGCTCCTTTTGGAGGCGGTATTCGATGAGGTCGGCGATGGACAGGAGCGGGAGCCCGTGCTTTGCGCCGAAGACCTCAAGGTCGTCGCGCCGCGCCATGGTTCCGTCGTCTTTCATGATCTCGCAGATGACGCCGGCGGGTTCGAACCCGGCGAGGCGGGCGAGATCGATGGCGCCCTCCGTGTGGCCGCTCCGCTGGAGCACGCCGCCCGGTCGCGCACGCAACGGGAACACGTGGCCCGGGCTGACCAGGTCGGTGGGCTTGGCCGTCGGCCGAACGGCCGCACGCACGGTCTGCGCCCGGTCCGCCGCGGAGATGCCCGTCGTGACCCCTTCGCGCGCTTCGATGGAAACCGTGAACGCGGTGCTGCGCTGCGAGCGGTTCTCGTCGACCATCATGGGCAGCTCGAGCTGGCGAACCCGCGCGTCGGTGAGCGCAAGGCACACGAGGCCGCGGGCCTCCTTGACCATGAAGTTCACGGCGGCGGGGGTCACATGCTCGGCCACCATGACGAGGTCACCTCGTTCTCGCGGTCCTCGTCGTCGACGAGAATCACCATGCCGCCATCGCGGAGGACGGATAGCGCGTGTTCGACTCGCTCGGTGGCTTCGGTTTTCATGCGGCACCCCGGTTGGGCTCGGGCGTACATAGCGCCAGCGTCCCGCCGAGTCCAGGCTGCGGCGTTGGCTTTTCGGGTCTTTCGTGCCTATTTTGCGCGAGCGCCGGCGTACCGGAGCCGCCCCTCGACGAGCAGGTCTTCGCCCAGGTGGCGAACGGTGACGTCGTTCAGGGCCACGGCACTTCGAAGGTGCGGTGCCGGCCCCGCATTGGCGAGTGGGTACGCCGCCGGGTCTCCGAGGAGTTTCGGTGCGTAGAAGAGCGCCGCGCGGTCGGCGAGACGCTCGCGAAGCAGCGAGCCATGCACCGCCGCGCCACCCTCCACGAGCAATCGAACGATGTCGCGCTTGCCGAGTTCGCGAAGGACTCGCTTTAGGTCCAGGCCGCCACTCGTTCGCGCAACCTCGACGAGTTCGGCGCCGGCACGTCCGAGGGCGCGGCGCTTACCGGGCGGTGCCGACGATGCGTGGAACACGATGGTGTGTCCGCCCTTGCCCGTCACGACGTTGGCGGTCACGGGGGTGCGAAGCTCCGAGTCGAGAACGACCCGCACCGGCGCGCGCCCCTTGACCAGGCGCACGTTGAGGTGGGGGTTATCCGCGAGAACGGTGCCAACGCCGACGAGCACCGCGTCGGCGTAGGCGCGCATGCGATGTGCTTCTCCGCGTGCGGCTTCGCCGGTGATCCACTTCGATTCGCCCGTGCGCGATGCGGTGTGCCCGTCGAGCGTCGCGGCGGACTTCAGGGTCACCTCGGGGAGACCGCGTCGAATGTGCTTCGCGAAGTCGCGCACGAGCGCCTCCGCCTCCGCTTCGCATACGCCGTAGGTGACCTCGATCCCCGCGCGACGGAGCTTCCGTTCGGCGCCGGGCACGTGCGGCGCCATGTCCCGCGCACCCACGACCACACGTTCCACGCCGGCGGCGATGATCGCGTCGGTGCACGGGGGCGTTCGGCCGAAGTGGTTACAGGGCTCAAACGTGACGTAGAGCGTGGCGCCCCGGGCGCGCTTCCCCGCTCGCTTCAAGGCGGCAACCTCCGCGTGGGCATCGCCCGCCCGTCGATGGTAGCCCTTTGCGACGAGCTTCCCCGCCTTCACGAGCACTGCGCCCACATGCGGATTCGGGCTCGGGTCGCCGTGGCGCGCTTCGCGGAGCGCGGCGCGCATCCAGCGTTCGTCCGATGCGTTGGCCGGCATCAGCCGTTCCCGTCGGAGCGCGTGGCGAGCTCTTTAAGCTCGCCCGTGAACTCGTCCACGTTGTCGAACTTCCGATACACGCTCGCGAACCGGACGTACGCCACGGGATCAAGGTTGCGGAGCGCATGGAGGATCTTCTCGCCGATGATCTGCGAACCGACTTCGCGCTCGCCCATGTCCGCCAGGTCACGCTCGAGCCCGTCGAGCAACCGATCGAGTGCCTCCGACGACACGGGGCGCTTGACCACGGCATGCTCAAGCCCCGCAAGGGCCTTCATGCGATCGAAGGGCTGCCTTCGGCCGTCACGCTTGACGATGATGGGGAGCACCTGTTCGACCCGCTCGTAGGTCGTATAGCGCCGCGTGCAGGCATCGCACTCACGGCGCCGACGCGTCACCTCGCCGCCCTGCGAGAGGCGCGAGTCGATGACTTTGTTGTCGAGATGACCGCAGTACGGGCACTTCATGGAGCGTGGGCGTTTGGCGAGCGTTGGGCCGAAACGCCTGTGGTTTCTACCCCCCACCCACGGGCTCGGCAAGCACCACGGACTCCACATGCGCGGTTTGCGGAAACATGTCGAAGGCCCTCGCCCGGGTGGGCGCGTAGCCCCCTTCCCGGAGCGTGGCGAGATCCCGGCCGAGCGTCGCCACGTCGCACGACACGTACACGATGCGCCGAGGCCGAAGGGCAAGGATGGCCGCCATGACGTCCTTGGCGCCCGTGCGTGGCGGGTCGAGCACGACGATGTCGGCGGGCCCCTTGATGTGTTTGGCGACGTCCCCTGGAATGAACGTGACGTGGTCGAAGCCCGCCGCGCGGGCATTGGCGGTCCCGAAGCGCGCGGCCTCCTCACTCATTTCGACGGCACGCACCGAGGCGGCGCCGGGCGCAAGCGCAAGCGTGAGGTTTCCGTGGCCGGCGTAGAGTTCAAGGACATGGGCGCCCTCCGCGGCTGCCCACTCGGCGACGACTTCGCGCAGACGCGCATTCACCGCATCGTTCGCCTGCGAGAAGCCGGGGAACGGCCCCCGGATGGCCAACTGATCATCCGGCGCGACCTCGTCCGTGTCACCCCACCGGGCCGGCTCGCTCGCGCCGCCGGCGCGGAGCGTCGCGCCCACGCACACCCCCGACTTCACCATGGCTTCGAGCGTCGAGTAGACACCCGGCGGCTGCGGTTCTCCGACACGATGCCCACGAGGGGTTTGCCCGCGGCGCCAGGGCAGGTTCACCTCGCCCTGCCCCACGAGGCCCGGCAGGACGTCGGCACGCACCCGATCCATCGCCGCCGCAATCGGGTCGGCGAGCACCACGCACGCGGCGATGTCGGTGACGCCTCGTCCCCGCCGAGGCAGGTAACCGAGCGCCTTGTTCCACGATGAAGTGCAGACGCGCCCGGCGCCGGTACCCGAACGGGGGCCCGGCGGGCTCGACCGTGACCTAGCCCCGTCGCCGCGGCGACCCAGCGCGCCTTCTCGGCCCGCTGCGATGTCGCCTCCAGGGTCATCCACGGGCAGCCACCGCAGCGGTCCGCGTGCGGACAGCGCGCCTCGACACGCCCGGGGGTTGGCGTGAGCACCTCCACCACGGCCCCGCGCTGGACGCCCCGCGACCGCTCCGCGTCCACACGGATTCGGACCCGCTCCCCCTGCCACACCGCTGGGACGAACACGAGGCCGCCCGGCGTCTCGACCACGCCGTCGCCCCCGGGCGCGACGTTTCGAACGACGCCCTCGACCACGGGGCCCTTGGGCCGACGTCCCCTCACGGGAACCGCTGCGCGGGCCGGCCACGCGAATAGAGGAAGTCGACGTCGCCGGTCAGGGTCGCGTTCCGTTCGTCCGGGTTATCGGGGTCCACGAAGAGCACGTTGGCGAAATCGAACTTGATCCGCGTGGCATCGGAAACGGACGGCGCGTAGATGCGTTCGAACCGGATGGTCCCCGTCGTCGCTTCGAACACGGTCGGCGTGTCCACGCGGTTCAGCGTGCAGGTGTGGTTCATGTAGAAGGTCATCTGCACCGGCAGTTCTTCGCCCGCGCCCAGGGGCGTCCGACCCACCGCGACCTCGGTATCGAGTTGCTCCTTGGCAATCTGTGCGGGGTCGCGCACCAGGACGATCAGCCCGTCACTCTTGTCTTCGAAGTCCGAGCTGCGTTGGATGCGGATGAGGAGTTGCCCCTCGACGCGTTCGGCACCGAAGTAGGTCGGTTCGAGGTCGAACTCGTCCGCCTCGAGCTCGCATTCGGGATCATTCACGATGCCCGTGAGCGAACCTTCGCCGGTGCCCACGGAACAGCCCGCCCCGACGAACGCCGCAATGACGCCAAGCGCGGCGAAGACCGAGGCGGAAGGCGTGGCCCAGGGGGCGCGGCCCTTAGGCCTCAATGAATCCGCCGGCGACCACCTCATCGTGTTGGTATACCACCGTCGCCTGGCCCGGCGTCACCGCGCGCTGGGGCTCGTCGAACTCCACGTCGAAGCCCGCGTCCGTGGGGGTCACCCACGCGGGCGCCGGCTCATGCCGATAGCGGATGCGCACCGACGCTTGGAAGCGCTCGCTCGGCCTGCCGTGGACCCACTGAACATCCCGTGCCCGGAGCCCCGGTGCTGCGAGATCGCCCTCGTCGCCGACCACCACGCGGTTCTCGTCGGGAACGATTCGGAGCACGTAACGGGGTGGCCCGCCACCGAGCTTGAGCCCCCGCCGCTGCCCGACGGTGAAGCCCGCGATGCCGTCATGTTCGCCAAGGACGCCACCGGCCGCATCCACGATGTCGCCCGCGGGCTGCGCGCCACGCTCACGCTCCACGAAGCCCCGGATGTCGCCGTCGGGCACGAAGCAAAGCTCCTGCGAGTCGGGCTTGTCGGCGTTGGGGATGCCGAGCCGCCGGCCCTCCGAGCGTACGGCCGCCTTGTCGAGGTGGCCGAGCGGCGTGCGAAGGCGGCGGAGCGAGGCGCTCGGTACACCGAAGAGGAAGTAACTTTGATCCTTCTCGAGGTCGCGCCCACGGAGGAGCCGGACGCCGCCGGAGAGATCGGTTTCGATACGCGCGTAGTGCCCCGTGGCGACCGCCGTGGCCCCAAAACGGTCGGCCAGGGCCACGAGGTGGCTGATCTTCACCGTGCGATTGCAGTGGACGCAGGGACTCGGGGTTCGGCCCGCACGGTACTCGTCGAGGAACGGTTCGATGACGTT
>JAWKRM010000045.1:0-13875 GCA_041389625.1 Polyangiales bacterium
TCATCGAGGCCAATCCGTTCGGTTCCGTCTCGAACCGTGAAAAGCGCGCGGCGGAGGACGGCTTGCCCGTCTGGCGCATCCACGCCGTGCGAACGTAGCGCACCGTTCGACCACGACGGTCGAGGCGACGGGGGGTTGAGGGCTTCGGTCGACTACGCGGTGGCCTGGGTACTCGGGCTCGAACTTCCGATGGCGCGTAGCGTGGCGTTCACGCGGTCAAGCTCCGGGAGACCGAGCCTTTCGAGGATGCCGCGTGCCTCTTCGAGCGTGGTGCGCGCACGGCCGCCGTGCTCGCACTCGGCGAGGTAGCGCCCGTAGGCCGCGAGCGAACGGGCCGCCTCGCGCTCGTTTCCAAGTTGCCGAAACAAGTCGATGCTCGCCACGTAATCCCGCTCCGCGAGGCCAGCCGTGTCGTGACCGGCGGCCCGCGCGTCGGCGATGGCGCGGTGGGCGTGGGCGATGGCCTCGCGGCCGCCGTACTCCTCGGCGATGCGCACGGCCTCCTCGAAGAGCTCGTTGGCGTTGCTGTCCCCGCGGCGGAGGGCGACGGCGCCCTGGTTTCGCACGATGTCGGCAAGGGCGCGTCGGTCGCCGAGGGCGGCTGCGAGCCGGTGGGCCTCGTTGAGGCGCTCCGTGGCCGCGTCGAGGTCACCGACGGTGAGGTGCGCCTGGCCCAGGTTGTTTAGAAGGAAGCACTGATCGCGCCGCGCGCCGAACTCGCGGGCGAGGGTGAGTGCCGATGCCCAGGCTTCGAGGGCGTGCGACACGTCGCCGTTCTCGTAGGCGAGGACGCCGAGCGCGTTGTGCGAGCGCATGACACCGAGACGGTCACCGAGCTCCTCGTGACGTTCGCGCGCCTGCGTGAAATAGAGTTCCGCGGCGTCGAGGCGACCCCGACCGAGTTCGATGGTGCCGAGCGTGGTGAGGGAGACGGCTTCGCCGCGCATGTCCGCGTTCGCGCGGCGGAGCTCGAGGGCCTCGGCGGCGAGCGGGAGTGCCGTGGCGAGGTCACCGCGGAGACGCACCACCTGCGCAAGGTCGTCCAGCGTTGCGGCCACGCCGCGGAGGTCGCCGGCGGCGCGGAAGAGCTCGAGGGCGCTCGTGAGCACGGTCTCGGCCGTCTCCTCTTCGCCACGCTCGCGGTGGATGCGGCCGATGCGATTCAGGGCCGCGGCGGCCTTCGACCGTGCGCCGATGCGGTGGGCGTGTTCGAGCATGGCCGTAAATGCCTGGCGTGCTTCGTCGTAGCGCCCGAGCGTTGCGAGGAGCGAACCCTGCTCGTGGAGCGCGTCGATGCGGCGCACCACGTCCTCGTCCGGGATGAGTGGGATGGCGCGTTCGATGTACGCGAGGGCGCTGTGCGTCCGGAGGCGCGCGCGTTCGTAGGCGGCCGCCTCGAAGTAGGCGCGGCCCGCTCGGTGGAGCCAGCCGGCTTCCTCAAGGTGAGGCGCGATGAGCGCAGCGATGCCTTCGCGCTGAATCTCCGCGGTGACCGCGAGCCAGCCGGCCACCGCCGTGTGGCGCACCACCTTGGTGTCCTCGTCGAGGCCGTCGTAGAGCGTTTCGCGCACGCGCGGGAGCTGGAACGTGTACTGCGCCGCGCCGGGAAGGACGGACGCGGGTGCGTGCGCAAGGAAGCCCTTCGCGGTGAGCGTCTCGAGCACGTGTCCGACGTGACGCCGGTCCGACTGGTCGGCGAGGGCGGCGATGCTGTCGCGTCCCTTTGGCTCGGTCGTGGGCGCCTCCCAGCGCATCTGTGCCAGGACCGCGCCGTCCCAGAAACGGTCGCCAACGACCGACGCATGCGTGAGGATGGTGCGTTCTTCGTCGCTGAGACGCGCGATGCGAGCCGCGATGACGTCATCGAGGGTGATCGGGAGACTCGCGTCCTCGAGGCGTGCGAGGTTTGCGACGAGCGCGCCATCGCGGTCTTCGAACAGGCCCTGTTCCACGAGACTCAAGACCATCGCGCGGAGCACGCTGGGGTTGCCGCCGGAGCGGTGGTGAAGCGCGGAGACGAGGGGCTCGGGTGCCGACTCGAGGGTCGGGAGGAGCACCATGAGCATCGCAGCGACATCGTCATGGGCGAGCGGTGCGATGACGCAGGTTTCCGTGCGGTTTGCGGGCCCGAAGGTTCGCGTGCGGTCGGCCAGGGGGGCGTTTCCGGCGAGCACGATGGCGAGGTGGCCCTCCACGTCAAAAAGCATGCGAAGCAACTGCCACGCGGGCTCCTCCATGCGATGGGCTTCGTCGATGAGCATCAGCACGGGCGCGCGCTGCACGTCGGCCTCCACGAATTGGCGGAAGGCCTGGGCGGCACGGCGGCGGAGCTCGAGCGGACGGTCCGCGAGGGGCATCAGGAACGGGCTGTCGGGGAACTCGACACCGGCGATGTAGCCGAGGAGGTGCGTCGTCTCCGCAATGGTGACCGCATCCGACGTGGAGAGGCACTCCGAGACAACCGTGAACATATGCCCACGCACGGCGGCCGCCGGTGCGTTCGGGAGCACGCCGAAGCGTTCAAGGAGCATCGTCGAGAACGGGTCGTACGGGCTCGCCGTGCCGCCGGCGCCCGCCGTGGTGTGAAGGAGCGGCATGCCATCGTTGGCCCGCGCGCCAAACTCGCCCGCGTGCGTCAGAAGGCGCGACTTGCCGGAGCCGTTCATGCCTTCAATGGCGACGACGGTGGTCGCGCCCATGGAGAACGCGCAGTCGATGCTTGCGCGGATCACTTCGGCGGCCGACGCATGGCCGATGAGCGGGAGGGGAGCGGCCGCCGTCGCATCGAGTCGCGCCGTGCACCGTGCGCAGGTGCGCCAGGAGCGGGGGTTTGAGAATCCGCAGTCGCGGCACACGTTCGTTCGAGCGCTCATAATGGGCGCGGAGCGTTGACGAAGGCCCTCGTGCGCACAAGTGTGCTTGCGCACGCGCGTGGACGGCGATCGGCTATGCCGACATCACAACGTTGCGGTCACGCTGCAGCGCATCGCGGTCTCTTCGCGCAGGCGACGCTGACGCGCTTCAAGCACTTCCGTGCGCGGGATCGCCGCGGGCGCCGCCTCACTCGGCGAAGCATCGGCGCGCGGAATGAAGAACAGACTCGGATCGTCGACGATGTCGTAGAGCTCCTCGCCCTGTTCGAGAAGTGCACAGTTGCGGCGCTGGAGCTCGGCGACGATGCGAGGGAAGGCCTCGACGCTCCACTCGTGGGTGTCGTGAAGCAGGATCACCCCGCCACGTTCCCCGTTCTCACGCTCACGCCGCTCAAGCACGCGTGTGAGGGTGTCGAGGACGGCGTCCGGCGAGTCGACCTGGAAGTCTCCGCTTCCGAGGTTCCAGAGCATGCTCGTGTAGCCGTGGTCGGCGACGATGCGGTCGATGCGCGCGGATCTCGAACCGCCCGGGAGCCGGAGGAGCCACGGGCGTGCACCGAGTTGGTCGACGATGAGGTCTTCCGTGAGTTCGATCTGCTCGACGACCTCGGGTTCCGTGAGCAGCGGCAGCTGCACGTGTGCGAACGTATGGTTTCCCACGAAGTGGCCTCGCGCCGCGATCTCCTTCACGAGCGCGCGCTGTTCGTCTTGACGCTTGCCCTGGCCGACGAGTCGGTCACCCGTCAGGAAGAACACGGCATGGATGCCGGTGGCGTCGAGCATGTCGAGGAGACGGGGGGTGGTCTTCCAGTGGGGCCCGTCGTCGAAGGTGAAGAGGATGAGACGGTGGGGCGTGGCGCCCGTGATCACCATGCCGGCGCGGAAGCGTTCCCCCGTCGCGTCGTGGGGGGGGGGCTCGGGGACATCCTCGGTGCGAAGAACGCTCGGCGTGCCACTACGGTTCGAGACGGCGTAGGGGGGGGCGGGTGGCGTGACGCCTTCAACCACGCGATGTCCCATGGGCTGCACGAAGGCTGCCGCGTCACGGGCTTGCACGACCGTGACGGGATTCGCGGCGGCGAGGGCGAATCCCAAGAGGACGCCGAGCACGGCGATGATCACGCGGAGGGGGCGGGTTCGCTGTGTCTCTGGGTTGGTCACGCCCCGAATGCTACGGAGGTGGATTCGCTCGGGTAAAGAAAAGGGATACTTTTCCCTACATCCACCTTCACCCTCGGTTGCGCGAAAAACTAAGGATTATCAGCAGTTTTCGCCGTGCCCTTGGATGGCGTCACGAAGGTGAGCGGCAGTTCGAAGTCCACGGAACCGCCCCGTGGGCGGGGAAAGCGCCAGGCGCGAACCTCGCGCAGAACGCAGCTCCGAAAGGCGGATGGGGCGTCCTCCGCGCCCGTAAGGGCGGCGCGTTCCACGATGCCCGCCGTGCCCACGTGCACGGCGAGGCGGAACTGACCGACCACTTCGTCCCCGGCCTGCCGGGACGCGAGGTCCCGGCACCGGCGCAGGCCCACGGCGCCGGGCGCCACGACGCGCTGGATCTCATCGGGGGTGAGCACGCCGCCGCCGTCGTCCCGGGATTCGGATGGCGCCTCGATGCGAACTTCGCCCTCGAGCGCCTCCACGCGGGACTCGAAGAGTTTCCTGGGCCCCGCCCAGCCGATCACCTCGACGGGCCCCGGCGCCACGCGAACGCGCAGCTCTGCGCCACCGACGCCAATGCGCATGCCGTTGATGTCGACGCCCGTCATCCCGGCCACCGCGGGCACGGTGACGGTGGGGCCGTCGTCATTGGCCGTGGGGGGGAGGTACGGGTGCGCGAGGTCCGCGTCGGCACCGAAGAGCGCCACCTTGCCCCACGTTCCCGGTGCCTCCACCAGGGCGAGTCGAACCCCGTCTTTCCACACCTCGACCCGCCCGTCGTCCACCCGAAGCGCGACGTCGTTGCCCCGATGCGCCACGGCGAAGTGCGTGCCGACGACCCGGAACATGTGCGCCCCGGCGAGCACATCGAAGCGCGCGCCTTCGCCGTCGAGGGGATCCACGCGACTGGTCACCATGCCCGCATCGAGGGCGAGGACGATCCGGTGCCGCGCCATGGGGGGCGCGGTTTCCCGCGGGGCAAGGCGGAGCGTTGCATCCCCGTCGAGGACAATCCCGGTGGTTCCGTAGAGGCCGACGTGGACGGACGCGTGGTGTGCTGTCTCGAGCGTCGTGCCCGATGCGAGGCGGCTTCCCGGCCGGACATCCACCGCCGGGCTTTCGTCGGTTCGCGCGCGAACCGAACCCGTGACGGCATCCACCGTGGCGAGGATCGAGGCGAAGACGGGGGCCGGTGGTCGTTCGGGGCCGCGTGCGACGTTCGGCTCGGCGGGCGCGCCGGGGAGAGCTCGACTCCCGAACCAGGCGAGGGCGACCGCGGCGGCCACACCAACCGCCCAGTACCCGAATCGCGGACGCGTCGCCGTTCGACGAGCTTCGGACGCATCGCCTTCGTGTTGCGGCGTGGCCGCATCCGCCGCCGCTTCCTTTGCCGCGCGTGCGATCCCGAGTTCGATTTGATCCCAGCGGGGCTCGCGCGTTGCCTCGCTTCGCACCGACTCGGCCATGGATTCGTAGAGCGCATCGGTGGCGACCACGCGCTGTGCCTCGCTCGAGGATGCGATATGCGCCTCGACACGCGTCGCCGCTGTCTTCGAAAGCTTGCCGCGTCGGTGCGCGAAAATCGCTTTCCACTTGGTCGCGCGCTTGTCGTGTTCGTTCGCGCTCATGGGCTCGACTCCCGTTGCGTCGGCTTCGCTTGAATTCGCGCCTCGGGGCGACCCGGCAGCGACTCCATCAGGGCCTCCACCTGCGGTCCGAGCACCGGGTCGTCCGCGATGGCTTGGTAGAGTTCCTTGCGCGCGTAGAACAGCCGCGTGCGAACGGTGAGGACGGGCGTGTCGGTCATCTCGCCGATCTCGGCGGGCGACATGCCGTGGAAGTCGTGAAGGATGAGCACGGTGCTTTTCTTCTCGCTCAGACCCGCGAGGAGTCGGTACAGGGCCGCGAAGCGTTCACCGCGTTCCGCATCCTCGTCGGGGCGATGGGGGGCCTCCGGACCGTCGTCGTATGGACGTTCGGGCGCATAGCGCGGGCGCGCCTGGAGATGGCGAATGTGCATGCGCGCCACGTTCCAAGCGACACGAAAGAGCCAGGTGGAGAACTTGCTCTCGCCGCGGAACTTTCGGAGCGATCGGAACACTTGCACGAAGACCTCTTGGATGACGTCTTCCACATCCGCCGATGGCCCCAGGGTGCGCTGTACGACGCGCGCCACCTCCGCGCGATGGGCGCGATACAGTTCGCGGAAGGCGTTCTCGTCACCCGCCTGCGCGCGCTCGATGACGGGGTCCATCGCGGTGTTGGGCGCGGTCACGGGGGTAGGGCTGCTCCGTTCCGAACGCGTTGAGCGTCCCACGGAACTCGACCTGCGCGCAAACGGCGGGGCTTTCGAGGAAACGGCGTACACGGGGGCTCGCTTCCCCTCCGTTGCGCCACGAACCGCGAAGATTCAACGCCCGCGCGTGGGCCGTTCGAGCCAGCGGATCACGTCATCGACCACGAGTCCGAGCACGGCGAGGGAGGTCAGCACGATCATCGGCCGAGACTCGGCCCGTTCCCGCGGACCGTCCATAAATCGGCAACCCGCCGGAATAAGTGTCGTTTCACGTCGTTTGGGGTTGTGTTTCGAAAGGCAATCGGGGTACCCCCGCGGGGGCCAAGGGAGCGACCTTCAGCGTGTTACGCGTCGAGCAACTCACGAAGAAGTATGGGGCCCGAGTCGCCGTCAACGACGCCCAATTCAGCGTCAATTCCGGCGAAATTGTGGGCTTCCTAGGCCCGAACGGTGCCGGGAAAAGCACGACGCTCCGCATGGTGACAGGGTTTCTGACGCCCACGGCGGGTCGCATCTACGTCGATGGCGTGGATGCCGTCGCCGAGCCCCTCGAGGCCGTCAAGCGCATTGGCTACATGCCCGAGGGCGTGCCGCTCTACCCCGAGCTGCGGGTGCGCGAGTACCTGAAGCACCGCGCCGAGCTCAAGGGCGTGCCGCGCGCCTCCATCCGCAAACGAGTCGACGCATGCCTTGAGCAGGCGAGTGTCGCGGACGCGCGTGATCGGATCATCGGACAGCTCTCGAAGGGCTACCGGCAGCGTGTGGGGCTCGCCGATGCCCTCGTCGCCGACCCGCCGTTCCTCATCCTCGACGAACCGACGAGCGGCCTCGACCCGAACCAGATGCGGCAGGTGCGCGACCTCATTCGCGGCTTTGCGGGCAAGAAGACGGTGCTTGTCTCGACACACATCCTGCCGGAGGTGGAGGCGACGTGTACCCGCGCCATCATCATCGCGAAGGGGCACGTCGTGGCCGAGGGGCCGCTCGATGAACTCCGAAAGCGTCGCGGCGCCGTGGAAGCTCAGCTGACCATCCGCGGCACGGGCGCCGCGGTCGAGGCTGCCCTCGCATCGCATGGTGCGGTCACGGGCGTTCACACCACGCCGACGGCCGGCGAACTCACCGAAGTGCGTGTGGGCCTCCGCGATGCGGACCGCGCCGTCGAAGAAGTGGTGGCGGCGCTCGCCCAGGCGGGTCTTGGCGTTCGCGATGTGCGCTCCGCGGGCGGTTCGCTCGAGGACGTCTTCGCCGCGCTCACCGCGACCGATGCGGGCGCGCAGCCGGAAGAAGGGGGCGCGTCGTGAGGTCCGCTTGGTCCGTGGCGAAACGGGAGATTTTCTCCTTCTTCGTGTCGCCGGTGGCGTACGTGGTGCTCACCGTTTGGCTCGTTTACCAGGGCTTCACGCTCTACATGCTCGCGAGCTACTTCGCGCAGAGCCAGTACGACGCCGGCGCCGCGACGCAAACGCCGGTCACGCTCTTCTTCGGTGGCACGACACTCTTCTACGTGGTGCTCCTCGTCATCGCGTCGATCCTCACGATGCGGCTCCTCGCCGAAGAGCGGCGCACGGGCACGCTGGAACCGCTCCTCACCGTGCCGGTGGGCGACGTGGCGCTCGTGCTCGGGAAGTACCTCGCGGCCATGGTGTTCTGGACGTCGCTTTGGGTGCCCACGGCGCTCTACCTCGTGATCCTCAAGCAGTACGGCTCGGTCGACTGGGGTGTTGCGGCGGCCAGCTACCTGGGCGTCTTCGGCATCGGCGTCTTCTACATGGCCATCGGCACGTTCATGTCCGCCGCGAGCCCGAACCCCATCATCGCCGCGGTGCTCACGTTCATGCTCCTCGGGCTCATGTTCCTGGTTGGCGTGGGCGAGTTCATCTTCGAGGGGCCCATGCGCGACGCGTTCAACTACGTGAGCGTTTGGGGGCACATGAGCGACTTCTCGAAGGGCATCGTGGACTCGCGTCGCCTTGCGTTTGATGCGTCGCTCGCCGCGCTGGCGCTTTTCCTCGCGGTCCGCGTGATGCAGGCGCGGAGGTACGAATGAAGGCCACGCCGACCACGCGCCGCGTCTTTGAGCGCGTCAACTGGGGAGCGTCGGCGCTCCTCGTGCTGGCCATCGTGGCGATGGTCAACTGGCTCGCCTTCCGCCACTACGAGCGCTGGGATTGGACTTCGCAGGGCATCTATTCGATGTCCGACCGCACCAAGAAGGAACTGCGTGCGCTCAAGCAGGATGTGGAGGTCTACCTCTTCATGTCCGAGGCGGAGTCGAACTTCCCCGAGGTGAAGGAGCTCCTGAACCGCTACGGCGCCGAGACGACGCGGCTCCGCGTGGAAGTGGTCGACCCGGACCGCGATCCGGCGAAGTACAAGATCCTCGCGCAGCGCTTCGACGTGGCGACGGCGGTCGACCAGGCGTCCGGTCAGCAGTTCGCGGATGTGGCGGCGGTGGTCGTGAGTGGCGACAAGCGCTGGTCGGTGACGCGCGACGAGCTCGTGGGCGTTGACGTGGAATCCATGGACGACGCCGCCGGGCCCAAGGTCGACGTCAAAGCCGAACAGGCGCTCACCGGCGCCATCGTACAGGTGGTTTCGGGCAAGGCGACCAAGGTCTGCCTCACGGAGGGACACGGCGAGTGGACGAGCGGCGGCGAGGGACAGGCCCGCTCGCTTCGTGCCGTCGAGACCGAGCTCCGGCGCGACAACATCGCCCTCGAGAACATCGCGACCATGGGGCGCTCGGCCATTCCAGCGGAGTGCGACGCGCTGTTCGTCGTTGGGCCGCTCCGCGCGTTCCGCGACGAAGAGGCGAAGATGATCCGCGACTACGTTGCCCATGGAGGCAACGCGCTCTTCGCCCTCGACCCCGTCATCGAACGCGAATCCATCACGCCCACGGGCCTCGAATCGGTGCTCGCGGAGTGGGGCATCGCCGTCGACGCGAGCATCGTGCTTGAACTGTCGAGCGACCGCGTGCCGCCGCCGGGCAACGCCGCGGGCCCGTACTTCGTCGTGGACTACGGCGAGCATCCCATCGCCGCCGCCCTCAAGAAGCTCGGCGCGCCGTGGGTTGCGCGCATCGCACGCAGCGTCCGGAGCACGCGCGACGGGGTCGTGACGCTCGCCCAAACGAGCGGCAACGCCTACGCGGAAACCTCGATGACGGAGCTGGCGCAAACCAAGCAGCCGCAGCGCGGGGACGGGGACATCGACGGTCCGGTTTCGCTCGCGGTCGCGGCGCAGCCTGGGATGCAGACGAGCGACGTTCAGAAATCCCGACGCGGCGGGCGCGTCGTCGTGTTTGGTGACTCCGACTGGCTGAGCGGCGAGCTCATGCGGCCGGACCTCGCCAACCGCGACTTGCTTGCGGCCGTCACCGGCTGGCTCACCGCTCGCGAAACACTCATCGCCATCGCACCAAAGAAGCTCGAGGCACAGCGCCTGACCATCGCGGAGGCCGACCTCGGTGATCTATTCTGGCGCCTCCTCGTATTCATTCCGGGTGCCGTGCTGGTGCTCGGGCTGTCGACCTGGTGGGCGCGCCGCGCCTAGGCGGTTTCCATGAAGACACGCACGACGGTCATCCTTTCGCTCATTGCCATCGGTCTGCTCGGCTACATCTATTTCTTCGAGCAGCATCTCGTTTCAACGGGCGAGTCGGAGTTGCGCCAGGGGCGCCTGCTCCCGCGGATGATCCGCGACAAAGTCAGCCGTATCGACATCGAGCGTGGCGGCAAACACCTCGTCCTCGAACGTAGCCTCGGCGACGAAGGGGCGGGCACTTGGATGCTCGTGGCGCCGCTCAAGGACGAAGCGGACGAAGACGCCGTCGAGGCGCTCCTGTCGACCATGGAATGGGCGGAGTCGCGCCGAACGCTCCACAACATCGGCGAGTCCGATCGAAAGAACTTCGGCCTGTCGGCCCCACGAATCCGCATCGTGTTCACGGTGCTCGGCGAAACGCCGAGCCTTGCCATTGGCGGCGACGACCCCCGTGGGCAGGGCGCCTACGCGCAGCTCGACGACACGCAGACCGCCTACGTCGTCGGCACGGACCTCGTGGAGGCCTTCGATACGGACGCTGCAACGCTCCGCAACAAGCAAGTGTTCAAGGGTGTGGATACCGCGGAGACGACGAAGCTCGTCGTCCGTTCGGGCCCCGATGCACCCGCCGTGGAACTCGCGCGGAAGGACGGCCGTTGGTGGGCCGCTGCGCCGTTTGTGGGCTACGGCTCGTCGCTCGGCATCGCGGATGTGCTTTCACTGCTCGGTTCGTTCCGCGCCTCTCGCTACGTGGACGACGACCCCAAGGACCTCGCGAAGTACGGGCTCAAGAAGCCCGAACGGCAAGTCGTCGCTTCCGGCGGAAACGGCGGCGCCACGCTCGAAGTTGGCGCTCCATGCGAAGGCCACGAAGGGGAAACCTTTGTTCGAGCGAACGAGGGCCCCGTGCTCTGTGCGTCCACGAAGGAACTTGAGTCGCTCTTTCCGCGGGCCGAGGACCTCCGGGAGGACCGCATGGTGGCCGCCGAGGAGCAGGACATCGCGCGCATTCGCATCGAAGCGGGTAAGGCGCACATCGAAATCGTTCGTGACGGCGGCGAATGGACCTTCACCGACGAGAAGGATGCGGCGGCCGACGCGGAGGCGGTGTCGGAGTACATCCGAGCTCTCAAGTTTCACCGCGCCCTCGACTACTCGGACCGCGCCGACGCGAAGGCGGAAGCAACCATTACGCTGGGGCTCGAGGACAAATCGACCGAGACCCTCGAGCTCCTCGGCGGGGATGCGGCGAGCGTACTCGTGCGCCGCGGCAAGGAACCGGGGGCGGAGCGATTCCTCGCGCCCGCGCGGGAACTCTTCCGCGCGTCGCGCACGCATTTCCTTCCGAGGGCGGTGGTCCGGCAGAAGGCCGTGGAAGCCGTGCGCATTGCCCGGACCCTCGGGGCGAGCACCGAAACGGCCCGCCGTGAGAACGGTCTTTGGAGCCTTCCCCGGGTGGAGCCTGCGAATATCGAAGGGGGCACCATCAGCAACGCGGTCGAGGTGCTGTCGAATCTGACCGCCGCCGCCTTTGTGGCTGACGCTCCGGGCGGTGCGTTCGGGCTTGGCGCGCCGTCCCGCTCCTTTGTTGTCGTCTACGACCCGCTCGCGGACAACCGAGCGTCCTTCGAAGAATTCGCGAAGCCAGGGCCCGATCCGGCGCCGGGCCCCGCGCTCGATGGCGAGCCTCCCGCGGCGGAGGGAACGAAGGCGGAAACGCCGAAGGATTCGCCCAAGGCGGTCACGCGAACCATCCGCTTCGGCGCCGATGCGGGCGATTCCGAGGTCTACGGGCAGGTGGACGACGGCCCCGTGTTTCGCATCTCGAAGGCCGTGCTCACGGCGCTCGAACGCCCGTGGGTGAGTGCAAACGAAGACGGCGCACGCACGAACAAGCCGTAGGCCCATCCGCGCTGCGCCGTTTTGCGGTGCCGCTCGCGCGCTTCTAGACGTGCGTGATGTACGCCGGCTTCACGTCGCCCGCGTCCACGGCGGGCGGGGGTGGCGCCGACGAGTAGGCACGCGCCGATGCGTGCGTACCGAGGTTCGCGCGATCGACGATGGCCTCGCAGAGGTCCGCGAAGTCCATGCCTGCGCCCTTGGCAATCTTCGGGAGCAGCGAGGTCGGTGTCATGCCGGGCAGCGTGTTGACCTCGAGCACGTACTCGTTCTCGCCTTCGGTCACGAGCAGGTCCACACGGACGGCGCCGGTGGCGCCCACGCACTCGACGGCGCGCTCGGCGATGTGGAGCACGCCCTTGTAGCGGGTCGGGGTAAGGCGCGCGGGGAGGTGGTACGTGCTTTGGCCGGCCTGGTACTTGGACTTGTAGTCGTAGAATTCGCTCTTCGGCACGATCTCAATGGCACCGAGGGCGCGGCCATCGAGGACGCCCACGGCGATTTCGCGGCCTCGAACGTAGCGTTCGACGAGGAGCGAGGTGTCAAAGCGGCCCGCCGCCTCGCAGCATTCCGCCAGTTCCTCGGTTGAACGGCCCGGCCGGCGCCGACGCTGGAACCCGCACGACGAGGGCTTCACGAAGACAGGGAACCCGAAGGAGCCGTGGATGTTCTCGAGGTCGCCAAGCTGATCGACCTCCACCGAGTAGTACGGCGGCGTCGAGACGTTGTAGAGGCGGAAGAGCTCCTTCGACTTGAGCTTGTCCATGGCGAGCGCGCTCGCGAGGACGCCGGAGCCCGTGTACGGGATCTGAAGCAGCTCAAGGAGGCCTTGGATGCAGCCGTCTTCCCCGTAGGTGCCGTGGAGGGCGATGAAGGCCACGTCGATGGGGGTCTGCCGGAGGACCTGGTCGATGTCGTGGTCGACATAGACCTTGGTGACCGGATAGCCCCGCGACTCGAGGGCCTTCGCCACCGCCTCGCCAGACTCAATCGAGACGTCGCGTTCAGCGCTCATCCCGCCCAAGAGCACGCCCACGTGTTTCTTCGTCATGGTTCCAGGTCCTCCCTATGTCGGGCTCCGGTGCGAACTTCAAGCCAAACGCGCACCGAGCCAAACTTCAAAGCATTCAAGGCACTCGCTGGAACGGCTGTGTTCTGTCGGACACGGGGACGTACCAGCCACGACACTCGGGTAACAGTGGGCGCCGGGGCCGGTCAAGAAAGCGACAGCCGCAAGTAACCGTAACAAGTGATCTAATTCGGACTGGGTTTGCAAGCTGGGGGGGGCGGTGTTAAGGTCCGCGCCTCTCATTCCCAATGTTTGGACTCGCCCATCGCATCGAATTGGCGAGAGTTGGTTGGAGTCCGAACCCCCTGACATGAATTTCATCGAAGCTGCTGAGCAGATTCTTCGCGCCGCGGGAAAACCGCTGCACTACAAGAAGATCACCGAAATCGCGATCGCGCAGAACCTTCTTTCCCACGTCGGCAAGACGCCCGAGATCACCATGAGCTCGCGCCTTGCCATGGTGGTGAAGAAGGACCGCGGGGCCGCTCCCATCCTAAAGGTCAAACCGGGCGTCTTTGCGCTCCGCGAGTTCACCGACAAGGTGCTCAAGGACTCGCTCGACGAAAACGGATCCGAATACGAATACGAAGCCGGCGAAATCGCCGCCTCGCTCCGGGACTCGGAGCAGGAGGATACCGACGTGAGTGCTGACGAACCGACGGCGAGCTTGCCGCCGAAGAAGCTTCCGGGCGCAGATGTGTTTCCCGAGGAAGCGGACGACGACGAGCCGATTCTCGCGAATCTGGACGACGATTCCGGCGATGCCGGCGAAGGCGAGGGCAACGGACGCCGTCGTCGTCGTGGCCGCAGGAATCGCCGCGGCCGCAAGGGCGAGCGTGATGGTGATAACGGCGCACGCGCCGATCGCGCCGAGCGTGGGGACCGCGGTGACCGCGATCGCGACCGTGATCGCGACCGAGACCGCCAGCGCCACGACCGCTCGAGCCACGGCGGCTCGAGCCACGGTGGCCAGGCGGCTCAGCGCCGGCCGGCGCGCGAAGACGTGCGCGGCGACTGGGACCGCATGTCCG
>JAWKRM010000046.1:0-11822 GCA_041389625.1 Polyangiales bacterium
GCAGGGGTGCGGGCAGCGGCGCCGGTTCGGCGGCGCCCACGGATGCAATCTTCGCCAAGTGCTCGGCGAGTTCGAGTCGAAGGAACGCTTGTTCGATGTCGTCACCCCAAGCGAGTACGCCGTGCCGACCGAGCATCACCACGTCGAACGGGGCGACGAAGGGACCGAGCGCGCGTTCCGCTTCGGCGCCCGGTGCGGTGAACGGCACCACCGGCACTTCGGCACCGAGGGAGACGACGGCCTCTGGAAGAAAGCACGGCAGCGCGCGTTCCGCGACAGCGCGAGCGGTGGCGTAGGGCGGATGTGCATGGACGACGGCGCCCACGTCCGGACGCGCACCGTAGACAACGAGATGCAGCCCGAGCTCCGAGAACGGCTTCGCGCGCCCACGGAGCACTCGACGCGTGGCGTCGACAACGATGAGGCCATCCGAGCGAATCAGCCGCTTCGAGATACCCGTGGGCGTGGCGACGAAACCGCCACCGGGCAAGCGCGCCGTCACGTTTCCATCGTGGTTTGCGACCCAGCCACGGTCCCAAAGGAGCGCCGACACGTCCGCCACTTCGCGGCGGAGCTGATGCTCGGTCTTCCGGGTCACGCGGACCCGACGGAGACGTCGTCGACCACGCCGACGATGATCGAACGGATGGGCAGCTTGCCGTCGATGGTGCCGAGCATCTGCCGACTGCCGTTGCCCTCTTGATTGATGATGACGCGGTCCCCGACCCCGGCCTGGGCATGATCAACGGCGAGGAGGACATCACCCGCGTCGGCGCCGTTGCCGTCGATGGGCTGGCACATGAGCACCTTGTGTCCAACGAGCGCGGGATGTTTGGCGCTCGCGACGACATTGCCGATGACACGACAGAGCTTCACGGCTCGTAAACCTCATCCACGATGCCAACGATGGCGGCATCGACGGGCACGAAGGCTTCCTCGAGCGCGTGTGATGCTTCGCGTGCATCCTCGAGGTACACGAGCTCCCCGGGACCGGCCTGCACCACGTCGACCGCAACCTGGATGCGACCCTTCGGCGCTTGGTTCTTGTCGAGGGGCTGCACGACGAGCAGCTTCACCCCCTCGAGGCCTTCGGCCTTCCGTGTGGCAACGCAGGTGCCGATGACGCGCCCAAAGTACATGGCGGCGGCACGATAGCCGTGGTTCCGCATGGTTGCCAGTCTCCCCGAGGGGCCCTCGGGGCCCCTTGAGCAGGTCGGGAAATGTGCGATACCGCCCGGTCGCCCGGGGGACCCATGGACACGGAATCCACAACGCAAACGCGAAGCGTGACGGCCTCGGGCGCGTGGCCCACGGCGGCGTCGCTGCTCTTTGGGCGCGAGCGCGAGCTCGCCGAACTCGAGGCGGCCCTCCAGCGTGCGGTGGAACGCCGGAAGCCAGAGGTGGTCACGGTCCTCGGCGCCGCGGGCGTGGGCAAGACTCGTTTCATCCACGAGTTCGCGGTTCGTGCCGCGGGCCGGGCGCGTGTGCTCGTCGCGTCGGCGAGCGACCGCGGGCCAGCCTTCGCCGCGGTGCACGCCGTCCTTCGCGAACGTTTCTCCCTCGAGAACGTGGGCGACGACGAGCAGGGCCGCGCGCATTTCCGCTCCATGGTGGAGCGCGCGCTTGGCGATCACCGCGTCTCCGAGTTCCTCCATTTCCTCGGCGCGTATGTCGGGCTCCATTTCCCCGACTCGCCCTTCGTCAAGGCCATCGACGAAGACCCGCGCCAGTTCTCGCTCGTTTCCCGTGCCGTCCTTCGGCGTTTCTTCGAGGTCGACGCGGACGCGCGCCCGCTCGTGCTGGTGTTTGACGACTTGCATCGCGCCACGGACGACATGCTTGGTCTCGCGCATTACCTCGCGCGCTCACTCCGGGATGCGCCGATTCTCATGATCCTCGCGGGGCAGCCCGAGCTCGGCACACGCCGTCCGGATTGGTTCGACGCCCCCGCCGGTCGGCACCACCGCGTCGACCTCGCGCCGCTCGACGCCCCGACCGCCGCAGCCCTCATGGTGCAGCTCCTTTCGCCGCTCGGCGACCCGCCGCCGGCACTCATCCAGACCGCCGTGGGCTCCGCCGCGGGCTCGCCGTACCTGCTCGAGGAGATGGTGCGCGTTTACCGTCGCTCGGGCGTGATCGAGCTGCGGGGGGACGGCAAGTTCGACGTCGACCTCTCGAAACTAGACCGCGCAACGCTGCCGCTGTCGGTGGACGAAGCGGTCGAGGCGCGCATCGCTTCGCTCCAGCCCCTCGACCGAGAACTCCTCGAGATGGCGGCCGCCATCGGGGAGACGTTCTGGGTGGGCGCGCTCGTTGCACTCAAACGCATCGATGACCGGGCGCCCGACCTCTGGGGCGGCCACGAGAGCACCACCGCGCACGTGCTCGAGCAGCTCGCTCGCCTGGCCGAGCGCGACTTCGTGGTCGAAGCTGCGGAATCGACGGTCATCGGCGAGAAAGAATTCGTGTTCAAGCACTCGGCCGAGCGCGACACCATCGTGCGACTTACGCACCGCTCGCGGGGGGCCAGTTGGCATCGCCGCGTGGGCGAATGGCTCGAAGTTCGCCTCGGCAACCGCGCGGACACGCAGTCGGAGCTGCTCGCCGAGCACTTTGAGCTCGCTTCCGTGGGCATGAAGTCGGCGCGTTACTACATCCTTGCGGGAGACCGCGCGCGGGAGCGCCACGCCATTTCGAAGGCCATCGCGTACTACGGCCGCGGCATTGAGCTTGCCGGCGAAACGGACCTCGGCCTGTCTCTCTACGCGCTCCATCACTTCGGCGACGTGCTGCAGCTCGCGGGGCGGAACGACGCGGCGCTCCGGGCGTTCCGTGGCATGCTCGACGTCGCGTTCCGCCTGAACCTGAAGGACAAGGGCGGCGCGGCGCACAACCGCCTGGGTCGCCTCTACCGTGCCATCGGGCAGCTCGACGAAGCCATGCGCCACCTCGGCACGGGCCTCGCGCTCTTCGAAGCGACGGAAGACCTGCGCGGCATCGCATCGAGCCTCGACGACATTGGCAAGGTGCACTGGATGCGCGGCAACTACGCTGCGGCCGAGCGCTTCATGCAGCAGGCCCTCGAGCGGCGAGAGGAGCTCGGCGACCGCCGCTCCATCGCGCTCTCCCACAACAACCTCGGGCTCGTGTTCCAGGACAGCGGCCGTTTTGGCGAAGCGCTCGGCGCGTTCCAGCGCGCCCTGGCGCTTCAGCAGGAGATCGACGACCGCGCGGGCATCGCGCAGACCATGAACAACCTCGGCACCGTCTACCAAGACAACAGCGAGCACGACGGCGCCATCGAGCGCTATCGAAGCGCCTTGGCCATGGCGAAGGAGGTGGGCGACCGCATGCGGCAGGCCGTGATCCTCACGAACCTCGGCGAGTCGCACTACCGCCTCCAGCGCCCGAAGGAGGCCATTGAACTCCTGACGGAGGCCGAAGAAATTTCCGCCACGCTCGGCGACCTCATCCTCGAAGGCGAGATTCACCGCGGCCTTGCGAAGGCACGGCTACTCATGCGCGAAACGCTGCTCGCCAAGGATCACGTCGGACGGGCCATCGAGAAGTTCGAACGCGCGAAGGGGCGCCCCTTCCTTGGCGTCGCGCTCCGAACGAAGGGCGAGATCCACGCCTCGGCGAACGACGACGCGAACGACCCGCGCGAAGCGGAAAAGGCCTTCGAATCGGCGATCAAGATCTTCGAAGAGGTGGGCAACGAGGTCGAGCTCGCGCGCACCTGCGAGGCCCTCGCGGGCTTCCTCGAGCGCATGGGCGCCGCGAAGTCGAAGCGCGTGAAGGAGCTTTGGGCAAAGGCGAGTGCGGTGCGCGTCCGCCAGATGGACCCCGAAGACCCGAGCACGCCGGTCGTTGAGGGCGCATAGTTCCGGCGGTCCCATGTCCGTCCGCCGACAGGTCGCCGAATCCAGCGTGCCAAGCGCGGTGCGCGAGCTCTGCGCGGAGCTCGAGCGCGCCGGGTTCCGTGCATGGGTCGTCGGCGGTTGCGTCCGCGACATCCTCCTCGGGAAGAGCGTAAGTGATTGGGACCTCGCCACGAGCGCGCGTCCGGAGGAAGTGCAGCGCACATTTCGCAAGGTGATCCCCACGGGGATTCAACACGGCACGGTGACCGTCCTCTGGAAGGGCGGCTCCTACGAAGTGACGACGTTGCGCGGGGAGGGGGCCTATTCGGACGGACGGCGTCCCGATTCGGTGCACTTCGTTCGCACCATCGAAGACGACCTGGCGCGCCGCGACTTCACTGTGAACGCCATTGCCTTCGACCCGCTCACGGGTGGACTCGTGGATCCCCACGGCGGCCTCGAGGATCTCGACGCCCGACTCCTCCGCGCCGTGGGCGACCCGACCGTGCGATTCTCCGAAGACGGGCTCCGCATCCTCCGCGCTGCACGCTTCGTCGCGACCCTAGATTTTGAGCTCGAAGCGGCCACGGAGGCCGCCATCCCGGGTGCGCTTGAGACCTTTCGGCGCGTCTCCCACGAACGGGTCCAACAGGAATGGGTCAAGGCCCTCGGCGCACAAAAACCGTCGCGAGCGTTCGAAGTCATGCGACGCACCGGCGTCCTTGGCATCACGCTGCCCGTGCTCCTCGACCAGGTTGGGTGCGAGCAAAACCAGTGGCACGCGCACGACGTTTGGAATCACACCATGGCGGTGCTCGACGCGTCCGAACGCTCGCTGCCCGTTCGCCTCGCGGCGCTCCTCCACGACCTCGGCAAGCCCGCGACGCGGGCCCATTCCGACAAGACGAACGATTGGACGTTCTACGCCCACGAACAGCTCGGCGCGAAGTTTGCCGACGCGTGGCTCCGCGAGTATCGCTTCTCGAACGACCTGCGCGAGCTCGTGGTCGCCCTCGTGCGGCACCACCTCGTGTGTTACACGCGCGAGTGGACCGACGCGGCGGTGCGGCGCTTCGTCAAACGCGTGGGGCGCGAACGCGTGGCCCCGCTCCTCGCCCTGGCCCGCGCCGATGCCCTCGGGAAGGGCCGACCGGTGAACAAGGAGCTCGGCCTCCCTCGATGAGCTATCCCGTCAGATCGAGGCCCTCGCCGGGGTAACGCCGCTCTCGACCCGCGACCTCGCCGTGGACGGGAAGGGCATCATGACGCACCTCGGGATCCCACCGAGCCGCCGCGTCGGGGAGCTGCTTGAGGCGCTTCTCGAGCGCGTGCTCGACGACCCGTCCCTGAACAGCCGCGAACACCTGCTCGCGGAGCTCGACCGCCTCGCGGCCGACGGAGGCCCGGGAGAGCCATGAAGGGCTACGTCGACCTGCACTCGCACTACGTGCCCGCCATCGACGACGGCGTCCGCACGGACGCGGACGGTGTTGCGCTCCTCCAGGGCCTCCATGCCATTGGCTTCGACCGCGTCGTCGCCACGCCCCACATCCGAACGGCGATGTTTGAGAACCGTCGTGCTGGTCTTGAAGCCGCGTTCGACGCGTTCCTCGGGCGCAACGCCGACGCCACGGACCTCCCTGCGACGGGCCTCGGCGCGGAACACTTCTTCGACGATGTGGTCTGGGAGCTCTTTCTTGCGGGTGAGCTCCGGCCGTATCCGGGCGACAAGGCCGTGCTCGTGGAGTTCCCCGAGCGCATGTTCCCCATGGGCATCGACGCCCGCTTTTTCAAGATGCAGGTGCGCGGGCTCCGGCCGGTGCTCGCACACCCCGAACGGTACATGCCGCTCGCAAGCTCCTCGGAACCCCTCGCAGCCCTTGTAAACGCGGGTGTCCTCCCGCTCCTCGATGTGATGTCCCTGGTTGGGAAGTACGGGCGCCAGGCCGAGCGAGCCGGCCACCGGATTCTCGAAGAGGGGCTCTATGCGGCGGCGTGCACCGACGTGCATCGACCCGGCGACGTGGAAACGGTCGAGAAGGCCCTCGTCCACCTCGAATCCCTCGTGGGCGAGGAGGGCGTTCGCCGATTGTTTGTGGAGGGGCCAACGCGCATCTTGGAGGGCACTGCCCCATGAACGCGAGTCTTTCGCCCGGTGCCAACGCCTCCGTCACGCGGCGTATCCTGCCCAAGCTCATCGTATCGCTGCTCCTCGGCGGCCTTTTCGCGTGGCTCGTGGCCCGGGGCGGGGTGCCGCTCATTCCCAAACGCGCCGACTTTGCCAGCTTGCACTGGTGGACGGTGCCCGCCTACGCCGCGAGCCTCGCCGTCACGCACTTCTTCCGCGCGAGTCGCTGGCGGTTTCTCATCGCGCCGATAAAGCGATTGCCGCTCCGCGAGGTGGTGGCCCTCAACTGGATCGGCTTCTTCGCCATCTTCGCCCTGCCGCTACGACTCGGCGAACTCGCACGCCCCGCGCTGACGAAGGCACGCGCGGGCATTTCCATTTCAGTGGGCCTCGGCACGGTGGCAGTCGAGCGCGTCATCGACGGACTGGTGACGAGCCTCTGTGTCGCCTGGGCCCTCGTCGCCATCCCGCGCCTCGACGTGACGGACAAGCTCGCGCAGGCCCTCCCATTCTACGGCTACGCCGCCCTCACGGTGTTCAGCGGCGCGTTCGTGGCCCTCGGCGTCTTTCTCTGGAAGCGGGACCTGGCGGTCCGGTTGGTTTCGAAAACGGTGGGCATCGTCTCACCAAAGCTCGCCAACTTTGTCTCCGGCAAGGTCGCCAGCGTGGCCGATGGCGTGCGTTCCATCGGGAGCCCGCGTCTGCTCCTCGGGTTCTCGGCGGAGACGCTGGTGTACTGGTCCACGAACGCCTTCGGCATGTGGCTCCTCGGCTGGGGCGTGGGCATCCCGATGACGCCCGGGCACGCCGTGGCCATCATGGGCATCCTCGCCATCGGCATTCTTCTGCCCGCCGGCCCCGGCCTCTTCGGGAATTTTCAGCTCGCGATTTCCACAGCACTCAAGCTGTATTTCGCGACAAACCTCGTGGGGACCGCGGGTTCCGTCTACATCTTCCTGATGTACTCGGTGCAGGCCGTGCTCATCGTGCTTGCCGGCGTGGTGCCGCTCTACCTCATGCGGATCCCGTTTTCGTCGCTCCTCAAGGTCTCGGTGAAGGAGACCATCCCTCCGCCGGTGCCGACGGCGGGGACCACGGACGGGGACTGAACGGAAATTTGGTGGCCTGCCCCCGGCCTCGGTACGTTCGGGGCATGTGGAAGAGGCTCCCGTTCGTCGTGCTGCTCGGCTGCTTGCTCGCGGTTCCGTCGGTCGCGGCGGCCAAGCAAACCCAAAACTTCGAGTACCGGTTCTCGCAGGTATGGAGCTCCGCGTACCGGCTCATCCGCGTCGATATGGCGTGCCGCATCACCGACCGCGACGACGAAATCGGCTTCCTGATGTTCGAGTATTCGGATGGCCGCGACTGGTTCCCGGGTAGCGCGCAGCTCGTGCAGGTGAAGGAGCGGGGCAAGGACGTCATCCGTGTGGAGGTCCAGATCCCCGAACAGCCGAGCTACATCGAGATCATGATCCTCGACAAGCTTCGAAAGAAGCTCCTCGAGGAGTACGGCGAGCCCATCGTCGGGCCGACGCCGGGCGGCAAGCGGGGCAACGGCCCCTCCGAGGAACCCCCAAGCGACAAGAAGGGCAAGGACGGCGAAGCGCCGAACGAGCCGGGAAACCGGAACGGCCCGAAGGACGGCGAACGGGCGCCCAAGCAGCGGCAGGGCTGACCGGCGCAGGTTCGGGCATGCGCCGCTTCATGGCGGTGGGGCGGCATGCACCGGGATTGCGCAGCCCGAGGAGCGTTTCGATTGACCGCGCGGGCGCGTTCCGTAAGCTCGCGGCGCCTTTCGAGGGGCGATTCCCGTGAGTCTCATCGTTCAGAAGTTTGGTGGCACAAGCGTCGGTTCCGTGGACCGCATTCGCAACGTCGCGCGCCGTGTGGCGGAGACGCGGCTCAAGGGGCACGACGTCATCGTCGTGGTGAGTGCGATGAGCGGCGAAACGGACCGGCTCCTGAAGCTTGGTAAGGAACTCTCACCGCGCGCCGAGAGCCGCGAGATGGATGTGCTCGTGGCGACCGGCGAAACGGTGACATCGGCACTCCTCGCCATCGCGCTTAACCAAATGGGCGTGCCCGCACGCTCGCTCCAGGCGCACCAGGCGAAAATCCTCACCGACGATGTGCACACCAAGGCGCGCATCAAGTCCATCGACGGTTCCAAGATTTCCGAAGCGCTCGGCGCCGGGAAGGTCGTCGTGGTCCCGGGCTTTCAGGG
The DNA here is from genome assembly GCA_041389625.1 of Polyangiales bacterium. Taxonomy (GTDB): domain Bacteria; phylum Myxococcota_A; class Polyangia; order Polyangiales; family JAWKRM01; genus JAWKRM01. The sequence continues at coordinate 8,216 of JAWKRM010000046.1, forward strand.
CGTCGATGCCCACGGCAATGTCACGACCCTGGGGCGTGGCGGCTCGGACACGAGCGCGGTCGCCATTGCCGCTGCTGCAAAGGCCGATGTCTGCGAGATCTACACCGACGTCGACGGTGTCTACACCGCCGACCCGAACGTTTGCCGGAACGCGCGGAAGGTCGCGCGCATCAGCTACGAAGAAATGCTCGAGCTCGCATCGCTCGGCGCCAAGGTCCTCCAAATCCGATCCGTGGAGCTCGCCATGAAGTACTCCGTTCCTGTTCACGTCCGTTCCAGTTTCTCCGAGAGCGAAGGCACCTGGGTCGTGGGCGAAGAAAAATCCCTCGAATCCGTGGCCGTCGCCGGTGTGACGAGCGACAAGAACGACGCGAAGGTCACCCTCCGCGCCGTCAAGGATCAGCCTGGCGTCGTCGCCGCCATCTTCGAGCCACTGGCCGCGCAAAGCATCTCCGTCGACATGATCATCCAGAACGTCTCGCAGGACGGCAGCACCGACCTCACGTTCACGGTGTCGAAGAACGACGTGGACAAGGCCCTCGAAATTGTCCGCAATGTGCTCGGCGACATCGGCGCCACGGACATCGCGGTGGACCCTCAGGTCGTCAAGGTTTCCATCGTCGGCCTCGGCATGCGAAGCCATGCGGGTGTCGCCGCAAAGATGTTCCGCATCCTCGCCAACGAGGGCATCAACGTGATGGCCATCAGCACGAGCGAGATCAAAGTCAGCTGCCTCATCCACTCGAAGTACGCCGAGCTCGCCGTCCGCGCGCTCCACGACAGCTTTGGCCTCGGCCGCGAGCCCTGAACCGCGCCAAGACCGGGAAGGGCAACCGCGCGCGCCGCGGGGCGATACCCGCGGGTGCTCGAAGACCCTCGTCCAGGTGATCTGCGCGTCCTTGCCCTGGTGACCGTCGCCGCGTCGGCCCTTGCCCTCGCGAGGTCCCATTCGTCGCGCACCGGGGCGCCCGAAGGCCTGGAGGTCGCACCGCCCCACGCGCTACCCACCACGGCACTCGCGCGCGGCGAGGCGCTCGACCTGAACACCGCGTCCGCGGCGGAGCTCGAGCTCCTGCCCCACGTGGGGCCGGCGCTGGCCGCGCGCATCGTCGCGGACCGTGCACGGCGAGGTGACTTTCACTCTGTGGCGGAACTCGCGCGCGTCCGCGGGGTCGGCCCGAAAACCCTGTCCGAGGTGGCAAGGCTCGTCGAGGTCCGCCCGCCACCAGGGCGCGACGCGCGCCGAGCCCCGGGTCGCGCCGCTACCAGTCGAACAGCCACTCAAACCGCAACGTCGCCGTGACGTAGACGGGGTCGAGCGAGTCACTGTCCCCAAGCTCGGGAATGACGATGGCGCGCACGTCGATGCCAAGGACGTACTCGGGCGACAGCAAGTAGTCGACGCCCACCACGCCGTGGAACGCCGCCTCCACGTGACTCGCGCCGGACGACCAGAGCCCCATCGCATCGACGCCCGCACCGAAGAAGGGCACCCACTCGACGATGTCCACGTTGTAGACGAGCTCGGTCGAAAGCAGACCGACCTGGAGCACCTCGCGGCCGGGATGGACGCCAAACACGACCTGTCCGCGCAAGCTCCAAACGTCGTCCAGGCCCACCGAGCCGGTCACGCCGCCGATGGGAGCGTATTCGTATCCCTGCTGGTTCTGCGCGTTCATTGCGACGCCCGCGAGCGGCCCAAGGGTCCAGCGATCTTCGTATGCACGAGCGATCGGTGACGCGAAGAGGCCCGCTCAAAGCAGGACACCGACGATCCAAACGCGTCCCGTGCGGCGCATGGATGCGGCCATACCATGCGCGCGCAACGCTGTCACCGAAGCCCCGGCATGGCGTACGCTGCCCGCCGTGGACAGTCTTTCACCAGCGTGGATCGGACGCCGACGGGTGCGACTCTTCGCGTTGGCTGCCGGTGTGATCCTTGCGAGCGCAACGGTGACGCTGCTCCTCAATCCCGACGGTCACTCGGGCGCCATGGTGGACGTGGACCAACACAACGGCGGCGACCTGCCGGTGTGGCTCACGGTGACCACGCTATTCGGACTTGCCGGCGCGAGCTTCGCACTTGCGGCCTTGCCCACGCTCCGCGTCGTCACGGCGTACCTCGCGAAGCGCATCGAAGGGCTCAAGCCCGAGGAAGTTCGGCTCTCGCTCATCAGCTTGACGATTTTCGCCTTTGGCATGGCGCGCGTGCTGTCCCTGCTCGTCATGGACGAGCGGCCGATCACGGACCTCGAGATGGCCGCCTCGTTCGGCGGTGAACTCTTTGCCAATGGGCACGCCTCCACCGTCGCACACCGACTGGTTCGGGACTTCCCCATCACGTACCTGCACCTTTGGCACGGTCGACTGGCAAGCGGCGCGTGGCTCGTGCCGCAGCTTGCATGGGCCTTCGGACACCTCACCCATACGGGCCCCCTGGTCTTCGCTCTGGCCTCGGGACTGTTGGTCGGAAGCGTCGGGTACGCCGTGGGGGGCCTTGCGGGGCGCGGGTACGGCGCCCTCGCGATGCTGTTCGCGGCGCTCTCCCCCATGCAAGTCACGCTCTCTGCGACGTCGGACGCCCACGTCCTTTCGCGGGGCGCGGTCGCGCTTGTACTCGCCTTCGGCGTCGCGGGCGCGCGCCATGCGAGCGCGAAGGCGTGGTTCGGCGCCGCACTGTTTGCGGGGATCGCCATGCTGTCTCGGCCCGTGGAATCGGCCCTCGTGCTCGGACCCTTGGCCATCTACGCGTGGACCGCGCGAAGCACCTTGACCGTGTCGCCGCGACGGGCCCTCGTCGCGGTTGCGGTCGGCGCCGCCATCCCGATCCTCGCGTTCGTTGCCCACAACCTTGCGGTTACCGGCCAGGCCCATGTGCCACCGGCGTGGGCGCCTGGGTTCGTGCAAGCGGCGCCGACCGGGCAGTTCGAGACGCCGTTCGCGGAACGAGTCGTGGAGAACGCCGCCGAGGCCACATCGATGCTCGCGTTCTGGCTCCTTGGCCCGCTGGGTCTGGTGCTCGTGTTCTTGGGTATCGGAACCTCCCGTCTGTCGAAGGCGCTGGCCATCGGCGTGGGGCTCGGCATCGTCGCGGGCATCGTTGCGCAAGGTCGATACATTCGCGCGGCCGGGCCCGTGCCGTTTGCGGAGTGCACGGCACCGCTCCTCGTGCTTGCGGGCCTCGGTGTTGCGCGCGCCGTGAAGTGGTTCGCGGCCAGGCACTGGGACGCACGTGGGTTCGGATGCGTCGCCGTTGGTGCCATGGTCGCCACGCTGGCGTGCTTCAGCGTGTGGAATGCGGCGAAGCTTCGAGAGAGCGCTGACGCACACAGCCGCGTCTACGCGATTTTCGAACGTCTGAGGATCCCGCGGAGCGTCGTCCTCGTGCCGCCCTACGACGCGCTCCTGCGCTCGTTCACGGACACCGCGGATCTCGAGAACGAAGTCATGGACTGGCCTCGCCCCGATCCCAACTTCAAGAACCGCGTCCTCTTCGCGAAGGATCGCCCTGAACGGGTCGAGGCCCTTCGCGCGGCGTTCCCAGATCGCCGAATCCTCCGGCTCCGCCGGGTGGAACGGCATAGCGACGGCATGAGCGGGGTGGTCC
>JAWKRM010000047.1:0-7917 GCA_041389625.1 Polyangiales bacterium
GTTCGATGCGTTCGACGCCGGTGCCATGCGGGTCGTGTTCGACGCCGGCACGCTCTTCGCAGAGTCGGACACCACGATGAACACCACGAAGACGCCGATCGGCTGCATGTCGGATGCGGACGACGCGGACTGCGCGTCGATTTTTGCCGCGCTCGGGCTGCCCTTCGGCGATACGGCGGCCGGTGTGGCCACGGCGTTCACCGTGGCTCCAAAGCCATGAAACACGTCGCCGTCACGACTCTGCTCGTCGCTACCCTGCTCGGCTACGGCTGCGCCAGCGAAGACGGGGGCGGCGGCACCACGTGGACCTGGGACCTTCCCTCGAACTTCCCCGAGCCGAGCGTCCCCGACGACAACCCCATGAACGCCGCGAAGGTCGAACTCGGCAGGCGTCTCTTCTACGACCAGCGGCTAAGCGAGAATGGGGAAGGCAGCTGCGCGAGCTGCCACGCACAGGAGCACGCCTTCACCGATGCCCTCGCCCACGCCGTCGGCTCGACCGGGCAGACCCACCCGCGCTCATCCATGGCGCTCGGCAATACGCTCTACGAGAAGTCTTACCTGTGGGCGAACCCCACGGTGACCACGCTCGAAGAGCAGGCGCTGCTGCCCATCATCGCGGAGGATCCCATCGTGGAGCTCGGATTCGCGGGCAAGGAAGGCGAGTTGGTTGAACGCCTTCGCGATATCCCCGACTACGTCGAGCGGTTTCGGAAGGCGTTTCCAAGTGAAGCGGAACCCCTCGTCATCGCGAACGTGACGCGCGCCATCGCGGCCTTCGAGCGCACGCTGATCTCCGCGAACTCGCCCTACGACCGCTTCGTTCGGAACGAGGACCCGGCCGCCATGTCCGAATCCGCGCAGCGCGGCATGGATCTCTTCTTCAGCGAGAAGGTGGAGTGTTTCCACTGCCACGGGAGCTTCAACTTCAGCGCGTCGGTGAACCACCAATCCCAGGTACTCGAGGAGTCGAAGTTCGAGAACAACGGCCTCTACAACGTCGATGGCGCGGGCGCATACCCAGCGGAGAACCAAGGCCTCTACGCACTCACCGAGGACCCGAGCGACCAGGGCAAGTTCAAACCGCCGACGCTTCGCAACATCGAGCTCACGGCGCCGTACATGCACGACGGAAGCATCGCGACCCTTGAGGAGGTCATCGATCACTACGCCGCCGGGGGGCGATTCATCATGAGCGGGGAGAATGCGGGGGACGGCCGTGCGAACCCCAACAAGAATCCGTTCATTTCCGGATTCGAGCTCACCGAACAGGAACGCGGCGACCTGCTCGCGTTTCTGCGAAGCCTCACCGATACGGATTTCGTCACGAACCCCGAGTTCGCCGACCCGTTCGCGGCACCGTAACGCCACGACGCACCCCTTGCGATTCACGGTGGACCCTCTACCGTCGTCGCATGAACTTCCTGGTGAAGAGCTTCTTCAAGGGCCTGCTGATCCTCGTTCCGTTTGTGGTCAGCGTGTACATCGTCATTGCGACGGTTCAGTTTATCGACAACCTGATTCCGGGCATTCACGTGCCAGGCGTTGGGCTCGCGATCACGCTGACGGTCGTCACTGCCGTGGGCATTCTCGGTGGCAACGTGGTCGGGCGTCGCGTCCTCTCGGTCGTCGAGGCGGCCATCGGAGAGCGCACGCCGAGGGGGTCAGCTCCTCTACTCGTCCATCAGGATTTGCTCGGTGCGTTCGTCGGCGAAGAAGAAGCTTCGAGCATCCCGTGATCGTCGACCCTCACGGGCGACGGCTCCGGTAAACGCCTCAGGTTTGTGACGTGCCGCCGCTTCGACGACCCGAAGCTCGCCAACCACGTCGCCGTCTACCTCCCGCAGTCCTACAGCTTTGCGGGAACCTGCTGGTCGTGCCGGAGTCGCGCATCGAGAAGGTGGACGCGAGACGGAGCCCAGTTCGCGGCCTTCGTGGTGTCGGGCGGCGTGTCGACCATGCAGGCGGCAGAACGGTCATGGACCAGGATCGAGCCCGTACCGCGCCCGAAACTGACGCCAGGGGGCCCAGGACGGCCGGATCGCGGGAGGGGCTAGAGTCATCGCAGCCAATCGTCGCCGGCGCCGCCCTGGCGCCCTCGCCAAGACCCGGGATTTTCGCGGAGTGCATGTCGGCACGCCATACCTGCATTGACCTACATCAAGCAATCACAGCGACCTCGCCGGTGCTCTTGGGAGGTCCCGGCGGGGAGTCCCTATTTGGCGCTGTGCGTTGCGTGTCGGCCGCCGATGGCGCGGCGCCCGAGAACGCTACTCGCCGCGAAAGAGCGGCGCGCAGCTCTCCGCTGAACGCCCATGGCCTCGGCGGGTCCATGGACGGCAGGAACGCGGCGTTCCGGGCGGCCACGTATTCGAGACCGGCGGCCCGTGTCGGCCTGACGGTGGTTCATCACACGTTTGATGCCCTGCCGTGAGCGGGTTCTTGGCAATGGCGCGGGCCATCTCCCGCGTCGCCGAGTGTGGCTTCCGCGTCAGGCACCAAGGACACGAGCCCCGTCGGAGGGCCTCACCTCCGCCGGCATGTCACGCCGTGCAGATGCCAGGTCCCCGCGTCGTCCTCCCGATTCGGGAGCCGATGCAGACTGCCGAGGTCGGCTACGATGGCGAGCTTCACCTCGCGAATGGAAAACTTCGCATCCGCGGCGCAGAGCCTCACGTCGCACGCAGCCGCTAGATCGAGCCCACCACCGATGCGATAGCCATGGACCGCTGCGAGCACTGGCTTTCGGCACGCGGCCACGGCATTCGTCGCTCGGGCTCGCGACGTAATCGAGGAACTGCCTGCGCTGCTTCGTGCTCGGTTGGCCGGCGAGAGGTGGGCCCGACGCCTCCGCCATGCCGAGGAGGTCGAGGCCGAAGGAGAAGTGCTTCCGCTCCCGACGACGACAACCCGGCGCACCTCGTCGTCCCCATCGAGTTCGTGGAACAACGGCGCGCATTCGCCCCAGAAATCAGGGCCCCATGGCGTTGCCCTTGCCTGGCCCGAGGAGCGTGACCTCCGCGACACCGTCGGACCTCGAAAGGGAGAAGGCTCGCATCCGCGCATCATCGGCCGTAATCCCGCGAAAAGCCAACGGGATTCGATTCGCGCAGCTATCGTTAGGAGCGTCCCCGTTGCTCCCGGTTTACGTTATCGAAGTCAGCAAACGTCGCGTCCGAGGCACGGACAGACACCACCACCACCCACACCACGTGCCTCGGATGCGACGTTGTTTTTTCGCGAATCGGGTCGGCGCCTACTCCACGCCAATGGTCACCGAATCGGTGGTCTTGACACTAAGCGTGGTAACGCTGACCGTGATCTCGTTGTTCGCGCACGCCGTGGGTTCGGATTCGGCCACGCCCGTGAACGTAATCGTGCCGGCTTTGCCTGCGCTCCAGCCACCGAAACTGACGCGACGCTCACAACTCACCGACGCGGGCGAGCAAACCGTTCCGGTCGAGGAATCGACCCACGTCCAAGCGATGTCCATGCCGTAGCCGTCTAGCCCCAACGAGCTCACGATTGCCGCCGATCCTTTGGCGTTGTCGGAGATGCTGACCGTCGTCCCGGTGACAAGTCGGTTAAGATTCACGTCCCCGAAATACGCGTTGAAGATCGCATTCTGGCCCTTGGGCAACGCCGAGCCTTGATCACACTCGCTGGGTATCGATTCGGATGGCCCAAAACTCACCCGCGCGGCACGGCTCGTTACGAGGATCTTCGTCTCGGCCCAGATGGTCGTATTCGCGTCCCACACGCCATTTGGCGGGTCCCAAACGCCGTTGGCCGGGGCGTCGTCGATGAAGATTTCGCCCACGTCCCAGACGTTGTTGTCGTTCGAATCCACGAAGGCTTCACCCATGTCGTAGAAACGCTCGCCCTCGTCACGGGTGCCGTTGCTATTGCTGTCGTCGTAGAACTCTTCACCTCGCAGGTACGCCACAATCGAGACGAGGCCATCCCGGGGATTGTGGGTGGTGAAGCCATCCGCATACCGCGGCTCATTCTCGCGTGCGACCGGGTACTGCCCTGGAACCGCATCGAAGGGCTCCACATCCACCGGTGGCCAGGTGCCCTGTGTCGAGAAAGTGACCGAGCCGCGGCCCTCGTTGGCGTTTGTCCCCGACGCGCTGAACGCGGTTGACTTGGCGCTGTTCGGGATCGAACCGATTTCCGCCTTGAAGTACACGGGCGTGCCTGTGCCCACGGGGTTGTTCGTCGTGTCGACCAACCGGAACGAACACGAAATGTCGTACTTCGCGGGCGGCGTATTCGAGACGTACGCCGCGACGTTGAACTTCGAGCACTGGAAGTCAAACCCTTGATTCGACGGTTTCGCCCCGCGCACGCCGATGGTGGGGCTCTCCGCCTGCACCGAGTCGGGGATAACCACCGCGCGCACGGAGAAGGTGCCGATGGTCTTCCCGGAGGTGACCGTCGCCGACACCACGCCCTTCGCATCCGAGACGGCCATGGGCGTCACCGTCGTGCCGGCCGGATAGGTGTCGGTGAACTCGAACGCCACGGGCACCCCCGCCGCCGCCGCACCGCCCGCCTCCGTGACCTTGAAATTCACGAGGGCGATTTCATTAAAGCCGGAGCCGTTCTTCCCCATGATCGTGCAGGCCTTGCCGTTGCAAGTGGTCGAGGTGTGCGCGATCTGCTGCACGTTCTTCACGGCAACCGTGACCGACGCGGAAGCGCCGGAAGCCTTGTGTTTCGCAGCGATGACGGCGCTCCCCGCCGAACCCGTTTCCTCGAACGTCACGGTCGCGACGCCGTCGTTGTCCGTGGTCGCCGTGACCGATTCGCTGGGGTCGCCGCCCGAACGGATGGTGCCGAAGTCGGTGGTGAACTCCACGAGCTGGTTCGGAACGGGTGCGCCGCCCTTCAGGTTCGTCACGGTCGCGCGCACCGTCGTGCTGTCACTGACCCCGAGGTAGATGGTCGAGCGGTCGGCCTTGACGACAATCTTGTTGTCGCCCGCCGTGCCACCGCCGTCGTTGCCGACGCCGCCATCACCCGCGGTGCCAACGGTGAGGGTCGTCTTGCCCTTGACGGTGCCCCAGGTTCCCTGGATCTGCACCGAGCCGAGGCAGCCGCTATCCACGACCATGTCGCACGAATACGAGATCTCCACTTCGCCGTCCTCAAGGTCGAGCGTGATCTCCGATTCGTCGTTCTCGAATACACCCGCGGGGGCGGTGAGCGTCACCTCGCCTTCGCCGGGCGTCTTGTCCTCATTCTTCGCGACCGCCTTGATGACGGTCGATGTCCCGTCGCTGTCGATCTGCTTCGGGGAAGCGGTGATCACCAGTGTCGGGCCGGCCTTGCCGACGGGGGGGTTCCCGGCGTCCTCACATCCGGCAACGCCGATCCACAAGCACACCACGCCCACGCACGAAACCCATCCGCGATTCATCGTCACCCCCTTCTCGTCCCCCCGGCACTCGCCACAGGGCGCCCAAAAGGGTCTGGGAATCGATTGAACGTGTCAAGCGAAGGTATCGCGCTCCACGGTGCCGATGAAACCTTCGCGGGCTCGCGCATTACCCACTAGTATGACGATGCGATGCGAGACCCGATGGAGCGGGAGACCGCCGTCAAGGACGGTCCCCTCGGACGCAACGGACTCATCGCGAGGAAGCGCCCGACCCTGACGTGGAAGGACGCGGGCGGAGCTCACTCGCTCGTCGTCGAAACCCTGGCACGCATCGGCTCCGCCGGCGCATGCGTGATTCACGTGGATGACCCGACCGCCTCGCGCCTGCACGCGGAGGTGGAGTTGCTCGACGACGGCCTCTGGATTCGCGACCTCGGGAGCAAGAACGGCACCTTCGTCCAAGACGTGCTCATCGACCGTGCCCGGATCCCCGACGGGGCCGCGGTGCGCGTCGGGAGCACAACGCTCACGGTCGCATACGAGAAGGTCCCGATGCCGGTGGACCTTTGGCCGGAGGACCACTTCCACGAGCTCATCGGCGGCTCGCCGGCCATGCGCGAGCTCTACATGCTCGTTTCCAAGTTTGCGCCGCTACCGGACACGGTACTGATTCAAGGCGAGACCGGCACGGGGAAGGAACTGGTCGCCAACGCCATCCACCAAGCTTCGCCCCGTGCGGCGGGACCGATGATCGTGGTCGATTGCGGTTCCGCGACGGACGAGCTCCTCGAGTCCGAGCTGTTCGGGCACGTTCGTGGGGCATTCACCGGCGCCGACCGCCCGCGCGCGGGTTCCGTGGAGGCGGCTGCGGGCGGAACGCTCTTTCTCGACGAGATTGGCGAACTGCCGCTCTCCATGCAGCCCAAGCTGCTGCGGCTCCTCGATACGAATACGTTTCGTCCCATCGGCGATGACACGTACCGCACGGCGAACGTGCGGTTTGTCGCCGCGACGCATCGTGACCTTGGTTCCCTGGTGAACCAAGGCGCATTCCGGGAGGACCTCTACTTCCGCATCGCCGCACTGGTGGTCCCGGTTCCTCCGCTTCGGCTGCGGGCCGAGGATATTCCGGCGCTCGTCACGTCGTTTCTTCCCGAGAAGGACCACGGCGCCCTCTTCGCGGAGCTGGTGGCGGAGGCCATGGGGCGCGCGTGGCCGGGAAACGTTCGAGAGCTCCGAAACTTCGTGTCGCGTGCACTCGTACTGCGGCACCTCGAGCAGTCGCATTCCGGGGAAACGCCGGCCACCTCCGCGGGCCCAGCGCGCAGTGTCGGGGTCGACACGTCGCTTCCCCTCTCCGAATCCCGCGAACGCGTGATCGCTTCGTTTGAGAAGGCGTACGTGTCGCATCTGCTCCAGAAGCACGAGCGTTCCATCGTCAAGACAGCCGAAGAAGCTGGGGTGAGTCGCTCGTACATTCACCGGCTGATTCTCAAGTACGGAATCTAGTCCCCCGGCCACCGACGCGACGATGGCGAACCTCGGCACGATTCAGAACATTCAGATGGATGCGCAGCGCCGCATGGAGTTGCTTGTCGACCTTGGCGCGGGCGGCATGGGGCACGTGTCGCTCGCACGCATGCATGGGTTGGGCGGCTTTCAGCGCGTGGTGGCCGTTAAATACCTCCATCGGCATCTCCGCGCCGACCCGGATTTCGTGCGCATGTTTCTCGACGAAGCGCGGATCGCTGCGCGCATTCGTCATCCGAACGTCGTCCCCACGCTCGAGGTCGGTGAGGCCGACGTTCTCTACCTCGTCATGGAGTACGTCGAGGGCGAGACCCTGTCGGGGCTGCTTCGAGGCGCTGCACAGGCGGGCCAACGCATCCCGCTCGACATCGCGTTGCGTGTGGCGGTCGACATCCTCGCGGGTCTCGAGGCCGCCCACTCACTCCAGGACGACGACGGTCATCCCCTCCGCGTCGTTCACCGCGACGTCACGCCGCAAAACATCTTGGTGGGCGCCGACGGCGTGACGCGTTTGCTCGATTTTGGGATCGCGACGGCGGCACTGCGGTCGGCGACCACGAAGGAGGGGCAGCTCAAGGGGAAGTTCGGCTACATGGCGCCCGAGCTACTCGACGGCGGCGAGGCCTCTCCGCAGACCGATGCGTACAGCGCCGGCGTGACGATTTGGGAAACGCTTACGGGTGAGCACCTCTTCGACGGCAAGACCGAGCTCGACGTGGCCGCCGCGGTGTTGCGATGCGTGGTTCCGCCGCTCAAAAACCACCGCGACGATGTGCCAGGTGAAGTCGAGGCGGTGCTTCGCCGCGCCCTCGCAAGGGACCCGGGTGACCGCTATGCCTCGGCCGCCGAGTTCGGCCGTGCGCTCGAGGGTGCAGGCGTGCCCCTCGCGAGCACGCGGGCCGTGTCGACGTTTGTCGAAAGCACGGTGGGCGTAATGTTGGAGAGTCGACGTGCCAAGTTTGCGGCGGCCCTCAAAGCCTCGCCGGCAACCGCGACGGACG
>JAWKRM010000048.1:0-7567 GCA_041389625.1 Polyangiales bacterium
CGGCCGCTGCCATCGGGGTCGCCGCGTGGACGGCGGGCGTCGCGCTCCACGTGTCCCTGGACGCGTAACGGTGCCGTCTACGCTTCGGTGTCGGCCGCCGCACGCCACGCGATGACGCGCGGGCATTCCGGATCCGGGGCGCGGGCGTCGCCCTCCACGTGGGTGGCGACCACGCGGCAACCGCCGCGGCAGACGCGCTGGAGCGGGCACGTGCGGCACGGCATCGGCGCCTCAAACACGTGGTCGCGCGCTCCTTCGAGGTCATCGCCGTGGCGCCATGCGTCGTCGAGGGTGGCCGCGCGATTCCCGTCACCGGGCCAGAAGCTGCATGGTTTGACCGCCCCCGACGTGCCCACGGTGGCGAGGGCGCGGCCCGCTTCGCATCCCTCGACACCGAACCGGAAGAGGTCTTCCGCGGCGAGGGCCGAATCGGCGGCAAGGAACGGCACCATGGAGCAATCGATCCGAAGGGAAAACCCGCCGAGCGCGACGACGGCGCGGAGCAACGCGGGGACGGCGCGCACCTGATCGGGCGTGAGCCGCCGCGCCAGGTAGTCGAGGTTCGCGCGACCGCCGGGCTTGTAGCGGAGGAGTTGGAGCTCGCCCGCGCCGAGGTCTCGGATGCGCGCGGCGAGTTCCGGTACGCCGGCAAAGTTTGAGCGCGTGAGCACCGTGTTCACGCCGACGCGCACGCCGGCCGCCACGAGCATTCGAATGGAGCGCTCGGCAACACCCGACCCGTCGTAGCCGCGGACGGTCTCGTAGTCCGGCCCGAGTCCGTCGTGGCTCACGTTGACTTGCGAGGCGCCGTCAAGCATCGCGGCCCGGGCCGCCGTCAGGCCAAGCCCGCTGGTGGTGACGCTCATCTCGAGGCCGAGCGCGCGACCGTGGGCAAGGACTGCGCCGAGGTCGGGATGCAGCATCGCCTCGCCGCCGCCCAGCGCCACGCGGAACGCGCCGAGTGCGCGGATGTCGTCGAGTCGACCGCGGAGGACATCGAGCGCGACATGCTCACCGCCGAGCGTCGCGTCCACGTAGCAGCCGGGGCAGCCCGCCGGGCAGTGGGCAGTCACCGCGAGATGTACCTCCACGGGGCCTTCGTACATGCGAACGTCGACGCTCCCATCGGCGTCGTTCCAGAGCGCGCCGCCGTCCACGCCGAGCCGCGCGGCGAGTGTTCGATCGACGGCGATCACGGCGGTGGGCGATTCGGTGGCGAGGAGCGCACCGAATTTTTCCGCGCGGGCGCGCAGGATCCGTGGCGATTCGGTGCCATCGCTAGGCGGCGGTGTCCGCTCCTCCATGGTCGTGTCATAACACGCGCCGCCATGTTCCCGCGCCTCTCCCCTCGGTGGTTCGCCCTCGTCGCACTCCTTGCCTTCGCTGGCTGCGGAGGTGACGACAAACCCAAACCGCAGGGCTCGGACGGCGGCAATGTTGACGCCTCGGACGGCGCGGCGCGCATGTGCACCCACCCGTTCCAAACGCCCCTCGACGGGCACTCGCCGACGGACGTGAACGCATCGCCCGAGGACGGCGCCTCGGAGGTCATGCTCACGCCGTCGAGCATCCCCCTCGACGCGGTCGTCTTCCCCCTCGAAGTCCAGTCGGGCGAAATGAAACCCGAGTCCTTCGTCGCGTGGACCAAGGTCGTCGGTGGCGACGACCCCACGCTCCTCGTCTGGCGTGAGGCGACCTCCGCCGGGGACATCCTGGAGGTCACGCGCATCGTGGTATCGCCCGCGGACGGCGGATTCGCGAAACAGCTCGTCGACAACCTCGCGCCGAACACGGTCTACCACTACGCGTTCTTCACGACGGCGGACGACGCCCTCGTCGGGCGGTCACCCATCGGGCGCGTTCGCACCGCACTGGCACCCGGCGAGAAGCGCACGCTTCGCATCGGCGCGACCACCTGCGTGGGTTCGGAATCGCTCGACGATCGGCCGTTCCTCGAGCCCTACCCGGCCCTCAGCATGATGGGCGCCGAGAACCTGGACTTCACGGTTCACCTCGGCGATGTCAGCTACAACGACGGCGCGAGCAGCCTCGCCGATTTCCGCGCGAGTTGGACGCACACCTTCGAGCAGCAGGGCTACCGTGACCTGCTCCCGTCCACCGGGTTTTACGCCACGTGGGACGACCACGAGGTGGGCGACAACTGGAACGACCCCATGAACATGACGCCCGAGGTACGGGTCGCGCGGGCGCGCCAAGCCTTCGACGACTTCATGGCGACGACACGTTCGACGTCGGATCCCATTTGGGGCAGCTATCAGTGGGGGGACACGGTGGAAGTCATCGTGCTCGACTTGCGAAGCGAGCGTGACCAGGAGACGGCGGAGACGGACGATGCGAAGTTCATCTCGCCCGAGCAGCTCGCATTCCTCAAGTCGCGACTCATGGAGTCCACGGCGCACTTCAAGCTCGTAATGTCGTCGGTGAACATGACGAACCTTCCGGAGAGCGGCGGCTGGGATGCGCGATTCGCCTACGACGACCGTTGGGAGGGCTACCCGAACCAGCGAAAAGAGATCCTCGACTTCATCGTCGACAACGACATCCCCAACGTGTGGTTCCTTGCGGGTGACATCCACATGGGCTTCGTGGGTCGCGTTGAACCCGAGGGACATCCCTACGCGAAAATGTGGGAAATCACCGTGGGCCCGGGCGCGAGCGCGTTGAACCCGCTTTCGGCGCTCCTCAACTCGGACCTCATCGATGTTGAAACGGTGTTCCCCTGTAACCAGTTCATCTTCTGGCACGGGCGCAGGCAGGTCGCGACGTACCTCGAGCTCGATCCCGAGGCGGACACGATCCGCGTGACGTTCGTGGACGGCGAAACCGACGAGACCCTCTTTGACGAGGTGCTCCGGCAGGAGCCGGGCGACGCGTCGTAACGGACGGTTCGGCGCCGGCCCGCAGATCTCACGGGTTCGTAACGCGGCGCGGCTTGCGCCGATGCGGGGTGCGGGCTAGCCCACCCGGGCCTCTTTTCCTGGAGCTTGCTGCATGAAGACCCGTTCCATTGCGTGCCTTTTCCTTGCCCTCGCGGGCGCCCTCGCCGGTTGTGACGATTCGTCGTCCACCAAGAAGCCGAACGACCTCGGCCTTTGTGATCCCGACGACGCCACGGGCTCGAATTCACGCTTCCTCGTGATCAGTGCCCTCGACACGATCAAAGAGGACAAGGACGGCAACCTCGAGGGCTTCAACCTCGATGGCACGGCCAAGCAGACGTGCGAATGCACGACGAGCGAGGACGAAAACGGAAACCAGGTCAGCAACTGCGGCGACTACACCTCCGCCGAGGGCACGACCGGCATCGACAACCAGTTCTCGCGCCTCGATCAAGAGGTCGGCGAAGTTCTGAACCTCAGCGGCGAGATCAAGAAGAACATCGGTGAAGGCGACCTCATCGTGTTGGTCTCCATCGACGGTCTCGACGACAAGACCATCACGAGCACGACCAACGACGACTGCGTCGCGGTGGAAATCTACCTCGGCTACGTGCCGAACGGTGGTCCGCCGGAGCTCAAGGACGGCGAACTCGTCGCCGGTCAGACCTTCGACATCCGCGACACTTCGTTCACCGATGGCATGGCCATGGTGCGTGTCGGTGGTGCCATCGAGAACGGCCGGCTCATTGCGGGTGGAGCGGACATCCCGCTTTCGCTTCCCGTTGGCAGTGCGACCATCGATTTCGTGATCCGTGGCGGTCGTTTCGACGCGAAGTTTGACGGCGACAGCCTCAAGGGCGGCCTCATCGGCGGCTTCATCGACGTCGAGGAACTCATCGACAGCGTGGAATCCATCGAGGCGTACGCGAGCCTGGGCGCCATCCTTCGCCCCGTTCTCAACAAGTTCGCCGACATGAACCCGGGTGCGGACAAGAAGTGCACCGCGGTCTCCGCCGCGCTCACCTTCGACGCGATTTCGGCCGTTCGCGGCGACGTGGGCACGCGCCCCGACTACGACGCCGGCGACTCGGACGCTGGTGATTCGGACGCCGGCGTCGACGGCGGCTGAGGCCGTCGTTCGCGGTCACCGGCCTCGTCCGTGGGCGAGAACGGATTGACCGGCAGCGCAAAGTAGCGACGTCCATTTGACCGCTCGGGTGGCAGGCGCCCGGCGTCGATGTTCACCTGCACGCTCTGAAAGAGCAGGCGGGGAGCCGCGAGCGTCTTGTCGCGCGCGTTCCGGGCGGTGATGAACTCCTCTTCGGACGTGTGTTCGCGGAGCTGGAGATTCGCCTGCTTCGAAGCGCCGATGGTCGTCTCAAAGCGAACCGGCCGGCCGTTTGGCTGGTAGTCGTGCCCCACGAACACGCGCGTGGCGTCCGGGAGGTGATAGAGCTTCTCGTGCACCGATGCGTAGAGCGCTTCGGCGCTTCCGCGCGGGAAGTCACAGCGCCCCACGCCGTAGTCTTCCATGAAGAGCGCGTCGCCGGTGAAGACCGCGTCATCGACCTGGTAGGTCACACACGCGGGCGTATGCCCGGGCGTTGCGATCACGCCGATGTCGAGCGTGCCGGCCTTGACCCGTTCGCCGTCCTTGAGCAGCACATCGAACTGACTGCCGTCCGTCGGGAACGCCTCGTCGAGGTCGAACACCGCCTTGAAGGTTTCCTGAACTTCGCGGATGCGGTCGCCGATGGCGATCTTCGAACCGAAACGCCGCTTGAGCAGCTGGGAGCCGGAAAGGTGGTCCGCGTGGGCGTGGGTCTCGAGGATGTAGTGGACCCGGAGCTCGTTCGTTCGGATGAAGCGCGAAACACGGTCGATGGACTCCGGTGGGCGTCTTCGACCCGAGGGGGTCGTAGTCGAGGACCGGGTCGATGATCACCACATCCCGGGACGCGGGATCGAAGACGACGTACGTGAGCGTATAGGTGGCGGGGTCGAAGATTCCTGGATACACGCCCTTGTTTCGGAAGGTAGGAGCCGGTGGCAAAGGGTTCGCGCGGTTCGGCACGGGCTCGGCCCGCGGGGAAACGGCCCTACCGCCCGTGGCCCGGAGCCCGCTCGCGCGACCAGAGCTCCACGGCGGCCTTGACCCGGTCCTGGACCGACGCTGGGTACGTCGAGGTCCAGAACGCGCGGCAGGCGCCCAGGGCGTCCTTGAGCGTCGCAGGCGGCGCTGCAGCCCGGGCAGTGGGCCACGTGTGCCTCATGCCGGCGCAATCCGTGGCGCTCAGGTCGCCCTCGAGCTGACGCGACCGAAGCGCCACGTCGGGGCACGATGGCGCCTGCGCCGGGCTCCCGGGGGGCGCGCCCGCGGCGTCCCGAGGGCCGCCCTTGCGCGATGAAGGCGGCTCTTGACCGCGGCTACCGAGATTCCGAGGACCTCGGCCGTTTCCGCGGCGCTCAAGTCTTCCATGTCGCGCGGTAGCAGGACTTCGCGTCTGTTCCTCGGCCAAGCCGTCGAAGGCGCGCGTCAGGTGCGCGCGGAGTTTCGGCTCCCGCCGTTACGCCTCGGGGGTCGGCGCTTCGTCCACCATGCCGCGCACGTCGTCCATGGGAACGCCCGGCTTGTTCTTGAGTCCGCGACGGCCTCGGGAGCATGCCGTGCGCGTGATCGTGAACACCCAGCTCGACAGCGAGGAGCGCCCTTCGAAGCTTGGAAGCTGGGTGGCGCCGGAGCAACGTGTCCTGGAGCACGTCGTCGGCGTCGGCGCTGTTTCCGCATAGCCGCACCCCGAAGCGCCGGATTTGCGGGGCGACCGCGGCGAGAACCGACTCGAGGGCCGTCGCATCGCCGGCCTGCGCCGCGTGAATGGGGAGTTCCTCGGAATTCACGGCGGGAAAATGGCCACGAATCGCCCGGCACGCAATGGGCGAATCCTTTCGGCGGTCCGTTGGCTCTCACCTTGGAAGGCCGGTCCCCTCCCCCGGTGGGCCCGCTGGACGGAAACAGGGAGAAACGAACATGTGGTTTTCATTCGGTGCCAAGGATTCGAACAAGCAACAGGCCCGCGAACTTGTGGCGGGCGGCGCGACGCTCCTCGACGTGCGCACACGCGAAGAGTTCGCCTCCGGACACGCGCATGGTGCCATCAACATCCCCGTGCAGGAGCTCGCCCAGCGAGTCTCCGAACTCGGCGACCCAACAAGGCACGTGGTGGTCTATTGCCGCAGCGGTGCCAGGAGTGCCGCCGCGAGCGGGATTCTCAAGGCGGCCGGCTACGCGGTCACCGACATCGGTACGCAACCGCGTTGGTGACGCGCTACCAGCGCGGCATGCCCCGCCCCTCTTCGCCGGGCCTCAGCACCTTGTAGCGTTCGAAGAGGGCGGTCTGGCGTGAGCGCATCGGCATGGCGCGCCCCTGAATGATCACGTTCGTGGCCCACGTGCGCAGGTCGAAGGGGTCGCCAGTCCAGAGAGCAAGGTTTGCGACCTTCCCCTTGGCGACCGTCCCGTAGTCGCTGTCCAGCCCGAAGAGCCGCGCGGGTTCGAGGGTGATGCCCCGAAGCGCGTGCGCCGGATCAAGGCCCCACGCGATGGCGTTCCCCACCTGTTCACGGAGCTGTCGCGCATCGTGCGGACCCATGGCGACGGGAATCACCGTGACGCCGGCCTTCTGAAGAAGCGCGGCATTGTCGTAGCGGCTTTGGAGGCGGTCGAACTGCTCCGGCAGGTTTGTGAGGGGCCGGACGAGGACCGGAACCTCCGCCGCGGCGATGGCGCTCGCCACTTTCCAGCCTTCCTCGACGCCGGCGAGGACGAGGCGCACGCGGTACGCCTTCGCAACGTCGAGGACGCGGAGGATATCCGCCGAACGCGACACCCAAACGACGAGCGGCAGTTTGCCCGCGAGGACTTCTCCGAGACGCTCGAGGTCCGCCTGGGTCGCGCGCGTCTCGCGCATGGCCCGCTTGTCGTATGCGGCCTTGGCCGTTCGGTAGAGTCGTGCGTCGTCGAGGAGCTGCCGTAGGCGTGCGAACGCCTCGGGTCGCGCGCCACCGCCAAACCGATCGACCGCGCCCGTGGATAGGTTCGCGTGGACGGCCGCGAGGGGCTTGACCGTCACCTCCGCCGGCGTGCCGGGACGCAGGTCGAACCATGCACTCGTGCCGGAGACGAGCCCGACGCCCGGCGCGGGGACCACGGAGGTCACACCGGCAAGACGCGTGATCGGAATGAGCGAAGAGTCGGGGTTGTACCCATCCACCGCGCCAAACGCGGGGTGAATCCCATCGTCGTCCTGTGGCGCCGCATCGTCGGTGGTCGGCTCGAGTTCGATTTCGATGAGCCCCACCTCGTTGCCCACGGCCACGAAACCTGGCGTAAGCACCTTGCCCTTGCCGTCGATGACGGTGGCGCCGGTCGGGGCGTCGCCGCCCTTGGTGACCGAGACGATGCGTCCGTCGCGAACGATGACGGTGCCGTTCTCGACGACGGTTCCGTCGCCCACGCGGACTTCCGCGCCGACGATGGCGAGCGTGTCCGGTTCGGCGAGCGAGGTGCCGGGCGCGGCGACGATGGCGTATGCGGCCACGGCCGCCGCCGCGACAACGTTTCGAGCCCTACGTGCGGAACTCACGGCGCGTCCTCCCAGCCGAGCTCG
>JAWKRM010000049.1:0-7246 GCA_041389625.1 Polyangiales bacterium
GTGCCATCGCCGCTTGCGTTGATGTCCTTGACGAGGGCCGTGCCGAGTTGGGTGCCGTCGGTGCACCAGGGTTCGTATCCATGGGTGCCATCGTTCGCCCGGAAGCAGAGAAGGTCGCCGGTGGTTTCAAAGACGGCCGGATTGGAACCGCTCGAGCCGGTGCGCACGTCGAGGACGTGGGTCCCGATTACGGTACCGTCGGTCACCCACAGCTCGTTGCCGTACGTTGGTTCCTGGAGAGCGAAGAACGCGAGGCCCCACGCGGCGCGCGCTTGCCCGTAGTTGCCGAGCGAGAAGTTCGTGATCTCGTATGTGCCGTTTTCCGTGCCATCGCTGCGCCACACGTGGGTTCCGGATCCATCGTTCGCGAAGAACACGACGACCCCGGCTGCGATGGGGACGAGGTACGTCGGATTGCTGCCCGCCGACCCCGCGCGGATGTCCTTCACCACGTGGGTTCCGTTCTCCGTGCCGTCCGTGATGCAGAGCTCGCGTCCTTCGCCCGCGTCACAGGAGAACACGAGCGAGTTCCCGAGGACCGCAAGTCCGTCGGGGCCCGAGCTCGGTGCGCCGTCGCGGATGTCCTTGACGAGCCCGGTGCCCGAGACGGTCCCGTCCGTCGACCAAAGCTCCATGCCGGCCCCCTGACCATCGTCGGCGGCGAAGTAGACGCGCCCGTTCATAGCGACGGGCGGGCCGCCCACGGCGAGGCCCTCGTTGAGAACGATTGGCGCGTTCGTCCCGTCGTACACAAAGAGGCTCACCTGGGAGTCGTTCAGGTACGCGCGGACAACGAGCTTGTCACCGACCGCCACCATCCCGTCCGGATAGGACGAGCCGTTCGCGCGAAGGTCTGCGACCCGCGTTGTGCCAGCCTCGGTGCCGTCCGTTCGCCAGAGTTCACGGTCGTGGGTTGCGTCTTCCGCGCTGAAGTAGACGTAGCCGCCCACGTTCTTGAATTGGTACGGGTAGGAATCCCCGCTCCCCTCGACGATGTCCGCGACCAAGCGCGTGCCCGCGGTCGTGCCGTCGGTCACCCAAAGCTCCACTCCGAGGATTCCGTCGGTGGCACTGAAGAAGAGGAGGTCTTCGCACACGACCGCGATGTCGGTGACGTCCGCGCCGTCGACCGTGCCGGTGCCGTTCTCGAGGGTGCAGGTTTGGACGCCGGGTGCGGAGCCGATGGTGATTTCGTAGCTCGTTCCGTCGGCGAGCGCGTCGTCGAACGCGAATGAGCCGTTGTCGGTGAGCGTGAGCTCTGCGTCGTCCCCGGCCGTGAGCGTGAGGGTGCCCTCAAGACCCGTCACGGTGCCGCCGACCGCGTACTTCGTGATGCTCGCGTCTTCGTCGCCGCCGTCGTGGGTGATCACCTCGCCGTCCGTGCCGCCGTCGTGCGTGCCGGAATCGGTGGTCGTATTGGCGTCGTCGTCGCAGCCGAAAAGTGCAATCGGCGCGGCGCCGAGGAGCGCCACGACGAACGGCGTGAGGGCGAAATGAAAGCGAGCGCGGTTCATGGCCGCGGACGGTACCAGAGCGCAGACGAGAACCGAACCGGGAGGGCGCGCGGCGCTACTTGCCCTGCCCGAAGGAGGGTGCGCCGTCGGCGAGGTAGGCCTGTTCCTCCGGCGTCGAGTCGCGCCCGAGGATGCGGTTCCTGTGCGGGTAGCGGCCGAAGCGCTCGACGATTTTCGCGTGACCGATGGCGTGCTCGACGAAGTCTGGATAACCCTCGACGCCCGCCTTCGCGACCACGCGGGAGACCTCGGCGAACATTTCGAGGGATTTCTTCGCGAGCGTGCGGTCTTCCGCGTGCATGAGTGGCATGTAGAGAAACGCGCGTTCGATGGGACGGAGGTCTTCGTCGAGACCTTGTTCGATGGCGCCGAGGACGAGCTTCTGCGCACGCGCGTCGCCGGCGAAGGCGCGGGGCGTGCCGCGACCGATGCTGCGGGTGAACTGATCGAGCACGAGGACGAGTGCGAGTCGGGTGTTCGGGGCCGCTTCCCACTCGGTGAGGCCGCCCACGAGCGCCTGCTCGACGAGCGAACCAAACCGCTCGCGAATCTCGGCGTCGATGGACGCGCCACCCGACCACCAAAGCGCGTTCTTGTCCTTCGGGAAGTCGAGCGGGCCGTCGAGTGCGCCGAACCAGTAAGCGAGGACGTCCTTGGGGGTGGGACTCGTCATTCCGCGAGGATACGGAGCGTCCCCGAGGGGTCAATACGTGTGCGCCGGGCGTCCGTGCGCGGGCGCCGGGACTTTTGCGGGTTTCGCGCTATGAACCGCCAGCTCGTTCGAGGAGGTTCTGGTGAAGCATCGTTTGTTGTTCGCGGTGTTGGCTGTGGTGTTGGTCGCGTGCGTTTCGCCCGATCAGTTCAAAAAGTGGGCGCTCGCCACGCCGGCGTTCGGCGAGGCGATCGATGCGAAGAAGGGCATCGTGTACGTGGAGTACCGCACCGACCCAACCGGTGAGGATCCGGAGGCGGATGCCAATGGTGTCATCAAGAAGGGCGTGCACCTTTGCGGCGCGGGGATGACGTTCACGCTTGCCGTGCTCAAGAACGATCTGAAGTGGCGCTACGACAACGCCGCGCAGTTCGGCCTCGGGGACGTGGTGACGTGCACCGGAAAAGACAACCGCGACACCTGCTCGCACGACGCCGCGCTCGAGTACGACGTCACCGGTGACTACACGTTTGAGGACAACAAGCTTCGTTACGTGGTTCGCATCGAAGGCGCCACGATCAGCGAAGAGTTCCGGCAGCGCGGGAAGGTCTACGCGCTCCAGCGCATCGCTGCGCTCAAAGACAAGACCTGCCCGTAGCGGTAACCCCTTGCGTCGTGGGGCGTCCTCTGCGATGAGGCGGCCCCCGTTCCATGTCTTTCGAATTCGAACAGCTTATTGACCCCCTTCGCCGGGCACTCCGCGATTCGGGTTACGAAACACCCACGTCGATTCAGGTGCAGGGCATCCCGCCCGTGCTTGAGCGACGCGATGTCCTCGGTTGCGCGCAAACGGGTACGGGCAAGACCGCGGCCTTCGCGCTGCCCATCCTGCAGCGCCTCCACGCGGGCGGCGTGCGTGCGGAGCGAGGCTTGCCCGCCGTGCTCGTGCTTGCGCCGACCCGGGAGCTTGCCGCCCAAATCGACGAGAATTTTCGTGGCTACGGGCAGTACCTCGACGTGCGTTCGACGGTGGTGTTCGGCGGCGTTGGATACGACAAACAGATCCGTGCGCTTCGGGACGGAGTGCACGTGCTCGTCGCGACGCCCGGGCGCCTCAAGGATTTGCTCGAGCGTCACGCCGTGGAGCTCTCACGGGTTCGCGTGCTGGTGCTCGACGAAGCGGACCGCATGCTCGACATGGGGTTCATTCACGACGTGCGGCGCATCGTCGCGCTCCTCCCCGCCGAACGGCAGAACCTTCTGTTCTCGGCGACGATGCCCAAGGAAATTCAGCACCTCGCCGACGAGATCCTGAACGACCCGGTGCGCATCGCGGTGACTCCGGTGGCGACGACGGCGGAGACGGTCAAGCAGGCCATCTACCCGGTCGACAAGGCGCAGAAGCGCGCCCTCTTGGTTCATCTCTTCAAGAACCCGAACCTCACGCGCGCCATCGTGTTCTCGCGGACGAAGCATGGCGCGAACCGCGTGGCGGAGTACCTCGAGAAGGCGGGGGTCGCGGCCGCGGCAATTCACGGAAACAAATCGCAAGGCGCGCGCGAGCGAGCGCTGGCGGGCTTCAAGTCCGGGCGCCTTCGCGCGCTTGTCGCCACGGACATCGCGGCGCGCGGCATCGACGTGGACGGCATCTCGCACGTCATCAACTTCGACCTGCCGAACGAACCGGAGAGCTACGTGCACCGCATCGGCCGAACGGGCCGAGCCGGTGCGGAGGGCGTGGCATGGTCCTTCTGCGATCACGAAGAGCGCGCGTATCTTCGCGACATCGAACGGATCATTCGGCAGGAGCTCGAGGTCGTCCTGGATCACCCGTACGTGCCGAGCGATGCGGCGACCTTGCGCACGAAGCTTTCGGCGCCGCCAAGTCGTGGCGGTGGCCAGGGAAGGCCTTCGAACCCGCAGCGGCGCCGTGGGGGCGGATTCGGTGGTGGCAGCAGCGGCGGTGGCGGCGGTGGGCGCGGCCCTCGACGCGGTGGTCCGCGGCGAGAACGCTAGTCGAGCTTGTGGTGGCGGACCCACGCCTTGACCTTCTGGCGTGAGTCGACGGCGAGCTTCCGATAGAGGCGCTTGACGTAGTGCTGGATCGTCCCGAGTTGGATCCCCATTTCTTCGGAGCATTCGCGGTAGGTCTTGCCCTCGGCGAGGCGGAGCGCGAGTTCAAGTTCGCGTTCGCTGAGGGTCTCGGGACGGGGCCCGCCCTGCAGCCGGGTCAGCAGAAAGCCTGCGACGCGGCTTGAAATCGGGTGTTCGCCCGACGCGGCTTCCTCCACGGCCTGTGCGAGTTGCTCGCCTGAGACGTCCTTCAGAATGTACCCGTGGGCGCCGGCCTCGATCGCTTCGATGACCGCCGCCTGGTCCTCGAACACCGTGAGTGCGACGCAGGCGATGTTGGGATGGGTCGTGCGAAGCACGCGAATGAGCTCGCCGCCGCTCATGCCCGGCAGCGCCAGATCGATCAGCGCGACGTCAATGTCGTGCGACTCGCATTCGGTCTGGAATGACTCCGCATCGCTGCATTCGAATACGATGCTGACGCCGGGCGCGTGGCGTTTGAGTGTGGCGCTGACCGCCTCACGCGTTGGCGCGTGGTCGTCGAGCAGTGCGACCCGAATGCCCATGGTCGATGTTGATATCCAAGGTCGCCAGTCGCTTCAAGGGGCGTTCCCCCCGGCGCAGAAGGCGCCAAAAACGCCTAGGAAACCTGGGCCTCGAGGGCCGCTGCGCGGGGCTCCCGATCGAGGGAAACCCGAATGGAGTTTTGGTTCGCCGCGGTGACGACGTCGAGGGTGAGCGCGTTGCCATCCATGGAAACGCGTACGGTGATCGGAGTTGCCGACGGCGTGGGGACGTTCCGAAGCAGCATGTCCGCGGCCGTCACGGTGGCGAGGGCGTCGCTCGACGAAATGCGGCGTGCGTCCACATCGCGCGGCACATCGTTTTTGAAGAGGAGGCCAGCGTGCACGCTCGTGCACTTGGCTTCGACGAGCTTGAGCAATTCACGAAGTGAGTCCGAACCACCACGGAGGGACCAAACCACCGCGCGAAGGCTTCCAAGAGCCCTTTGTGTTCGGGCAACGAGCGCCTCAATGCGTGCGAGTACCGCACCGTCATCGCGCATCGCCGCAAGGCGGAGCTGGAGAACGAGCGCCGTCATGTCCGCGGCGACACCGTCGTGGAGTTGACGCGCCACGCGATCGCGCTCGGCGGAGCGGTGCGCAGCACGCAGGCGGCGCTCAAGGAGTTGGTGCTCGACGTGGGACTGCAACATGGCATTCGACATGCGAATGGTCATGGCGTGGCCGAGGTAGGCCGCCGCAAACGCGAGCCCGTCGAACATCGCGTCGCCGTACTGTCCTTGGAGGAGAAACGCCGCGCCGAGTGCGCCGTGCGCGAACACGAGCTGCATGAGCTTCCAGGGGCGTTCGTGCGGGAAGGGGGGCGTCCAGAGGTACGCCTTCCCGATGAGGACGAGCCAAATGAGCGATCGAGCCGAGCCCGAGATGTAGATAAGGAGTGCTAGCGTGCTGAACTGCACGAACCCGTCGACGACATGAAGCGCGCGGGAGACGCGAGCCCTGGCGCCGAGAAACCGAATGCTCGCGCTTGTCACAGCGAACGACCCCGCGAGGGTGATCGCGAGCCGCATGGCGAGGTCCTCGGGTACGTTACCGAATATCCACGCGAGCGCTGGTGCGTGGTTTGCCACGATCGCGACGCCCGCGACCCCGAACCAGAGGGCGACGGCGAGCGGCGCGTGCCGGTGCACACGCAATTGTGCAATGCGCTCCGTCGCAATTTCTTCCTGTTCGGCGGTCGGCGTCATGGGGGGTGTTTGGCGACCGCAGGCATACCGGCGGCGCTCGCGAGCTTCAAGTGGCCGCCGGCGCCCAACTTCGGTAAGAACGGCCGCCGTGAGCGCCACGATGCCACCGAGCGACCTTGAGCGTGAGCTTGCACGCCTCGTGCGCGAGACAGCACGTGAGGCGGATGAGGCGCGCCACTGTTGGCCGTTCGCGCTCCAATCCACATTTGCGCTTCTTGCGTTCGCGGCAGCACCGAGCATCCCGCACGCCGAGCACCTTTTCGGGGAGCTCACGTCGCTCTACGTGTTCGTGAGCGTCATGCCCGGCATTGTGTTCATGCTCGGCGGCGTCATCGTATATCGCCGCTTCGGCGGGGACACGACAGCCTTCCGCGCGTGGGAGAGCGCGGAGTCCTTCCTCGCATTCGCAAATTCGTTGGCGTGCGTCTACGGAACGCAGGCCCTCGACACGCCGCTCTGGATCCTTCCGCTCATCAATAGCGTGTTCTGGGCGAACTCGAAGCCGTTCGAGTTCTGGCGCTACCTGACGATTCTGGTCGTGGGGTGGTCCGCGTTGATTGCGACATTCTGGTTTACGGGCAGCTCGGATGGAGCGCTGGTCGCATCGTCGGTGGCGGCACTCGGGCTCGCCGTCTACACGTTGGTTTCGTACGACGGGCGGACGCGAATCCGAATTCAAGCGCAGGGCAACGTCGTTGCGGCGGAGCTCGAGTCGGTTCTGCTCGAAGCGGAGCGCCGCAACATCGAACGGAGCCTCACCGAGGAAGTGAAGCGTGAGGTGGTGGAAATCCTCGAAGAACTTGAGCACGCCACATCGAGCAAGGCCGGGGGGGCGCCCGAGAACGCGCCACAGCTTACGGAGAGCGCGCGTGCGGTGCTCGCGGGGCTCGAGGAGGTTGTGGGCACGGCGCGCGATGGTGACGTGATCACGTTCCGTCAGCTCGCCGACTCGCTGCGCGAGAAATGCCGCGCGCTCGTCGTTTCTGGGACGTACGAACTAGAGGCCCACGCCGAGCGGAAGGAGACGTCCGTCTCCATGGCGACCGCCCGGGCCACGTTGTGCGTCGCCCAGGAATGGGTTCGGAATGCCGCCACCCACGCGCGTGCCGATCGTGTTGAGGTGGAGATCGCACTCGACAGGGCGCTGCGCCTGACGGTTCGCGACAACGGCTCCGGCCTGAGTCACGAATCCCTTGCGCGCGCCACCGGTGGTCTTCGAAACGCAGAGCGATGGAT
>JAWKRM010000050.1:0-6099 GCA_041389625.1 Polyangiales bacterium
GAAGACACCGGACGAGGCGGCCGCCCTCAATGGCCTCGGTCACCACGAACTCCGGCACAAACGCGATACCCGCCCCGCGCTCCGCGAGGCCCGCAAGTACGCGAAAGCTCTTTGCCGCAAGCTTCCCGCGCACCGGCACGGAGACCTCGTCCCCCTTCCGGCCCCGTACGAGGCGCCACTTCGACTGCGCACGGGTGGCGGAGAAGATCAGGCACTCACGCTCCGAGAGTTGTTCCACCGACCTGGTCGGATGGCGGCGCATGTACTCGGGGCTCGCCACAAGCACGCGCCGAAACGCTCCTAGCTCGCGCGCCACCAACCGGTCGTCGTGCACGGTGCCGATGCGGAAGGCGAGGTCAATGGCAGGGTCCTGGAGATCCGCGAACCCGTATGCAGGGTCCATTGCAAGCTCGAGCCCCGGGTAGCGCTCGACCACGAGCGGAAAGAAGCGCTCGGCGAGGAGCCCGCCGAACTCGGGTGTCGCCGCGATGCGCACCAGGTCTTCGAGGCGGTCGTTTTCGTCGCGCGCATGCTCAAGGAGCCGCTCGCCCTCAGCCAGGAGCGACTCGATGCGCACGAGGAGGTGCTCGCCCTCACGGGTGAGTGACACCCGACGCGACGAGCGTTCGAGTAACTTCACCCGCAGCACGCCCTCGAGCTGACTCACGTGCTTGCTCACCGCCGACTTCGCGAGCCCCAACTGCGATGCGGCCGCGGAAACGCCGCCGGCGCGAACCACCGCCACGAAGCTGCTGATCTGCGCGAAGTCCAACGTTCTCAAATCGGAAACCATAAGTTCTAATCTAGCGCATTGTTCTCGAATCGAGGCAATCCCATGCTGGACCCATTCCATTTCCACAACGGGAGCATTTCGACATGGCATCCAAGGTTCTGATCACGGGCGCGAGCGGCGGGTTTGGTGTTCTGGCGGTGGAGGCGCTGCTCGCGGGCGGCCACAGGGTGGCGGCGTCGATGCGCGACCCCGCGGGCCGCAACGCACAGGCCGCAGAGAAACTGCGCGCGGCCGGCGCGCTCGTCGTCGACATCGACGTGACCAACGACGCGAGCGTCGAGCGCGGCGTGAAGGAGGCCATCGACAAGCTCGGCGGCCTCGATGTGCTCATCAACAACGCCGGCGTGGGCGTCATCGGCCTTCAGGAGAGCTACACCCCCGACGACTACAAGCGCCTCTTCGACGTGAACGTCTTCGGCGTGCAGCGCATGAACCGGGCCACCATCCCGCACTTCCGCGCCCAAAAGCGCGGCCTGCTTGTGCACGTCTCAAGCTGCCTCGGCCGCATCACCATCCCGTTCTACGGCCCGTACAACTCGAGCAAGTGGGCGGTGGAAGCGATGGCGGAGAACTACCGCACCGAACTCTCGTCCTTCGGCGTCGAAGTGGCCCTCGTGGAGCCCGGCGGCTTCCCAACCACGTTCATCGACAACCTCATGCGCCCAAGTGACAAGGCCCGAAACGAGCAATACGGCCCCATGGCCGGCGCCCCCGAGGCGGCCCTCACCGGGTTTGAAGCGGTGCTCAAGTCGAACCCGCAGCAGGACCCGCAGGAAGTCGCGAAGGCCCTCCGAAACCTCGTGGAGCTCCCCGCGGGCCAGCGCCCCTTCCGCACCGTGGTCGACAACCTCGGCATGGGCGAGCCCGTCACGCGTTACAACGAGCACCTGCACGAGCTCACAAAGGGCATCTACACGAACTTCGGCACGGCGGACATGCTCACCGTAAAGCTCTAGGGCACCGCGCATCCGTCTCGGCCAGTTGCAATTCGTCGGTGATTTCGCTTTCATGCGCGCGCTCCCACGGAGCACCCCTTGGAACGAAAGGTAGATTCACCCATGCAACGCTGGAACACGATGCTTCTTATCGCAGCGCTCACGAGCCTTGGCGCCGTGGGCTGCGATGACGAAACCAATACGACCAACACCGACGGTGGCCAGGACGCCTCCACGAACGACGGCAACGTCGACGTCGATGGTGATGTCAACGACGGTGGCACGGAAGACGCCACGGTCGACGCGGGCCCCACGGCCGCCTCGCTGCGCGTGGTCCACGCGTACGCGTACGCCAACATCGAAATCGACGTTTACCTCTCGCCCCAGGGCTCCGACATCCCCGAGAACGCGGCGCCCCTCGCGGAAGACGTCGCGTACGGCGATGTCTACGCGAACGACGGCCTCGCCCCCGGCGCGTACACGCTTCACTTCTTCCAGGCGGGTTCCGACCCGAGCGAAGAGCAGGCGGCCACGTACGACGTGACCCTCGTGGCCGGTGAGCACAACACCGTCGTCGCGGCGCTCGCGGCCCCGGCGAACCCCAGCGTTCTTGGAACTCGGTGACGTTTCCACGCGCCGACCGCGGGCAACGCGACGTCGTCTTCGTGAACGCCCTCGCCGTTCGACGAATCGTTCACCGCCTACGACCTCGCCACCATCGAAACGCCCGTCAGGCTCTTCATGGACTTCGAGTTCGGCGACCAGGAGGCCGCGTCGTTCGCCGGCGGCGAAATCGCCAACATCGGCTTCCGACGCGCAGGGTGAAGGCGGCTTCTACCTCGCGTTCCAGACGCCGGCGGCCGTCCCGGCCGGAACCCGCGTCTGCGCCATCCTCGTGGCGAACCACAACGAGGAGGAGTACCAGTCTCCTCTACGCGCCGGGCAGGAACGCCGTGCTCGCCACGATTCCGCAGCTCCTTATTAACAGCAGTTCGCGAGCAGGAACCCGAACGCTGCCTGTCGCTCGGCACGCAGCACGCCGAGCGGTGCGGGGCTGTTTGCCGAAGCCGAGACCGAAACCGCGGCGGTTGACCTAGAAGCGGCCCGACAGGCCGAGGCCGTTCCCACGCCCGCCGGTCTCGCTCGGCGCTTCCTCGCCGTCGTCGAGCACCAAGAGAAAGAGCGCCGCGAGCGCCGCGCTGCCGATGGTGACGCCGAGGGGGAGATGTTGGTGACCAGCGCGTAGGTGTCGCCCGTGCTCTTGAGGGCCTTCGCGTGCGCGTCCAGGCACAGCGCCTTCCCGCCTCGTCTTCGTAGGTCGACTCTGGCCGCCCGTCAGCACGAAAAAGACCACCGTCGAGGGCGGCCCCGCGATGGCGAGGCCCGCGAAGCTCCACCCGAGGACGGGGAACGCCGACGACCGCCCTCCTCCTCCGCCGAGATCCGACGGCGCAACGGCGACCACCGGCGCACGCTCGGTCACCGGCGGCACCGCGCGCACCTCCGCCTCCACAAGCTCGATGCGCACCGCCTCCGAGTCACCGGCGCCCACGCCGATCTCGCGCTCAAAGGTGCGGTACCCGGCGCCGACGCGCCTACGACGATGTCCCCGGTTGCACGGGCGCAGGCGTGTTCCACTCGGTCGGCGGAATGTCGCGGCCGCCACCTCGAGCGCCGTCCCCGGAGGCACCCCACCGCGTCGAGCACGATGCGCGCAACGCTCGAATCGAGCGCCTTCCGCTCGGCCAGCGCACGCCGCCGGGTGGACGCGTACTCGGGGTGCTTTCGGATGAGCGTCCACGAGCTCGATGGCGCGCGTGTAGTAGCGCACCGCCTCGGCATTCCGGCCATGGAGGTCAGGATGCGGCCGAGCGCGCCAGCGCCGTGTTCGGCGACGCGTAGAGCGCGAAGGAGCGCTCAAACGACTCGGCGCCGCGGCATGTTCGCTCGCCTTCAAATGCTCGGTGCCCGTGCGGTAGTGCTCTTCGCGCCTCGGCGAGTTCCGCGTCCGTCGGCGCGAGCTGCGCGGCCACCCGTGGGACCGGCCCCACGCCCACGAAGAACGACAGCGCGAGCACCGCCCACGCGAGCCGAACCCTAGAGCTCCGGCGGTACTTCAATCGTCTTGCGGCCCCGCGGCTTCGAAACACGCCGGGATTTTACATGAGTTCGGCCGCGCGTGCCGACCTTCGGCGCCACCGCGCCGCCCGCGTCCACGCCCGCATCGAGATCGCGCGCCGCATCCGCGCCCAAACCCGCCGCCGACCCCACCGTCGAACCTTCACTCGGCTCCGGCTCCGCCGCGGGTTCGCGCGCTTCGCCTTCGCTCGGCACCGCGGCCGGAGCCGCACTCGGAACCGGGCTCGCCGCCGGCATCGCCGCTTCCCCCGCACCGCCGCGCATGAGAATGACGCCCACCGCCACGAGCGCCGCCACCAAAATCGCGACGCCAAGCACGCGCGCACCCGAACGCCGCCCCGTGAGCGCCGCGCGGAGCTCGCCCGTCGTCGCCCCCTCGAACCCGTCGGTCGCGCCAACCGCACCCGCGCCTTCACCCGCACCGCCGACACCCGGCACATCCACCAGGGTGGGCGCGCCGGGCGCCGTCCGTAGCGCCCTGTCCGGAACCGCCGCCTGCGCGCGCACCTCCGTATCCTCGGGCTCCTCTTCGCCCAGCATCACCGGCGCCGATGGCGGCCGGAGCGACCCGAGCGCCTCCGCATCCCACGCGGGCGACTGGGCGAGCGCACCGAGCAGCTCGCCCATCGACTGAAACCGCTGCGACGGGTTCAGCCGCAAGCAGCGATCCACGATTGCCATGAGCGTCGGGTCGTAGCCGCCCTCGGGCCGCGCGCCGAGCGGCACGTACTGCACCGTCGAAATCCGATGAAGGAGCGCCGTCAGGTTCGGCGCGTCAAACGGCAGCACCCCCGACAGGCATTCGTAGATCACGACGCCGAGCGCCCAAATGTCCGTGCGGTGGTCCACGTCGCCCACGGCGGTGACCTGCTCGGGCGACATGTACGCCGGCGTCCCGAGCGCAACGCCCGTCTCCGTGCGGAGCGAGCGGTTCGCCTCGTGCATCTTGGCGATGCCGAAATCGAGGATCTTCGGCAGCACCGCGCGCCGCACACTCGACGTGATGAAGATGTTCTCCGGCTTGAGGTCGCGGTCCGTGACACCCATGTGGTGCGCCGAGCGAAGCCCATCGACCACCGGCGCGAGGATGCCGACCACATCCCTCGCCCGCATGCGCCCGTCGCGGCGGAGCTTGCTTTCGAGCGTCTCGCCCGTGAGGTGCTCCATCACAAGGTAGACCCCCGCCTTCGGGTCGTGCCCCATGTCGATGACATCCACCACGTTCGGGTGGCGGAGCTTCGTAAGCACCCGCGCCTCGCGGAAAAACCGCTCGACCACCTCGTCATGCTCCGTGAGCTCCTTCCGGAGCACCTTGATCGCCACGGAGCGCTCGGTCCACTCGTGGGTCGCGAGGTAGACCCGCGCCATGCCGCCCTCGCCGAGCATCTGCTCGATCACGTACTTGTCACCGACGCGCGTGTGGGGCGCGAGAACCGCATCGGTCACCATCGCGCCATCTTACCGGAGAGGGCCGCGGCTTCCCAAGTTGAAGCCCCGCCCGCCCGCGCCCTGCCCGCCCAAGCCGCGCGGAATCGGCCCCCGCGCACGCCCCAAAAGCGCGCTGGGCACGCGGCAATCGGCACGTTACCTTCGGCGACGCATGCGTAGTTCGCACCGCCCGCTCGAGACTCGCCCGGCGCCGACGCCATGGCTCCGCTTCGCCCCCGCCGTCCTCTGCCTCGCGTGCCTCCCCGCGTGCTTCACCTTCAAGGCGTCGACCCGCTTCTCGTCGCCCGACGACGCGGGCGCCGACGGCGCAAGCGACGCGCCCACCGCCGACGCCCCCGGCACCGACGGCTCGAGCCCCAAGGTGCCCGTGCCCTCCTTCGTCGGCGAAGACAACTGGCACCTCCTCTACGCCGAAGGCACGAAGGCCGTCCTCCTCGACGCCACGGCCGTCCTCGACAGCGACACCGGCGAAGTCTTCCTCGGCGCACAAACGCTGCGCTCCGCCGGCGAGCGCCTCGACAAGGAAACGGGCATCGGCTTCCACGTGGTGAGCCAAGGCGCGGGCGCGCCGAAGCTCGGCGTCTTCTACGCCGCCGCGTGGACCATCGCCGACGACGAAACCGTCACCGGCCAAGGCAAGAACGCCCTCGTGCTCCTCGCCTCGGGCCCCATCGTCGTGAGCGGCACCCTCGACCTGAGCGCCACCGGCCGAAGGGCCGGCCCCGGCGGGTGGGACGGCGCAAACGCCTTCGTCGCCCCCGGCGCACGCCTCGCCCCGAACGG
>JAWKRM010000051.1:0-3488 GCA_041389625.1 Polyangiales bacterium
GCGCGTACACGGGCGCGGTCGCGGACCGCATGGGCGTGATCGAGCGCGCGCACGGCTCGACGCTCTTCCTCGACGAGCTCGGCGACATGCCGCTCGCGATGCAGGCGGCGCTGCTACGCGCGCTCGAAGAACGCCGCATCCCGCGCGTGGGCGACACCGAGCCGCGCGCGGTCGACTTTCGGCTCGTCGCGGCCACCCACAAAGACCTCGAAGCCGAGGTCGCCGCGGGCCGCTTCCGCCGCGACCTGCTCTTCCGACTGCAGGAGATCACGCTGACGCTTCCCTCGCTCGCAGAGCGCGGCGACGACGTCGCGCTCTTGGCGGGGCTCTTCCTCCGGCGCGCCGAGAAGGAGCTCGGCTTGCCGGCACGTCGGCTCAGCGCCGCGGCCGAGCGCCTGATTCGTCGCCATCCGTGGCCGGGCCACGTCCGCGAGCTTCGCGCGGCGATGCGGCGAGCGTCGTTGCTCTGCGAGGGCGACGAGATCACGCCGGACGACCTGCAGATCGCGAGCGGTCGCACGCCGAGCACGCCGCCGAACGAGATGCTCTTGCCGCTGACGGAGGCGCGGGATCGTTTCGTGGTGGACTACGTGAAGGCCGCGTTGGAGCGGCACGAGGGGAACCGGGAAGCGGCGGCGGCGGCGTTGGGGATCAGCGTGCGGTCGTTGTACCGGTACTTGGGGGGGTAGCGAGCTCGTCTCGTCTCGTCTCGTCTCGTCGGAGGCGGAGGCGGAGGCGGTGTCGGTGTCGGTGTCGGTGTCGGTGTCGGTGGCGGTGGCGGTGTCGGTGACGGTGACGGTGTCGGTGACGGTGACGGTGACGCCGCTGCGCGGCACCGCGCTTCGCGCTTCGGTGACGCCGCTGCGCGGTGCCGCGCTTCGCGCTTCGGAGTCGCCGCTGCGCGACGCCGCGCTTCGCGCTTCGGAGTCGCCGCTTCGCGGCACCGCGCTTCGCGCGAAGGCCGAGGCGCAGCCGAAGCCGACGCCGCGCGAGGCGGCGCCGGCTCGGGCCGTCACCGCTTGTGAAGCATTCGCCAGCAGGCGCCGGCGACTCGGTCGGCGAGTCGGAACGCGCGCTCCGCGTCTTCCGCGTCGACGTAGCCGAGGCACCGCGCGATGTGCAGCGCCGCCTTGGTCTCTTGCGCGGAGCCGAAAGCCGATTGGTAGCGCAGGCGACGGTTGCCGCCTTCGTGCCCGCCGGACTCGGCGAGGTTGAGAACCACGGATTGAGCGGCACGTCGCAGCTGGTCCGCGAGCGGCCGGTCGTGACGCGCCACCGCTTTCAGCACGCCGGGCAACGCGGCGATGAGGTCGTACGAGAGGTTCAGGGCTTGGAAGGTCGGGATGGGCTGGCTCATGCAGCCTCCCACGCGAGAGAGGCGTGACAGCCGGCACGCGTCCGACAGCCACTCGCGAAGGCTGGCGCGACTGTCTCGCACCAGAGCGCATGAGCCAGCCCGTCCCGACCTGGAAAGCCCGCCCCCAAAGCAGCCCCTTGGATGCCAGCACCCCCACTTCTCAACCTCGACCAAGCCGGCGAAAGAAGAACCGAGCGCGAAGCGCGAGCTGTCTCCACTGACGAGCGCGAAGCGCGAGGTCACCGCCACCGCCACCGCCACCGACACCGCCACCGACACCGCCACCGTCACCGACACCGACACCGCCACCGCCACCGACACCGTCGCCGACACGACACCCACTCGGGCACGGGCACGGGCACGGGACGGACACGACGAAGCCCGCTCCAAGGAGCGGGCTTCTCGTCCTCACTGCGCCGCTTCAGCCGGCGCGTCCGGATCCGGAATCCACCGCGGGCGCCCCATGTAACGCACGACCGCGTCCTCGAAGGTGCCGGCGATCCAGCTGTTCTGGAAGCCGCCGTCCCGGCCACGGAACACCGCGACCACCCGGCCCGACGCGCGGCCCGCGTCTTGGAACATGCGCCCCTCGGCGGTCCACGGCTGAACCTCCCACTTGGTGATCTCGAGCACGTACGCGAGCCGGGTGTTCCAGCTCGTCGTGCGCGTCGGGTCTTCGAGCTGCTTGATCTGGAAGTAGCCGCCGCCGCTCTCGTCGATGCCGTGCTCGAAGACGCCGACGCCGAGCTCCTGCGGGAGGTCCGTGAGGTTCACGGTCTCGGAGTCGCCGCCGGGCTGAATCGAGGTCGGGGTGGCGAGCTCCGCGGTGCTGAAGCTGACGCCCCATTGATCGAAGCGCGGCTGGAAGAAGATCGAGCGAATCTCGATCTCGCGTCCGCTCGCCATGCCCTTCACGGGAAAGGCGGGAATCGACGAGGTCGAAACCTCCTCGGTGTACTCGAAGGTGGCCGGCGCGGCCGGGGTGGGAGGCGCGCTCTCGACCGTCGGCGGCGCGGCCGTCTCCTCCGTGGAGTCCGAGCATGCCGAGAGACCCGCGAGGGCGAGAAGAAGAAGAATCGAACGACGAACCATGACTGCTCCTTGAGTGCGCCGACGGCGCGGTGGGAATCTCCCCCGCGTCCTCGCGGGTCGAGCAGTCCCCTACTCAAGGGCCGTGCCGAGCGAGGAAACCGTCGCTTCGCCACGAGCAAGCCGGGCGGGTGACAGATTCGTCCGTCAGGGCTGACGCAGGTGGCGGTGGGATGCGTCGCCTCCGTCCCGCATCGCCGTCACCACCAACAACCCTCCGAACAACAACGTCACCCCCAACGCCTGCGCCGGGCGGTCGACCGCGCTCCGACCGATGTGCTCGAGCGTTCGCCACGGCGCGACGAAGGGGTCCCAGCTGTTGAGGCGAAGGAATCGTCCCACCCAGATCGCGAAGCCTCCGCTCAACCCGACCGCGGCCACGAAAGGCACGCGGTACCGCGCGACCACCCGCGCCTGCATGCGCGCCAGCGACCACGCGCTCGCCGAGAGGCCCGCCCACGCGAACGCCGCGAAGAGCCCGACGTCGAACCAATACGGCATCGCGCGCGGCCGCAGGTGCACCAAGTCGGTGACCAGATAGGCGGCGTTCGGAAAGAAGAGCCACCACACGATCCAGCGCGGAATCCCTCCACGCTCCGGATGGGCGAGCGCGACCGGCACCAGCGCGAGGAAGAGGTTCCAGACCAAGAAGACGAAGTCCGGGCGACCCGTGATCGCGGCGCGGGCCAGCAAGAGCGCGAGGGCGAAGCCGGCGGAGACGAGGACGGAGCGGACGCGCATCCGCACACGGTCGACCGAAGGCCGGGCGGGCGCGGGTCGAAATTGTGGAGATTTCGTGGCGCGCTCCGGCTCGGAACGTAGCGTTCCACGAGCGCGACTTGCTCCCGCACGCTTTTCCCCCGAAGCACTGCGAGGCGACGAAGCGTGCCCGTCGGGTCGGGCGACGGAGAGCTTCGACGACGGCCCAGGGGAGACGCGCGATGTCGGGAATGTTGGTCGAAGGCCAGTGGAAGCCGAAGTGGACGTGGGAGCACGACGACTCCGGGGACTTCAAGCGCCAGAAGTCGGCGTTCCGTGACGC
>JAWKRM010000052.1:0-2593 GCA_041389625.1 Polyangiales bacterium
CCGGGTCTCTGGGAGATCACGCTCAACGCGCGCCCCGGCAAACGCGCCAAGGACCTCGAAGCAACCCTCTACGAAGAACTCGAACGCGTGGCGGCGGAAGGTGTCACCGGCGAGGAACTCGAGCGTGCGAAGAACCGTCTCGAGCTTTCGTTCCTCGGTGGCATGGAGACGGCGGCGGGTAAGGCCGAGCAGATTGGATTCTACGAAACGCTCACGGGCAAACCCAACCATGCCTTCACGCGCCTTGCCGAGCTCCTTCGAGTTCAGTCGAAGGATGTGGCTCGTGTGGTGCGCGCCTTCGACCGACCGAACCGCAATGTGGTGACGGTGTTGCCAAAGGCGAAGCGGCCCGCGAAAGCAACGCGCGCCCGTGCCACAAAGCGCCGCGCCGCGAAGAGGGGCGCCCGCGCATGAAGTCCAAGACCTACCGTTCGCGGGCCCGATCGGGCCTCGAGCTCTACGTGGAATCGAGCCACGACCTGCCCATCGTCGACTTCGAGATCGCCTTCCGCACGGGCAGCGTTACGGACCCGGTGGGCCTCGAGGGGCTCACGCGCACCATGTGGCGTGTGCTCCGCATGGGGACCGAGGGCATGGGCTCGACGGAGATCGAAGAGCGCATCGCGCGCCTCGGTGCCCGCTTCTCCATTCAAATCGCCACGGGCTATGTGCGCGCCCAGGGCGTCGTCATTCGGCGAAACCTCGACGCCTTCGTCGGCATCATCGCCGAGCTCCTTTCCGCCCCCGCGTTTCGCGCGGAGGACCTCCGCCGCGCTCAGGACGAATCCATCGCCGAGCTCGTGGGCATGCAGGACGACGATCGCACCCTCGCCGCCCGCGCGTTTCGAAAGGCGCTCTTCGGAAACCACGTGTACGCGCGCCCGGTGACGGGCTCCGCGCCGACCCTCAAGCGCATCACGCCGAAGCACCTCGCTGCGCACTACCGGACCCACGTCTCGGCGAGCGACATGGTTGTGGCCTTCGCCGGCGACATCCGCCCGAAGGAGGCCGAGCGCCTCGTGGCCGACTACTTTGGCGCGTTCTCGGCGCGCAAGGTGCGCCTTCCGAAGATCCTCGATGCGAAGCCCCGCGCCGGGCGGCACATCATCCTCGTCGACAAGCCAAACCGCACGCAGGCGCAGGTGCTCGTGGGCGGTCTTGGCGTCCGCATCGGAAACCCCGACCACATGCGCCTCCTCGCCGGGAACACGGCCTTCGGCGGCACCTTCACCTCCGTGCTCACGCAAGAGGTCCGCGAAAAGCGCGGCTGGAGTTACGGCGCAAGTTCGCACCTCGGTGCCGACCGCGCGCGCGACAGCTGGTACATGTCCACGGCACCGGCCCTCGCCGACACGGCGAACTGCATCGCCCTTGAGCTTGAGCTTGTGGACGAGCTCCACAAGAACGGCGTTTCCAAGGAAGCGTTCCTCCGCGGTCGCGACTACCTCGTCAACAGCCACTGCTTCGATGTGGACACCGCGTCGAAGCGCCTCGAGCCCCACGTGGACGAAGCCATCTACGGCCTTCCCTTCGGCTACTACGACAAGCAGTACGCCCGCATCGGCAAGTTCACCCACGCCGAAGTGAACCGTGCGCTCCAGAAGCACCTGCCACAGAAGGATCTGGTGATCGCCCTCGTCGGTACGGCCAAACACCTACGGAAGGGCCTCGATCGCATTCCGGGCATCCGCTCCGTCTCCGTGGTGCCGCACACGAAGGTGTGACGCCCGTGGCGTCGGGTCACCGTCGGCGGGGTCGTGCCCCGCGCCTACGTCCCCCGGTCCCAGTGCGGCCTGCGTGGTTCGTGCTCGCGCTCGAGCTCGGTCTTGGCTGCGGCGGGGTAGGTGCGTCGCCGTCCCGGCGCCCGGACCCCGCGGTTGGGGGCGCGTTCCTCGAGTCCGCCGCGGGCTCGGAAGCTCGTATCGCCGGCGCGCGGGGCGTCGACCCGCGCGTGCTCGCGGACAGTGCGGTGGTCAACTTCGACGCCGACGGCACCCTCTGCGCGGAGCTCATCGTGCGCACACCCGCGGACCTCGATCGCCCCCTCGAAGCTTGGGACATGACCCTCGCCGGCCTTCGCGTTTACGCCGACCCCGAACGTGTACGCGCGGTGGAGTACGTTGGAAACGAAGCGCACACGCTCGTCGAAGATCTCCCCCGCACGGCGTTTGCGGGCGCCGCGCTTCCGCCCGTGCGTCCGCACGCCCTCCGCGTCATCGAGCGCCGAGCTCGTGTGTGCGGGCCCGTCGCGGAACGAACGAACGGCGTCGAGCTCACGCTCGAAGTGCGTGGCGCCGACGCCGTTGGCTGGTTTGAAACCTTTCGGCTCTAAAACCGGAACTGCGTTTCGAGGTGAATTTCGCGGTTGATCCGCGGATCCGTGGGGTTGTCCGGGTTCTTTTCGATGACGTCGTGCTTGTAGAGGAGCGTGAGCACGCCGATGTTGCGCCAGTAGTACCAGTGAAGCGCCGTGCGGAACTGGAACTCGTCGAGGGGGCGTCGAAGCTCCGAGTCGAACCCGCCCACGGGCAGCTTCTTGAACTCGCTCGCCTTGTAGGATCCGACGTCCGCCGCGAGGAACAGGTTCTTCTCC
>JAWKRM010000053.1:0-2547 GCA_041389625.1 Polyangiales bacterium
ATCGGTACCGGCGAAGAGCGAGCCGATCATCACCGTGTGTGCGCCGGCCGCGATGGCCTTCACGACGTCGCCCGAATACTTGATGCCGCCGTCCGCGATGATGGGAACGCCGTGCTTGTTCGCTTCGTGGGCGCAATCGCTGATGGCCGTGATCTGTGGCACGCCGATGCCCGCCACGACGCGCGTCGTGCAGATGGAGCCGGGCCCGATGCCGACCTTCACCGCATCCACGCCCGCTTCGATGAGGGCCTTCGTCGCGGCGGCGGTGGCCACGTTGCCCGCGACAAGTTGGACGTCCGGATGCGCCTTTTTGGTCGCGCGTACCGCCTCGATCACGCCCGCGGAATGCCCGTGCGCCGTGTCGACGACGATCACATCCACGCCCGCGTCCGCGAGGGCCGCCGCACGTTCCGCCCGGTCCGGGCCCACGCCGATGGCCGCGCCCACGCGCATTCGCCCCATCTTGTCCTTGATAGCGGTGGGGTAACGCTCCGCCTGGAGCAGATCCTTGATGGTGATGAGACCAACGAGCTTCCCGCCGTCGACCACGAGGAGCTTCTCGATGCGATTTGTATGGAGGAGCTCCTTGGCCTTCGCCTGGCTGACACCCGGGTTCACGGTCACGAGTTCCCGCGTCATGAGCTTCTCGACGGGCTGGTCGAGGTTCTGCTCAAAGCGAATATCGCGACTCGTGAGGATGCCGACGGGCGCTTGCCCCTTCACCACCGGCAAGCCGGAGATGTTGTGCGTGCGCATGACCGCGAGCGCTTCGTGAAGCGGCTGCTCGGGGCGCACCGTCACGGGGTCGACCACCATGCCACTTTCCGCGCGCTTGACCTTGGTCACCTCGAGGGCCTGCGCCTCGGGCGTCATGTTCTTGTGGAGGATGCCGAGGCCGCCCTCCCGCGCCATGGTCACCGCGGTACGCCACTCGGTCACCGTATCCATCGCGCTCGACACGATGGGAATGGCGAGCTCGAGCTCCCGCGTGAGCTTGGTGCGCGTGTCCGTGTCGCGCGGGAGGAAATCCGCGTATCCGGGCACGAGCAAGACGTCGTCGAACGTGAGCGCCTCGCGTAGCCGAT
This sequence comes from Polyangiales bacterium, assembly GCA_041389625.1. Classification (GTDB taxonomy): domain Bacteria; phylum Myxococcota_A; class Polyangia; order Polyangiales; family JAWKRM01; genus JAWKRM01. Next base: position 1,086 of record JAWKRM010000053.1, read on the forward strand.
CTTCGATCACTGCCGCCTCCATCGCCGGAAAATCCGGGCGTTCTTGGGAAGTGGCGGCCGAGTATAGCAGCGGCGACGCGACGCGCACCGACGACGTCAGGGGTCGCCGTGGTCGGTGCGATCTGCCCGAGTTCCCCGCTATTTCACGATCTCGAAGGGCGCGGAGGATACCTCGCCGGCGTCGTCCACCGCCACGCGGAAGACGTCACTACCAAGGAGTTCCGGAAGCCGCACCTTGAGCACGTTCGCGGTTGCCGACGTGACCTTGAGCTCCGTCGATCCAAAGAAGACGTGGTTGTTCTCCGCCTTCGCCGCGAAGCCCGTTCCCTTGAGCGCCACCTCGCAGCCAGCCTTCTGACAGACGGGCTCGATGGATGTGAGGTTCAGTCCCGCGGCGGGCGGCGCGGTCACCCGGAAGGCAGCTCCGGAAACCACACTCCCCTGCGCCGCAACGCGGACGCTGAACTTCCCCGTCTGCGCGGCATCGGGGACGCGCACCACAATGATTCCATCCGTGAGCTTCGCGATCTCGAGCTTGGTGCCGCTCAGTGTCACCTCCACGAGGGCTGGATTCGTCCCGAAGTGCGCACCGCGCAACGTCACATCCGTGCCGGGCGGCCCCTCGACCGGGTCGAATGCGCCGAGGATGGGCGGCACGGTAACGACGAACGGCTGTGCGGTGGACGCGGATCCTGCGCCCGGCACCGCCACCTTGAGCACGCCCGTCATCGCACGTTCGGGGATCTCGAGGATGAGCTGCTGCGCATTCGCCGTCACCACGCGAACCGGTGTCGACCCGAGGACAACTCGGTTTTGCGCCGCCGCCTTCGAGAACCCACCGCCCTGAAGCGCGACGCGCGTTCCGGCGGGGCCACTCGTCGGATGGAACACGCCCACGGTGACGGGCACGCGCACCTCGAAGGGCCTAAGTGCGCGGGCCGGTGCGAGTGTCGCGACCTGGACTTCAAGCACGCCCGAGACTGCGCCCTGTGGGATGTCCGCGACGATCTCCGTCGGTGCCACGGTTCGAACCTTGAGTTCCTGCTCGCCGAGGCGGACGTGTACCTCGCGCAGGTCGTCGCCGAAATGCTTGCCGCGGAGCGTGATGGATGCCCCCGGAATCGCACCGTCGGGATCCACGGCTGTGATCACGGGAGGTTCCTCGACCCTGAGCTCGGAGGTCGACTGCGCACGGCCTCCGCGGACCACGTCCACCAGCACCGCGCCGGTGGTCGCCCGTGCGGGCAGCGACACGGTGAGTTCCGTGGGCGACGCCTTTGTGACCGACAGCCGCAGCGAATTGAGATACACGCGGTTTCGCGCCGCGTCCGCCGCAAACCCCGTTCCGCGAATCACCACCGTTGCGCCCGGACTTGTGAGCGCCGGCTCAAATCCAAGCACCGCGATGGGCGCCGCCACGCGAAATCCATCGAAGGTGGCGGTGCCTGCGTTGTCGACGGAA
>JAWKRM010000054.1:0-2530 GCA_041389625.1 Polyangiales bacterium
CATTCCCATGTTGGCGCCAAGCTGCCGAAGCCCCACGTGGCCACGAGCTACGTAGCGCCTCGACGTAGCCGTCTCCGAGTGCGGCACGCATCCGCTTGTTGCCTAGGAACGGCGGATTCCCCACGATGAAGTCGGCCTTGGGCCATTCGGCGGGCCTCGGATTCGTGTAGTCGTAAATCGCGACCCGCTTCGACTCGTCGGGGACCTGCCTGCCTGTGACGGGATCGGGCTTTGTGGACTCGCCATCCCAGCGCGTGACGGGCCTACCGTTTTCGTCCACGCGCGGGACGGGTTCGCCGTCCCAGGCGAGCACCGCGTCGCGGCACTCGATGTTCTTGTAGTCACGGAGGACGGGCTCCGGCATCGCCGTCTTGCCGTAGGTTCGGAAATGCCACTGCAAGTAGCCGAGCCACAAGACGAGTTCAGCGATCTCCTTGGCCCACGGCTTGACCTCGATTCCTAGAAACTGCTGTGGTGTGACCCGCAAGCCTTCGAGTTCCAGGCCCTGCTGCGTCTCACCGAGCTCCTCCAGTTGGACGAGGACCTCGCCCTCGATGCGCTTCAGGACGTCGAGCGCGACGTAGAGGAAGTTCCCCGTGCCGCACGCCGGGTCGAGCACGCGAAGCGTCGCGAGCCGCTTCTGGAAGGCGTGGAGTGCACGGATCGCTTCGGCTCTCCGCGCCCGGGCGAGCTTCTCCGTCCTCCCGTCATCTGCAGCCTTTAGCAGACGGCGCACATCCAGCTGAACCTCGTTCCACTCCTCGCGCAACGGCTCCTCGAGGGTTGGCTTCACGAGGCGCTCCACGTACGCGCGCGGCGTGTAGTGCGCGCCGAGCTTGTGGCGCTCCTTCGGGTCCAAGGCCCGCTCGAGCAGCGTTCCGAAGATCGCCGGATCGACCTGCGACCAGTCCGACTTCGCGGCGCTGTGCAGCAAGTCGAGTTGCGCACGATTGAGCTCAATGGCTTCGGCGTCTCGGAACAGCCCACCGTTGAACTCGAGCAGTTTGCCGAGCGGGCCGTAGTGATCGCCCGTGTTCATCGCGCGCCAGAGCGCACCGATGCCCCCGACGAAGCGCTTCGGGTGAGGCAACCAGTGGTCCTCGATTGCGCGCGTGAAGAGGTAATCGGGCAATAGGCCGACGTCTTCGGCGAACATCGTGAACAAGCACCGCATGAGAAAGCGCGCCAGGGGCTCGCCTGCGTGACCGGCATCCTCAAGCTGTTTGGCCAACTCGGCGAGCGCTTCGGCAACCTTCCGGGTGACCTTGGCCGCATGCTTCGAGGGATCGAGCGAATGCGGAGTGTTGAAGATCGCCCGGAAGAGATCGAGGTGCTGGCCCAAATCGCCGAGCGCGATACGCGCCTGTTTGGGAGCAGGGAATGGCGTGTAGCTCTGGTTGCCCTCGAAGTTTGCGTAGAGGTCGAAGCAGTGGCCGATGTCCACGACGATCAAGAAGGGCGGAGGCTTCGCGAAGGTCGTCGCGTAAGAGAGTGCCTGCGCGCGCGCAGCGTTCATCTCTCGCACCCAACGGTCGCTGTCGCGCCACGCTGTCCCCATCCGGCTCGTACCCCGCATGGCGCCTTGCTTCGCCTCGAGGATGAAACAGCCCTCCTTGTAGAGGTCGATGAAGCCAGGCCGCCTGGTCCCGTCGACGTCGACGAACGTCACCGGGTGCTCGAACCCATAGGCCTCGCCGGCGCGGTCTCCGCCTGCTGGCGGCGGGCCTTCCACCCCGAGCACGTCGCAGAAGTCACGAAGGAACGAGTCCTTGTTCGCGCGCTCCGCCCCGCCCTTGTTGAGCCACTTGGTGAGGAAGGCTTCAAGCTTCATCGGGGGGCATCCTAAGTCACACACCTCGCCAGAGTGCAGCGCCGCCGTTTCGCCCGACGCGTCGCTGGAGTGCCCGGTCGCGGCCGCCGCCCCGTAGCCAGAGAGCTTGTCGTCCAGTTCGCCCGCGTGGAGCGCAAGCCCGGGCCAGGCGAGGAGCTTGAAGGCTTGCTCGGCGGCGTTCTCAATCCCCTCGCGCAGTGGCGGATGCTTCGTGTCGCCCGGCGGCCACCACGGTCCGCGCCGAGCCTCCTTCGGCCCGCGGAGTTCTGATAGCGTTCCGCGGTCATGACCAAGCCCAGCTCCGTCCGCACTCAAGCCAAGACGTCCGCGCACAGCTCCATGGCGCGTGGCCTCGTCGCGTCCTTCTTGGGCGCGCTGCCCGCCGCAACGCTCCCCGTCTTGGGCTTGTCGCTCGCCGCGACGACCCTCGTGACCGACGCGTTCGCCCTCGGCACGGTGAAGGTCGAGCAGACGAAGGTCATGGAGGCCGACGGCAAGTGGAAGCTCAAGATGGTCATCGACCTCGGCAAGGTGCCCGAGATCGCCTACCAGCCGATGGTCTTCAGCTTCACGCCGACGATGCTCTACGAACGGTCCTTGACGGACGAGTCGGGCGACAAGCCCGTCATCATCCGCAAGCCGCTGAAGAACCAGCAGTCCATCGACGAGAGCATGGATGTCGGCTTCTCGAGCGCGACG
>JAWKRM010000055.1:0-1982 GCA_041389625.1 Polyangiales bacterium
GGCGCGCCCGGGCTAGCGTGGTACCTCGTCCGGTCGCGGAATGCGGCACGCGCTCGGGTGTTCGAGCGCGCGTCTCCCGGAGCCCCATGCGTCAGATTCCCCGTCCCCACCGCGCGGCCTCCGCGCTCGCGCTTCTCTTCCTCGCCGGTTGCGGCGGCGGCTGCAACGAAGACGAGGCCGCCGAGGCGAACGTCGTTTCCGCCGCGGGTGGCACCGTCGCGAACGCCGCCGACCCGACGCAGCGTCTCCGCACGCCGGACGGCTACGAGGTCATCCAAGCGACCGACACGATGCGCCGCCAGCACGAGGCGCAAGCGGAGCGGCGGCGTCAGGAGCGCGAGCGTTGGGTTCTCACGCCGACGACCCCCGACCCCGAGAACGGCGAGTTCACGCTCGAAGAGGCCGTGGTGGGTCTGCCCACCGACGGAAGCCTCGTGGCCGAGATCGACACCACCCTCGGCACGATCTTCTGCGACCTCTTCGCGGACAAGGTGCCCAACACGGTGGCGAACTTCACCGGCCTCGCCCGCGGCACCCGCGCCTGGTGGGACCCCCGTCGCGGCGAGTGGCGGCGCGCCGAGCCCTACTACGACGGCACGCTCTTCCACCGCGTCATCCCGGGCTACCTGATTCAAGGTGGCGACCTCTACGCCGACGGCAGCGGCAACCCCGGCTACAGCATCCCGGACGAGCCGCACCCGGAGATGACCCACGACCGCGCCGGTCTGCTCTGCATGGCGAGCTCGGCCGAAAACGAGAACGGTGCGCAGTTCTTCATCACGGACGGTGCGACGCCGGATCTCGACGCCGACACGCGTTACACCATCTTCGGCCGCTGCCGCGACCTCGAGATCGTCGAGCGCATCGCGCGGGTGCCGCAGACGGATGGCAACCGCCCGATGACGGATGTCGAGATCGAGCGGCTGCGCGTTCGCCGTGTGGCCGGCGGTGCGGCGAACGCGGTGCGAACGCCCCCCCAGCTTCCCGACGGCGTGAGCCCCGAGGAATTCTACCGGCACGCCTCGCCGGGTCCGGGCGAGCTCTGGGATCCGGCCGCGCGCCGTCGCCGCGAAGAGCAGGGTGAGGACCCGCTCGACCCGCGGACCTTCCGCCCACCGGGCGGCGAGCGGCAAAGGCTCGAAGAGTGACGAAAGGCCCACCTCCCGGTGGGCTTTTTCTTGTCCTGGGCACCGTTCGCGCCGGAAAACGGGCAGGACGCGGCCGTCTCGGGGCGGCCTTCTCCGCGCGGTCGTTGACACGCCGAAGGCGCCGCCGTACCCAGGGCGGGTGACGCAAGACGCCGACGACGCCCCCGACGGTCCTGCCGACGACGAACCGAGCGAAGGCCAAGAGAGGCGACGTCGCCTCGAGAAGGTGCTCCGCGAGACGCTTCGTCGCGCCATCGAGAAAGGTGTCGAAGCCGGCGTCGGCACGTTGAGCAAGGCCGACCGCGCCGTCCGTGGTGTCGTCGACGACGTGCCGCTCCCGAAGGAGCTCGTCGGGTTCTTCTTCTCGCAGGTCGACGAGACGAAGAACGCGCTCGTGCGAACCGTGGCCGGCGAGGTCCGCGACTTCCTCGACGCCACCGACGTGGCGGGCGAGCTTCAGCGCGCCCTGACGAGCCTCTCGTTCGAGATCAAGACCGAGGTCCGTTTCATCCCCAACGACGCGGGGGGCGTGAAGCCTCAGGTGAAGGCGAGGGCGATTCCTCGCGTGCGCCGCCGCCGCGACACCGAGTCGCCGCCTCCTCCAGAAGAAGAGACCGACGACGAGAACGAGTGACGCTGCGGCGCCCACGAAAAAGCCCCGCGCTCGGCGGGGCTTTTTTCGTGGGCGAGCGCCTCTCAACGGGTGCACGGCGTGACGCGCTCGCGGCTGTTCGCGGCCGCCCGCAGCGGCGGAGGGCTGCTCTCGGCCGCTGCGCTCTGCACCACGGCTTCTGCCTCGGCACCTCCGATGGCCACCAGCGCGTCGATCGCCGC
>JAWKRM010000056.1:0-1890 GCA_041389625.1 Polyangiales bacterium
CCCTCCTCCGAAGCGCAGCCGAGCGCTGCGAGGAGCGAGAAGAGCGGGAAAATCGGCGAGAAGCGGCGAATCATCGGGTCTCCTGGGCGGCGTCGCGTACCCCCGGCCCCGCCACCAGAGCAACGGCCGGGCCACGCGGCGAAGGCCGTTCTGTTCGCCCTCGTCGCCTTCGGAATGTGCCGCTCCATCCCCCCGCGACGCGGGCCCGTCACCAAACGCCCGCTCCGTGGACCACCGACACGAACGACCGATCCTCACCGTGCCCTTCGCTTCCAGGCCGCGTTCGACGCGGGTTCGTCACACCGCCTCCCGCTCGCGGGGCCTTCCGGAGCGGCGAGTCGACTGGCCACGTGGGAATTCGCGACCCCACCTCGGCCGCACCTCCGCGGGCAGAGTCTCCTGGAGCCGTGTTTCTAGTTCACGGCTCCAGGAGTCGAATCGTGTCGGTGCGCCCTCGTGGACTAGAGGCTCTCGTCGCACGTCCCGGAGCGTCGAACGTCGACCCGGTCGCGCCGCGCCCAGCAGGCGTTCGAGTAGGTGCGACCGTCGCACCCGCACACGGGGGCCAAGGTTCCGCCGCAGCTCAGGGGCTGGAAGAAGCAGCCCCCCGAGGCCCCACACGCCTCCGTCCAGCAGAACGCGCTCGCCGGGTCCAGCGAGGTGCAGTCCGAGTCGTCCCGGCAGGGATGCAGACTGTCTGCCGGGGCGTTCTCACAACAGCCGACGCAATCGTCCGCCACGCACGTTCCGGTCCGAGGGCAACACGACGCACCGTCGCCGCAATCGGCGTCCGTCCCGCACGGAACCACGGTGTGCTCGTCCACGCAGTACCCGTGTCGGACCTCGCACCACGCGCTTCCGTGGCAATCGTCGTCGTTCGCGCACCCCATCCCCTCGCGAGGTGGGATCGGAACGCCGCACGCGCCATCACGTCCGACACCGGAGACCCGAACCCCACGTGCCATCGCGTCGCAGACCGAACCGTACGTGTTCCCATCGCACCCGCAGGCGGGGGCGGGGGCACAACCCATGGCGGGCATCACGCAGCGCCCTTCGCCTAGGCACGCCCCGTCGTCACGCACGCAAACCCGACCTCCGTCGCAGTCGGCATTGCTGGCGCACGTCCCTTCGGAGGCTTCGCATGCTCCCTCCCCCACGCACGCGCCCGTGGCGAAGCAGCAGCGTTCTCCTTCGGCGCACGTCTCGCCCCCGCAGCGAAGGGGCGGTGGGCCACCGTCCTGGCCCGCGTCCAGGCCGACGTCCGGGCCGGCATCGGCGGGGCCACCGTCCGGAGCGCCGTCCGGCACGCCGACGTCGGCGACGAACGCGTCAGCGCGCTCGGACGCATCGAGCGCTCCGCCGTCCGCCGTCGAATGTGCCTTTCCACACGCGCCGATGCTCAACCACACGAGCCACAACGATCGTACGAACCTCATCCGATCCTCCACCGGCTCTCAGCCGGCCGTCGACGGGAAATCACGGATTCGAAAGCCTCGGTTCGAGGACGCGATTCGAAGCACTGGACCAAACGAATCGGTCCTTTTTTCCAACGGCCTGCTAGCGCCAAGACCCGAGCCCGAAACCCTCGCGCGCGAAGAAGGCCACGCTGTGGCGTGCATCCTCGGACGGGAACACGGTAGCACGAGGCAAGAACGCCCCCACCGCATGAACGAGCTCCAACGTATACCGATCGGTGGACAAGGGGTCGGAGTGTTGCGAATTCACGCGGCAGAGCGTCTCTGCACATCGCACTTCGGACGAGGTCGACAAATCAGGATGCGCGGCGAGCACCTCGCGAACACGCCGTTCCGTCTCCCAGGCCCAAGCGTCATCTCGACCTTGGGTTTCGAACGCTTCCGTGAGCTGTGCTCGGCGCGCGCGGACCAACGC
>JAWKRM010000057.1:0-1864 GCA_041389625.1 Polyangiales bacterium
GGTGCGGGTGCACGACTTTGATGGCCACGGGCCGCTGAAACCCGGCCGCGCCGCGGCGACGCGCGAGGTAAAGCGCCGCCATGCCACCCGACTTCACGTGACTGACGATCTCGTAGCCGGCCAGCGACTGCCCGCGCTGCAGCTCCATTCGCGCACAGTCTCGCCGCGTTCTCGGCGGGGGATCAAGCGAACGACGAACCCTCGTACCCCGGTCGCAAGTTCGTCCCGGGTATTCGCGGCCCTCGACACGGATCTCGCTCGCCGACCTCCTCGAATAGGCTTCGGCCTGTCCTTCGTCGGCGCGGCAAACGACTCCACGCCGATCCTCCACGGCAACCCGGAACGAACTCGCGACCGTACGAGTCACGGACGCTTGCGACCGTGCGTCGAAAACTGGACCGTGCGGGACGTCACGTGGACGCTCGAAGGGTGAACGACCTCACCCTCGGCCTCCTCCTGGGATACCTCGCGGGCACCGCGGGAATGTTCCTGACCTTCTACTTCGCCCGCCTCGCGGGCGGTCCACAGGAAGGCTTGCGCGAGCACGCGACGGCGAACGGCATCCGCGCACCTCGGCTCTGATAGCAAACCCCACTTGCACGGATTCAATCCGTGCCACCGGCGGGATGCTCGGAGGTTGGAGGGGGCCCCGATCCGGCTCGGCCGGTCGGGGGAGGGGCGCGCCGCCCCTCGAGAAGAAGGAAGAGCATGAATCAGTGCAACTGATTCGTGCTCTGAGGACGCCGCGACCCGGCGGTCCGTCGGGTCGGGCGTGTCGACCTCGGTGATGCTGCGGCTGGGCCTGACCCGGCGACGGCTCGGCACGCGTGGGCGAGGCGTGAGCGCACGCGCTTGCGTCGGCGGCACGGGCCGCGCTACGTGGCCCGGCCATGCACGACGCCGACCTGCACCTCGACTCGCTCGCCATTCACGCCGGCCAGGAGCCGGACCCCACCACCGGCGCCGTGATGACGCCGATCGTGCTCGCGAGCACCTTCGCGCAGCAGAGCCCCGGGGTTCACAAGGGCTTCGAGTACGCCCGCACGAACAACCCGACGCGCCAGACCCTCGAGCGTTGCGTCGCGGGCATCGAAGGCGCCCAGCACGGCATCGCGTTCGGCAGCGGCTGCGCGGCCATGACCACGCTCTGCCTCACGTTGCGTCCCGGTGACCACGTGGTCGCGTGCGACGACGTCTACGGCGGCACCTTCCGCATTCTCGACAAGGTGATGCGGCCGCTCGGCATCGAGACGACCTGGGTCGACATGACCGACCTGGCGGCGGTCGAGGCGGCGTTCACGGAGCGCACGAAGCTCGCGTGGATCGAGACGCCGACCAACCCGATGCTCAAGATCATCGACATCCCGGCGGTGTCGGCGATCGCCAAGAAGCGTGGCGTGAAGGTCGGCGTCGACAACACCTTCGCGACGCCGATCCTTCAGCGTCCGCTCGAGCTCGGCGCCGACCTCGTGCTGCACTCGATGACGAAGTACCTGAACGGCCACAGCGACGTGGTCGGCGGCGTCATCGCGACGAGCGACGAGGAGCTCACGACGCAGCTCCGTTTCCTGCAGAACGCGACCGGCGCCATCCTCCCGCCCTTCGACTCGTTCATGGTCCTGCGCGGCATCAAGACGCTGCCGGTCCGCATCGATCGCCACGGCAAGAGCGCGCTGCACATCGCGCGTTGGCTCACCGAGCAGAAGGGCGTGGCCAAGGTCATCTACCCCGGCCTCGAGTCGCACCCGCAGCACACGCTCGCCAAGCAGCAGATGAAGGGCTTCGGCGGCATGATCAGCGTCGAGGTCGAGGGCGGGCTCCCGGCGGCGCGCCGTTTCCTGGAGACGACCCAGCTCTTCACGCT
>JAWKRM010000058.1:0-1761 GCA_041389625.1 Polyangiales bacterium
CGTTCCGAGCAGCTGCGCGGTGTCGAACGCGTAGTTGGGGCCCGCCGTGTCCAGCAGCACCTCGATGCGCGGATTCGCGAGGCCCGCCGACTTCACCTCGAAGTCGCAGTCGAGTTCGCGCCACGTCGAATCGTTTAGCGTGAACGACGTAAGACAAAGCTGGTTTCCCCCCGCGGTCACGCGGAGCCGCCCCTTCGCGTTGGCGCCGGCGGAGGTCGCACGTGCCTGAATCGAGAATCGAACCAGGGAGCCCGTGGGGAGATTCGCGGTCGTGTCTTGATAGAACCCCTTGCCCACGTCTCCGGCGGAAACGTTTGCCTGCAGGAATCGGCTTCCGTGCTGCGCGTTGGCGGCCTGGTTGTAGACGGCGCGGTTCGTCGCCGTGAGCGTCCAAGACGCGTCGCCCGCTTCGAACGAGAAGTTGGCAGGGGGGCCGGCGATGTCGCCGTCCTCGAGTAGTTCGAACGGCGTCTTCGGTGCGGGCTGGTCGAGAACGTCCACGCCGGGACCGTGCTGGTAGAACGAAGCGTTCGCCGCTTCCTTCGCGTATGCGCCCGGACCGCCCATTCGGAGAACGGCGCCCAGGGTTGAAGCGAACTCTGTCCACTCCCATTCCTCGCAGCCGACCTTGTCGGACCCATTGATCACGTTGTCGCCGTTGCAGTCGAACGAATACTCGGCGGACGGCCAGCCGCCCGCGGTGATGAGCTTGTTCGGTCCCACGCGGGCGCGAATGGCGGCAAAGGCCTTGCCGAGCACCGTGCGCCCTTCGCCCTTCGGGGCCGAGGGCTGGGACGGGTCCGGTCCGTTCGGGTGGACGCCGTACCCAATGAACATCTGGCGCCTTGCCACGAGGCCGTCGCGCGGCATGAGGGCCCAGCCGAGGGAGAGGAAGTTCCCGGCCTTCGCGCGATTGACCACCCATCCGTCCGTGTAGAGCGCGAGCTCGGGGGCGAGCTTGCCGGTGGTCAGGTAGTTGTCGATGAGCCATTCGTAGCCCGCGCGCTTGCTCGCGAAGCGGCCTCCGAGCGATTCCTGCACCGGAAACCGGGCCGTCACCTTGTCAGCAAATGCGCTCCCTTCGCGGACGACGACGAGGTCATCCGCGCCGGCCAAGGAGAACGCGACGTTCATGGTGAACGGCTCCGCATCGCTCCAGCGCACCGAACCCTTGAGGGCGGGGTGATCCGCGAAGAGCGTGATCGCGTCGTCGACGCTCGCGACGTCGACGCGATGCATGTCGTTGAGCCAAATGTTCTCTTTGGCGAGCAGCCGCAGCCATTCCGCGTCGGGCTTGTCCTCGGCCACGAGAAACAGAGTGGCGCGGTCGCGGTTGACGATGCCTTGGAGGCTCGTCAGGAACGCGAGTTGATCGTGCCGGTCAATCTGCTGCTCAATGGTGGTTCCGGACGGTGGTGTGCCGGCCGTGCAGCTGCCGACCGCGTAGCACCAGGTGTTCAGATAGAGTTCGCGTACGTCGAGGACGTAGTAGCAGCCGCTCTCGGCAAGCCAGTCGCTGTCGTTCCAGCTCGGCGTATCGCAGTCGTAGGAGCGGGTCTTGCCATCCGCCGAGTCCTCCTTCGCGCCGTCGCGCGCCTCAAAGGAACCCGGTAGCGTTTCCGCACCGCTGCAACCAACGAGCGCGACAACGAGACCGACCGCCGACGCCCGTGAAACCACCCAATTCACACCAGACACCATCGCTCGATGGCATGACACGCACCCGCGTGCCCGCGCCAGGCGAAACCTCCGCAAGTCCGA
>JAWKRM010000059.1:0-1636 GCA_041389625.1 Polyangiales bacterium
GCCTCCACGTGGTCGCGTACGACTTTGGCATCAAGCGCAACATCCTCCGATGCCTCGCCGACACGGGCTGCCGTGTGACGGTGGTTCCCGCGCGTACGACGGCGGACGAGGCGCTGGCCATGGGCCCGGACGGCATCTTCCTTTCGAATGGCCCCGGCGACCCGGCGGCGGCGGACTACGCCGCAGCGACCGTGCGCGCGCTGCTCGGCAAGAAGCCGGTCTTTGGCATCTGCCTCGGCCACCAAATCCTCTCCCTCGCCCTGGGCGGCAAGACGTACAAGCTGCCCTTTGGTCACCGCGGGCTAAACCAGCCGGTCAAGGACTTGGCCACCGGGCGCGTGGAAGTCACGACGCAGAACCACGGCTTCGTGGTCGACGTCGCATCGCTCTCGGGCAAATGCGAGATGACCCACGTTCATTTGAACGACGACACCTGCGAAGGTGTCGTGCACAAGGCGTCGGGCGCGTTCTCCGTGCAGTACCACCCGGAGGCGGCCGCCGGGCCACACGACTCACGCTACTTGTTCGAGCGGTTTGTTCGCGGCATGCGCGGTGAGCCCGTCGTCGGCTAGCGCGACCATGCGCGTGCGCTGGCCATTGGGCGCCGCCGCCTGCTGCGTGCTCGCCCTGTTCCTGGGTTGCGGCGCACCGCCACGATTGGTCGACGACACCGCGGCAAAGGCCGTCGCGACGCCCGCGCGCCCAACACGAGGGACCCTACGTCTTCGGAACGAGTCCGACCGACGTGTCTGCTACGTATACCTGCGCCGCCACGGCGACGGTTCCGCCGTTCCCCCGGCCCGCGACCGCGACGCCCTCGGTTTCGAGGAGATCGTGGAACCGCGGAGCGAGCGGCAGTTCGAGCTCGCCCGCGGCGAGTACGCCGTCCGCCTAGCGGATTGCGATGCGACCCCCGTGTACGAGGCCGAGCACGTCTCCGTGGGCTCCGGCCTCAGCGTCCTCGAGTTCCGGTAGGCGCGCCCCTGGGGCGGGGGTGTGGTTCCGCACATGTGCCGCCTCGCGCTTCCGCAGCCCGGCGCTAGACCGCGCCCATGCGCCCTTGGCCTGTCCTTCCCCTCGCTTTTTCCCTGGCTTGCGCCGCGACCAACACCTCGCCCGACGGCGACTCCGTCGATGTGTCGGGGAAGGCGGACGGCTGGGGCTCGGCCCTCGCGGCGGATGCCATGGCCTACGCCGAGGCCTTCGACTTTGAGGCGGAGTCCGACACGGAAATCGACCGTGGTGTGGCCGCTGACACGGGCCCGACCTGGGTTCGACGTGCCTTCGCACTCCACCACGCCTGGGAGGACAACGACCTCGGCGTTGCGCGTCTCGACCGATGGACCGTGAGCCGCCACCGGGTGTGGGCCATCCGCACGTCGACCGACGGCGACGAGAGCTTCATTGAGCTCTTCAACGCCGACGGCGCATGGCTGGCGACGGGCGTTGGCGGCTATGGCGCCGACCCCACCACGCCGGGCGAGTACCGGGCCGTCATCCAGTGGGATGCGGCGCCGGGCGGTGTTCGCGATGAGGTCGCACCCCGCGACATCGTGCCCGAAATCGCGCGTTTCTACCGCGCGGCGGACGAAGCGCAGAGCGCCGCCAGCCCGAGCGGCGCCACGCTCGGCGTCGC